>NZ_JBHLYW010000008.1:0-473784 GCF_042431625.1 Flavobacterium procerum | reverse complement strand
TGCAGGGCAAGTAAAACTGACCGGAATCACTGTTCCGACAGGATTGACGCTTAACGCAGACGGAACGGTTACGGTTGCACCGAACACTCCGTCAGGAAACTATAATGTGGAATACAGCATCTGCGAGATTACCAATCCATCAAACTGCGATGCAGTGATTTCAGTTATAACAGTAGGAACTCCGGTCATCGATGCAGTGACTGAAACGACTTCTTCAATCAACGGAAATACTGGAGGTACGACTGCACCATTGACGGCAAACGATACCTTGAACGGAAATCCGGTCGTAATCGGGACTTCTGCAGGTCAGGTAAAACTGACCGGAATCACGGTTCCGACAGGATTGACATTGAACGCAGACGGAACGGTTGCGGTTGCACCGAACACTCCGTCAGGAAACTATAATGTAGAATACAGCATCTGCGAGATTACCAATCCATCAAACTGCGATGCAGTGGTTTCTGTGATAACAGTAGAAATGCCGGTCATCGACGCAGTGACTGAAACGACTGTTTCAATCAACGGGAATACTGGAGGCACGACTGCAGCATTAACAGCAAATGATACCTTGAACGGAAATCCGGTCGTAATCGGGACTTCTGCTGGACAGGTCAAATTGACTCCGATAAGTGTTCCGACAGGATTGACATTTAACGCAGACGGAACGGTTATGATTGCGCCGAACACACCGTCAGGAAACTATAATGTAGAATACAGCATCTGCGAGATTACCAATCCATCAAATTGTGATGCAGTGGTTTCTGTGATAACAGTAGAAATGCCGGTAATCGACGCAGTGACTGAAACGACTGTTTCAATCAATGGAAATACTGGAGGTACGACTGCACCATTGACGGCAAACGATACCTTGAACGGAAATCCGGTCGTAATCGGAACTTCTGCCGGACAAGTTAAATTGACGCCGATAAGTGTTCCGACAGGATTGACGCTTAACTCAGACGGAACGGTTACGGTTGCACCGAACACACCGTCAGGAAACTACAATCTGGAATACAGCATATGTGAGATTACCAATCCATCGAACTGTGATACTGTGATTTCTATCATACAAGTAAGCGCAGGAAATCTTGTTGCTAATACAGACACGATTCCATCGGTTGCTGCAACAAACCTTCCGCAGACTCTGGGAGTGAACGTATTCGACAATGACACCAAAAACGGTCTTCCGCTGGTTCCTTCAGATGTGACGCTGACTGTTTCGACTCCTGATCCGAAAGGATACCTGACGTTGAATTCAGACGGAACCATTACGCTTGGAGCGAATCCTCCGGCAGGAACTTATGAATTGACATACACGATCTGCGAGAAGCTGAATACTTCAAATTGCAGTTCGAATACTGTGACTGTAACAGTAGGAACGCCAGTTATCGACGCGGTGACAGAAACTACAACATCAATCAATGGAAATGTAGGAGGTACGACTGCTTCATTAACAGCAAATGATACCTTGAACGGAAATCCGGTCGTAATCGGAACTTCTGCAGGGCAGGTAAAACTGACCGGAATCACGGTTCCTTCAGGATTGACGCTTAACGCAGACGGAACGGTTACGGTTGCACCGAACACTCCGTCAGGAAACTATAATGTGGAATACAGCATCTGCGAGATCATCAATCCATCAAATTGTGATACAGTGGTTTCTGTGGTGCAGGTAAGCGCCGGAAATCTTGTAGCCAATACAGACACGATTCCGTCGGTAATCGGAACAAGCCTTCCGCAGACTCTGGTAGTGAACGTATTCGACAATGACACCAAAAACGGTCTTCCGCTGGTTCCTTCAGACGTGACGCTGACTGTTTCGACTCCTGATTCGAAAGGATACCTGACGTTGAACTCGGACGGAACCATCACGCTTGGAGCGAATCCTCCAACAGGGACTTACGAATTGACATACACGATCTGCGAGAAGCTGAATACTTCAAATTGCAGTTCGAATACTGTGATTGTAACAGTGGGAACTTCGGTAATCGACGCAGTAACCGAAACGACCGCTTCAATCAATGGAAATGTAGGAGGCACGACCGCTTCATTAACAGCAAATGATACCTTGAACGGAAATCCGGCCGTAATCGGGACTTCTGCAGGGCAAGTAAAACTGACCGGAATCACGGTTCCGACAGGATTGACACTTAACGCAGACGGAACGGTTGCGGTTGCACCGAACACTCCGTCAGGAAACTATAATGTGGAATACAGCATCTGCGAAATCACCAACCCGACGAACTGTGATGCAGTGATTTCAGTTATAACAGTAGGAACTCCGGTCATCGACGCAGTCACAGAAACTACAACATCAATCAATGGGAATGTAGGAGGTACGACTGCTTCATTAACAGCAAACGATACCTTGAACGGAAATCCGGTCGTAATCGGGACTTCTGCAGGGCAAGTAAAACTGACCGAAATCACTGTTCCGACAGGATTGAAGCTTAACGCAGACGGAACGGTTGCGGTTGCACCGAACACTCCGTCAGGAAACTATAATTTGGAATACAGCATCTGCGAAATCACCAACCCGACGAACTGCGATGCAGTGGTTTCTGTGGTGCAGGTCAGCGCCGGAAATCTTGTAGCCAATACAGACACGATTCCGTCGGTAATCGGAACAAGCCTTCCGCAGACTCTTGGCGTGAATGTATTCGACAATGACACCAAAAACGGTCTTCCGCTGGTTCCTTCAGATGTGACGCTGACTGTTTCGACTCCTGATCCGAAAGGATACCTGACGTTGAATTCGGACGGAACCATCACGCTTGGAGCGAATCCTCCAACAGGAACTTATGAATTGACATACACAATCTGCGAGAAGCTGAATACTTCAAATTGCAGTTCGAATACTGTGACTGTAACAGTGGGAACTCCGGTAATCGACGCAGTAACCGAAACGACCGCTTCAATCAACGGAAATACTGGAGGCACGACCGCTTCATTAACAGCAAACGACACCTTGAACGGAAATCCGGTCGTAATCGGAACTTCCGCAGGACAGGTCAAATTGACTCCGATAAGTGTTCCGACAGGATTGACGCTTAACGCAGACGGAACGGTTACGGTTGCACCGAACACTCCGTCAGGAAACTATAATGTGGAGTACAGCATCTGCGAAATCACCAATCCATCAAATTGCGATGCAGTGGTTTCTGTGGTGCAGGTAAGCGCCGGAAATCTTGTAGCCAATACAGACACGATTCCGTCGGTAATCGGAACAAACCTTCCGCAGACTCTTGGCGTGAATGTATTCGACAATGACACCAAAAATGGTCTTCCGCTGGTTCCTTCAGATGTGACGCTGACTGTTTCGACTCCTGATCCGAAAGGATACCTGACGTTGAATTCAGACGGAACCATTACGCTTGGGGCGAATCCTCCAGCAGGTACTTACGAATTGACATATACAATCTGCGAGAAGCTGAATGCTTCAAATTGTACACAAGCAATAGTTAGGGTTGTAGTTATGACTAGCGATGGGCCTTCAAAACCAAACCAGATTACTTTGGTTGACGACACTAACATAAGTGTTGATGGAATTAATGGTGCGCTTGAATTTATAAATGTTTTACATAATGATTTAATCAACGGACAGCCAATAAACCCTGCCAATGTTACAGTTTCAACCTTGACGCCAAATTCCTATTTTGAATGGAATACAGATGGAACTGTAAATGTTAAACCAAATACTCCTGGAGGAAATTATACGCTTACGTACCAGGTGTGCGATAAAGTAAATTCATTAAACTGTGCAACGGCAGTATTAAATGTTTTTGTTGAAGAGCCTGCAATTGCTGTAATAAAGAAAGCAGTGTTTAATGATGAAAATGCGAGCGGTTATGCCAATGCCGGAGAAACTATTACGTACAAATTTACAGTAACGAATACAGGAAATGTTCCGTTAAAAGGAATTACATTAAAAGATCCGTTAACAGGTGTTGTAGTAACTGGGAATGCAATTGATTTGGATGTGAACGAATCTAACGAATCTAATTTCACTGCGGTTTATAAAATAACCCAAGAAGATATTAACCGCGGAAGCATAAGCAATCAAGCAAGTGTGTCTGGAAGTAGTGCTAGAGGAGTAATTGTTGAAGATTTGTCAGATGATGCGAGCGTAAACGGAGATAAACCAACTGTTCTAGAATTAAATGGTTGTGTAATCAAAGTATTTAACGCTTTCTCTCCAAATGGGGATGCTAAAAATGCAAGATTCTATATTCAGGGTATCGAATGTTATCCGGAAAATACGGTTGAAATTTACAACCGTTGGGGAGTTTTAGTCTTTAGCATGGATCGTTACAACAATGAAGACCGTGTCTTCGTAGGATTTTCTGAAGGAAGAACTACGATAAAACAAACAGACGGTCTGCCAGTCGGAACCTATTTTTATATTTTGAAATATAAAGACAGCAGCTCAAAACCGCATGAAGAATCAGGTTACTTATACATTAATAAATAAAAATAATATGCGGTTCGGTTTTTTTGACTGAACCGCTTATAAAGCTTTTAAAATGAAAAAATTAGTTTTAGTTTTTATGTTTTTTTCGGTTTTGTGTAAAGCGCAGCAAGATGCTCAGTTTACACAATATATGTATAATACAATCGAAATCAATCCTGCATATGCGGGTTCAAGGGGGGCTTTGAGTGTCTTCGGGTTGTATCGTACACAATGGGTAGGCCTTGACGGCGCGCCCGAAACTAGTACATTTTCTTTAAATACTCCTCTTAATAATAACAGATTAGGATTAGGAGTTTCTTTGGTAAATGATAAAATAGGACCAACAAACGAAAATACTTTGTCGGCAGATTTCTCCTACACCATTCCTACTTCAGAAAGTTTTGATTTGTCTTTTGGTATTAAGGCAACAGCAAATATGTTCAATCTTGATGTCAATAAGTTAAGTTTCGAGAATCAGGATGATCCACAGTTTCAAAACTTGGATAATATAATTACGCCAAATATCGGAGCAGGAGTTTACTGGCATTCTGATCGTGCTTATGTAGGTTTGTCGGTTCCTAATTTTATAGAAACCAATCGTTACAACAATGATGATACTGCGATTTTCAAAGAAAAAATCAACTATTATTTAATCGCAGGATATGTATTCAATTTAGACCGTTTGCAATACGTTAAATTTAAACCTGCTTTGATGACTAAAATGGTAGAAGGAGCACCTCTGCAGGTCGATGTTTCAGGAAATTTTATGTTTAACGACAAATTTGTTCTAGGTGTGGCTTACCGATGGAGTGCTTCTGTAAGTGCCATGGCTGGATTCCAGATTACAAACGGATTGTATTTAGGTTATGGTTACGATCACGAAACAACTCAGCTACGAAAATACAATTCGGGTTCACACGAGATTTTCCTGAGATTTGAGTTCTTAAATAAATACAATAAAATGATTTCCCCAAGATTTTTTTAATTCAATAAGCTATGAAAATCAAAATAGTTACTCTGTTTTTTTTATTTTCCAGTATTTTTCATGTCCTGAATGCCCAAAATGCTTTTTCGAGTTTGGGGTTAAAATCGGCTGATAAAAAGTACGACGATTATGCGTATGCAGATGCCATAAAAGCATATGAAGCTTTGTTGAGTAAAAACGAAAAAGACGAAAAACCAGTTCAAAGACTTGCCAATTCGTATTATTTTATTGGTGATTTTTATAATGCCTTAAAATGGTACGAAGAATTATTTAAAATCAATGAAAATCAGGATTCGGAAACCTTGTACCGATATGCGCAATCTCTAAAATCTGCTGGAAATTACAGTAAGGCTAATGAAATTTTAGAAAAATTCAATCAAAAAGCGGCATCAGAAAAAAGAGCGTCCTTAATTCAAAATGATAAGAATTATTTAGATGAAATTAAACTTAATTCAGGACGTTTTCAAATTGCCGATGCCGGAATCAATTCTCCTTATTCAGAATATGGAAGTACCGTTTTAGATAATAAAATTGTATTTACTTCTGCCAGAGATACGGGTGGAATCGCAAAAGCAAGTTTTCGTTGGACGAATAAGTCGTTCTCCAAATTATATACAGCAGTTCTCATGCCTGACGGAAGTGTGGGCAAGCCAATTCTTTTTCATAAAAATGAAAATAGAAAATTTAACGAATCTACACCTGTTTTTACAAAAGACGGACGTGTGATGTATTTTACACGAAATAATTTTATTAATGGAAAAAGAGGAAGAAATGATCAAAAGGTGACTCTTTTAAAATTGTATAAAGCTGAATTGATTAATGGGGAATGGGGAAATGTAAAAGAGCTTCCTTTCAACAGTGATCAATACAGTACTGCACATCCAGCATTAAGTCTAGACGAGAATACACTTTATTTTGCTTCAGACATGCCAGGAACTTTAGGTCAGTCTGATTTGTATAAAGTAAAAATAAATACAGACGGAACTTTTGGAACTCCCGAAAACCTTGGCAATGCAATTAATACCGAAGGAAGAGAAACTTTCCCATTTATCTCAGGCGATAACGAACTTTATTTTGCTTCAGACGGACGCCCAGGGTTAGGAGGATTAGATGTTTTTGTAGCGAAAATAAAAGATAACGGAGCGCTGGACGAAATTCAGAATGTCGGTGAGCCAATCAACAGCAGACAGGACGATTTTGCTTTTATCATAGACAGTAAAAACAGAAATGGCTTTTTCTCTTCAAACAGAGAAAACGGACAGGGACTTGATGATATTTATCGATTTACAGAAACTAGAAGGTTGATCTGCGAACAAGATATAATCGGAACCGTTGTAGATGCAGAATCAAATGAAACACTGACTGGCGCCTCTTTAATTTTATTTGATGAAAAGCTGAATGCTTTACAGTCTATTATTTCGGATGAAAAAGGGAATTTTATTTTTCCAAAAGTAAAATGTGGTAGAAAATATTCAATTCGTTCTTCGAAAAATGAATACGGGATAAAAGAAGCCCAAGTAAGCCTAAAGAGAGAAAACGGAAGCACCACAGTTGTCATTAACATGAATAAAATGTTTAAGCCAATTGCCGCTAAAACTATCGAAATTAAAAAAATAGGTGCCAAACCAATAAATATCGGACCTATAAAAGTAGGCACAGATTTAGCAAAAGTACTTAAGCTTCCGATGAATTTCTTCGATCTTAATAAAGCTACGATCAAAAAAACGTCTGAACCTCAGTTGAATAAACTAGTCACAGTTTTAAAGGAATATTCAACCATAAAACTTGATATCCGTTCTCATACCGATAGTAGATCATCTGCTTCAAGCAATCAGATTTTGTCAGACAAGAGAGCGCAGTCAACGAAAGACTGGCTGGTAAAAAATGGAATAGACCCAAATCGCCTTACAGCCAAAGGTTACGGAGAAACGCAATTGGTAAACAAATGTGCAGACGGAGTTCCATGTACAGAAAAAGAGCATATGCAGAACAGACGAAGCGAATTTATTATTGTGAGTTTGTAATCAATTCTAAAAAAATAGAGAACCTCTTCTGATTTCAGAAGAGGTTTTTTTGTGAATCAAAATCCTAGAAATCAAAATCGATGCATTTTCTATAAAAAAGCTTCAAAAAACAACAGCTTTGTTGTGAGAAAAATTCAAAAAGCTAAATTTTGCTTTATGATGTTTAAAATGAATTAGTTGCGGGTTATAAAAAAGGGAATAATCAAACTTTGTAATCAATTTTTTATAACTTTATGGGATTCAAAATTTTTCAGATATGACGGCAGAACAAATTTTAAACACAAAAGGGAAAAATGTTTATTCAATACTTTCAACAAATACTGTTTACGAAGCTTTGAAAGTGATGGGAGAAAAAAACATAGGAGCGATTTTGGTTATAGACGACAACAATTTAAAAGGGATACTTTCGGAAAGGGATTATGCCAGAAAAATTGTTTTGAAAGACAAATCATCTAAAGAGACCTCTGTTCATGAAATCATGGAAAAAAATGTGATAACAATAACTTTGTCAGACAATTTAGATTCCTGCATGGAATTGATGAGCACTAACAGAATAAGACATTTGCCAGTTATTGACAATGAAATCGTGGTTGGAATTATTTCAATCAGCGATGTGGTTAAAGCAATTATAGAATCCCAAAAAGACACTATAAATCATTTAAACTCTTATATTTCTCAATAAGAAAACTCAAAAAATACATTATTATAAATAGTTCAGATTGTCTGGACTATTTTTTTGCGATGTTTTAAAAATAATTTTAAGAAAAGAAAATCGTAAAACGATGCCATTTTAAACCAAGACTTATATCTTTGTAAGCTAGAATAAAAGCTAAAATAATGAACAAAGAGAGTAAAAAAAGAGAGGCATTGTTGTACCACGCAGAGCCGACTCCAGGAAAAATTCAGGTAGTTCCAACAAAAAAATATGCAACTCAGAGAGACTTATCGCTGGCTTATTCGCCGGGAGTTGCAGAACCATGTTTAGCAATTGCAGAAAACATTGAAGACGTTTATAAATATACAGCAAAAGGTAATTTAGTTGCCGTAATATCAAACGGTACAGCCGTTTTAGGTCTTGGAGATATTGGTCCAGAAGCAGGAAAACCTGTAATGGAAGGAAAAGGTCTATTATTTAAAATATTCTCTGATATCGACGTTTTTGATATCGAAGTAGACACAAAAAATGTTGAAGAATTTATTCAGACAGTTAAAAATATTGCTCCGACTTTTGGAGGAATCAATCTTGAAGATATCAAAGCACCTGAATCTTTCGAAATAGAAAGAAGACTTATAGAAGAGCTTGATATTCCGGTAATGCATGATGATCAGCACGGAACAGCAATTATTTCTTCGGCAGCATTAATCAATGCCCTTGAATTGGCAGGAAAAAAAGCAGAAGATGTAAAAATGGTAGTTTCAGGAGCAGGATCTGCTGCCATTGCCTGTACAGATTTATATGTTTCTTTGGGAGTAAAAGTCGAAAATATTTTGATGTATAACAGTAAAGGACTTTTAACAAAAGATAATCCTGCACTATCAGACTTACAGTTGAAATATGCAATTGAAGGCGAAAAAATCGAATTGGCAGAAGCTGTAAAAGGAGCTGACGTTTTCATCGGATTGTCTTCAGGAAATATTTTATCTCCAGAAATGTTGCTTTCTATGGCAAAAAGCCCGATTGTTTTTGCAATGGCAAATCCAAATCCGGAAATCGATTATAATCTTGCTGTTGAGACCCGTAAAGATGTTATTATGGCTACGGGACGTTCAGATTTTCCTAATCAGGTAAATAATGTTCTTGGTTTCCCTTATATTTTTAGAGGAGCATTAGATGTTCGTGCTAGAAAAATTAATGAAGAAATGAAAATGGCTGCTGTAAAAGCATTGGCTGTTTTAGCAAAAGAACCAGTTCCTGAGCAGGTTAACGTAGCTTATGGGGCAACAAAACTTGGTTTCGGACAAGAATATATCATTCCAAAACCGTTTGACCCTCGATTGATTACCGTTGTAGCGCCTGCAGTTGCAAAAGCGGCAATGGAATCTGGAGTAGCAAAAAATCCTATCACCGATTGGGCAGCCTATGAGGATGCACTTCGTGAGCGTATGGGTAATGATAATAAAATGGTGCGTTTGATTACAAACCGTGCTAAATTAGATCCTAAAAAAATTGTTTTTGCTGAAGCTGACCAACTGAATGTTTTAAAAGCGGCTCAGATTGTTTATGAAGACGGAATAGGTTTCCCAATTTTATTAGGAAATAAAGAAACTATTTTAGAATTAAAAAAAGAATTAGGATTTGATGCTGATCTTGAGATAATTGACCCGAAAACAAATGAGGAAGAAGCAAGACGTAATCGTTTTGCTCAGTCATTCTGGGAATCAAGAGGACGCAGAGGAGTTTCTAAGCTTGATGCAGAAAAGTTCATGCGCGAAAGAAATTACTTTGCAGCCATGATGGTAAACGAAGGAGAAGCAGATGCTTTGGTAACAGGTCATTCAAGAAGTTATCCAAGTGTTGTAAAACCAATGCTTCAACTGATTCCTAAAGCATCTGGAGCTTCACTTGTTGCAACTGCAAACATGATGCTTACTTCACGCGGACCTATGTTTTTGTCTGATACGGCAATAAATATTAATCCATCTTCAGAAGATTTAGTGAATATTGCGCTTATGACGGCAAAAACAGCGAAAATGTTCGGAATCGAACCTGTAATTGCTATGGTTTCGTATTCAAATTTTGGATCATCGACACATCAAAACGCAACAAAAGTAAGAGAAGCAGTAGCATATTTACATAAAAATCATCCAGAGATGGTCGTAGATGGTGAGATTCAGGCAGATTTTGCTTTAAATTCAGAAATGCTTCAAGAAAAATTCCCATTTTCTAAATTAGCAGGAAAGAAGGTAAACACTTTGATATTTTCAAATTTAGAAGCGGCAAATATTACTTATAAATTGCTTAAAGAGTTGTATAAAGTGAATTCTATTGGACCTATCATGATGGGAATGAGCAAACCTGTTCACATTGTCCAGTTGGGAGCAAGTGTAGAGGAGATGGTTAATATGGCAGCTATTGCAGTTATTGATGCTCAGGAAAAAGAGAATAAGAAAAATAAACAAGTCCAATAAATCAATCTTCGACGATTGATAATATTGAACTAATATTATTACATTTTTGTTATATTTGGAACTGATAAATTATACTTATGATAGCGCATTTGCAGGGAAAGTTAGTTGAGAAAAATCCAACAGAAGTTGTAATTGATTGTGGAGGTGTAGGCTATCAAGTGAATATATCACTGCATACTTTTTCATTAATTCCAAATTCTGATTACATAAAATTGTATACGCATCTTCAGATAAAAGAAGATGCGCATACTTTGTATGGTTTTGCTGAAAAATCAGAACGTGAAATTTTCAGGATGTTGTTATCAGTTTCAGGAATTGGAGCAGGTATTGCCAGAACAATGCTTTCATCAATAGAACCAAAGCAAATTATAAATGCAATTGCTTCTGGAGATGTGGCTGTTATTCAGTCTATTAAAGGGATTGGAAACAAAACTGCACAAAGAGTAATTCTGGACTTGAAAGAGAAAGTTGTTAAATTATACGATTTAGACGAAGTTTTAGCAGTTCAGAACAATAGAAATAAAGATGAAGCGTTATCTGCTCTAGAAGTTCTAGGATTTGTGCGTAAAGCTTCTGAAAAAGTGGTAGAAAGGATTGTTAGGGAAGATCCAGAAGCTACTGTCGAAACCATTATCAAAAAAGCTTTAAAGAGCTTGTAAAATCATTTTATATTAAAGAATTCTATGCGTAAAATTTGTATTTTGTTGCTGGTTTTATTCTGCGGTAATTTTTTGCATGCGCAGGTCACACCCGCAGCTCAAGATACAACTAAAACTCAGTTTTCTGTAGGGAAAATTGATATTCAAGATCCTCCAAGCGTAGTTAAAGCTTACAGGTACGATCCGATAACAGATCGTTATATTTATTCTAGTACCGTTGATGGTTTTAATGCAGATTATCCATTAATCTTAACTCCAAAAGAATACGAAGATTTGGTTCTGAAAGAATCTAGAAGAGATTATTTTAGAAAAAAAGCTGATGCGATAGCAGGAAAAAAACAAGGAAGCGAAGCTGCAAAGAAAGATTTGCTGCCGAGATATTATATTAATTCCAGTCTTTTCGAAAGTATTTTTGGAAGCAATACAATTGATGTAAAACCCACAGGATCAGTAGAAATGGACTTGGGTCTGCGTTATACAAAGCAGGATAATCCGGCTTTTTCACCTCGAAACAGATCGAGTCTTACTTTTGACTTCGATCAGAGAATCAGTATGAGCCTTATGGGAAAAGTAGGTACGCGATTGGAAGTAAATGCCAATTACGATACTCAGTCTACTTTTGCTTTTCAGAATTTATTCAAATTAGCCTATACGCCTTCAGAAGATGATATTATTCAGAAAGTTGAGGTAGGTAACGTGAGCATGCCATTAAACAGTACTTTGATTCGTGGCGCACAAAGCCTTTTTGGGGTTAAAACACAGCTCCAGTTTGGGCGAACTACTGTAACAGGTGTATTCTCAGAACAGAAGTCACAAACCAAAAGCATAGTCGCAGAAGGTGGGGGAACAGTTCAGAATTTTGATCTCTTTGCTTTAGATTATGATAACGATCGGCATTTCTTCTTATCTCAATATTTTAGAGATCGCTACGATGGTTCGTTAGAAAATTATCCTTTAATAAAAAGCCGTGTGCAGATTACACGTCTGGAAGTTTGGGTTACAAACAAGCAAAATAGAGTTGCGGTAAATAATAATAACTTAAGAAATATTATTGCGCTTCAGGATTTGGGAGAAGGGCAACTTACTAATGTTCCTGATGATGAATTGGTGGTTATCAGCTCGACAGCAGGTTTTTTTAACGGTCAGGCTATAGATTCTCCAACAGACAACGGGAATAATAAATACAATCCAGAAACAATAGGTCAAGCGGGATCTTTCTTAAATTCTAATATTAGAGAAATTGTTACTGCAAAGTCTGGATTCAACAATACAAATGTCAGCGAGGCAAGAGATTATTCTGTACTTGAAAATGCAAGAAAACTAACAACGACTGAATACACATTCAATTCGCAATTGGGGTATATTTCGTTACAGCAGCGTCTAGCAAATGATGAAATTTTGGCTGTTGCTTTTGAATATACGGTAGGAGACAAAGTTTATCAGGTAGGAGAATTTGGAAGTGACGGTGTTGATGCAACAGTTGTAACAGGAAACAACAATGCCAACCAAGCAATTATTACACAAAGTTTGGTTTTGAAAATGCTTAAGAGTAATTTGACAAACGTTCAGAATCCGGTTTGGAATTTGATGATGAAAAACGTTTATCAGATTCCGCAGGCTTATCAAATCAAACAGGAAGATTTCAGGTTGAATATCCTTTATACAGATCCTTCTCCAATAAATTACATTTCGCCAGTAACTGGAAGTCCGTTTCCAGCAAATCCAGCTCCACAAAACAAGGTAGATGAGACGCCATTATTGAATGTATTCAATCTAGATCGTTTAAATTATAATAATGATCCGCAGACAGGCGGAGATGGTTTTTTTGATTACGTTCCCGGAGTTACGGTAGACGTTCAGAATGCCCGAATTATTTTTACAACAAAAGAACCTTTTGGAGAACTTTTATTTAGAAAACTAAATAATGGCAACGGAGAAAGTTATAATGACCCGACTACTTATAACCCAAATCAGCGAAAATATGTGTTCAGGAATATGTACCGAAACACACAGGCAGGAGCTTTGCAGGACAGTGATAAAAATAAGTTTTTATTAAGAGGAAAATACAAATCTTCGGGAAGCAATGGTATTCCGATTGGAGCCTTCAACGTTCCCCAGGGATCTGTTGTAGTTATGGCTGCAGGGCGAAGACTGGTTGAAGGAATCGATTATAGCGTAGATTATCAATTGGGAAGGGTTCAGATTTTAGATCCTTCGCTTCAAGCTTCAAATACTCCGATTGAGGTTTCGTTAGAAAATAATTCTATTTTCGGCCAGCAGACCAGAAGATTTATGGGGGTAAATGTTGAGCATAAAATTTCGGATAAATTTGTAATAGGAGGAACGTATCTAAAAATGACAGAACGTCCTTTTACTCAAAAATCAAGTTATGGACAGGAATCTGTAAATAATACCATTTTTGGATTTAACGGAAACTATTCTACAGAAGTTCCATTTTTAACCAGATTAGCGAATAAATTACCAAATATTGATACAGATGTTCCTTCAAACCTTTCTATTAGAGGTGAAGTCGCTTTCTTGAAACCCGATGCTCCAAAAGCAAGTGATTTTGAAGGAGAAGCTACTATTTATGTAGACGACTTTGAAGGTTCTCAGACTACAATTGACATGAGGTCAGCTTATGCTTGGAGTCTGGCATCTACGCCATTTATAAATTCAATAAACGATAATACGTTTAATGCTAATTCCAATACTTTAGAGTACGGTTATAAACGTGCAAAACTAGCTTGGTACACTATCGATCCTGTTTTTTATTCATCTAAACCTTCTGGAATTTCAAACGATGATTTATCGTTAAACAGTACCCGAAGAGTTTACAGTCGTGAACTTTATCCAAATACAGATATTGCTCAAGGGCAAATTCAGGTCATTAATACCTTAGATCTTACTTATTATCCTTCAGACAGAGGTCCTTATAACAACAATCCGACCTTCGGGACAAGCAATCCTGCGACTAATTTCGGGGGAATCATGCGTGCTTTAAATTCGACCAATTTTGAACAAGGAAATGTTGAATACATCCAATTTTGGGTACTTGACCCGTATGTTGGAAATGGTCAGGCACCCACAAACAATACTGGTAAAATTTATTTCAATTTAGGAGAGGTATCAGAAGACGTTTTAAAAGACGGAAGAAAGCAGTACGAAAATGGTTTAGGGCCAGATCAGATAATGGTAAATCCACAGCCGATTTGGGGAGATGTTCCAGCTTCTCAATCGCTTATTTATGCTTTTGATACGAATGCAGAAAACCGTAAAAATCAAGATGTCGGTTTAGATGGACTTCCAAATTCAAAAGAAGGAACCGTTTATACCAATTATGCAAGTGAGGCCGATCCAGCAGCAGACGATTATACTTATTATTTGAATACAGACGGAAATGTTTTAAACCGTTATAAAAAATACAATGGAGTTGAAGGCAATTCAGCTGTAAGTGTTGATGATCCTAATCGTGGTTCGACTACGCTTCCTGATGTAGAGGATATCAATCGTGACAATACAATGAGTACAATTAATGCTTATTACGAATACAGCATTGATGTAAAACCAGGAATGCAGGTTGGGGAAAACTATATTACGGATATTAGAGAAGTCAGCAACGTAGATCTTCCAAACGGATCGACTACAAATGCAAGATGGATTCAATTTAAGATTCCGGTTTCACAGCCACAAAATACGATTGGTAATATAACCGATTTCAGATCGATTCGTTTCATGCGTATGTTCATGACTGGTTTCAATGATCAGGTAACAGTTCGTTTTGGAGCTTTAGATTTGGTTCGTGGAGAATGGAGAAGATATACAGGAACATTAGATGCAAACGACACCAATCCTGATGATGATGGAGTAGAATTTGATGTGGCGGCAGTAAACATTCAGGAAAACGGTACAAAATGTCCTGTAAATTATGTTATGCCTCCGGGAGTACAGCGAGAACAACTTTATAACAACAATACTATTATCAACCAGAACGAGCAATCTTTGGCGCTTCGTGTTGGTGGCGCAGGTTTGCAGTATCAGGATTCAAGAGCTGTATTTAAAAATGTAAGTGTTGATATGCGTCAGTACAAAAAACTGAAAATGTTCCTTCACGCAGAATCACTTCCAAATGAAAATACATTGGCAGATGATGAAATGATCGGATTTATTCGTTTTGGTAATGATTTTACACAAAACTTCTATCAAGTCGAAATTCCTTTAAAAGTAACCAGAACTGGAGGGTCGTGTACCATTAATGCAAATCAGGTCTGGATGGACGATAACAATATTGATTTGGCTTTGGATTTATTGACAAGAATGAAAATCAAGGCTATGAGTATCGATATCAATTCGAATCTGCGTGATGTAAATGGAGTATATTATCCAGATGATGACACAACTATCGATGGCGATATTTCAATGCGTGACGGTAATAGTAAACTAAGGCTGGGTATTAAAGGAAATCCGAATTTTGGTTTGGTTCGAAATTTAATGGTCGGCGTAAAAAGTGCAGCAGATCATAAAGATATTAAAGGTGAAGTTTGGTTTAACGAGCTCCGTCTTTCTGATATGGAAAATAAAGGAGGTATGGCCGCTTTATTGAATATTGACACCAATATGGCTGATTTTGCAACACTTTCGGCTTCAGGTAAAAAGAGTACAATCGGATTTGGTTCGTTGGAGCAGGGAGCCAATGAAAGAGATCGTGAAGATATTCAGCAATACAATATTGTAACCAACCTTAATCTTGGAAAATTGATGCCTGTAAAATGGGGTATCAATCTGCCTTTTAACTACGCAATCGGCGAAGAAGTGATTACTCCAGAATACGATCCTTTTAATCAAGATATAAAACTGGATCAGTTGTTAAGAGAAACTACAAACGAAAGAGAGAAAGAAAACATCAGAACTCGTGCGATAGATTATACAAAGCGTAAAAGCATTAATTTTATCGGTGTTAGAAAAGACCGTGCACCTGAGCAGAAACCTCATATTTATGATGTAGAGAACTTTACTTTTTCGCAATCATACAATCAAGTTGAAAGACACGATTATGAAGTTGAAGATTATGAAGACGAACAGTCTAATACTGCTGTAAACTATGCTTATACTTTCCAGCCGAAAGAAGTAGCGCCTTTTAAAAAGACGAAATTCATGAAGGCAAGCGAATATTGGAAAATTTTGAGCGACTTTAATTTCAACTATCTGCCTTCTAATATTTCGTTCAATTCAAATATTTTAAGACAAAGCAACCGCCAGCAATATAGACAGGTGGAAGATGTACCAGGGCTTGAAATTGACCCGCTCTACAGAAGAAATTTTGCTTTCAATTATCAATATGGCTTTGGATTTAATTTGACAAAATCTTTAAAACTGAATTATACGGCTGCATCGAACAATATTGTTAGAAATTTCCTGAATGATGACAATACTCCAAAAGAGAATTTTAATATCTGGGATGACTATTTTGATATTGGTACTCCAAATCAGCATACACAGCAATTGGTTTTGAATTATGATATTCCGATAAATAAAATTCCGATTTTCGGTTTCGTAAAAGCTAGTTATTCTTATACGGCAGATTACAACTGGCAGAGAGCTTCGACAGCTTTTTCTGAGTTTGAAGAAAACGGACAAGTTTGGAATTTAGGAAATACGATTCAGAACGCTAATTCAAATACGTTTACCACGACTTTGAATATGAATACGCTGTATAAATATTTAGGGTTGGTGCCTGGAGCAAAAAAAACAGCAAAAACTAAACCTGTTGCAGCGCCTAAACCGGGAGAAAAAGTGGTTAACAACGCTAAACCAACGGTAAGTAATAGTCCGTTTTATGACGGCTTAATCGGTGTATTGACCAGTCTTAAAAACGTTCAGGTGAATTATACCAAAAACAGCGGAACGGTATTGCCAGGTTATACTCCAGGTGTAGGTTTCTTCGGGACTTCTAAGCCAAGTTTAGGATTTATTTTCGGAAGCCAAGATGATGTTCGTTATGAAGCAGCAAAAAATGGATGGCTTACAGATTATCAGGATTTCAATCAAAACTTTACACAAGTAAGTAACAAGCTTTTAAAGATTACTGCCAATGTAGATTTGTTCCCAGATTTGAAAATAGATTTGGCAATGGACCGCGCTTATTCAGACAATACCTCTGAGCAGTATAGTGTTATTGAAAATGCACAAGGAGTGTTAGATTATACACCCTTATCTCCTTATACTTATGGAATGTTTTCTATTTCAACTGTAATGATTAAAACAGCTTTTTCAACCAGTACTGAGACAGAATCTGCAGCTTTTGATGATTTTAGAAGTAATCGTCTAGTTATTGCAAACCGTCTGGCTGAAGCACATTATGGAGGAGGGCCAATCCCGAGATATGGAGATGCAGATAATCCTATTCCGGCAGATACAGATCCGAACTATAAGATATATGCTTCTAATGTTGGCTATCCAATAGGATTTACAAAAAGCAATCAAGCTGTTTTATTGCCTTCGTTTTTGGCGGCTTATACAGGTTCAAATGCTTCGAGTTCGTCAACAGATATTTTTAGAAGTTTTCCGATTCCAAACTGGACAGTTAAGTATAATGGTTTGATGCGTTACAAATACTTTAAAGATAAGTTTAAACGTTTTTCTTTGCAGCATAATTACAGAGCTTCATATACTATTAATCAGTTTAGATCTAATTTTGATTATTTTGAAAAACCAAACGGACAGGATGTAAATACTAATTTCTACAATAAAACGGTTATGTCAAATGTCAATTTGGTAGAACAGTTTAGTCCGCTTATTCGTGTTGATTTTGAGCTGAAAAGTTCGCTTCGATTGTTGACAGAAATTAAAAAAGATCGTGCTTTATCTATGAGTTTTGACAATAATCTGCTTACAGAGGTAAAAGGAATGGAATATGTGATAGGTTTAGGATATCGATTTAAAGATGTTATTTTCTCATCGAGACTGGCAGATAATCCAACGGGAATAATAAAGAGCGACATTAATATCAAAGCAGATTTTTCATTTAGAAATAATGAAACTCTGGTTCGTTATTTAGATTATGATAATAATCAACTAGCAGCGGGACAGAATATCTGGGCCTTAAAAGTGACTGCAGATTATTCTTTCAGTAAAAATCTTACCGCAATATTTTATTACGATCATTCGTTTTCAAAAGCAGTTATTTCGACTTCTTTTCCGTTGACGAATATCAGATCTGGCTTCACGCTACGTTATAATTTCGGAAATTAAATTTTAGTTTCTAAACCGAAATTTATTATAAGATTGTTACATTTGTGACATAAAATTTAAATAATCAATTTTCAAACATACTATTATTATGAGTATACCAGCAAATTTAAAGTACACAAAAGATCACGAATGGGTTAGCATCGATGGAGACATTGCAACTGTAGGAATTACTCATTTTGCACAAAAAGAGTTAGGTGATATCGTGTATGTTGAAGTAGAAACTTTAGATCAAACACTTGCAAAAGATGAGGTTTTTGGTACGGTAGAGGCTGTAAAAACAGTTTCTGATTTGTTCTTACCATTATCTGGTGAAATTATCGAATTCAATGAAGGGCTGGAAAGTGCACCTGAAACTGTAAATTCTGATCCTTACGGAGCAGGATGGATGATCAAAGTTAAGATTTCAGATGCTTCAGAAATAGAAACATTATTGTCTGACCAAGCTTATAAAGAACTAATCGGTGCCTAAACAATTGTTATTAATCTGGGCAATTATCTGCTCAGGAATCATTACTTATTTTTGTCTTACAGATTCGAGTAATATTCCTGCGGTAAACTTTCCCAGCATTGACAAAATTGTACATTTCTGTTTTCATTTCGGATTTACTATTTCGTGGATTTTATTTTTCAAAAAAGAACTTAAAGGAAAAGAAGCAGACGATTATAAAGCCTATTTTATTTCGTTTATTTTTTCTGTTTTCTTCGGAATAACAATCGAAATCCTGCAAGGTATTTTCACCTTAACGCGGGCATCAGATGTCGGAGATATACTGGCAAATGCACTGGGTGCGATAATGGCAGTTTTTTCTGCTATTGCATTCAAAAAGCAGATCGATAGAATATAATAAATCCCACTTCGGTGGGTTTTTTATTACAAGAAAATCAAGTTCTAGTAAGTGTGTGTTTTTCTGAATTTTAAATGTATTTTTGTCAAAATTTTGCAAGCAGATTAAAACCATGAATGTAAAGCAATATCTGGATTCTACATATTTAAAAACTGCCTCTCAAGCTGGTCTTTCGGAAGCAGAAAATCGTATTGTGGTAGAAAATTCGATTGCCGAGGCGATTCAGGAAGGTTTTAAGCTTGTTATGATTCGCTCAGAATATGTTTCGATGGCCAAAGAAATGATTTTAAAAGCCGGTTCTCCATTATTGGTTGGAACTGTTATTGATTTTCCGAAAGGAGATGCTGCTTTAGAAATCAAAATTAAGGAAGCCAGTGAAGCTATAGAAAACGGTGCCGACGATTTGGATTTTGTATGCAATTACGAAGCCTTTAAAAATGGTGACTCCGAGTTGATTAAGCAAGAGATTTTAATCGGAACGCAGATTGGTCTGGCCAGTAATAAAACCGTTAAATGGATTATTGAAACTGCAGCTTTGACCAATAAAGAAATCATACAACTCTCGGCATTAATAAAAAATGTAGTTGTTTCGCATTTTGATGAAGACGCTTACGAGTCGGTTTTTGTTAAATCATCAACAGGTTTTTATAATACAGAAAATAATCTTCCAAACGGAGCCACTTTTCCGGTCATAATCATGATGCTAGAAAATGCCTCTCCTTTGCCAATAAAAGCGGCGGGAGGTGTTCGTTCTTATGAAGATGCGACAGAAATGATTCGTTTAGGTGTTAAACGCATCGGAACTTCGGCAGCAAAAGCAATTGCAGATGGAGAAATTTCCTCAAATCAATATTAAATAAATACCCCATTTTAAGTGAATAAGTTTTTTTTATCGTTTGTTTTTACTTTTTCGTTCTTAATTGCATTTTCGCAGGAAAACAGTAATTCGTCAATTCAACCTGGTTTTACTTCAGAAATGTTCCCTGTTTTTCCAAAATGCGAAAACCTTCAGGCAAAAGATCTTCAGAAATGTTTCTATACAGAAGTGCAGGATTTTGTGTTTGCTAATTTTCAGGTTCCCGAAAACCTAAAACAAAACAATTATAAAGGAGTTGTTCAAGTTCTTTTTGAGGTAAATGCAGAAGGAGAGTTTAAGGTAATTTATGTTTCGGCGGTAAATGATGAATTGTCTAATGAAGCGAAACGCGTTTTTGATGGTTTTCCAAAAATAAAACCTTCTACTTATAATGGGAGACCAACGTATTCAAAATATACTATTTCTATCGATATTCCTTTAAAAAGCTCTCAACAGCTTGCAGAAGAAGCGTTGGCAGCTTCTCAAATATTAAAACCACTTGAGAAGCCAATGACAGAATTGGATAGTCTTGTCTATAAGAAATACAATAATCCGGAATTTGAAAGTCATTTAAATATTCCTTTTTCGCACAGTTATTATGCGCAGTTTGACGGTGCAATGAATCAAGTTGGAAGCAACAATCATACGGCTTCAAAACCTTATACTTATGCCGAAGTTTCTAAATATTATAATCTGAAAGCTGTAAATCAGTCTTTGCAGAAAAATGTTTCGAGCTGGCTTGGCAGAAAATGGTGGAACGAGAACATGGTGCAGATTCAGGGAGAAGATTATTGGCTTTCTCTAAATCCGATTGTGGACTTGCAGATGGGTAAAGCTTCGGATCTTGACGCTTCTTACACTTACGTGAATACACGAGCTTTGAACTTTAGAGGAGGATTAGGAAAACAGATTAATTTTGCGACTACTTTTTTTGAAAGCCAGGGAAGATTTGCGGGGTATTTTAATGACTATGCAGAATCGATAAGGCCTTCTGGAGGAAATCCTGCGATTGTTCCAGGAATCGGAATTGCAAAAAGATTTAAAACCGATGCATACGATTTTCCTTTAGCAGATGCAAATATCACTTTTACGCCAAGCAAAATTTTTGATTTGCAGTTGGGTTATGGACGAAATTTTATTGGTGATGGTTATCGTTCTCTTTTAGAAGGAGACGGTGCAAGTCCATATCCATATTTTAAGCTTAATACGAAGTTTTGGAAAATAAAATATACCAATACTTATATGTGGCTAAAAGATGTGCGTGCCGATGTTACAGAAGAAAGAACATATGCCACCAAATTTATGGCAAACCACTATTTAAGTTGGAACGTATCAAACAGACTGAATTTAGGTTTTTTTGAGTCTGTAGTTTGGAGCAATTCAAATAATAGAGGGTTTGATGTTAATTTTGTAAACCCAATTATATTTTATCGTGCTGTTGAATTTGGTTCTTCGTCTAAAAGCGGAAATGCGCTTTTGGGCCTAACAGGAAAATATAAATGGAATAACAGTATTAATCTTTATACCCAATTTTTGATTGACGAGTTCTCTGTTTCTGATGTGGGTGCCGGAAATAAAAGCTGGAAGAATAAATTCGGTTTTCAGCTGGGAGCAAAATACTTCAATGCCTTTAATGTAAAAGATTTGTTATTGCAGGTCGAATTAAATAGCGTGCGTCCTTATGTGTATTCGCATAGCGCCGTTATTACAAATTACGGACACAACAACCAAAGTGTTGGGCACCAGTGGGGCGGTAACTTTAAAGAACTTATTGCAATTGCTCGCTACCACAAAGGGCGTTTGTTTGCAGACGCGAAGCTTACTGTGGGAACTAGAGGTTTGGATTTTGATACAGCACAAGATTCGTATAATTATGGAGGGAATATTTATAAAAGTTACGAAGAAAACCGACCATATAATACAGGTGTAAAAATAGGACAAGGAAATAAGACAAGCGTTTTCATTGCAGATGTTCAGGGAGGTTATCTAATAAATCCAATGACCAACTTAAAATTATTTGGAAGTTTTATTTATCGAAATTTTGATCCTACTCAGGAAACTGCGGCAACTTTTAAACAAAACACTTCTTGGTTCAGCATCGGACTGCGTTCTGATATTTTCAATTGGTATTTTGACTATTAATATTTAATAAGATTTTTCGAAATAATAGTGTTAAAGATTTCAAAGTTCTTATTTTATGCGGGTTTTATTGAAAAAAACCATTTTTAAAGCTCTAAATTCTACAATCTAATTTGTACATTTGCAGCACTCAAAAAAATCATACAAAATACAACGGTATTGAACGCTGCAAAAAATACATTTTCAATAAAATCAATATTTCTGGATTTCAAAGAGATTACTAAGGCTGGTTTGGCCATTAGTGTTCTCTTTTCTTCTATTGCCGGATATTTATTGGGAGTGAATGCTGAGCAGCCTTTTAAATGGAGCGTGTTGCTTGTTTTGTCAATAGGGGGCTATTGTATGGTAGGAGCTTCAAATGCCTTTAATCAGGTTATCGAAAAAGATATCGATGCTTTGATGGATCGTACCAAAAATCGTCCGGTTCCTTCTGGAAGAATGTCTCCAAAAATGGCTTTGTTTGTAGCGAGTCTGCTTACTATTATTGGTATTGCACTTCTTTATACCATAAATGCTAAGTCGGCTATGTTTGCCGCGATTTCGATTTTTCTTTATACAAGTGTTTATACGCCGCTAAAAACAGTAACATCATTGTCTGTATTTGTGGGGGCTTTTCCTGGTGCAATTCCGTTTATGTTAGGATGGGTTGCCGCTACAGGAGAATTTGGTATCGAAGCAGGAACTCTGTTTTTGATTCAGTTTTTCTGGCAGTTTCCTCACTTTTGGTCTATTGGATGGTTTTTGTATGAAGACTATGAAAAAGCAGGGATCTTTATGTTACCAACAGGTAGAAAAGACAGAAAAACAGCATTACAGGTTATTTTGTACACCATTTGGCTTCTTATAGCATCATTGCTGCCAATGTTAGGATTTACTGGGCAATTGTATATTTCGCCAATTGCTGCGGTTCTGGTGTTTCTGCTAGGTATTTGGATGCTTTTTTATGCAGTTCGTTTGTATAAATTAAGAACTGCAAAAGCTGCGCGAACTTTGATGCTCGTTAGCGTGTCTTATATTTCGCTGTTGCAGATTGTATATATTGTAGATAAATTTTTAAGATAGTTATGGAAATGACATTAAAAGCAAATGAAGAGCAAGTAAGAAAATCAAAATCAGCAAAACTGATTCTGCTTTTCGCAATGGTAAGTATGACCATGATGTTTGCCGGACTTACAAGTGCATTTGTAGTAAGTAAATCACGAGCAGACTGGTTGAAGGATTTTCAACTGCCATCGGCATTTTATTGGAGTACAGCGGTTATTATTGCCTGTAGTGTGACTTTTCATTTGGCAAAAAAAGCGATTAAGAAAGACAGCAGAAGCGTAGTTACAGGGTTGCTTTTAGGAACTTTGGCTTTAGGGATTTTGTTTGTTTTTTTACAATTTCAGGGGTTTGAGCAGATTATTAAACAAGGGTATTATTTTACAGGACAATATAGCTCAATTACTACAACTTTCTTATATGTAGTAACCGTTACACACTTATTGCACTTAGCAGGCGGAATAATTTCGCTTTTAATTATAATTTATAATCATTTTAAACAAAAATACAATTCGACTCAAACTCTTGGGATAGAGCTTGGTGCGATGTATTGGCACTTTTTGGATTTATTATGGGTGTATTTATTTTTATTTTTATATTTCTTTAAATAAGAAAAAAACGTAAATTTGGGAACTTTTTAACGAATATCTTTTATGGGAGCGACAGTTACTACTGCAAACAACGACGAAAAAACTTGGGGAGGTGGTCATGAGATCCAGCCACTAGGATCAAGTTATGGTAAAATGATGATGTGGTTTTTTATCGTATCAGATGCCTTAACATTCTCTGGATTTCTAGGAGCTTATGGTTTTTCTAGATTCAAATTTATTGAAACTTGGCCTTTGGCTGATGAAGTGTTCACTCACTTCCCATTTATGCATGGTGTTCCGGCTCCAATGTATTATGTAGCATTAATGACTTTTATTTTGATTTTTTCATCTGTAACAATGGTTTTGGCTGTTGATGCTGGACACCAATTGAAAAAAACAAAAGTTGCAATATATATGTTCTTAACTATTATTGGAGGTTTAATTTTCGTTGGTTCTCAAGCTTGGGAATGGAAAAACTTCATTAAAGGAGAATATGGTGCAGTTGAAACTACTGGAGGAAGTTTGCTTCAGTTTGTTGACGAACACGGTAAAAGAGTAGCTTTAGCCGATTTTGCGGTTAAATTGCCAGAACAAAGAGAAGCTTTAACAAGAAGCCACTCAACTTGGTTTATGGAAGATGCTCAATCGCAGCCATCTTTTACAGTTGCTGAAATCCAAGCTGGATTTAAGGCGCATCCTGGTATATTGATCAGATCTGAGAAATTAGACGAACACAAGAAAAAAATCGTTTTTACAAGAGAAGAGTCTGAAGCTCATTTAGCAAACGCTAAATATGTAGTAGAAGGAGCTAACTTGATCAGAAACGAATACGGAAATAAATTATTTGCTGATTTCTTCTTCTTTATTACTGGTTTCCACGGTTTCCACGTATTCTCTGGAGTTATCATCAATATCATCATTTTCTTTAATGTATTATTAGGTACTTACGAGAAAAGAAAAAGCTACGAAATGGTTGAGAAAGTTGGTTTATACTGGCACTTCGTAGATTTAGTTTGGGTATTTGTATTTACAGTATTCTACCTAGTTTAATCTTTAGAATTTAATTATTATGTCACACGAGCACGTATCAAATACAAAAAGAATCTGGTTTGTTTTCGGATTACTTTCACTAGTAACTATTGTAGAGGTTATCTTAGGGATTTACAAACCTGGAGCATTAGAATTTAATCATTTTATTGGTTTGAACTTATTGAACTGGATTTTCTATATCTTGACAATTTTCAAAGCATATTATATTGTATGGGCATTTATGCACATGGAAGGTGAAAAAAGCAGCCTTAGATGGTCTGTAGTTTCTCCTGTTATTTTCCTAGTATTATATTTATTGTTTATTCTGTTAACAGAAGGACACTATATTTATGGGGTTTTTAAAGATTCTACTATTAAATGGAATTTTTAACATGATATTAATTCGAAAAGAGTCCCGATAACATCGGGATTTTTTTATTTTTGTACCTCAAATATTCCGTTAAAACAATGAAAAAAAATATAGTTCTTTTTGTTCTTTTTGTGCTGCCAATTGTTGCCTATTTATTTTTTGCTTCTGGTGTCAACAGCTTTACCACACTTCCTGTAATAACTCATAAAGTAACTGATTTTGGGGATTGGAAATCGCTTAACGGAAAAAAAGTTTCTCTTAACGGAAAAATTACCATTCTCGGTTTTGCAGGTTCTAATATTTTAGACAATCGAGGAAATTATTTTAATCTTAACGAAAAAATCTACAAACGATATAACGGATTTGAAGATCTTCAGTTTGTAGTGCTATGTCCAACCGGAACAGAAGAAGAAGCACAGAAAATTGTAGATGCCTTGGCTCCGTTTACTGATGTGAAAAACTGGAGCTTTGTTTTTGCTCCAAAAGAAGAAATCCAAAACTTTTATAATCAATTGCATCTTAAAGGAAAGCTTAATCAATATATGGGAACTTCAAATGTTTACATAATTGATAAAGAAAGGAATTTACGAGGAAGAAACAATAAAGAAGATTATAAAGAAGGTTATGATACTTTTCACCCGTCAGAATTGAGCAATGAGATGCTGGACGATTTCAAAATTATTTTGTATGAATATCGTGCTGCTCTTAAAAAGAACCATAATGCCACAAAACAACTCTAAATTTTTTTAATAATGTTTAAAAACAAATCATATATCGGAATTTCATTTATCATCTTGATTTTTGGAATTTATGCTGTGCCTAAAATTGTAAATCGGATAAAAAACGATCAGATAGTTAAAGGAAACCGTTTAGATAATGTAGGTGAGAAAACATCAAAAGATGCTAAACTACTTACGATTGGTCCGGCTCCAAAATTCGAATTGACCAATCAGGACAATGTTAAGATTTCTAATGAAACATACAAAGGCAAAGTTTACGTTTTGGAATTCTTTTTTACAACCTGTCCTTCGATATGCCCGAAAATGAATATGAGCATGTTGGAGATTGAAAAGACTTTTTTCGGGAATCCTAATTTCGGAATTGTTTCTATTACAATCGACCCAAAGCATGACACTCCACAGGTGCTTAAAGATCATGCGAAATTATTAGGCGTTAAGTCTTCGAATTGGAATTTTTTAACAGGAGACAAAGCTGTCATTATGGATTTGTCAAATAAAGGATTTAATCTTTATGCGGGAGAAAATGATAAAGTAAGCGGTGGTTTTGAGCATTCTGGATTATTTGCTTTAATTGATAAAGATGGGAATATCAGATGCAGAAAAGATGAATTCGGAAATCCTAGCATCTATTACGACGGACTGGAAAAAAAAGGTGTTAGAGATATTCAGCAGGATATTAAAATATTATTAGAAGAATAAAATGAAAGATAACTCTTTAGAAACAAAATACAATAAGTATATAATTGCGGTTTCAATTGTAATTCCGGTTGTGGTTGCAATTTTATTTGGTGTTAAACTAAAAGATTTTGGTTTTGATGTAGAACCGTTATCGTTTCTGCCTCCAATTTACGCTACAACAAACGGTATTACAGCAATAGTTTTAGTTTGGGCGGTAATTGCTGTAAAAAACGGAAAATTAAAACTGCATGAGCGTCTTATGACTTTTGCCATTGCTTTGTCTTTGGCTTTTTTAGTGATGTACGTAGCTTATCACATGACTTCTGATTCTACTAAATTTGGAGACAGCAATCATGACGGTATTCTTGATGCAATAGAAAGCGCAAAAATAGGTTCGTTACGCTTGGTGTACTTTGTTATTTTGATAACTCATATTTTACTTTCAATAGCAATTATTCCTCTTGTTTTAATCACTTATGTAAGAGCGCTTGCAGAACGATTTGACAAACACAAAAAAATTGCAAAAATCACTTTTCCAATCTGGCTGTATGTTGCAGTAACGGGAGTTGTGGTGTTTTTAATGATTTCTCCTTATTATGCAAACTAAAAATAAAATGCAGAAGAGAAAACCTAAATTGCTTTGCCAGTTCGATAGTGCTCGTGTGCAAACTTTAGTTTTTGGAATTTGTTTTTTCTTTATTGGGATTTCTACCAATGCACAATGCGCGATGTGCCGTGCATCATTATCGGGTGATTCTAATATAAAAAAAGCAGAAGCTGTAAACGACGGAATTGTTTATTTAATGGTGATTCCGTATTTGCTTGTAGCAGTTATAGGATATATAATTTACAGGATGTACCGATCTAAAAAGAAAAAGGCAGAATAAATATTCTGCCTTCCTTTTTTTTATTTCAATCCGTTAACCGAAACATTAACTGTTCCGTTTATTTTGATAAAGGCTATAATTGCCTGATTGGTCAGCTGGATTTTATCAAATTGAATATCTTCCATTTTTCCGTTTACAAATACGCCAGGCATTGGAGAATAATTTTTAAGATAAGCAGCCATGCTCTTTTTGCCATCTTCTAAATTTGTTTGGATGGAATAACGGCAATTTTCTTCCATTTTTCTTAAAATATAGCCTTGTGCCAGCCAGTTGGCAGTTCGCATTAATTTACTTTTGGTATCAAGAACATAATCTAGTTGATCAAAATAGATTTCTTTGGTTTGCGAATTGTATTGCGGAATTCCGTTCAGATACAATGTTCCGTTTATATAGCCTAAAACATCAAGGGCGATGATCATTTTTCCGTTTTTATGCCAGATAGCTACGTTTTTTACAGTTATTTTTTTGCTTCCTTCGCCAAATTCCTGACCTGCAAAGTTTTTGGTCATAATTTTTGAAGCTTCAACATAACTCGAAATAGCAGCAATGTTAGCCGAAATTTGATTTGGAATTTTGGTAACAGGTTTTAAAGCTATTTTAGAAGAATTAAATTTGGCTTCTGGTTGTTTGCCTATAATCGTTTCCATATTACATTTCATTCCCATTTCCATAAGGAAAGAATCTTTTTTTAATTTAGCATTAGTCGAATAAATTTCAATCGGAACAATTCGCAGCCAAGTTTCGTAAGTGTCATCCATCTTAAATGGAGTAGAGATTTTTTCTACTGCCTGTAAGACATTAGGTTTAAAATCCATTGATTGTTCGATTGCTTCGTCGATTGTTTTTTCCAGTTCATTTTTGAAAATAGAAATCGCAGGATTGATCAAGTACGTTATCGGCATATTTTTTCCGAAAACCATCATTGTTGGGCTTTCTTTCCAGTCCAATGATTTGAATTGGGTTTTGGTGCTCAGTTTCCAGTTTGATAGCGTAGTTTCGCTTGAAAGTGTGATAACTCCATTTAAGTTAAATTCACGTGTATCGTAAAATTCAACTCCCAGTTTTTTGGTTCCGATGCGATATTTAATAGTGGCTCTTAAAGGCAGGATCGTTTTTATTTTTTTGTTCGGATTTGCAGGGTCATTTTGGATTTTGATGGGAGCCTGTTTCCAGATTTTGATTTCGATATCATCATCCTCAATATTATTGTCTTCATAAATAAGGCCATTTAAGAAGGTATTAGTCTGATTTTCGATGTCACTTAGTTTTACTGTAATCGGAAGATTTATGAAGGAAGGAGTGCTGTCATAAATCAACGGACTTGCGTCGTCTGGCTCGGGTTTTAAAGTTTCTATTTTTTTAGTTGAAGAACAGCCTGAAAGTATTGTTAGCGCTGTAAAAAATGAAATAAAGTAATTAAGCTTCATTAGTAAGAAAATTTTTAGGTGGAGCAAAATTACAAAAACAATTATATTTTCATAAAAAACTGTAACATTTGATAAAGAATGTAGTCTTATTCAATTAACTAAGTGAAATTATTAACGTTTTGTTATAATAAATTACTTAATAAAAATGTTATTATTGTTTTAAAATTAAGCCCTATCATGATCGAAATCAAAGATTTACACAAGTCCTATAAAATGGGAAGTTCCGAGTTGCATGTTTTAAAAGGAATTAATTTTAATATCGAAGAAGGAGAATTAGTTGCGATTATGGGGTCATCTGGATCTGGAAAATCGACTTTGCTGAATATTTTAGGGATTTTAGACGAGGCAGATTCTGGAAGTTATATTTTGGATAAGACTCCAATAAAAAAATTAAACGAAACAATTGCTTCTAAATACAGGAATAAATTTTTAGGATTTGTTTTTCAGTCATTCAATCTAATCAATTACAAAACGGCATTAGACAATGTTGCAATGCCTCTCTATTATCAAGGTGTTAAGAGAAAAGAGCGTTATGATATTGCAATGAAATATTTGGAAAAAGTAGGCTTAGGGTCGCATTCTCATCATTTGCCGAATGAACTTTCTGGAGGGCAAAAGCAGCGTGTAGCCATAGCGCGTGCATTGGCTTCAAATCCTAAAGTTTTATTGGCAGATGAGCCTACAGGAGCACTTGATACGAAAACTTCTTACGAAGTAATGGAACTTATTCAGGGAATTAATGATGAAGGGAAAACAATCCTGATTGTAACGCACGAACCAGACATTGCCGCAATGTGCAAAAGAAACGTTGTCCTGAAAGACGGATTGATAATAGATGACAAAAAAGTAGAACAAGTTAGAGCTTCGTCTTATGTTTAATATAGAACGCTGGCAGGAAATATTTGAAGCCATTTCTAAAAACCGTTTAAGAACTTTTCTTACCGGAATTTCTGTGGCTTCAGGAATTTTTATTTTGGTGATTTTACTGGGCGCTGGTAAAGGACTGCAGAACGGAATTGAAAAACAGTTTGAACGTGATGCCGCCGGAATTATCGAGGTTTGGACTGGTACGACAACCAAAGAATACAAAGGACTTAATCCGGGAAGACAGGTTCAATTTCGTAATAGTGATTACAGCCAGTCCGTTCAGAAATTTGATGATAAATTAGATTTAAGAGCATCGACTTATAATTTTTGGGGTGCATCATTTTCATATGGAAAAGAATCTGGAAGTTATCAATATAGAGGTGTTGATCCAGATTACGGGGGTATAGAAAATCTAACAATTGTTCAAGGACGGTATGTGAACAGCAGAGATTTGGATAATAATGAGAAAGTTGCTGTAATCGGAATGAAAATTAAAACCGATTTATTTAAAGACAAAGATGCTCTTGGAAAAGAAATTCAGATCAATAAAATTAGTTTTAAAGTAATTGGGATTTTTACTGATCCGGGAGGAGAACGCGAAGAGGCTAGAGCTTATTTGCCTAAAACAACGGTACAGAAAACTTTTGGAGGCGGAGACAAAATAAGCAATATGTTTTTTACTCTAAAAAAGACAAATGATTATGATGAAGCTTTGGCGCAGTCTGAGAAATTTACTAAGGATTTAAAAGAGTTGCTCAAAAGTAAAAACATGGTGGCACCCGAAGATGACAGCGGTATAGGTGCTTATAATTCCGTTAAAGATGCAAAACAGTTTTATGACCTCAATTTATATATCAGATTGTTTTTCTGGTGGGTCGGAATCTGTACAATCATTGCAGGAGTTGTTGGTGTAAGTAATATTATGCTTATCATCGTAAAAGAGAGAACTAAGGAAATCGGTATTAGAAAAGCGTTAGGAGCTTCACCATTTTCTATTATAACAATGATTCTGCACGAATCTATTTTTATTACAACAATCGCAGGTTTTGTCGGGCTTTTGGCAAGCTTGTTATTACTAGAACTTGTAGGGCCGATGGTACAGAGTGAATACTTTAGGAATCCGGAAGTAGATTTTAGTGTTGCTCTTACGACCTTGGTGTTGCTAGTTTTTGCTGGCGCATTGGCTGGATTTTTTCCGGCTTACAGAGCAGCAAGTATAAAGCCTATTGTAGCACTTAGAGACGAATAATATGTTTAAGAAAGATAATTGGGACGAAATTTTACAAGCTTTAACTGCTAATCCTTTTAGGACTATCCTAACTGCTTTTGGAGTATTTTGGGGGATTTTTATCCTTGTAATTTTACTGGCTGCAGGAAATGGTTTGGAAAACGGTATAAAAAAAGGTTTTGACGGAATTGCCACAAATACTATGTTTATGTGGAGTCAGACGACCTCTAAAGCATATAAAGGACTGCCAAAAACACGTCGTTACGACTTTAGGAATAGCGATGTAGCGGCTTTAAAAGCTGCTTTGCCAGACCTGTTGTATGTTTCGCCAAGAAACCAGCTTGGAGATTTTAATGGCACCAACAATGTGGTACGTGGTACAAAAACTTCTGCATTTACGATTTATGGCGATTATCCAGAGTTGATTAAACAGCAACCGATGGACATCATAAATGGACGCTTTATTAATCAGCAGGATATCAATTCAAGACGAAAAATTGCTGTAATTGGTAAGGGAGTTATCAGCGAACTTTACGGAAAAGAAGAAGAAGCGATAGGGACATATATTAAAATCAACGGAATCAATTTTATGGTTGTTGGTGTTTATAAATCGAAACAACAAGGCGGAAATGCAGAACAGGAACAGAAAAATATTTTTATTCCGTTTACTACTTTTCAACAGGCTTTTAATTATGGAGACAAAGTAGGGTGGATGGCTATTACGGCAAAAGATGAAACTTCTATTACCGACCTAAAACCTAAGATTCTCGAAATTATAAAAGCACTTCACTCGGTTCATCCTGATGACAGTCGTGCCGTTGGAAATTTTGACCTTTATGAACAATATAATAAAGTGCAGAGTTTGTTTAATATTCTCAAAGTTATCGCCTATTTCGTAGGAACTCTAGTTTTGATTTCTGGAGTTATCGGAATTTCAAATATCATGCTTATTGTAGTTAAAGAACGTACAAAAGAAATTGGAATTAGAAGAGCGCTAGGCGCAACGCCAGCAGCTATTAGAGGACAGATATTAACAGAATCTATTTTCCTGACCATTATTTCGGGAATGTTTGGTATTGCAGTCGCCACAGGAATCATAGCTATTTTAAATATGGTTTTAGATTCGATGCCACCAGGAAATGATACGATGTTTGCAAATCCGACAGTAGATTTAGGCGTTGTCTTTGTCGCTTTATTAATATTGGTAGGATCAGGGTTGCTGGCAGGATTTATTCCGGCTCAGACCGCAATCAATGTAAAACCAGTAGATGCTTTAAGAACAGAATAAAATTATCAATCAAAATATAATCGATTAAACCAAAAACAAATGAAAAAAGGAGTAACTATAACCATTTTAATTTTTATTGCGATTGTGTTTTTTGGCGCACTTTATTATTTGTACGCTAAAAATAAGCAATCGCCGATTGTCTATAAAACAGAAAAAGCTGAAACGAAAACAATCGTAAAAAATACTATTGCAACTGGTAATATACAGCCTGATCAAGAGGTCCTAATCAAACCAAATATTTCAGGAATTATCGAAGAAGTATATATTAAAGCAGGCGAAAAAATCAAAGCGGGTGATATGATTGCAAAAATCAGGGTAGTTGCCAATGTGTCAAACGTAAGCAGTACCCAGAATCAGGTTCAAGCCGCAAAAATTGCTTTGGATAATCAGGAAAGATTATACCTGAGACAAAAAACATTGTTTGAGAAAGATGTTATTTCTGCCAATGATTTTGATGCAGCCGAGGTGGCTTACAAACAAGCAAAACAAACTTATCTTGCTGCAAAACAGAGTTTAGATATTGTAAAAACAGGAACAACTTCTTCATTTGGAAATTATGCCAATACCTTAATCCGTTCAACGGTAAACGGAATGGTGCTTGATGTTCCGGTTAAGGTTGGAAATCAGGTTATCGAGAGTAATAATTTTAACGAAGGAACTACTATTGCAAGTGTTGCCGATATTGGAAAAATGATTTTCGTTGGAAAAATCGATGAATCGGAAGTTGGTAAAATCAAAGAAAATATGCCAATCGAAATTACTGTAGGTGCAATAGAAAATAAAAAGTTTAGTGCAGTTCTTACCTACATTGCGCCAAAGGGCGTAACAGAAAATGGTGCCATTCAATTCGAAATAAAAGCAAAACTCGAAAATAGAGATGATACTTTTATCAGAGCGGGATTGAGTGCCAATGCTTCGATTATTTTGGAGAAAGCTGATAAGGTTCTGGCAATAAAAGAATCTTTAGTTCAATTTGACAAAAAAACACAAAAACCTTATGTTGAAGTCGAAACTGCTCCGCAGAAATTTCAAAGAAGAGATTTGGTTCTTGGGGTAAGCGACGGAATTTATGTTCAGGTTAAAAGCGGTATAAAAAGTACCGATAAAATCAAAATCTGGAATCAGGGTTTGATTGATGAAAAAGAAAAAAAATAATTGAACAGTAAGAAGTTTTTGGTTTTTAAAAAATGTTAAATTTGTACAGTACGTCTACTGTGCTTTCATTCAAAATATATGAAATTAAATAAATATACTAGTGTTGCTGTTGCATTGTTATTCGGATTTGGTTTATCAGGCCATGCGCAGACAAAACAATGGACTTTGGAAGAATGCGTGAGATATGCATTAGAAAACAATATTACTATAAAACTGACCGAATTAGATTTAAAGAGCGCTGCTATAGATAAAAAAAGCGCTTTGGGGAATTTTCTTCCAGCAGTAAATGCGTCTGCTTCGCATTCTTGGAACGTGGGTCTGAATCAGAATATTACAACAGGTTTGTTAGAAAACCAAACGACCCAATATTCTTCTGTTGGAGCAACGGTAGGTGTTGATCTTTACAAAGGTTTGCAGAATCAGAACACGTTTCGTAGAGCAAAACTTTCTATCATTGCATCGCAGTATCAATTAGTAAAAATGCAGGAAGATATTTCTCTGAATGTTGCCAGTGCATTTTTGCAGATTTTATCGAACAAAGAAGATTTAAAAGTTAAGAAAGAACAATTGTTGATTGACGAAAAACGCTTAGCGCGTTCTGAAGAAATGGTCAATGCAGGAACAATCCCACGTGGAGATTTATTCGACTTAAAAGCTACTGTTGCAACGGATAAGCAGAATATTGCAGTTTCTGAAAACAACTTGCTGATTTCTAAATTAAGTTTAGCACAACTTTTACAGTTAAAAGAATTTGCTGATTTTGATGTTATCGACGATACTAAAATTACAGACGAAAACAATATTCTGGCACAAACGCCGATTGAAATTTACAATAAGGCAAAAGAAACCAGAACAGAATTAAAACTTGCACAAACTAATCTTGAAATTGCTGAGAAAAGCGTTACGATTGCCAAAGGGGCTTATCAGCCTACGTTAAGTGCTTTTTATAACTTTAATACCAGAGCCAGTTATTCAGATATCATAACAGGGTCAACGTTAAACACAGCTAATCCGACTACTCAGATTGGATTTGTTGAAGGCACCAATCAGGCTGTTCTTCAGAATAATTATTCTCGTGTTTTAGGAGGTCCTGCGCCTATTTTTGATCAATTCAATGATAATAAAGGACAATCTTTCGGATTGCAGCTTTCTGTTCCGATTTTTAACGGATTTGCAACAAGAAATAATGTAGAAAGAAGCAAGGTAAGTTTAGAGAAATCTAAAATTGATTTAGAACAAAAAAGTTTAGATTTGCAACGTAACGTCTATACTGCTTTTACAGATGCCAGAGCAGCCTTAAATACTTATGAGGCGGCTACTGTTACATTAGAAGCAAGACAGCAGGCATATAATTATGCTAAAGAAAAATATGATGTAGGTCTGATGAATTCTTTTGATTTTACACAGGCGCAGACATTATTGACCAATGCACAGTCAGAGGTCATTAGAACAAAATACGATTACATGTTCAAAATTAAAATACTCGAATTCTACTTTGGAATTCCTATTGTTCCAATTATTACAAAATAATTTATTATGTCAAAAAAAACAATTTATTTCTTAGGCGGTGCAATTTTATTGATAGTTATTATTGTTGCTCTTTCAAAATCGGGTGCTATAGGAAATAAGGATGAAGGAAAAGAAGTAGAAATTGCAAAAGTAGTCGCTTCGACGATTGTAGAAACTGTATCAGCAACCGGAAAAATACAACCTGAAATTGAGGTGAAAATATCGCCTGAGGTTTCTGGGGAAATTATTCTATTAAATGTAAAAGAAGGTCAGGTAGTAAAAAAGGGAGATTTATTAGTAAAAATCAATCCTGATTTATACACTTCAAGCTACAATCGTTCGGTTTCTAACTTATCTGGAACAAAGGCTGGTTTGACCCAGTCTGAAGCTAGTTTTAAAGAAGCGCAAGCAAATTACGAGCGTAATAAAACCTTATACGATAAAGGCGTTATTTCAAAATCTGACTGGGACAAGGCTATTGCTTCGTTTGAAGTGGCAAAAGCAACAAGACAGACTTCTTATTATAATGTTCAAAGTGCATCGGCTTCTGTAAATGAAGCAAAAGATAACTTAGGAAGAACTACTATTTATTCTCCTGCGGACGGAACAATTTCTGTATTGAATGTTGAGTTGGGAGAACGTGTTTTAGGAACACAGCAAATGGCTGGAACCGAGCTTCTACGTGTAGCAAATCTAAACAATATGGAGGTTGAAGTTGATGTAAATGAAAATGATATTGTAAAAATAAAAATAGGCGATGAGGCAAATGTTGAAGTTGATGCATACCTGAAAAAGAAATTTAAAGGGGTTGTAACCAGCATCTCAAATTCTGCAAGCACAACGTTAACATCAGATCAGGTAACCAATTTTAAAGTTAAGGTTCGTATTTTAAAAGAATCTTATCAGGATTTACTGGAAGGAAAACCAAACACTTTTTCTCCTTTCAGACCTGGAATGACTGCTACGGTTGATATTATTACCAAAACCAAAACAAATGTCTTGGCTGTGCCAATTAGTTCGGTTGTGGTAAAGTCGGATACAGCGGCAGTGAAAGATTTTACTGTTGAAGATCCGAACGAGAAAAAAACAGCACCAAAAAATGATGCAAAATTTGAATGTGTGTTTGTTAAATCTGGAGATAAAGCAAAAATTAGAATAATCAAAACTGGAATCCAGGATGACACCAATATTGAAGTTACAAGCGGTCTAAAATCTGGAGATGTTGTAATTACAGGTCCTTACACTACAGTTTCTAAAGATCTTAATTCTGGAGACAAAGTAAAACTTAAAAAAACCGAAACTGCTAAGAAATAATTTTAAGCTTATGATTATTGCATTACATGGAGGTTTACCAGTAGAAATGTTGTATGGATTGGGCGGAGGTTTTTTTGTTGCAGTCATATATTTTATATTTGCACATTATAAAATGGGAAGAACGGAATATTACAATGAAGAGTTTGTTTATTTTCCCTCAATAAAAAAATTAGGTCTTTATTTGGTTTTTCTTTTTGTAAATTCAATAATAGGCTATGTGGTTTTTTTGATTTCTGCTTTTATTATAATGGGGCTTACCCAGATTTAATTTGTTACTAATATAAAAATAAATACTTTGTCTTTCATTCTCAATATCGAAACAGCAACCAAAAATTGTTCAGTATCAATCGCAAAAAACGGTGAAACTGTTTTATGTCGAGAAATTGCTGAGGAAGGTTATTCACATGCCGAAAAGCTGCATGTTTTTATTGAAGAAGTAATTGAGCAGTCTGGAATTACAGTACAGGATTTGACTGCAATTGCAGTAAGTCAGGGGCCTGGTTCTTATACTGGGCTTAGAATTGGGGTTTCGGCTGCAAAAGGACTTTGTTATGCCTTAAATATTCCGCTAATAGCAGTAAATACATTGCAGACACTTGCCTCTCAGGCAGGTGTTTTAGACGGAAAAATTATACCAATGCTGGATGCCCGACGCATGGAGGTTTACAGCGAAGTTTTTAATCCGGATTTGTCTGTAGACAGAGCGATAAAAGCAGAGATTATCGATGAAAATTCGTTTAGTGAGTACACCGAAAAAGTTTACTTTACAGGTGACTGTGCAGAAAAATGCAAGACCGTTTTAACGAAAGAAAATTTTGTATTTCTGGAAGATATAAAATATCCATCGGCGGCGGCGATGAGCAAAATCAGTTTTGATAAGTATCAAAAAAGCGACACTGTAGATGTCGCTTATTTTGAACCTTATTATTTAAAAGATTTTATGATTACTGCTCCTGCTTCAAAAAAATAAACCTTTTTATTTCTGTAAAGTGTAAGGCTGAACAGCAATTCCTGCTTCGTCTAGTGCTTCTTTGCATTTCTCTAAAGTTTCAGAAAACACGCTTCCGTAATCGGCATTTTTAGCCCAAGGACGCACTGCAAAATCTACTGAAGCCGGCGATAAGTTTTTTACAAAAACCTCTGGAGCTGGCTGTTTTAATACTTTTGGATTATCGGTTAGAACTTTCAAAAGAATGTCTTTCGCTTTTTTGATATCTGAATCATACGAAACCGCAAAAGTAAAATCGGCTCTTCTTTCTCCCTGCATCGAATAATTGATAATATTTCCGTTAGATAAAGCGCCATTCGGAACAAAAACCGTTTGGTTGTTTCCGGTAATCATTTTAGTTACAAAAATCTGAATTTCAAGCACAGTTGCAATAACACCCTGCGCTTCTATTGTATCGCCAACTTTAAAGGGTTTAAAGACAATAATCAGCATTCCGCCGGCAAAGTTTGAAAGTGATCCTTGCAACGATAAACCAACAGCAAGCCCCATTGCACCTAAAATAGCAACAAAAGAGGAAGTCTCGATTCCGAGTTTCGAAATGAAGGTTACAAACAATAAAATTCGTAAAGCCCATAACAAAATATCAGCAAGGAATTTAGTCAGCGTAGGGTCTAAATTACGCTGAATCATAATTTTTCTGATAATTCTATTAATCAGCCTGACCGCATAAAGACCAATAAATAAAATTAAGAATGCTGAAATTAATTTTGGAGAATAATCAACTAAAATCTCAATAAATCTTGTGACATATTTGCTTAATTGTTCCGGATCCATGTTCATGATATTTAAATAAAAAACCTTCTCAAAAGAGAAGGCATATTAACGCGGCAAATATAAAGATATTTCGCTTATTTGAAAATACAGTTTTTAGTTTCCTTCCATTTTAATCAGCATCGATAATGGCTTTTTCGCTAGTATCTACAACATTATCACCAACAATTTTTTCTTCGGGGTCACTATTTAATTCGGCAGTCTTTTCTTTTATAATATCGACTGCTTCAGTAATAGAATCTACAGCTTTTTCGGCATATTCGCTAAACGTTTCTCTTGCTTGCTGGGCAAAATCAGCAGCACTTTCAAGAATCGGCTCAGCGACATCTTTTGCGTTTTCGATAGCTTCTTCAGCAAATGCTTCGGCTTTTTCGATATAAGGTGTGGCAGTTTCAATTGCCTTTTCAATAGTATTTTCGGCTTGAACAGCTAAATCAGATGCAGAATCCTTGGCTGTGCCGAATATATTTTTAAAAAATGAAGTTAATCCCATGGTTTTACATTAATTGGTTATTGAGTGCAATATTAATTAATTTTTAGATTATTAATTGTTTTTTAGCATGATAATTACTTGAAATATAGTTAGATAATGTCTTCTGTTGTTCTCAGTTTTCTAACTTCTAAAAAAAACTTATTCTGTTATAATTATGGCTTTTAGTGCCTTTATGAATGTTTTATTGCGTCTAAATTTAAAGCAATTGTAAGTAACTAAATCCTATATTATATGTCAAAGTTCTCTGAGCAAGTTCATATTTCGATAAGTTCATTTGAAAAAAATGTAATTTATTACGACCTGCAGCTTTCGCAAAAAATGGCAGACCACCATTATTTTTCCTTCGCATGGCAATATAGCGGAAAAGCTGTAATCGACCCCGAAGATGAGGCTAAAGCCATCGCAAAATACTCAGGAAGCGAAGTGATCTTCACTTTCAAGGTCAACGGGATTCGAGTGATGTCCAAGGGGATCATCAATGGGCTTAAATCGGTCTATCTGAATGGAAGCGCCGCTGGGCTTCATGTTTTTGGCATAAGCCACACCATAGCGATTGACGATATGGAGAAGTCGCGAGTTTTTCTTGGGAAAAGCCTCAAAGAGATTGCCTTGGAAGTTTTTTCTGAAGAAAACTCTGGCGAGTTCTATCAGAGAGAAGCCATCGTGCCCACCCATACCCAGAGCTTTGCATATAAGCCGCAATACAACGAGACCAACTTTGCGTTTCTGAAGAGGCTTGCGGAGCGCTACGGGCAATGGTTCTATTTTGACGGAATGCGGATGCAGTTCGGGCAGACAAAGCACAGCAAGGTACAGCTCATCAACGGTTCGTCTCTGCATAAATTTACGATTCAGGCCAATTTGGTCTCGCACAAGGCATCATTTTCGGGTTATGATTACAACAATGCCGGAAACATCAGAAATGCTTCTGAAAAGGCAGAACCGGGAAGCAAGGACCGTTTTGCTGTTTCTATGGCCTGGAACCAGCATTCTGTAGCCAGAAAAGATTCAGGTCTGGGAGCTTATACCGGCAATGCGCAGAACAAGGAAGAGATTGACGAAATGGTCAGGCTGCAGACTGCGGGAAAAGATGCCAACAGCGTTTTCTACAGCGGCATCTCTTATCTGCCGATCGGACTGGGGCAGGTCTTCACCATCAAGAACAAAACGGTGGAGCACGAACTGATAGCCGTAGAGGTTGTGCATCATTCTGAAGTGAACGGCAATTACAGCTGCGAGTTCAAAGCTATTCCGGCAGATGTTGCGGCGCCCCATTACACCAATGTAAAAGCATTTTGTTTTGCAGACAGCCAGTCTGCAGCAGTAATTGACAACAACGATCCGGAACAGCTCGGCCGTGTAAAGGTGAAATTTTATTGGGCAGGCTGGGGAGCAGAGAGCGGCTGGATGCGTGTGGTGCAGTCTTATGCAGGTGCAGGAAAGGGAAATTATTTCAGGCCTGAAATAGGCGAAGAAGTGCATGTAAGCTTCGAGGGCGGCAATGCCGAATGTCCATATGTATCTGGAACCTATTACAACGGAAAAGAAAAACCAGAGTTCTTTGACCCGAAAAACATGATAAAGGGCTGGAAGCTTCGATTTGGAATGCTGTTCAAATTCATAGAAAAAGTGGGCATCTGGCTTTCTGACTCGAGCGGTAATGAGATTCATCTGGATGAAGAAAACAAAAACATAAATGCCACATCGCCAGAAACTGTAACGATACGGGCTAAAAACATTGTTTTTGAGGCTAGCGAAAGCATTACGCTAAAAGCGGGGACAAATATTTCTGAAACAGCTGGAGCAAACAAAGCAACAACTATAGGAATGATACACAGTACTCAAGTTGGAGGAGATAGCATGCTGCATATAAAAGGAAAAGCACATGAACAGATTGATGGTGAATTTAAATCGGAGGTTAAGGAAGATAGAACTACACAAACCAAGGGAATCAATAGTTCGCAGACCGAAAAAAGCAGTGAATTCCATTCAAAAACCGATATAAAAAATAATAGTTCTGAAAACACCACACAAAACTAAAGATATGGCTATAAGAACAATTAACGGCATAACCATCATGGGAAATGATGGGGAAAACTGCTCATATCATAATTCAAGAAATGGAGCGCATTTCAGTCGAAATAATAAAGGAGTGTCCTATACAGATTCCGTTGGTAATTATATGAGCAGTACACCCAGATTTATCAGCATTAATTTTCAATCTTTTGAACTAGAAAAATATGGTGATGAGATTAGAAAATCAGATGGCACACGTATGATCATTATGCCCAAAGAACAAATACAGGAAATCGCAAACAGTACCTTTTATAATGAAGGACAGTTTCATGTTGTCGATTTCCTGACTTTTAGTATAACTGAAGAAAACAAAGAATTATGAAAACCAGATATATAGGTGGAAATTATACCGAGATAACAGGAGGAAACAATAAAGTTTTTGCCAACAGTATTGCAACCCATGCAGAACGAATAAGTTACAATGCTCCACAGCATACTTATGGAGATCCTGAGGACGCCAAACCTTTTGAAATTCCAGATTTTTATATTAAAGTGAGATTAAAAGAGTCATACAATGGCGAGTTTGGTTTTGACTGGCTTGACCTTAATCCGGACACAGGCCGAGTCGAAAAAATACAAGATGTACCATTCGAGAACGTTGAATATTTTTATAAAGAGGGACAAAATGGAGAATTAGGAAACATTGTGGCAAAATCGACAGATGAAAGCGGAGCTCGAACAGCAATCGAAAAACATTACAAATACAATTTGTACAGCAAATATGTTGATTATCCTTATGTTCTAATGAAGCCAGGTCTAGAGGAGCAAGAAGAAATTATATTAGAAATTCAAACTATACCCTACAGAGGTGAACTTAAGGAAGATTATCTCTCTATAACCGGAGACGAATTTTATGATTTTGAAATCGTGGGAGGAACAAAAGAAGGTAAAACAGCCAAGATTAAAGTTACTGGCGAAACAAAACTCGATTTTAAAATAAAATGCCTTAAAGAAGCTCCTGAAAACACATACGATTTTAAACATAATAACACAGTACTCCCAGAATGGATTATTGGCGGACTGGTTATGATGGAAAATAAAATACTCAGCCTGAAATTCAGGGTTATCGCTTTGGTTTCAAACGAAGGAAGCCCAAGTACAAAAGCTAAGGCGCTTTTTACAAAGTTTAAAGAAAATGAAATTACAAAATACCTAAATGAAAACTCACTTAATCAGGTAGGTTATAAGGTTGAAATCGAAAATCAGGAAATGTTTGATAACTTGGAAACAGCAAATTTAGATGATTATTTGTATGCTTTTGATAAGGAGTTGTGGAAAACAAAGGGGTTCTTTACAGAGAAATATAGAAAAACTAAAAAAAGATGGGAAAGAGTATTTAATGCTGATGGAAGCCCAAAAATGAAACCTGATGGTGTTACTTATGAAAAGGAGTTAAAAGAATATACTGACCCTACTGATGTCATCTTTTATGATGGAAAAGAAGATTCTGGAAAAAAAGATAAAGAAGGGAATACAATATACAATGATGTTTCTCCTGACTATATTGTAATCAAGGAGTATGATAATAAATTGAAAACAAAACTTAAGACTTATTTAGGAGGTTTAATAATTTTGGCAGAATATGAGTCTCCTAGTCCTGTACTAGCATTTAGTCGAAGTGATCCTTTAAATCATTATGCTTTATTTGTATATTCTAATGGGGTTGAAAAGAGCGATAATTATTCACATGAAATAGGACATATGCTTGGGTTACCACATTTATTTTATGGGGCAAAGGAGAAAGAGTCATATAAAACAGCAAGAGAAAATATTTTAGGAAGTGAAATATCTTTAAAACCAGGTATTGATGCTATAATTCAAAAGGTTGAAAATGACGCTAAAAATATTGATTTGTCAGAAATATACAACATAGAATTAGTGACCGCACAAAGAAATACGGTAATAAATTCTCTTGAAAATTTCAATAAAAAGTATAAAGTTTTATTGAGAAGAGAAAAAGCAGACAAAAGTCATGTAGAAACATACTATATCAATTATAGTAGGAAAGACAAAATAAATAAATCTCAAACTAAAGGACAATATCTGGACATTTGTGATAGTAAAATTAATAGATGGAGTAATTATATTGAGGAAAATACAAAAGCATTATCTAAAGTGTGTAACTATAAAGGAAACAAATTTGAAACTATAGAAGGGAGTATGCATTTTATAAGATCTGATTATTTGATTCTTTTAAATGAAACCAAAAACTATTATTTAGAAGTTATTAATCAAATTCATTCTAATTATGTAATGTTTAAGTTGTCAGCAACAAAAAACATTATGGACTACAATAATCATAAAGCTTTCTATTTACATAATCAAATAAAAACCATGAGGAGCGACATAGAAAATTATCTTGTAATTTCTTGTGAATTTTGTAATTCTAATTCTGATAAAAAATCAAGTCAAAAAAAGAAATGAAAAACAGATTAATACTTATAATTTTATCTATGGTATTTGTAGCTTGCACTACTATGAATTATCCAAACCATCCTAAATGGCTTTGTAACAAAAAATATGCTTGTTTGAAACATCCTCCTCCAGATATTAAAGAAAACAACAGAGCACTTTTAAGTATAACAATCTCATCGGGCAATTATGTGTATCTGGATTTTCCAAATGAAGATTCAGCCAAAAATGATGACACCTATCTTTTACAAGAAAGTTTTTTTGATGGAGAACCTAGGATTGGTAAAATTATAGATGGCTTCAAAGAAGGTAAATGGTTAAGTGATAATGTTTGTGAAAAAGGACAAATTGGGAAGGAAGAATATTTTAAACATGGTTTACGTGATAGCATTTTTAAACAATTTGATAGAAATGGTAAAATTATCTATGAAACCACTTTTAAAAATGGAACAGGTCTTTGGAAGGAATTTCACAGTAATGGAAAATTATATTTTGAAATCTATAGTGAAGAAGGCTTTTTTACTGATACATTGAGACTTTACAACAAAGAAGGTAAAATTTTTGAAAAACGTCTTTATCAAAATGATACATTGGTTTATTATATAGGCAATAGCTGGTGTTTAAAATATCGATACAATCCTAATGATACCACATATCTGGAAGTAGATTCTTATCAATTAAAAGAACTTAAACAAGGAGCTTTTAGGAATACTTTCCGGTATATGACAAAAGAAGAATTTAAGGACGATTACTTTGCTGAAAAAATATTGAAAAGATAGAATCTCCCACTATTGCACGAATTCTTTCGTGGGGAGATATGTGGATAAAAGTTTAATCTTTTCTTACTGAGTAAAAATAAAAAGCTCATAATTCTAAAGATTTAATTAGGATGTATCACGCGAAAGGATTCGTGCGGAAGCGGGGATTTTTTAAGTATTTCTAAAAAGTTTATTACGAATCTGATGGGAAGAAGAATGATAAATATAAACCAGGGATAAAAAAACATATTAATAAAGTAAGTAATATAAATCAAGTTTATTATGGTTGGGGGCATTTAATTGCTTTAAGAAATAATATTATTTCAGCATTAGAAAAATATAATAAAGCAAGACAGATTGAGGTAGAGAAAGAAGTTAAGGAAAGAGATGTAAAAAAAGCTTATTTCATAAACTATAAGGATAATGATATAGTGGGCTCTTCTCAAACAAAGAAAGAATATTTTAGGATTTGGAATGATAATATTAAACAAATTGAGGATTGTATTGAGGATAATAAGGGTGCTATAATTGATTTAAAAAATAAAAATGTAAATAATTATGTTGAATCAGAATTACAAAAATGGTTTTATAAAAAAGATATAGTAAAATTATTAAATGAAGAATATGATTACTATAATAAAATAATAGCACAAATTCATTCCAACGATGTTATGTTTAAGCAAGGAAAAACCAAAAACATGATGGATTATGATAATAATAAAGTAACATACTTAAGTAACCAAATAAGGATAATGCGTAGTGATATGCAAAATTATATAGATGTAATTGAGGTAAAACCAAAACAGAAACCAAAATCAAAGAAAAAATGAAACAAAATTTAATATTTCTTACTTATTGTGTAATTAGTATTACTTCTTGTACAACTGCTAATTTCCCGAAACATCCTAAATGGCTCTGTAGTAAAAAGGTTGCTTGCAAAAGACATGTGACTTTAGAAGAGCCTATGAAACTTGAATTTGGAAGGACTTACAATAATTCTCCCTCAAATTTTATGTATTTAGATTTTCCTGAAGAAGATATTCGTATGGGACAAGTATTGTATGAAGAACAATTTGCTGAAGGAGGACTTAGAATAGGTAAAATTATATATCACTATAAGCAGGGAAAATGGTTAAGTGGTGATGCTGATTTTGATGAAGATGGAAATGTTTATACAAAAGGGCAAATTTGGCGAGAAGAATATTTTAAAAATGGTTTAAGGGATAGTGTTTACAGATGTTTTGACCGAAATGGAAAAATTATTTATGAAACGACCTTTAAGATGGGTACAGGATTATGGAAAGAATATCATAATAATGGAGAGTTATATTTTGAAATATACACCAAAGGCGGCTATTTTACAGACACATTGAGACTGAATGACGACAAAGGAAAAATTATAGGGAAAAGACTTTATATAAAAGATTCGTTAGTGTACGATGAAGGACTACCCTGTTTTCCTTATCGGCTACAAAGTGTTAAGAGTGACTAAGACTTAACCATTCGTGCAGATTTATTTCCATAATTATAGCACAGATTTGTAATCATAAGTGTTCGAAACCTAATTTTTTGATTTTAAAACAGAATTAAAGAGACAGAATTTGGTTTGCTTTTTCATGCAAAAGGATCAATTCTTGTCAAAATACGTTTCAAATTTTCCACTAATTTCATGTTTCGAACACTTATGATTACAAATTCGCGCTATCGGGGAAAATTAATAAATCCTTTATAGAAGAATTTGAAAATGGAATAATATGTAATCCTAAAGAAATTATTCAAAGGTATAATTTGGGTCAATTCTAATTTTGTCCCTCTGCTCCCGAACGAAATCGAAGATTCAGCGTAGCTAATCCTTTCGTATGGCGGTTTGTAGATATAAATCTAGTTTTATTACAATAATTTAATATAAAATTAGATAAAGTAGAAACTTACCAAACGAAGGAATCAGCTACGCTGAATCTTCGATTTCGTGCAGAAGCGACATTTTTTTAATTATAATTGATTGAATACTATTTAGTAATTGTAAAAAAAAAGCGCCTCCTAAGAGACGCTTTTAAATATACTTAATTTTAGCTTAAGCATTTGAAGCTTCTACTTTAATCGCTTCATCATTTAGCATACTTTTTAGCATATTTTCGATACCGCTTTTTAAGGTAAATGTTGAAGAAGGACAACCGCTGCAAGCTCCTTGCAATAATACTTTTACTGTTTTATCCTCTTCATTGTAAGATTCAAAAGCAATATTTCCTCCGTCGGCAGCAACCGCTGGTTTTACATATTCTTCTAAAATATTAATGATTTGCTGAGAAGTAACATCTAATTTGTCAAAAGCTTCATCTTTTGTAACTTCATTTTTGGTTGCAGTTTGAATTAAACTTTCGTCTAAAACAGTTCCGCCGTTTTCGATAAATTGTTTAATGAAAGTTCTTAATTCTAAAGTAATTTCAGACCAGTCATTAATCTCGTATTTAGTAACAGAAATATAGTTTTCGTCAATAAAAATTTCTTTTACATACGGAAATTTGAATAATTCCTGAGCCAATGGAGAAGAAGCTGTCTGGTCGATATTTTTGTACTCAACAGCATTTCTAGTCAACATTCTGCTAACGACAAATTTTAAAGCAGACGGGTTTGGAGTTGTTTCTCCATAAACTGTAATAGGTTGTTTTTTGGCTTTGTTTTCGTCGGCTTTTATAATAATGCCTCCTTTTTCAACGAAAGCAGAAATTTGCTCTGCAACAGCATCTTTTACATCATCCCAGTCAACAATGCTGTATCTTTCGATAGCAATGAAATTTCCAGAGATATAAACAGTTTTTACGAATGGTAAATAAAACAGTTGCTGTGCAAGTGGAGAAGCTTGTGCTTCGTCTATATTTTTGAATTCAAAACTTTGATTTTGAGTGATGAAATCCTCAAACTCAAACTTTAAAATAGTTGGGTTTTGAGTCTCTTTTATAGTGATTTTTGTCATGGTAGTATATTTTTTGCAAATTTAGTAAAGTTATTTTCTACTAATAGCTATATTTGATTTTTTAATAAAATAATTAAGACTCTTTTCAAATAATTCGTATTAAATTGCAGGAGTAAAAATTATATAGAAACAAAATTGCCTTTATGAAATTAAAAATCAAGGTTTTATTAATTTTTTTCATTTGCTCTTTATATTCCTATTCTCAAGAGGGAATACCGGTTTATTCTGATTATTTATCGGATAATTATTACTTGATACACCCTTCTATGGCGGGTGCGGCGAATTGTGCCAAAATAAGACTGACAGCCAGAAAACAATGGTTTGGGCAAGAAGATGCACCATCACTGCAGACTTTGAGTTTTAACGGAAGGATAGGCGAACGTTCGGGAGCCGGAATCATCCTTTTTAATGACAAAAACGGCTATCATTCTCAAAAAGGAGTAAAGCTGACTTATGCACATCATATATTATTTTCAAGAGACGAAGTAGATTTAAATCAGCTGTCTTTTGGTATCAGCGGAGGGGTAATCCAAAACCAGTTGGACGAAACAAAATTTGGTCCAACCATAGATCCGCTTATTACAGGTTCTGTGCTTAACGATTCTTACTTTAATCTCGACGTTGGAGCTTCTTATAATTTTCTGAATTTTTACGCTCATGCTACGGTGCAGGGTTTAATTGAAACTAGAAGACAGTTGTATTCTGATTACGAAAGCGACAATCTTCGAAAATACCTTTTGAGCGCGGGATATGTATTCGGAAAAAGAGAAAAAATTACCTGGGAGCCTTCTATTTTGTTTCAAATGTTTGATCAAACCAAAGAGAAATCAATTGATTTGAATATGAAAGCGTATAAGAATATGGATTTCGGAAGTTTGTGGGCTGCTTTATCCTACAGAAGAAGTTTTGATGGCGGTCAGTACGTTTCTGGAAATACTGTTTCGACACAGAAACTGCAATATTTTACGCCTATCGTTGGAGTAAATTTCAAGAATTTTATGTTTGCGTACACTTATACGCAAGTAACAGGAGATGTGAAATTTGATAATGGTGCTTATCATCAAATTACTCTTGGGATTAATTTGTTTTGTAAAAGAGAACGTTACGATTGTGATTGTCCCGCTATTAATTAAAATATTATGTTGATTAAAGCTGTAAACGGAAAATCTCCTCAAATTCCAGAGGATTGTTATGTTGCCGAAAACGCTACTATTGTTGGAGAAGTTTCTTTTGGAGAATCCTGCAGCGTATGGTTTAATGCAGTTGTTCGTGGTGACGTTAATTTTATTAAAATCGGAAATAAAGTGAATATTCAGGACGGAGCAGTCATTCACTGTACCTATCAGAAACACCCAACTATTATAGGAAATAATGTTTCAATTGGACATAATGCAATTGTGCATGGCTGTACTATTCATGACAATGTTTTAATAGGAATGGGTGCTATTGTTATGGATAATTGCGTAGTAGAAAGCAATGCTATTATTGCGGCTGGAGCAGTTGTTACTCAAAACACAATTGTAACGGCAGGTTCTATTTATGCTGGAGTTCCTGCTAAAAAAGTAAAAGATATTGACCAGTCTGATTTCGCTGGCGAAATTGAACGCATTTCTAATAATTATGTTATGTATTCGGGATGGTTTAAAAACGAAGAATAACAATAAAAGGAGCAATAATAAAAATTCCAAATTCCAAGATTTGACTCTTTTGGAATTTGGAATTTTTTTATTTGAAATTTTACAATCAAAGGTTTGTTCTATAATATTTGAAGCTTGGAATTTCTTTTTAATTTAACCTATAAGTTGATTTTTTCAAAAAAAGCATTTTTATAGCTTTCGCTGATTGGAATTCTTTTGTCGCTTATCAGAACCTTATTTTTCTGAATCGATTTTACATGTTTGATGTTGATAATGTAAGATCTATGGATTCGTGCAAAACCTTTGTTAGAAAGCAAGTTTTCTAATTTTATAAGACTTATTAAAGTCAAAGTAAATTTGTTGTCTGTAGTGTAAATTTTTACATAGTCTTTTAAGCCTTCAATAAAAAGAATGTCAGCAAAATTTAGCTTTATATTTTCATATTCGGCACGAACAAACATAAAATCCTGTTCAATTTCTGGAGTAGGAGTAGTTTCGCTTGAAGTTTGGGTAGCAGTGATAGCCGGATTTACAAGTTGCTGCGCTCGTACAACTGATTTTAAAAAGCGATGAAACGGAATTGGTTTTACCAAATAATCTACCGCTCCGAGATTAAATCCTTCTACGGCATAATCAGAATAGGCGGTTGTGAAAATCACCAGCGGTTTTTTTTCTATGGTATTTAAGAAATCAATTCCAGAGAAATGAGGCATCTGTATATCAAGAAAAATCAAATCAACATTGTTCTGATTGATAAAAGAAACCGCATCGATAGCATTGTTAAACGTGTTTACCAGTTCTAACGAATCTACTTTTTTGACAAAATCTTCTAATAATTCTACTGCTAAAGGTTCGTCATCAATGATTACACATTTCATCTGCTGGAAATTAAGATTTTTACAATTTATTTTGGTTGTCAAAAGTACTTTTAAACCAGTAAATTATGTTTTAAAATTTTCATAAAATACTGGTTGTTTTTAGTTTATGCATTAACCGTAATCGTTTTGGTCAAAGTGTAACCGTCTGTTATATTGCCAGTTATTGTAGCAAGTTCTTGAGATAGGCTGTCTGAAAAGACATTATCACTTGTGTTTGAAGTATCCGCCTGACCATGTGCAACATAATTGCTGCTGGAGTAAACAGCGCTGGAAATGTTTTCAGGAAAAGCAATCTGTGTAACCAATAACGAAGTACCGCTATTAGTTAACACTTCTACATGTACATGTGGCGCTCTTCCTTGATACCAGCCAGGATAAATTGAAATAAAAGAAACATTGCCATTAGCATCAGAAGTCTGTCTTCCTCTTAAAAAATGCACCGAAGTATAATCTGTCTGCTGCATTTGAGTTCCTCCGTATTCAGAATAATTTCCGTCTTTGTCGCAATGCCATACATCTACTAAAACACTCTGAAGCGGTTCGCAGTTGTTGTTTTTATTTTCAATTTTGAGATTAATCAATAGGGCGATGCCGACACGGTCAGATTTAATGTTTTCTAAAACAAGCTGACTTGGTGTTTTAATCGGAAAAGGCCCTTTGGTTTCTGACGGAGAAACGGTACAACTTCCGTCTCCAGAATTTGAAGAATCCTCATCATTGTCACTTTTAGAACACGATTCTAAAAACTTTGCGGCGCCTGCCATTGTAGCAATGCCTAAAATACCATTTCGGATGAATTTTTTTCTGTCCATAATACGTTCTGTTTAATGAATTGCGGTTTTAATTTCATCTAGTTTTAAATTCAAATGAACTTTGTAATAATTATTATCCTGGTTAATGGTGAGTTCGTGTGCGTTTGGATACAGAAGAATAAGACGGTTTTGGATATTTGCCAGTCCGATTCCTGAATTTTCTGGATCTTTCACATAATTTTCAATTGTATTTTCTATCCAGAAATCAAGACTGAATTCTGAAATAAAAATTTTTATTTTAACATGCGCCGCGCCCTTGTAATCTGTTCCGTATTTGAATGCATTTTCCACAAAAGAAATCAGCAACAACGGCTCGATGAATTTGTTTCTTGTATCACCGTGAACATTGATTATGATGTCTTCAATATTGTTTAATCTGAGCTTTTGTAATTCAATATAGTTTTGAATATAATTGATTTCTTTCTCTAAAGCCACCGTTTTATTATCTGTTTCATAGAGCATATAGCGCATGAGTTCAGACAGTGTGACGATGGCATCAGGAACCAAATCAGATTTTTTATGGGCTAGCGAATAAATACTGTTTAACGAATTGAATAGAAAATGCGGATTAGTTTGTTTGCGCAGATAAATCAATTCTGTATTTGTTCGATGCGTTTCGGCAATTAGTTTGTTTTGCTGATTGTTGTAAAATTCAGTCAGCGTTCGAATAATTGCACTTATTGTAATAATCAGAATATAGAAGAACGACGGACCGATTTTAAAAAATAAAGGCTGTCGTCTTATTTCAATTCCCTTTGGCATTCTGTGCTCTGGGAAAAAATGCGAATCTGGCGGAACCATTCTCGGCGGAACTATATTTTCGGGTCTTAAATGCCTGAATTCAGGAATAAAATAATTTACTCGGATAATCATGAAAACAGCAATAAGAATAAAGACAAAAACGAAATAAAGCCAGTACTTTTTTTGCAGTAAAAAGGCAGGTACCAAATAAAAATAGTTGAGATAAAACAACACAATTCCGGTAAACCATTGTACATAAAAATCATTGTTGATCTTAAACGGACTTTCGTAAAACTGAATTAGAGAAGTCAGTATAAAGAATACCCATATTGCACAATGGAATAATACTTTTGTGTAGCCGGTATTTTTAATGGTATCTATCTGCATTAGAATTTTATTTTTAATAAAATTAAATCTTTTTCGGTTACCGTAGGCGATATCTTCTGTTTGAGTTTGTCTTTTACAAGTGTTGCAACCTTTAGGGCATCATCTTCTGTTGCAAAACTTTTGGTATCATTAATGACTGGAATAATTGATTGCTTTATTAGAATTTTGTCTTTGTAGGCAATCGTATAACCCCAGCCAGAATTTGTTTTAAAAGTGGCTGTCTGTAGAGGATCTTTTTTTACACAGGCAGCAAGTTGTAAAATCAGGATTAGAAAAACTAAATTCTTCCAGACTGAAATCTGGAAGAATTGTTTTTTATTAATTATCGTCATCATTTTGTTCGTCTAATGGTTTAAATTCCCATGCATCATCAAAATAAGTAGAACCGATTCTTCCAAGCATATAAAAACCACGATTGTTGATGGTAAAACCTACAGCATCTGTACGAGTTGCACCTTCCATTGCAGTTCTTTCTACCCATAGATCTGTAGATGGATTATACTCCCAAACTGTTTTTATGCTTTCGCCACCTACGATATAACCCAAGCCATTCATAGAAAAACTTGAAGCATTTGAACGTACAATTGCATATTCGTCGTTGTAGCTGTAATCGTCATTAGTGTCTTTGTCTACGTCACGTTTTCTGGTCCATACATCTGTTGCAGGATCAAATTCCCAGAAATCTTCCTGGTAAACGCCATTATTAATACCAGTAACTAAATAAGCTTTGTCTGCAATTACAAATACAGTTGCATTACGTCTTTTGTTGCCACTGAAACCATTTACCAATGTCCAAGTGTTTGCTTGGTCATCGTACTGATAAAAATCTTTTAAATAATTTCCGTCATAACCAGTTCCAAAATACGCTTTTCCACCTGCCTGAAATCCTACAGCTGCGTAACGAGCCGTTCCTGCAAAATCTGTTTTTTGCGTCCAACTATTGCTGACAGGATCGTATTGGTAAAAATCTTTAAGCTTATTGGTTCCGTCATAGCCAAGACCCACATAGCCTTTATCATTTAGAGCAAAACTAGAAGCAGAACTTCTTCCTACTCCTGTAAAATTGGCTTTTTGTTCCCAATAATCTCCGTTTGAGTTATAAGCCCATAAATCTTTTAGGTATTCATCGCCTGTATAACCTGCTGCAACATAGGCATAATCGCCTATAACAAAACTTGTGGCACTAGATCTAGCGGGACCGTCAAATGCCGATTTTTTGATCCAGTTTCCAATCAGCTCATCATCATCATTGTCGTTGCTGCAGCTTACAATAAAGAGACTCGAAAAAAGTACCGCGAATAATATTCCTTTTTTTAGATTAATCATAGTGTATTAAATTTTATTGTTTGTATTTGATGCCTATTCCTAAAACATAACCATTTCCTGTTGCAAAATCATAAACCTTATGATTGTTGCTGTCGAGAAGATTGTATTTTTTATTAAAATCATATCCGGCTTTAAAGTTTAAAAACCAGTTTTTATCAACATTTCTCTCGTATTCAAATGCAGTGGTCATTTGTGACATAGAAGCTTTTGAAGCATTGAGATTTGATTGAACTTTGTTATCTAATTGATAAAAATTCCCATTAAAACTATTGGTCAGACTGAATGCATTACGACTGTTGTTTGAAAACGAAAATTTCGAATCAGGAAAACCAATACTAAATAATGCACTTTCATTATACTGATAATCAAAAGACAGAAATGGCATAAATTGCGGATAACCAAAAACAGCTGTTCTTCCGGCTCCGATATTTACTTCTGTTTTTGAGCTTAATTTATATTTAAAACCAATGCTTCCTAAAATTGTAAAATCAGAGAAATCCAATTGCTGTTGGAAATTTGCCGTTGGAATAAGCACTGCATTCCACTTGGATTTTTCTGTGATTTCGTGCGAAAACTCAAATCGGTTCAAAATCTGATTCATCGTATTCAAATTAGTAAAACCTTTATATTGAGTGATTTCATAATTCACATTCAAATTCGAATATCCCAGTTGATTGATAATCTGGTTTTTGCTTCCTATTTTTTTAGAATAAATCAGATTGATGTTCGTCTGGTTGAAATTAATTTTCTCAGTCGGTTCTGTTTTGACAGATACATCAGCTGAGAAATTTTCCTGTGCCCGCAGACTAAAGAACGAAATCAAAAAAACAGCACTGATTAAAAACCTTTCTTTCATTATTAATTTTATTGGTCCAAAAGTAGGCTGACGGCTCTTTTAAAAAAAAGAATATATATGTATGGTAGATTTTGATAGACAAATCAGCTCTTTTTAAGGCCGAATAAGATGAGAAGGCAGTCTAAGTGTTTGTAGATGTTTTTATGCGGTTTGTAGGCTAAAAAAGCGGGCTTGTATATGTTATAGTGTGCTGCCGAAGTGTGCCTTTTATATTTGCTCAAAAATATTGATTATGCACAAGTTTATATTGACATTGTTTTTTGCGGTAACAATGATTTCATGCGGAACAGATACCGATACGGGAGAGTTTGTTGTGGGGTCAGATTATCTAGCGCTGAGTAATAAGGTAATTATGATTGATACTGTTTCGGTAGATATGTCGACGATAAATTTTGATTCTTTGGTTACTTCTAGCCAAAGCAGAATTTTAATCGGTAATTATGACGATCCGGTTTTTGGAAAAGTTAAATCAAACAGTTATTTCCAGCTTTCAACCAGTACTTATGCATTGAGCAATACAGGATCAGATACAGAGTCTGTAAATTTTGTATTCGATTCGATTTCGATGATTCTGAAGTACGATAACTATTATTATGGCGATACCACACAAGTTCACGCTTTTAATATTCACAGGATTACTCAAAAAGTGAAACCAAACACAGACGACAGTAATTTTTACAATAACTCCGCTTTGAGTTACGACACCGAAAGTTTGGGAACTATTTCGTTTAAACCAAGACCGACTCAAAAAGATTCTATTAACATTAGGATGAACGATGAGTTCGGATCGGATCTTTTTCAGAAAATCAAAAAAAGAGAAATCAATGATTTTACCAGCTTTACAGAATATTTTAAAGGACTTGTTTTGGTTCCAGATACTTCCAATTCATCAAGCATTATTGGCTTTAATGTATCGACCAGTAAACTTCGGATGTATTATTCAAAATATCAAGCAAATACAGATGAGGTTTCGTATGTGATCGATTTTACGATTTTGGATGTTGCTAAACAATTTAATGCTGTTTCTTTAGATAAAACAGGAACATTACTGCAGAATCTCCCCATTTCCAGCAGCCGGTTATCGAGTCTTCTCACTGGCAATCAGGGTTATATTCAGTCTGGAACCGGGGTGGCCTGCAGGATTGATTTTCCGAATATAAAACAGCTCAAATACATTTCGGATAACGGAGCGATTGTAGACGCTCAATTGATCTTAAAACCAGTTAACAATTCGTATTCTTCAAAATATCCGCTGGCGGATTCCTTAAAGGTTTATGTAGGCGACAATCTAAACAGAATAAGTGGTTCAATGGTTAATTCTGCGGGAACGGCAGTGTACGGAATTTTGAACAAAAAAAGCGATGAGTTCAACGAAAACATTGGATACTATGTTCCGGTCGGCAATTTTCTTCAAAAAGAAATGCTGAAAACTTCAGATTCCAGATCATCATTGATTTTAACATTACCTGGAATCTCTAAATCTGTCAACAGAATTGTTTTGGGTGATCAAAAGCATTTGAACAATAAAATTCAATTGAAAATTTATTACATCTCTTATTAAATGAAAAATAAATTCTTTTTCTTCTGCTGTCTTATTTTCTCAATAGCAGCATCGGCCCAAAGTATTTCAAGTTCGCCCTATTCTCTTTATGGCGTTGGGAGTTTATATGAATCTGATTTTGGTTATCTTCCTTCGATAGGGTCCTCTGGAATTGCACTTCCGTCGAGTACATTCATCAATAATTTAAATCCAGCTTCATTGGGTTTCATGCCACAGAACCATTTCATGTTTGATATTGGAGGTAAGGCAATAGCAACAACCTATCAGAGCAGTTCGAAATCAGAGAAACGAAATAATTTTCAGTTTTCGCATCTTGCTTTTGCTTTTCCGGTTACCAAAAATTCTGGTTTCAGTGTGACTTTGCAACCCTATTCTAGTGCTTCTTTTAAAATTTCAAATCTTAAGATTCCGATAACTGATAGCCAGGAATATTACTATTTGACTGCTGCAGGTTCAGGAGGTTTGAATAACTTGAATTTCTCTTATGGATATAGATTTGGGAAAAATGTTACTGTTGGAGCTTCGGCAGCACTATTGTTCGGAAATACGGTAGACGACAGGGCATTTCTAATTCAGAATGCGATTACTACAATTCACAAAAAAACAGATTACAATGGTTTTCGAGGAACTTTGGGAGGACAGTTTAAAATTGATTCGACACTTACAGTCGGAACTACTTTTAAATTGCCTTCGCAAATTAGAGCTTCAAAAGTCCAGTCTGTTTCAGTTATTGCAGATGAGGTTCAAACTTCTGTAGAATCTGACGTTGCATCTGATGTTGATGATTATTATATGCCTTTGGAAATTGGTTTTGGGGTGAGTAAACGTTTTAAAAATAATCTTAATTTGACATTAGATTATGAAAGGAGTTTCTGGAATAATACCAATCAGTCAGAATGGTATGGAGATTTTGTAAATCAGGATAGATACGCACTAGGTTTTACGTACAGTGCTAAAAAGAATATTCGAAAATATTGGGACAGAGTACAGTATTCTGCTGGTGCCAATTTTGATACAGGTTATCTCGAAGTTGACGGAAAAAGAGTCAACAACGCTTCTTTGTCTATTGGGCTTTCATTGCCAATTGAAAACACTTTCACAGCTCTTAATATTTCTTATTCGTATGGACAGAAAGGAAGAATTGCAAATAATTTGATTAAAGAAAATTATCATAAAATATCCTTCAATTTATCACTTGACGGAATCTGGTTTCTTAAGCGAAAAATAGAATAGGATTAGAAATCCTTATAAACCACAGGATACTTATAATCTAATATTGATTCTAAAACTTTGGGGTCTGAATTTACATAAAATTCAGGCTCTTCTTTTTTGTTTTCAGTAAAGCCTGTTTTCTCACGAAGAACATTTTGCGTTTGTCTTGCAACTGCTTCGCCAGAATCTATAATCTGAATATGATCAGGAAGAATTTTTTTTATCTGAGGAACTAGGTAGGGATAGTGAGAACAGCCCAAAACGAGATAATCGATATTAGCTTCAATCATAGGCTGTAAATAAGATTCTAGTAATTTTGTCATTTCAGGAGAATTCAGGTTGCCGTCTTCAATCAGCTGTACCAGTCCGTGGCCTACTTGCTCAATAATAGTGGTGTGCTGAAACATTTCTGCGGTTTTATTAAATAATTCGCTGTTCAACGTTCCCTGAGTGGCAAGAATACCGATAACCTGTGTTTTCGAATTGTTTGCTGCAGGTTTAATGGCAGGCTCTATTCCTATAAACGGAATATCGTATTCTTCGCGCAGTTCGCGAATTGCATTTGTTGTTGCCGTATTGCAGGCTACTACAATTAATTTACAGTTTTGTGCCAATAAATAATCAACATTTTTTCTGCTCAATGCAACAATTTCATCTTTAGTTTTTTGTCCGTAGGGAGCATTTTTACTATCTGCTAAATAAATGGTTTTTTCGTTTGGAAGTAATTCATGTATGGCCTTCCAGATAGAAGTACCGCCAATTCCAGAATCAAAAATGCCTATAGGATTGTTGTTTGTCATAAAGCAAAATTACAATTTTTACAATAATTTTTATTCTAAGTTAAGTCAATTCAAGAAATATTATTGCAATTTGTTTTTAATTTATTGTAAAAAAAAACTGCTCAAAAAGATGAGCAGTTTTTAATCAATGTTTTTTCGGTTCTTAGAAACCTAAATCTTTTTTTACGTCAGCAGTAATGTTTGGACCATCAGCTAATAATAGAGTAGAACCGTCTAAGATGTATTGGAAACCTTTAGCTTTTCCAACTTTTTGAATAGAAGCTCTTACTTTTTCCATTAATGGTTTAACGATATCAGTTTCTTTCTGTTGCAATTCTTTTTGAGCATTATCTCTGTAAGAAGTGATTCTGTTTTGCATATCCTGAACTTCTTTAGAACGCTCAGCATTAACTTCTTCCTTTACAGTTGCAGCTTCAGCTTCGTACTTTTTGATTTTAGTTTGATATTCTTCAATCATTTTTTTGTATTCTGCATCATATGTACCACTTAATTTCTGCAATTGATTTTGAGCGTCAAGCATTGCAGGCATTTTTGACATGATCTCGCTGACATCTACATGGGCTACCTTCGCTTGCGCGTTCATTGTGTTGCTTGCTCCTAAAACTAATATCGCAGCAATTAGTAAAGTTTTGATTTGTTTCATCATTTTTAAAATATTAATTAATTATTGGTCGTATTTGATTTTTGTTGTTCGGCTTCTTTCGCTTTTTTAGCCGCTTCACGTTCCTCTAAAATTTTCTTTCTTCTTTCTTCTAATTCTTTTTTACGCTGTTCGTACAACAATTGTCTTTCTTCAGCTTTTGTCATTGTTGGCTCAGTAGTTGTCTGAGTTGTAGCAGGTTTTTCTGAAGTGCTTGTTTTTACTGTTTCCGTTGTTGTTGGAGCGGCATTTGTTGTTTTTGCCGTTTCAGTTGTTTTAGCTGTTTCAGAAACCGTGCCATTTTTTTTAGCTGCACGTTCGGCCGCAATTGCATTTCTTCTGTCTTCGTATTCTTTCTTTTTGGCTTCCTGTTCTAATTTTCTATCCTGAATTAGTTTTTCACGGGCTGCTCTTTTCTCGTCTAATGCCTTTTGCCTGTCTGCCATTGCCGGATTTTCATCTATGGCATTCTCAAGATTTTCTTTAGCTTCCTGTTCTTTTAGCTGTTTTTTCGTAAGCTGTTCACGTTTTTCGGTACGATTTAAAACACGTATAACCTGATCGCTTATGTCGAATCTCGTGTTGCTGAAAAGCATGGTCAAATCGGATGATTTATCAAAAATAAAATCATAGTTTTTTGCCTCAGCTATATCTTGTACAGCAGTAAAAACCTGATCTTGGATTGGTTTTGCCAGCGCTGCTTTTTGTCTGATTAGATTTCCGTCAGAACCGAATTGTTTTTGCTGATAATCAATCATTTCGGTTTCAAGAAATTTTATTTCGGTTTCTCTTTCCTCAATTAGTTCTTTTGTAAGTAAAGCTTTTTCGGCTTTTAAACTTTCTTTCAGCGTATTTATATTTAACTTTTTGGTCTCAATTTCCTGTTTCCATTTTTGGGCTTTTAACTCCAATTGAGATAGAGCTTCTTTATAATCAGAAACATTCTCCAAGATGTATTCCATGTCGATGTAGCCAATCCTAGTCGTTCTTCCTTGTGCCTGACTTGTATTTGCTACAATCAAGGCTAAAAATATAAATAAAAACTGTTTCTTCATAACATAACTTTATTTGATGATTTTTAACCAAACGCAATTTGCCTAAAATTGTTGTCCAATGATAAAGTGTGTTTCCCAACCATTTGCTTTTGTCTGTCCAGGAAGCGCATCAAATCCATAACCAAAATCAATTCCTAACAATCCGAAAGCAGGCATGAATACACGTAGACCAGCACCAGCAGAACGATTTAAATCAAACGGGTTGTAATCTTTGAAAGTTGGGTATGATGAACCAGCTTCCAAGAATGTCAATGCAAAGATTGAAGCAGATGCTTTTAATGTAATCGGATAACGTAATTCCATAGAGAATTTGTTATAAACTGTTGCTCCAATTGCATCTCCTACAGTATTAGCAGGAGTCAGCGAGTTGTTTGGATAACCTCTCAACTGAATTGTCTCTCTACCATCCATTGAGTATTGTGCCATTCCGTCTCCTCCTAGGTAAAAACGCTCAAAAGGTATAACTCCACGATCTTGATTATATGCTCCTAAGAATCCGAACTCTGTTAAGGTTCTTAATACCAATTTTCCATATACTTTGGTGTACCAGTCACCTTTAAATTTTACTTTGTAATACTCAAGCCAGTTGTATTTTTGCTGGTCTACTTTTGCAGGATCTGCAGCAGCCTCTTGATAGGTACTTACCTTATTCGAATTTGCATCAATATAATCACCAACATTTACTATAACGTGGTTATTGTCTTCATAAGAAGAAGTTGCTTTTGCTTTGTATTCTTCTTTCTCTCCTAATTTTGCATAATCTATTCCGTTGAACAATGAATAAGGAGGTGTAATCTTAGCAGAAATGCTAAACTCAGAACCATAAGTCGGGAATATCGGGTTAACCCCTTTATTGCTTCTTGAAATTCCAATTGTATAGGCTAAGTTTCTTGAGGCACCATTACCAAAGGTAAACAATCCTGTATTATAATTGTTCAAGTCGTAGTGCTGGTAACTCAACGATTGTGATAATACAAAGTAATCATCTGGTACAGTAAGTCTTTTTGCTAAACCAACTTGTACTGTAAAAATATTAAAACTTTTGCTCTTATCTACACTTCTAGTATAGAAATTATTCAGAAACTGCTTACTATATGAAATAGATGAGCTGAATTGTACTGGCTTTTTACCGCCAAACCATGGTTCTGAAAAAGAGACACTATAAGTTTGGAAATAGGTACTTCCTTGTAAACGAAGTGCTACTTTTTGACCGTCTCCCATTGGAAGAGGTTTGTATGAGTCTTTTTTGAATATGTTACGAGCTGAAAAGTTATTGAAGGAAAGTCCTAAGGTTCCGATGAAACCACCTCCACCGTATCCACCTTGCAACTCAACTTGACTTGATCCTTTTTCTACAAGCTGGTATTCGATGTCAACCGTTCCAGCTGCAGGATCAACATTTCTGAACTCAGGTTTGATAGCTTCAGGGTCGAAGAATCCTAATTGTCCGATTTCACGGATTGTTCTTACGAGCTCTTCTTTACTGTATTTGTTTCCAGGTTTTGTTCTTAACTCACGATAGATAACATGATCGTTTGTTTTGTCATTTCCTGTAACATAAATTTTGTTGAAATAAGCAATTGGACCTTCCGTAACTCTAATTTCGAAATCAATTGTGTCGTTTACAGTTTTTACCTCAACGGCATTGATTTTAGAGAACAAATAACCATTATTCTGATATAAGTTTGTTATGTCCTCTCCATCTGGTTTTGAGTTGTCTGCAATTCTTTTTTCAAGTAAAACTCCATTGTAGACTTCTCCTTTTTTAATACCAAGGTAACGATTTAATTGCTGGTCAGAATAGACCGTATTTCCTAAAAATTTTATGTTTCCGAAGTAGTATTTGTTTCCTTCTTCTACATTGATTTTTATGGCAAGCATATTTTTTTGCTTGTTGTATTTAACAGAATCGTAAATAATACGAGCATCTCGATATCCTTTTTCTTTATACGCGGCAATTACTTTTTCTAAATCGTCCTTATATTTTTCAGGAATAAATTTAGAAGCTTTAAATACGCGCAATAAGTTTTTTTGCTTAGTATCTTTCATTGCAGATCTCAACTGGGTGCCTGTCAGTTGTTTGTTTCCTATGAAATCAATTCTGCTGATTTTTACTTTGTCGCCTTTATCTACCCTCACGAGCATATTTACCTGATTGCCGGCAGTTGTGTCTGGAGTAGTGGTGATGACAACTTTAGTGTTGTAAAAACCGTCTTTTTTATATTTGTTTTCGATATAATTTTTGGTGGTCGTAATTAAGTTTTCGTTGACTATTTTGTTTTTAGTCAAGCTGTTGTCCTTAATTAATCCTTCAACTTTGCTTTTCTTAACTCCAACAATTTTAACTTCGTTTAATTTAGGAAGCTCGACGATATTCAGATCAAGAAAAATACTGTCGTTCTCTACCTTGTTAACATAAAAAGCGATTTCGTCAAAAAGACCAAGCTTTCCTAATTTTTTGATTGCACTACTTATCTCTTCACCTGGTACAGTGATTTCCTGACCTTTTTGAAGACCTGAAAACGTAACAACGGTCTGCTCATTAAAGCTGATTTTACCAACAACAGAGACTTTGGCCAAAATATATGTTTTCCCCTGATCAAAAGGAACTCTTTCTTGTGCTTTTATTTGTGAAAAACTACCCAATAAAAGAAGGGTAAAGACTATTTGTATTTTTTTTTGCAACACTAAAAAATTATTTAATTTGTTCACTGGTTTTTCCAAATCTACGTTCTCTTTTTTGATAACTAATAATAGCCTCATATAAATCTTGGTCTTTAAAGTCTGGCCACAAGACATTAGTAAAATACAATTCTGCATAAGCGATCTGCCAAAGCAAAAAATTACTTATTCTATGTTCTCCGCTTGTTCGTATTAATAAATCTACGTCAGGTAAATTTTGCGTGTAAAGATGCTCATTTATAATTGAATCGTCAATAGTGTCTAATGAAATTATATTATTTTTAACTTTATTACTTATTGACTTTACAACGCTTACCAATTCTTCCCTAGAACCGTAGCTCAGCGCGAGTGTGAGGGTTAGACGGGTATTGTTTTTGGTTTTTTCTATTACGTCTTGAAGCTCTTTTTGGGCCGATTTTGGCAGTTTCTCAAGATTGCCTATTGCGTTAAGACGAATATTGTTTTCTTGCAACGTAACAAGCTCTTTTTTTAATGAATTGATAAGAATCTTCATCAAAGCTTCAACCTCCAATTTTGGGCGATTCCAGTTTTCTGTAGAAAATGCATAGAGTGTCAGATATTCAATACCTAATCTGGCGCAGTTCTTAATGGTTTCTTTTACAGATTTTGTTCCGTTTTCGTGCCCGAATGCACGTAAAAAACCTTGTTGTTTGGCCCAGCGTCCGTTTCCGTCCATGATAATGGCCAGGTGTCTAGGTAAGTTTGATTGATCTATAGATTCTAGTAAATTCATTTTATTCTGCGCAATAGCAAGGTTTTTGTCCAAAAGTATAAGTTAAGGTAATGCCCGAAAAAACATACCAGTCATTGTTGTTGAGATTTCCAAATTTTATAATATTGGCACTGCCTGTATTTGGATTGCTTCCGTCTAGATTGTCTGTAAATGTATAGCGTACACCAGCTTCAAGTCCTAAAACAAAATTAGGCGTTACATTTGATTTTACTCCTAATATAATAGGTATGGCAAGCGAGCTCGAATTTACAGAATACAGCTGATTTGGGCTTGCTGCATAACGATATAAACCATCATATAGAAAAAAGCTGAGTCCCGAGTACATATAAGGAGTCACTTTTGTGTGATAATCGTGAAGGTTGAAATCTAAAAAATTGAATTCTAAACCAGCAGAAAATTCTTTTACATCATTATCAAATCGATATCCTCTTTGGTTTCGTCCTGTTTCTTCAGATTTAAAATCGTTTCCAGAGATTGAAGACTGTATATAAGAGAACCTGTAAGAATGTCTGGGACTTCTATTCCATTTGTACAATATCCCAAAGGTAATCTTTTCTGGAGCTATATAGGTTGTTCTTCCTACGTCGCCTACAAAGTTGCTTCCGCCAAGAAACACACCAAGCTCATTGATTTGAGCGTTTAGTGTAATAAAGGGGAAAAAACATAACAATAAATTAAAAATTTTCTTCATTTAATTCAAAATTGCGTGCAAATATAATAATTATCGATACGAATCAACGTTCCTTTATATAAATGTGCTTTTTTTTCAATTTAATAAATGATTTTGAGCAATTTAATGGCGATTCGTTATGTGCAAAACGAGAAAATATAGTATTATCGTATAGTGCAAAACAAGAAAAGAAGTTAATTTCTCTTGTCTTCACCCCATAGCAATTTGTTTCTTAGTGTATTAAGGAAAGTTTCGCCCGGAATCTCTATCATTTTTATTTTATAATCTGTTTTTTTGATTTTTAAAACAGATTCATTTTTAACAGAAGAAATTCTTGAATCAAGAGAAACCAAATACTGGTCTTCTCTGCCTGAAACTTTAAGCATAATTTCTGTGTCGTCTGGAATTACAAGCGGTCTTGCGGTTAAATTATGAGGTGCAATAGGCGTAATTACAAGACTTTTTACGTCTGGTGTCAGTATTGGGCCACCACAACTTAAAGAGTATCCTGTTGAACCTGTTGGCGTAGAAATGATTAATCCGTCTGCCCAATACGAGTTCAGGTATTCATTATTAAGGTAAGTTTCTACAGTAATCATCGAGGTAGTATCTTTTCGGCTTACTGTAACTTCATTCATTGCAAAGTTAAGTTCTTCAAAAGCATCATTATAAGGCTCACAAGTCAATCCGAGCAAAGTTCTTTCAGAAGTCGTATAATTACGGTCAATAACGTACTGCAATAGGCTGTCAATGTTTTCTTTTTGAACTTTAGCCAAAAAACCCAAGCGGCCAGCATTTATGCCTAAAAGCGGTATGCCAGAATTCCGAACCAATGCAGCGGCGCGTAGAATAGTTCCGTCTCCGCCAATACTGATCAGCATTTCGAAAGTATTATCTAAAGTGGTGCCTGGCGAAAAAGTTTTGTATTCTTTTTTTATAAGCTGTTTCTCGTAAAGCATATTGAGGAAATTCTCCTCAATTACCATTTCGACTTGGTTGGAATTGAAAAACGAGAAAATATCTTTAATAATAGGTTCCGTGCTGTTTTGATAATATTGTCCGTAGATGGCTATTTTCATTCTTTTTAAATTAGAGAATTTGTCAATGCGTATTGGTTAATTGGGAAATGTGAAAATTATCTAATTAACTCATTTTCTCATTGTCGCATTCATAATTTATATATTAAGATATTTGTCTAAGTAATCGGATCGTTCTTTTAAACTGTTGATATAGGTGTCTTCTTGATGTTCTGAGATAATTTCGTACCCATATCTTCTATAGGTCTGAATAATTTCGTTCATTGCTCCCAAGCCTATTTTTATGGTAATCTGAACATTTTCTGTGTCGGCTTCAGAAATGAAACAACCTAAAACTTTACCATTATTGCTTTCTACTATTTGAGTCACTTCGCTCATAGAATAGTCCAAAAGCCCTTTTTGAACAATAATAATACCGCCCTGTTCTTTTAGAAAAGGGGTTTCCTGAAAAAATCTCATGATATCTTCCATTTCGTAATAACCAATATAGTTATTGTTTTCGTCAAGAATAGGAAGGGTATTAGTGTGGTTTTTCGCGAAAATTTCGAGCACATCAAGCCAAATCATCGATTTTCTAGCAAAAAAACGTTCTAGAGCGTATTTGTAATCAATTGCTTTTTTGTCTGTATCAAACGTTTCAACATCATCAGATGCAATGCTTCCGATGAAAATCCCATCCTCTAAAACGGGAAAGTGCGAGAAATTCAGATCGGCAAAAAAGTCCTGAACCGAAGCTATCGTTTCCTGACTATCTATCGCTCTGAAATCGTTGTTGATGTAGTTGGTAATTTCTGTCATAAGTCAATTGAAGATATGTCCTGCAAAATAATCAAAAAATACCAAAAACGCTGTGTTTTACTTTGTATTTTTGTGCTGACAAATATAATGTTACTAGAATTAATTATCTATTTATATGACAAAGTTAAGTGTAAATATCAATAAAATCGCCACGCTTCGTAATGCTCGTGGCGGAAATGTTCCTGATTTATTAAAAGTTGCCACAGACATACAGAAATTTGGAGGTCAGGGAATCACGATTCACCCACGCCCAGATGAGCGTCATATCCGTTATCAGGATGCGAGAGATTTGAAATCTATTGTCACTACAGAATATAATATTGAAGGAAACCCACAGCATAATTTTATTGATTTGGTTTTAGAATGCAAACCGGATCAGGTAACATTGGTGCCTGATGCTATTGGAGCGATAACTTCGTCTGCGGGCTGGGATACGGTAAAAAATCAGGATTATCTGATTGAAGTAATTCAGGAATTTCAAAGAAACGGAATCAGAACATCGATTTTTGTGGATCCAGTTTTAGAAATGATTGAAGGAGCCAAAAAAACAGGAACAGACCGAATTGAATTGTACACAGAAGCTTTCGCACATCAATATGATTTGGGAAATAAAAACGGAATTGATCCTTACGTAAAAGCGGCAGAATTGGCAAACGAATTAGGATTAGGAATTAATGCTGGTCACGATTTAAGTTTGGATAATATTCAGTTTTTCAAGCAAAATATTCCTGGGTTATTAGAAGTTTCAATTGGACATGCCTTGATTTCAGAAGCGCTTTATCTTGGTTTGGACAATACTGTAAATATGTATTTGAATAAATTGAAGTAATATTTCTATTTCATAATTTAATTGTTCTCTATGATTGCAAATCAAAATCCATTGTTTTCAGAGATTAAAGAGATTATTCTTCAATCGCGTCAGCGTGTTTTTAGAACAGCAAATTCTGTTCTATTAGAAACATATTGGGAAATTGGAAGAGTAATTATTGAAGATGAACAGAAAGGGAAAGATCGAGCTGATTATGGAAAATCGATTTTGAAAAATCTTGCAAATCTGCTTACGCTTGAATTTGGGAAAGGGTTTGATGAAAGAAACCTGAACAATATGCGTGCTTTTTATAAAGCTTTTCCAATTTGGAACGCATTGCGTACCGAATTAAGTTGGACGCATTATCGATTATTGTCAAGATTAAATTCGAACGAAAAAATAAATTATTACTTAAACGAAAGTATTCAAAATAACTGGAATAGCAGAACGCTTCAAAGACAAATAAATTCACTGGCATTTGAGCGCATTTTGGAGCATAAAAGTCTTGAAACAAAAGCAGACACTATACACAATCTAATAAAAGATCCTTATATTTTTGAGTTTTTGGGACTATCGGCTGAAACAAAAAATTCTGAACGCAGCATTGAAACTTCTATTATAGATCATTTGCAGCAATTTTTATTAGAATTTGGAAAAGGATTTGCTTTTGTGGCAAGACAACAGCATATTGTAACCGATACTTCAGATTTCTATATTGATTTAGTTTTCTACAATTATATCTTAAAATGCTTTGTTATTATTGACTTAAAAACAGGTTCGCTATCTCATCAGGATATTGGGCAAATTGATATGTATGTGCGGATGTATGATGATTTGAAAAAAGGAGAATCTGATCAGCCTACGATAGGAATTTTGCTCTGTTCGGAGAAAGATGAAACAATTGTGAAATATTCTGTATTGGCTGATAAGAAAAGCGTTTTTGCTAGTCAATATTTACTCTATATGCCAACAGAAGAAGATTTGAAAGCTATTATCGAGAACGATATTCAAAGATTTAAATTAGATAATGAAATCTGATTTGAAAAAAACACTGATTAACACTTTATATTCATTATTTTCGCACTTTTTCTTATTAAAACTCAGGGTGTCGAAATATCTTTTTATCTTTTCTTTATTTTGTTTTTTCAAAATCGCGGCACAGTCAAGCGTACGGATAAGTGGCAATATAAAATCTTCAGAAAATAACAATCTCACTGGTGGCCTTGTCTCTTTTGACATCAACAAACAACACTTCGAAACACATACGGATAGTTTAGGCAATTTTTCTAAAATAATTTCGTCTGGAGATTTGATTGTCAGAATCGAACATTTGGATTTTGTTACAAAAACAATTCGTTTTAACGCCGTAACCGATACGATGATTTCGGTAATTTTAGAAAAAGAAACCTCAATTCTTAATGAAGTAATCGTTACCAATGATAAAAAAAGCGGAATAAAAACGTTAGGCGGAGATAAGTTGTCTTTTAACTTAAATGAATTATCTGGCGTTCCCGCAGTTTTAGGAACTACAGATATCATTAAACTGCTGCAGTTGACGCCTGGCGTCCAAAATTCGGGAGATGCAAATGGCTATTTGTATGTCCGTGGTGGTGATCCTGGTCATAATGCTATTCTTTACAATGGAACTCCTGTTTATGGAATGGCTCATTTACTGGGGATTTTCCCTTTTTATAATGCCGATCATATTAAAAGCGTTGAATTTGACAAATCAAGTTCAAATGCAAAATACGGCGGTCGTTTGAGTTCAACGACACTTTTGATTCCGAATAAAAAAATACCTTCAGATTTTTCAATTCAAGGAAATGTAGGGATTTTGGCTTCACAATTAAGCTTTGGAATTCCGATAACCGAAAAGACCGGACTTTATATTTCGGGAAGAAAAACCTATATCGACGAAATTGTTGGGCCATTATTAAAATCGGATTCCAACAACGAAGATGCCGAGAGTATGAAATACGGATTTTCGGATGGGAACCTTAGCTTTATTTCTCAGATTTCAGAAAACAATCATTTTGCTCTGGATGCCTTTTTGAGCGGAGATCAGTTGAAAATTGACGAAAATGATTTGTCTTTAAAAACAAATCTGAAATGGAGTAATTTTACAGTGTCTCCAAGTCTGACTTCAAAAATAGCTGCGAATGTAAAAATGTCAAATGCAGTTTATTTTAGCCAATATTCTAATGATTTGGATATGAAGCAGGCGGCTGTTCAATTTAAGGTTTCGTCTTATGTCAAAGATTTTGGGTTCGCAAATTTATTGCAATACAATATTAAAAACATACCATTTGAATCTGGCGTGCAATATGTTTATCATAAACTGCAACCTCAAAAAGTAATGGTTGAAAACCTAACAGCAGAAAGCCAAGGTGAAAGTCAAATCGTCAATGCTTCCGAAACGGCTGTTTTTACTACCATGAAGCCAAATTTATCAGAAAAATTAAAAGCAGAACTGGGATTGCGCATTAACTATTATAGTTCGGGTTCTGGGGATTCGTATCTTCATTTTCAGCCCCGTATTTTATTTAATTATAATTTGAATGAAAAGTATTCATTTTATGCTTCTTATAATAAGCAGTATCAATATCTGAGTTTGATTACAACTTCTAGCGTTGGAATTCCGACCGATTTTTGGATTGCCAGTTCTGATGGAATAAAACCGCAGTCTTCTAATGAATTTTCAATTGGTTCGAATCAGCAGATTTCTAAAAGTTTTTCGTCATCCTTTGGTGGGTTTTATCGTTCTATGAAAGATTTACTCGAATATCCTTATAATGTAACGCAGTTTAATGAAACGACTACTTTTAAAAATGATTTGTTGGTTGGAAAAGGAAAAGCGTATGGACTAGAAATGATGATTCGTAAAAGCATCGGTAAATTTAACGGCTGGCTGAGTTATACCTTAAGTTGGTCTGACCGTAATTTTGATGAGCTGAATAACGGCAAAACCTATTTCGCGAAATACGACAGACGTCATAATTTTTCGTTAGTTGGGATGTATAATTTAAATTCGAGATGGAATTTCGGACTTACGCAGGTATTTAGTTCCGGAAATCGATTTACGATGCCTACTTCTTGGTATTTTGTAAACAATAACCCAGTCAAAGAATATTCAGGTTATAACAATGCCCAGATGCCCAATTACATTCGAACGGATATTTCGGCAAACTACTTTTTTGTAAAAACAGCTAAAAAGGAAAGTGCCCTGAATTTTTCAATTTATAATACTTTCAATATAGAAAATCCAATTTATGTGGTTTTGAATGTTCGTGAAAACGGAAGCAAAAATGAAATAGTAGTTACGCAGGACAAAAAAGTTTTGTATCGAATTTTGCCTTCAATAAGTTGGAGATTTAAATTTTAAAAGATGAAAAAATATCTATTAGTGTTTTTTATTGTAATAATGGCTAGCTGTGCAAAAGACGATTTAGGCATAAAAAGTACAGAATCTAAAATAGTAGTGGAAGGCTGGATTGAAGAAGGTGATTATGCAAACGTACTATTGTCAACCAGCATTCCGGTTACAGATGCGGTCGATTCTACGAATGTTCTAAATCATGTTATCAGGTCTGCAAAAATCACTATTTCGGATGGTGACCATACGGAGGTTTTAAAAGTGAAAAATGATAAAAACAGAATTCCGCCATTTGTTTATTTTGGAGATATATTAAAAGGTGAGGCAGGAAAAGAATATTCTATAAAAATTGAATATCTAAATAAGGTAGTAGAAGCTGTTACAACAATTCCGAAAACAGTGCCTCTTATTAGTGCAGAATATATAAAAGAGAAAACAGCTGATACTACAGGCTATATTTTTGTGAAATTTAATGATCCTGCAGGTGAAAAGAACTATTATCAGATTGCGACCAAAATCGATAAAGTGGAGCCGGTCTTTGTTCCAGCGTTTTATGGAAATTTGGATGATAAGAATTTTGAAACAGCATCTGTTGGAATAAAAGTAAACCGAGGAGTATTGTTGTTTCCCGAAGGAAAATTTAATCCTTACTTTGAAGACGGACAGCAGATTTTGGTAAAACTAAGGACTCAAACCAAAGAAGCATTAGATTTCTGGAACAGCTGGCAGAATGAAATCGTAAATAGTAAAAATCCGATTTATCCATCAAATTCGAGTTTAAAATCGAATATAAAAGGCGGTATTGGCATTTGGGCAGGCTACGGACAAAGTATGATTTTGGTAAAAACGCCTCCTAAAAAATAAAACGCCGATTTGACTAGTCAAATCGGCGTTTTTTATAATTTTAAAAGCTTTTTACTTTTGGAAACCTGCAATAAAATCTTGGAATTTAGACTGGAAAGTGTTGAATCCAGTTGAGAAATAAGCTCCCATTTCAACTTCTGTTTTATCGTTGAATTTCAAGTAAACAGGTTGTTGAAGATAAGGTCTAGAGAATGTTCCGCTATTGTGATCTTCCCAAATCGTCCAACCGTATTGAGCATCCCAAGCTGGTAATTCAAAAACATATGGATCACCAACTTGTACTGAACGTTGAACAAGGTCAGCGATTTTTGTTCCATCTTTTTTAGAAACTAAGATAAGCTTAATGTTTTTGTTGAAGCTAGCTGCTTTGCTTTCTGATCTTTTTTTCTCAAATTCATTCACGGCAGTGTGGTATGCTTTAAAATCACTGTTTGCATTATCATAAGCAGGCTCTTTAGGATAAGTTAATTTATTTATCGCCTCTCTATCTGTTTTATCTGCAGCTAAATCCATCTCACCAACAATAACAAAGTTGTCTAAGATTTCTACTAATGCATTTGCTTTTCCTCTGTATTGACCTAAGTGGTCATCAGTTATTAAAGCATCGATTTGTGCTGTGCTTCCTGCATTAAATGAAAGTAAATTTTTTCCATTAAAAGTAAGAGCTCCTTTACTAGTGCTTGCGGCTGCTTTTGTTCCGCTCACTTCCCAAGCATAGCCTTCTGCTACACTCATTTTGTATCCAAATTCATCTGGAGCAATTTTGCCGTTAGAATATTTTGCTGTTTGTGTAAAAGAAGCTACAGAAGTACCATCGATTGATAAAGTTGCATCTACCGAAAGAGGTAGGAAAATATAATCATTTACTTCTACTCCAGTCTGCCAGTTGTAGCTGTCTTCAACAGGAACTTTAATGTCTGAAGAAGTACTTTTGCTTGAAAACGATGCATTATTTGTAGTTTGTGTTGCTTTAGCAGGAAAAACAAACTTTAATTCTGTAGTAGATGCTGTTTTTGTCCACGATTTTTGAGTGTTGTTCCAAGTATAAATTCCGTAAACACCAGAAACATTTAAAATGTCTTCTACTTTGTTGTTGCTTTTTCCGCTGAAAATATCAACAGGGCTGATGCTTATTAAACGGCTTAAATTTTCAATTGCCTCAATGGCGCCTAGTTTTTTAGTCTTATCCAGTTGAACAAGCATTTCATTTGCTTCGTTTTCCAACTTTAGTTTTTGCTGGTCTGGAGTCAATTCAGAATATGATTTTTTTGTAAGTTCTGCAATCTGTTCTTCCAGAGTTAATTCGGTTTCTGGTTTAGTGCTTTCATTGTCATCACTTGAACATGAAATCATAAGCTGAGATGCAACTAATGATAATAATAGGAATTTTCTAATCATGATTTGGTGTTAAAAATTAAATGGGTTGGGTATTTTTGTTCGGGGCGCAAGGTAGTTTATTTATCTTTTCAAACCTTACGGGAAACCGTAAAACCGTAGTTTTTTTTCTGTTAATCTTGATGCTGAAAAACGATTCCTAGAATGCATTCTGTGACAGATTAATAGATTAAGTTTTTTACATTTGTGAAAGAATTAAAAAAAAAGAAATAAATGTTATACTCAAAAATAGAAGGCGAAGGAAAACCATTTATCATCATGCACGGGTTTCTTGGAATGTCTGATAACTGGAAAACCTTGGCCGGACAATATGTCGAAGCCGGATTTCAGGTTCATATTCTCGATTTAAGAAACCACGGACGCAGTTTTCATTCAGATGAATGGAGCTACGAAGCGATGGTTCAGGATGTTTTTGAATATTGTCAAACAAATCAACTTTCTAAGATTGATATTTTAGGACATTCGATGGGCGGAAAAGTAGCAATGCTTTTTGCGGTAACACATCCTCAAATTGTAGATAAATTGATTGTGGCAGATATTGGACCGAAATTCTATAAACAGCACCATCAGGATATTTTGGCAGGACTAAATGCAGTAGATTTTTCGGTAAAGCCGAGCCGTAATGATGTAGAAGAAATCGTATCTCAATATGTTTCTGATTTTGGAACGCGTCAGTTTCTTTTGAAAAATTTATATTGGCAAGAACCAGGGCAGTTGGCTTTTAGATTTTATCTCGACGCTTTTAATAATAATCTCGATGCAATCGGAAAACCTTTGGCAGATGGATTGGTTTTTGATAAACCGACTTTGTTTATTCGCGGTGGGAATTCAGGTTACATTTTAGATTCAGATATTGATCAGATTTTGGAACATTTTCCAGATTTAAAACTCGAAACGATTCCAAATGCAGGGCATTGGCTTCATGCCGAAAATCCGAAACTGTTTTTTGAAATAACCAGCAACTTTTTGAAAGCATAAATCGTGTTCAATCCGAAAAACTGATTAATGAGCGATCATAGTATAGCAATCGTACCAAGGAAATCATCTTACGAAAATAATGTAGCCAAGGCTCAGGAAATTTTAGATTGGTTGATTTCAAAAGATATTGTAAAACCAGTACTTTCAGATTGTATAATGTCTGAAAATAATGGTTATGCTGTTTCTGAAGGTGCAAAAGACGTAACCGATTTTCCGGAATCGCTTCCTTTTTATCTAACGGTAAACGGACTCGAAATCATTACCAATAGAGAAGTGTTTCATACAGGCGAAACAGGAATGCAGACTTGTATTTGTCCAAGTTGCGGTAACGATTTAGCGCAAGAAGAATGGATGTTTATTGAGTATTGGTTTTGTCACGAAACCGATTTGTCGCCTTGTCTGTTTTGCGATGCTACTGTCGCTATTCATGAAATGGAAATTCAGCCAGCTTGGGGATTTAGCAATTTAGGTTTTAAGTTTTGGAATTGGCCCGATTTTAAACCTGATTTTATTGATGAGTTTAAGATTGCATTAGATTGCGAAGTAGTGGTTGTAAACCAGCATATTTAAAATAAACAGTATTTCACTCACTAAAATTTTAGTACTTTTATTAAAAATTTAAATTAGAAAAATATGAAAATAATACTTAGACTTTTGGTAACAGCAGCTTTAGTGCTTTTAATTGCCAATTTCTTAAAAGGTGTTCATGTCGCAAGTTTCGGGACGGCTGTAATTGTGGCAGTAGTTTTAGGTTTGCTAAATCTTTTTATAAAACCTATTTTAGTTGTGTTGACATTGCCTGTTACCGTAATCACGCTGGGCTTGTTTTTATTAGTAATAAATGCTATAATGATTGTTTTATGTACTAAAATCGTTGGAGGTTTTGCGGTCGATTCGTTCCTTACGGCTTTAATTTTTAGTATTATCCTCTCTTTATCGCAGTCCATTACTTATAAAATATTAGGAGACGACAAATAAATAAAATGATAAGTGTTCTAAAAACGCTTCAAATACAATAGATTAAAAACTTGGTTGGGTTGCAAAAATTTTATAATTTTGCAACCCAATTTTATTATGTAAATTAAAGAAGAAGATGGATATTAAAAGAGTAGCAATAGACGCTGTTAACGAGACAATTGTGATGAACGTTGTTCATATGGATTATAAAGGTCAAGTAGCAAAAAGAATTAACGAAAAAATGCCTTTAGCGCAAGTAAAAGGATTTAGAAAAGGCGCTGTGCCTAAAGATCTTGTTGAAAAACAATACGGAAAAGCTATTAAGCAAGAAGAAATCAAAAAAGTAGTTGATTTGGCTTTAGAGCGTTATATTCAATCTGAAAGATTAAATCTTTTAGGAACTCCTCTTGCTAAAGTAAACGAAGATTTTAACTGGGATGCTGAAGAATTAACTTTTGAATACGAAATTGGTTTAGTGCCAAACTTCGAAATTGATCTTGAGGCTAAAAATAATATCGTAAAATATATCGTTACTGCAGACGATAAATTAATCGACGGACAAGTAGAGCGTATCCAAAAACAATTTGGAAAAGCAATTCCACAAGAAGTATCAGATGCAAAATCTGACCTAACTGGAACTTTCTCAAGCGAAGCAAACGGAATCAACAATACAACTACAATTTCTGTTGATGCATTCAGCAAAAAAGCTCAAAAACAATTCACAGGTAAAAAAGTTGGAGATGTTGTTACTGTAAGCACAAAAGGTTTATTTGAAGACGACCACCAGTTAATGGATTACTTAAAAGTTGGTCACGAAGGTGTTCATGGTTTAGATGTTGAAGTAAACTTTACAATCGAAGCTATCAACGGTTCTGAGCCAGCTGAATTGAACCAAGAATTATTTGATAGACTTTTTGGTGAAGGAAAAGTAGCTTCTCTTGAAGATTTGAAAGCTAAAATTAAAGAAGATGCTGAAGCGCAATTTGCACAGCAAGCAGACCAAAAATTATTGTTAGATGTTCAGGATTTCTTAATCGAAAACACAAAATTTGATTTACCAGCTGAGTTCTTGAAAAAATGGTTGCAAACTGTTGGAGAGAAAAAATTAACTGCTGAAGAAGCTGAAGTTGAATACGCAAGATCTGAAAAAGGTTTACGTTTCCAATTGATTGAAGGAAAAGCAATGGCGCAAAGTAATATCCAAATTACTTTTGATGACTTGAAAGAGTTTACGTCAAACGCAATCAGACAGCAAATGGCTCAATTCGGACAAACAAATCCAACTGACGAAGAAGTTCAAGGAATTGTAGCGAGAGTTCTTTCTAACCAAGATGAGGTAAAAAGACTTTCTGAGCAAGTTGTAGCTGCGAAATTGTTAGATATCTTCAAAGAGAAAGCAAATCCAACAACTAAAGAAGTTACTTACGAAGAATTTATTGCCGCTTCTTACGGAGAATAATTTCTGAAAAATAATTATATTTGAGCGTCGGCAGTTTCTGTCGACGCTTTTTGTTTTCAGGTTGTTTTTGTTTCAAGTTTCAGGTTTCACGTTGTCTGTAAAACTTGAAACAAAAACAACCTGAAACCTGAAACAAAAAAATAGGACAAATTGACATCCTTTAGAAAGAGGTACAACCTTTGATGAAAGAAAATAATATAAACGTAAAACTTAGAACACTTAAATATGAACTACGGTAAAGAATTCAAAAAATTTGCTACAAAGCACCAGGGAGTAAACGCAATGTATTATGATAAAATCATTGCAGCAATGACCCCAACCAACTTAACTCCAAACATTATCGAAGAGCGTCAGCTGAATGTTTCTATTCTGGACGTATTCTCAAGATTAATGATGGACAGAATCATTTTCCTAGGAACAGGAATTGACGACCAGATTGCCAATGTTGTTCAGGCACAGTTATTATTCTTAGAAAGTGCTGATGCATCAAAAGATATTCAGATCTACTTAAACTCTCCAGGAGGAAGTGTTTATGCCGGTTTGGGAATTTATGATACCATGCAGTACATCAAGCCAGACGTAGCTACAATCTGTACCGGAATGGCGGCTTCTATGGGAGCAGTCCTATTATGTGCAGGTGCAGCAGGAAAACGTTCTGCATTACCTCACTCAAGAGTTATGATCCACCAGCCGTCTGGAGGAGCTCAGGGAGTTGCAACAGATATGGAAATCAACTTACGTGAAATGCTGAAATTGAAAGATGAATTGTACAACATTATTTCACAGCATTCAGGACAATCATTTGAAAGAGTTCATAAAGACAGTGAGCGTGACTACTGGATGAAAGCTGACGAAGCCAAAGAGTACGGAATGATTGATGAAGTTTTGAGAAGAAGCTAAACATTAGTTTCAGGTTTCAAGTTTTAAGTTGCTTTGGCTAACTTGAAACCTGAAACTTTAAACTTTAAACAAAAAATATCAAGCTGTAAGGAGTTAAGTTTTAAAGTTTTAATTAAAAAGCTTAGAAACTTAGTATCTTTGCAGCTTAGAAACTTAAATAAAGAATGGCAAAAGTAGTATTAGAATGTTCGTTTTGTGGAAGAAAGAAGCCAGAAACTAATTTATTGATTGCCGGAATCAATGCACATATTTGTGATAAGTGTATTGAACAGGCACACGGAATTGTACTAGAAGAGTTAAAATCAAGCGGAAGCGCAAAACTTGTTGGGGACTTAATTTTAAAGAAACCAAAAGAAATCAGAGCTTTCTTAGATCAATATGTTATTGGTCAGGATCAGACAAAAAAAGTAATGTCGGTTGCGGTTTACAATCACTACAAACGTTTAATGCAACAGCAATTGGACGATGAAGTTGAGATTGAAAAGAGCAACATCATTATGGTTGGACAAACAGGAACAGGAAAAACATTGGTTGCAAAAACAATCGCAAAAATGCTAGACGTTCCTTTGGCTATTGTTGATGCGACAGTATTAACAGAAGCCGGTTATGTTGGAGAAGATGTTGAAAGTATCTTGACTCGTCTTTTGCAAGCTGCAGATTATGATGTAACCAAAGCAGAAAGAGGAATCGTATTTATTGATGAGATTGATAAAATCGCACGTAAAAGCGATAATCCGTCAATAACGCGTGACGTTTCTGGTGAAGGTGTACAACAGGCATTATTAAAATTGCTGGAAGGAACTGTTGTAAACGTACCACCAAAAGGAGGACGTAAACATCCAGACCAGAAATTTGTTGAGGTAAATACCCAAAATATCCTATTTATTGCAGGAGGTGCTTTTGATGGTGTAGAACGTATTATTTCTAAACGTTTAAACCGTCAGGCAGTTGGTTATTCAACTTCTAAAAATGCAGACAATATCGACAAAGACAATTTATTGCAATATATCATTCCGAAGGACATTAAAGATTTTGGATTGATTCCAGAAATTATTGGTCGTTTGCCAGTTTTAACGCATATGGATCCTTTAGATAAGGAAACACTTCGTGCCATTTTAACACAGCCTAAAAATGCTTTGGTAAAACAATACCAAAAATTATTTTTAATGGATGATGTTGAATTCAATATTACCGACGAAGCTTTAGATTTTATTGTAGACAAAGCTTTGGAATATAAACTTGGCGCACGTGGATTACGTTCGTTATGCGAAGCAATCTTAACAGATGCCATGTATGAACTTCCAAGCTCAAGCGATACAACACTTGTAATCGATAAAGAATATGCAGAGCATACTTTGAGCAAAAATTTATTGAAGCGTATGGAAATCGCTTCTTAAAATCTATATTTCACTTTGTCAAAGTTCAAAACTTTGACAAGTTTACTTTTAAAAACCTGTTCATTAGATTGAACAGGTTTTTTATTGTGATAAAATTTAACTTACAATTTCTTTGTATTAAATGGTAATTTGTATTAAAAAGCTTATATATTTGGTTTTGATAAACTAAATAACCATTAAATGAACCGAATTACAAATTATCTAATGGGGGCTTTTCTGTCGCTTTTTTCGCTATCTTGTACAAATGATACATACAATGAAAATCTACAAAGTAAAAGCTCAGATAAATTAAAGCAAGAATTGCAGCTTGATGAATTTACCAATATCAATATTGCCGAAAATGTAGAAATAGATTGGAAAAAAGCAACCGAGACACAGAAAGATAATTTTAAAATTTTTGAAGTTCCAGCAGCTGAAAAAAGTGCCAGTACACTGGAATCCAATTTTCTTGAAAAATATTTAAACTATCAGATTGTTGCGATTGAATCAGATACGATGTCTTATTCCTATTTTATCGAAGTATATACACATAAAGGAAGTAATGTTTATCCTGAAACGATAACAAAGTTGCGTGATTTTTCGGGAGTTTTAAATGTATATCTTTTAAATGGCGAGAATCTAGGAACAATTGCTGTATATAACGGAAAAGCAAGAAATGTTTCTGAAAATGACAACCTAGATGTTTTGATACAGAGCATTAATGCTTTTAGTTCTAAATCTGATAGAACAGGCAAAATGCCTCAATGCGGCGGAAATTATACTGTAATTGTTGATCAAACTATTAGTCGTTATGATGTTTGGACAGTTGGAGATAAAATAATAGCAATTAATTATATTGGTACCACGACAACTAGGACATCTACTGTTTTGCCATACCCTTGTGATGGTCAGTATGATAAAAATGATATGTTGAATCAAAGACTAGAATTATATAATTTTAAAAATAGCTCAGGAATTGGAAAACTTACTACAATATTTTTGGATCCTTCTTTTTTGAAAAATGCTTGCGTATCAGGAGTGTATACAAAACTTGGAGGCTCTCTTGTTTTTCAAGAGTATCTTAAAAGATTTGATGGTGATTTTTCAATAGCTAATTTAACATTGACTGTAGCAAAAATCCCCGAAGCGCCAAATGCAAGTGCAGTGACTTATCAACCTGTAAATGGTTTAATTGAGATTAGGTTTAGTCCTGAAAAATTAAATACTCCTCCATTAAACATAGCTAAAAATTTAGCTCATGAAATTTTACATGCAGCAATGTTCGAAAAGCTTTTGAAACTTTCTGGAACGAAGGAGGTTCCATGGTCTGAAGAATTTATTGAAAGTATTCGTAATGACGAACCTAAAATAGCAGAATATTACACAAGATATTGGTATGACATTCCTGTTGGAGGCTCAATTTCTGACCCTCAACATGAATATATGGCACAACTTTCGATAAATACAATTAAGGATATTCTTAAGCAGTATGATAATACACAATCTGAAGATGTTTATACTGCTATCGCTTGGTGGGGGTTAATGGGAGTAGGAGAGCCAAATGGTATTACAGGATTACCTCCGCGCCCTACTGTTGCATGGGCAAACATTTCCCAAGCGGAACGTTTGCGATTAGTAAATATTTACACGAATTTTATTAAAAATAACTCACGATGTCAAAATTAATAAAAGTTATTGCATTCATTTTTGTTTTTAATTTATCTTTTTCGCAAGAAAAGAATAAAAAATTAAACAACTTCACTACAATATTTATTAGTCTGAATGATAAAGCAATAGAAAAGTATTCTATTAGTAAAGATACAACTTCAGCAAGTTTTAGTATTTATTACAAAAAATACATGTCTAAAAAAGAAAGAGATAAAGCTATTAAGGAATACAATAAGAAGATAGAAAATAGAAAAACAAGTACTGATGACCCATCAAGTGTTTTTTTGCCAGATTTTTCAGTTTCATTTATCGCATTTTTGTCTAATCCTGTAACTAAACCCGAAAAATTAAAATCAATAAAAGATTTGGACTATTTAACAATTGCCGAATTTCAAGATCATAATTATGTTTCAACACCAATGGTATATATAATTCATAAACAAAAAGACGGAACATATCTGAGATGGGAAACAATTGTGCCTGAAAAATTGTAGGGATGTATTTTCAAATTCTTGTTATTTAAAATGTAAATACACATCAAGATACTCATAAAAACAATTTTTGTTTTTTATCTCTAAATTGTTTCAGTTTATCATTTTCTCAGGCAGTAAAAAAACAAAATGATATGGTAGTTCTTTTAGATTTAAAGAACAAAGCAATTTCAAGATAGTATTTATTTTGTACGAAATCCTATTTATATCATTCATAAATTAAAAGATGGGAGTTATTTAAAATGGAAAACAAACATTCTGGATATTGTTGATTGATTTTTGTCAAAGTTCAAAACTTTGACAAAGTTTACTTTTAAAAACCTGTTCATTAGTTTGAATAGGTTTTTTTGAAATGACTGTATTAAACTTCTAAAAACAATAATCTGTAGATATTTTCTTTATATTCGTTTTTAAAAAATGGATTATGAGAAAAACGAAATTGCTGTTGTTTATGTTGCTGTTTTCTGCGACGACGATTTTCAGTCAGGAAAAAACGATTGTAATAAAAGATTTTCTGAAAGCAGTTTTTACTGAAAACAAACCAGCAAAGTTCATCGCAGATCAGTATATTTATTTTGAGCAGGTTAAAGATGCTAAAGTTTCTAATAAGGAACGGATGAAATTCTTTGAAGCGCTTTTAGCAGATTTTAAAAAAGAAAATAGTAAATCATTAACAAAATTTGATTTCCAAATTGTAAGTTATCCTGATTTTAAAGAGGAGAAGATTAGATTTTTGCACGAACCTGCAGATGCGTATGTCATTACTCATAACAGCAATCCTATTTTTTATGTTTGCTTAAAAGAAAACAAAATATTTTCATTCACCTATATTTTAAAAGGAGAATGGGCATTTTTTCTAACGTATTAAACAAAAGTTTTTCCCGAGTCACAACATGAAAGTCATTACAGTTTTATTTGCTCTAATCAGTTTTTGGTCTTGCACAAAGACAGAGAAGAAATTATCACTCTTAAAAAATGAAAATACTTCGAATAGTATTGCAATTGCAGATGAAGAAGAAAACAAAGAGATAAACTACAATTTGTATTTTAAAGAAGCTTTGGAATACACTAAAAAAAGGAATTACAATCAGAATTTGTTTTTTCTGATTGATTTAGGAAAACATTCAGGACTCAAAAGATTTTTTGTTTACGATTTCAAGAAAAGTAAAATTGTAAAAGCGTATACAGTGAGTCACGGTTGTGGTGATTCTGATTGGAGCGGTACCGCAACCAAAGAAAATGCGAAAATAAGCAATGAGCCTGATTCGCATTGTTCTTCTCTTGGAAAATATCTGATTTCGACTCGAGGTGTCAGTCAATGGGGAATAAAAGTTAATTATCTGCTTTTAGGTAAAGACAAAACAAATTCAAATGCTCTAAATCGTGCCATTGTGCTGCATTCTTGGGATGCGATTCAGAATGACGAGGTTTTTCCAGAAGGAACTCCAGAAGGCTGGGGTTGTCCAGCTGTTTCTAATGAAAGTATGAAAGAAATCGATGAACTTTTGAAAACGAATAAAAAAGTTTTAATGTGGATTATTAAGTCCTGATTTTTTCGAACTTATGAAAATAGAACTTTCTAATTAGTCCTGGTCGAAACGGCATCCTTTTGCTTTGGGGTTCAGAGCAAAAGATATAGTGGAGAGCAGGACCAAAGGTTCTTTTGAAAACGAATCGATTTGCTCCTAAAAATTACTGTACCCTAAATTTTTCTCTATATTCAATAGGTTTCATACCAACCATTTTATAAAACACTTTTCGGAAAGCTTTGGGGTCAGTATATCCTGTTTTTTCGATGATTTCTGAAATTGAAAGCTGGGTTTGTTCCAAATATCTCTTTGAACTTTCAACTCTTACATTTTGCAGGTATTCAATTGGCGGAATTCCCGTAACTTGTTTAAAACGGCGTGTCATGTTTCGGGCACTGGTGGGAATGTCTTTTGTGATTTCTTCGAGCTTTTCGATACTGTGATACTGGTTTTCTATTTTTTGTTGTAATTGGGCCACCAAAGCGTCATTATGAAGATGATTTGGTCTGAAAGTACTGAAATAACTCTGTTTGTAACGATTCAGGTCGATTGAAAAAATTTTGGCAATCTGAACAGCAATTTCGTTTCCGCAGAATTTCTGAACCAAAAGAATTAATAAATGAAACGTAGAAGTCGAACCGCCACTGGTATATAAGCTCCCGTCTGCCGTAAGGGTTTCTTCGGGCTTTAGCTTTACCATCGGAAAAGCTTTTGTAAATGCGCTGCAGGCATCGACATGGGTTGTAGCCAGTTTTTCGTTTAATAATCCCGAAGCGGCAAACAAAAATGCTCCCGTACAAAAACTCGCCAATTCTGCTCCAGCTTTGTGCTGTTTTTGAAGCCATGGAATAAAGTGGCGATTTCTTGCAATCATTTCGCTCATATTATCGGTTGTAAAAGCCGGAATCAAGATGAGGTCTAAATCCGTTGAATTCTCTATAGGATTAATTTTATGTCCAAAAAAATCTTTTTCAGCTATTTGTTCTGCCGACTGAAAAAGCATTATTTCAAATGGCTTTTGAGATTCTTTACTCAATTTATTTGCAGTTTCAAAAACTTCTAAAATTGCCGCGATACTCAGCAATTTATAATCGTACGGCACTATCAATCCTACTTTTCTGCTCATGATATTTTGGTTTTTTGGAAATCAACTTCTTTACAAAAATAAATATTTTGTCTTAAATGACCCTAAAAATGACTTTTATTGGTATTTTAAACTAATCTTAAAAAATTAAATTTGTTTTAATTAATTCGTAATTTTATAAAGATGAAAACAAAAATCTTCTTAAATCTTGCTGTAAAAGATTTAAACAAGGCAGTAAATTTTTATAATGAACTTGGTTTTTCGACCAATCCAAAATTCACAAATGAAAAGGGAGCTTGTCTAGTTATTGACGATAATATATTTGTAATGCTTTTGGTAGAAGAGTTTTATCAAACTTTTACCAAGAAGAAAATTTGTGATGCAGCTACAACCAGTGAAGTTCTTATTTCGATTTCTCTAGATTCGCGTGAACAAGTAGATGCAATGATAGAAAAAGCAATTAAAGCTGGAGGAATAGATTATATCGAAGCAAAAGATTATGGTTGGATGTACCAAAGAACTTTTTTAGATGTTGACGGGCATCACTGGGAGGTGTTTTTTATGGATGAAAGCCAAATTCCGACAATGTAATGATGATTACAGTAAAAACGTTCATTGATGTTCCAAAAGAAAAAGCATGGGAATTCTGGACTTTACCGGAACACATTGTTAAATGGAATCATCCTTCTGAAGACTGGCATACTGTTGCGGTTGAAAATGATTTAAGAATAGGAGGCAAGTTTAAATATGTCATGAAAACAAAAGACGAAAGCCAAGGTTTTGATTTTGAAGGTGTTTATACCGATGTCAAGATTTTTTCGTTAATTGAATATAAGCTCTCTGATAATAGGACAGGAAGCATTCATTTTAATGAAAATAATGATTCTGTAATGCTCATCGAAATGTTTGAACCTGAGGGAGCAATTCCAGAAAACATACAGAGACAGTGGTGTCAGGCGGTAATTGATAATTTTAAAAGTTATGTCGAAGCAGATGAGAACAATTAACTAAATAATTTTAAAAGCACTAGAAATGATCACAATAAAAACGACAGTTAACGCATCAATTGAAAAGGTTTGGGAATTTTGGAATAAACCAGAACATATTACAAAATGGGCATTTGCCTCTCCAGAATGGCATTCGCCTCGCGCAGAAAATGATTTAAGAGAAGGAGGTAAATTCTCAACGACTATGGCAGCAAAAGACGGCAGCATGAGTTTTGATTTTGTAGGCGAATATACTTTGGTTAAAGAAAATCAAGCCATAAATTATACGATGGGAGACGGAAGAAAAGTCGAAATCAGTTTTAAAGAAACTCCAAAAGGTGTTGAAATAACTGAAAATTTTGATCCAGAATCAGAAAATCCAGAAGATATGCAGCGTGGTGGCTGGCAGGCTATTTTGGATAATTTTAAAGCTTACGCTGAAGCTAACTAGGTTTCGAAGGTACAAAGTTGCAAAGCTACAGAGAGACAAAGTGACAAAGGAATTAACTTATATTACTTATATGGTTTAAAAAAAGAAGAAAAATAATTATCTAACCCACAAAAAAAAACAAAAACGATGACAAAGCAAATATGGTTAAATCTTCCTGTAAAGGATGTAGCAAAAGCGAAAGATTTTTTTTGGAAAATTGGATTTTCGTTTAACGAACAGCATGATACTCCAAGTTCTACTTGTATGGTTGTAGGCGAAAGCAATTTTGTAGTAATGCTTTTTGAAGAAATGTTATTTTCCAGTTTTTCTCAGAACGGACTTACAGATACCAAGGCCGGATCAGAAATTCTGATTTCGATTGATGCAGAGAGCAGAGAAGAAGTAGACGAATTAGCTGAAAAAGTAATAGAAGCAGGTGGAACCGTTTTTTCGCCTCCAGCCGAGAGCCAAGACTGGATGTACGGATGTGGTTTTGCAGATTTAGATGGTCATCGATGGAATGTTTTGTATATGGATTTTAGCAAATTACCAAATTGATATGGAAACACTTAAATTTAATAGCAGCATTAAGGCATCGAGAGAAAAAATCTGGGATGTCTTATGGAACGATGAATCGTACCGAAAATGGACTAGCGCTTTCTGCGAAGGAAGTTATGCTGAATCGAATTGGAACGAAGGCGATAAGATTTATTTTTTAGGACCAAGCGGAGCAGGAATGAATAGTATGATTGAGACCAAAATTCTAAATGATTATATGGCTTTTAAACATCTTGGCGAAGTTAAAGATTTTAAAGAAGTGCCTCCCAACGAAGAAACGGAAAAATGGAGCGGTGCAATGGAAACGTATCGATTGACTCAGAAAGGAGATGAAGTGGAGCTTGAAGTAGCGGTTGACGTAATCGAAAAACACATCGATTATTTTAAGGAAGCTTTTCCAAAAGGATTAGAAGTAGTAAAAGAACTTTCAGAAAAATAAATTTTGACAACAAACAAAAAACAGAAACAACCATGGCAGCAATAAATCCATATTTATTATTTAACGGAACTTGTGAAGAAGCATTTTTATTTTATAAATCCGTTTTTGGAGGAGAATTTCCATACATAGGAAAATTTAAAGACGCTCCAGCAGAAGAGGGAGATTCGCCTCTTTCTGAAGAAGATGCAAACAGAGTGATGCATGTGTGTTTGCCAATTGGAGAAACTACCTTAATGGGAAGCGACAGTCACCCGAAATATGGCGATGTAACTTTTGGAAGCAACTTTTCAATATCCATCAATACGGAAAGCACCGAAGAAGCAGACCGTATTTTTAACGGACTTTCTGCGGGAGGAAGAGTAGAAATGCCAATGAATAAAACTTTTTGGGGCGCTTATTTTGGAATGTTCCAAGATAAATTTGGTGTAAACTGGATGGTGAATTTTGATGAAAAAGAGCCAAATAAATAAGCAAAAAGTTACGTTATTTTAATAGTAGAACAGAATTGTTAAATTACTTGAAAAAGCACATGAAAATGTGCTTTTTCTTTTCAAAAAAACAAAGATTATTCTTTTTTATCAACCGAAGATTGCCGATTTTTGTCGCTTCAAAACCAAGACTATAAAATGGCAGCAGAAGATAAAGAAATTATTTTATTAAAAGTTTCAGGACACGATAAAATAGGGGTTACAGCAGGCTTAACAGCAGTATTGGCGGCTTACGATGCAAATATTTTAGATATAGGCCAGGCCGATATTCACGACACGCTTTCTTTAGGAATCTTATTCGAAATTGCTGCTGGCTCAAGTTCAGCACCAGTTCTAAAAGATTTATTGTTTAAGGCTTATGAACTTGAGATCAAAGTAAAATTTATTCCGATTTCTATAGATGATTACGAAAAATGGGTCAAATCACAATCCAAACAACGTTATATCATCAATATTTTGGGAGAAAAACTGGCTGCTTCACAATTAGCGGCAGTAACAAAAATAATGTCAGACCAAAACCTAAATATTGATTCTATCGTAAGGTTGACTGGCCGTACTTCTATTGTAGAAAAAGAAGAATATCCGCGTTCTTGTATTCAGTTGTCTGTAACTGGAGAAATTGTAAATAAGATTATCATGACCGCCAGTTTTATGGAAATTTCCAGAACACTCAATGTCGATATTTCTTTCCAAGAAGACAATATTTACAGAAGAAACCGCCGTTTAGTTTGTTTCGATATGGATTCTACATTAATACAAACTGAAGTTATTGATGAACTTGCAGAACTAAACGGAGTAGGAGATCAAGTAAGAGCAATTACAGAATCGGCTATGAACGGTGAAATTGATTTTAACGAAAGTTTTAAAAAGCGTATGGCATTGCTCGAAGGTTTGAGCGAAGAAGTATTGCAAGATGTAGCCAAGAGGCTTCCAATTACTAAAGGAGCGCATCGTTTAATGAAAGCGCTAAAGTATTACGGTTATAAAACTGCAATTCTTTCAGGAGGATTTACTTATTTCGGAGAATATCTTCAAAAAGAATTGGGAATCGATTATGTTCATGCGAATCAATTAGAAATTAAAGACGGAAAACTAACCGGAAAATATATTGGCGATATTGTAGACGGCCAGAAAAAAGCCGAACATCTAAAAGCAATTGCCGAAAAAGAAGGAATTCATATCAATCAAACCATAGCAGTTGGCGACGGAGCAAACGATTTGCCAATGCTAAATTTAGCTGGTTTAGGAATCGCTTTCCACGCCAAACCAAAAGTAAAAGAAAGCGCTTCGACATCCATTTCAAGTTTAGGTCTTGACGGTGTTTTATATCTTTTAGGATACCACGATAGGTATATTGATATGATGTAAAATTCGATTTTTGTTATTTCTACCGAAGGGAGAAATGACAAACGAAAGTAATAAAAAACGAAAACCTCAGTCCTTTTAAATAAAGAGCTGAGGTTTTTTATATGGGCATGTCCCTCCGGGCCGGACTATCCGTTGCAATCTTTTGTGGTGAACCCCACCACAAAAGGATTTCCACTCCTATCCCTCATGCGGGTTTAGTGGAATTATCGTTTTTAAAGTAAAAAAGATTTAAGGAAATTGCCTCCTGCTTTAGCTGGAGGAATAAAGAGATGATGCTGGAAATGGCTTTAGCCAAAGTTGCCACACTGTAAAATTTGGCTAAAGCCCATAAATAGGTGACATTCTTTTAACCACTAACTAAAGTTAGTGGCAATTCAATAAGGAGTTTTATGTTTTAATAATTTAGGATTGCTGTTCTCTCGATTCCAATTCCTTTTTAATTTCCTTTAGAGTATTCATATTCAAAATAAAAACAGGAAGCAATGCAATCGGAATAACATTAGAAGCGCTAAAGCCTTTGTTGGCAATAAGAAAGATGTTGAGGCCGAATAAAAGAAGTAAAATAACACCAAATAAATAGGTCACCATTTTTAATGATTTCTGCGTTTTGACTAGTTCTTCGTTAGTCATTTCGTTAAACTTCTTTTTCATTTGTATAATTTATTAAAAAAATTAAATGCTTATTTGTAATGAGTGACTTTTAGAACTTTTGAATCCCGAGCATCAATTATGATTAAAAAACCACCTCCAACCATTCCTATAGGCAGCGTTCCGTTAATTACCCAATAATTGTCAATTAAATAAGCTTCGTAAGGTTTTTGGTCTTTAATATGAGATTCTCCATAAATTTCGAAAAGAATAGGCTCTGCAACTTCGATTGCAGTATTCTTATTTTTTATTGTTAACTCTTTTCCGTCAACGATATTCTGTTTAATAGAGCTTTCATTAAGGGCATCTTTTAATTCCCTTTCTGCAACTTCTCTTCCTAATTTTAAATGCGTGATTTCAGAACAGTTGTTAAACATTATGATCAAAAGAATTAGGATTAAAACTTTGCGATAATGTCTTTTTTTAGACACAATTTTATAAATCAAAATAACAGGAATATAATTAACGCATTTCCTTCAATTGTTCCAAATAATCTCTTTGATTAGAAAGTCTCGGAATCTTATGTTGTCCACCCAATTTGTTACGTTCCTTTAGCCAATCATAAAAAAGGTTTTCTCTCGCGACATTAATTACCAAAGGATTCAGCGTCATATTGTTGTAACGTTTGGCCTCGTAATCAGAATTTAGGGTCTGTAGCGTTTCGTCTAAAACTTTTTGGAAAAGGCCAACATCAGCCGGTTTTTTCTTGAATTCTATCATCCATTCATGGGCACCTTTCTCTTTGTCCTGCATAAAAATTGGCGCAACCGTATAATCAATCACTTCTGTTTGTGTAATCTGGCAGGCTTTTGCAATTGCCTGATCGGTATTTTCGACCATTAATTCTTCGCCAAAAACATTAATGTGATGTTTGGTTCGTCCGGTAACTCTTATTCGATAAGGATTTAGCGAAGTAAAACGCACCGTATCACCAATCAAATAACGCCATAATCCTGAATTGGTCGTGATTACAATGGCATAATTTTTATGCAATTCAACATCGGCAAGACGAATAACTTTTTGATTTGGAGTGCCGAAAGTTTCCATTGCAATAAATTCATAGAAAATTCCATAATCCAACATTAATAATAAATCGCTCGAATTGTTAAGGTCCTGAATGGCAAAAAAGCCTTCGGATGCATTATAAATTTCGTAATATTTGAAATCGTTACTCGGAAGTATCTTTTTGTACTGATCTCGATAAGGCGAAAAACTTACACCGCCGTGAAAGTAAACTTCGAGATTTGGCCAAAGTTCGAGTAGGCTTTGTTTTCCTGTATTTTCTAAAACTTTATTCATTAAAACCAGCATCCACGAAGGAACTCCTGCAAAACTGGTTACATTTTCGTTTTTTGTTTCATTGATAATCGCCGCAATTTTGGTCTCCCATTCGCTCATTAATGAGGTTTTGCTGCTTGGAGTACTGCTGAATTCAGCCCAGATTGGCATGTTTTCAATCAGAATTGCCGACAAATCACCAAAGAAAGTATTGTTGTTTTCATATATCTGAGAACTTCCGCCTAAGCGAAGACTTTTTCCCAAGAACAATTCAGAATCTTCGTTATTATTCAAATACAAACAAAGCAAGTCTTTACTGCCTTTATAATGGCAATCTTCAAGCGCCTCGTTGCTTACTGGGATAAATTTGCTTTTCGCGTTTGTAGTACCGCTCGATTTTGCAAACCATTTTATTGGCGCTTCCCAAAACACACCTTGTTCGCCTTGACGTGTTCGTTCAATCAAAGGCTGCAATTCTTCGTAAGTGGCAATCGGAACTCTTTCGGCAAAAGTCTGGTACGAATTTATGGTTGAAAATTCATATTGCCTGCCTATAACCGTATTCTCTGATGCTGTCAATAAGTTGTGCAGTAATTCTTCCTGAACTTCATTCGGATATTTTAGAAAAAGTTCTATCTGGTGTATCCTTTGTTTAAGGACCCATGAAGCAAACGAATTGATTATGGATAAAGGCATGAATATAGTTGAATTTTAAATTATTATTTTGAGATTTTTATGCCTTAACATAAAAACTGGATATTTTAAATTTGAATATAAATAGACAAATAGTAACTTTGCCGTTGTATCAAAAATAATGTTTTTTGTAAAAAAAAACACCCTGTTTAAGCGAAAAGATTTTACGTAATTTCAATTTTAAATTTCGAAAATTTGAAACTGAAAAGTGCTGTTTAAACCTTAATTCATAAACCTAAAACCTTAATTTTAAAATGACATATCAAGGTGTTCTTGCCAAAATGCAGACCGAATTTGGAGATCCGATTCAATATTATCTGGTTTTTGAAGATAGTTTTCTAAATGTAAACCAGCTATTGAATAAAGAAATTGAAATCAATTTTACAGGTTACCAATGCCTAAACTGCGGTAAGAAGAAAAAAATATTCAGACAAGGATTTTGTTACGATTGTTTTTACTCAAGTCCTGCAGTAGGCGATTGGATTATGAGGCCCGAATTAAGTACAGCGCATTTAGGAATTGCCGATCGTGATCTCGATTATGAAAGCAAGGTGCAATTACAACCTCATGTCGTTTATCTGGCAGTCGCGACAGAAGTTAAAGTAGGAGTTACACGAAAAACCCAGATTCCGACACGTTGGATAGATCAGGGAGCAACGCAAGCAATAGCATTGGTAGAAGTTCCAAACCGTTATTTAGCAGGAATTACTGAGGTTGCATTGAAAAATCACTATACAGATAAAACCAATTGGCGTAAAATGCTTTCGTATAATGGCGAATCTTGTGATTTGATTGTGGAGAAATCAAAAATAGAAGACCTGCTTCCTGCTGAGGTTAAGGAATACTTTTTCAGTGAAAAAAATGATGTTTATGAAATGAAATATCCGGTTCTAAATTATCCAGCTAAAGTTGCCAGTCTGAATCTCGAAAAAACGCCTTCTTTTCAAGGAAAACTAGTAGGAATTAAAGGGCAATATCTAATTTTTGAAAACGGGACCGTTTTTAATGTACGCGGATCCGAAGGATATGTTGTTACTATAAATATCTAGTCAAACCACCTGTTCGTCTATTTTTAGAAGCAGTACGTCTATTGTTACAAAATTTGTGTCAGATTCATTGTATTTTAACGTCCTCTAAAAGTGAATGATGTGAATTTTGATAAATTATTTTACAATTTTGTAATGTTAGCTTATTCAAAGATTTTAATTTTAGGAAAAATTTAACTTATATTTGATCGAATTGAATCAAATAATGTTGATAAAATTTAATTTCTAAAAACAGTTTAATGAATGGCTAACTTAAAAAGAGTTAACGAGGTCAGGCGCAGTTTAATGCGAAGCCTGACCAAGAATATTGGAAATGCAAACACTCGAAAAAGCGGATTAATAGATACAAGCAAAGTTAAAAAAGTACTAATCTGTAGACCCAACGGAAGATTAGGAAACTTACTGCTTATTACGCCGCTTATTCAGGAAGTGAGCCAAACATTTCCGAACTGTACTATTGACCTGTTTGTAAAAGGAACTCTAGCTCCGATTGTTTTTGAAAAGTATGACAACATCGATAAGATTATCGATCTTCCTAAAAAGCCTTTTAAAGAATTAATAAAATATATAAAAGTCTGGACATTAATTAGAAGACAAAACTACGATTTGGTTCTTAATGTCGATCAGAATTCTTCTTCTGGAAGACTTGCCGTGAAGTTTTCGACTGCTAAATACAAATTTTTTGGCGACCTGCCCGAAAATGTTCAACTAGATTTTAACGATTACGATCATATTGCAAAATATCCTGTTTACAATTTCAGGTATTTTTTAAGTCAGTTTGGTCTTGAAGATAAAAAGGGGCCTATTGCACTTTTAGATTTAAAATTGTCTGAGGCTGAAAAAATAAATGGCAAGAAAATCTTAAACGATATTATTGACCCAAATAAAAAGACAATTGCGATTTTTACTTTTGCTACAGGCGAAAAATGCTATTGTGTTTCCTGGTGGGCTGATTTTTACACGGCATTAAAAAACGAATTTTCCGATTATAATATCTTTGAAGTGCTTCCTGTTGAAAATGTTTCACAAATCAATTTTGAAGCGCCAAGTTTTTATAGTAAAGATGTTCGCGAAATAGGCTCTGTCTTGTCAAATGTTGATGTTTTCGTCGGAGCAGACAGCGGTATAATGCATTTGGCTAGCGCTTCAAAGGCTCCAACAGCGGGATTATTTTCGGTTTCAAGTCTGAAAAAATACCAGCCTTACGGAAATGGAAGTATTGGTTTAGACACCAATGTTCTGGGCGTTCCAGATTTTATAAAAGCGATAAAATCAATTTTAGATAAAAAGAATTAGTTTCAATGTAAGGTTTCTGAAAAATAAAAAAACCTGTTCTTGTTTAGAGAACAGGTTTTTTTTATGTCAAAGCTTATGACCTTCAGAAAATTAATTCTTTTTCTTAAAAAGACCATTTATCAAGTCGCTTGCTTTTTTAGTCGCTTCTTGGGTTTTTTGCTCCTTTTCTGTTTTTGCTGCTTGAGTAGTATCTTTTGCTTTCGTGTTTTTATTAATTAAATCAGTTAGAGCCGCAGCACCTTTTTGCGTTAGTTTTTCTTTTTGCTGGTTTACCAATTGTGTTGTTAAACTTGAAACAGCAGTTTTCATGTCTGTACTAATTTTAGGATTAGAGAAATTACCCGTAAGCAAAGCGTTAATCGGAATATTTTCCAGTTTTGCTGCATCTGCTGGTGATAATTTAGCAATTAAGTTATTAGCCTCAGTTCCTAAATATTTTGCAGGAACATCAAATTTGATAGTGTAATTCATTGTTTGGTCAAAACCATGCGTTCCGCCTACAGTTGCTTTAATGTCCTGATATTTGATGTCGAATGGTTTTACATTTACTTTTCCGTTATCAAAGCTTAATGCCATTTTTAAATCATTTAAGTTCAGTTTGCTTAAATCTAAGAATTTAACATTTGAACTTAGGGAACTCAAAAGTGTAGAGTTTTGAGCATTTACGGTTGTAGATAACAATTGTCCTAACAAATCTCCAGAAATCGATTTTAAGTCAGGGGTTAATTCTTTTGCATCCAGATTACCGTTTAATTTAATGGTTGAATTTAGTTTTCCGTTGATGATTCCTGCAATCGGAGCCATTTTTTTCATCATATCCAACTGTGTAAACGTTTGTGAAATATCTACTTGATTAAAACCTAGGTTCATATCAAAAGTCGGTACTTTTTCTTTAGTAGAAACGGTACCTGTCAAGCCAATAGTTCCTCCGAAAATTGAAGTTTTAAAGTTTTCTAATGTTGCTTTTTCGTCCTTTATTAATAATTTTCCAGAAACATCTTTAAGTTTTAAATTGTCATACAAAACAGTTGTAGCTTTTGCATTTAAAGTACAATTTAAAAATGCTGGAATTTTCATGGCTTCAGCTGGTTTTGCTGGCGTATTTGTTTCTGTTTTAGCAGGTTCTCCCGAAGTCATAAAATCATCAATAGCCAATTGATTCGAGCTCATGTTGAAGTTTCCTTTCAATTCTTGTTTTTTAAACATAAAGCCATAGAAATTCTCCAAAACTCCGTTTATGCTGATATCACTTTTTCCTGTTGTAGCATCAAATTGTTTTAAATTGATTTTACTAGGATTGAATTCAACCAAAGCAGTACTGATGTTCATCGATTTGTTGTTTTCATCGGTATATTTAAAGCCTGATAAACTTATTGTTCCTGCATTTTTGATGTTTTGATATTGGCTGTTTTCCACAGAAGCCATATCAAAGTTGGTTGTAACATCTGCTTTTAAAATACCAGCCAAAGGTTTGTCTAATTTAACTGGATAAGCTTTTGAAAGATTAGCCAGATTGATTGTTCCTTTCAATGCTGCGTCAACAATTGGGTTAACAGTAATGTTTTTGATATTCGCTTTAGCGCTAAAAACATCCTGATCGATTCTAAATGAAAGTTTATCTAAATTCACGTAAGTGTCATTCAGAATTCCGGTTTCATTGATGATTTTAGTATCAATCACAATATTCTGAACCGATTTTGGAAGGTTAGGATATTGGAAAGAAGAATTGTTTGAGGCAATTTCGATTTTAAACGTCGGAACCGTCGTGTCTGTCAGTTGTCCTTTAGCAAAACCATTTACAGTAAAATCTCCTGTGGTTTTTACGCCTTCTAAACTTGAAGCATAAGCTGATGGAATCAGGCCAAGGAAGTTGGTAAACGATGAAGTGGGCGTTTTAAATTTCAAATCATAGATTTGGCCAGCTTCAACCATTTGTATAAAACCGTCAAACTCTAATGGAAGCTGGTTTATTAAAGCTTTATTTTCTTTAAACGTATATTTGCTTTTTTCTAAATCAATCCCTAAAACGGCATCAAGAGTAAGTTTGATGTTTTTCATATAATTGATTTTATCCATGTCCAGCGAAATTTTTGCAGTAGATTTTGTAGTCAAATCTAGTTTAGAATTGGTAAAATCTCCTGTTCCTTCATGGTTTAAGCTGTCAATAACCATTTTGATTTTAGAGCCCTGGTCAATATATCTAAAGGTAAAATTCTCAATTTTATAATTTTGAATTTTCAAAGCAAGAGGTTTACTTTCTTCATTACTCTTGTCTTCTTCTTTTTTATCTTTTAAAGCAATATCAAAGTTTCCAACACCGTCTTTGTTGAAAATAATATTGATTAATCCGTTTGTAGAACTTATTCCTTGAATGTTTAAAGGCTCGTCTTTACCTTTAAAAAGTTCTTTTATGCTCATTTTTAAATTCAATTCCCCAAGAGAAACCAAAGTGTCTCCTTCAAAAGGTGCTTTGTTGATGATTACAAGTTTGTCAATTCCAACGGTTGCATTTGGAAAATTTTTAAACAAACTTAAATCAGCGTCATTAAAACTAACTTTTGCATCGACGCTTTCGTTGATGGCTTCGGTAATTTTCGCTTTAATCTGATCCTTAAAGAAATACGGAATGGCAAATAATGCAGCAATAAACACCACAAGGACAATGGCGGTTATTTTTAAAATTTTCTTTGACATATAAATAGATTTGTGGGTTTAACTTAAAATCGACTCCTGCAAAAGTAGTTTTTTTTACTTCAGGTTGAAGATAAATTTTTCTTAAATATGTAAGAATTTTACTTATTTTGTAAAATAAAAAAAATCCGTTCAAAATATTTTAAACGGATTTAATAATGGTTTTATTTTAAAAGTTTATTTCTGAATAAAAGAAACAATCTTATTTACTAATGTTTCAGATATAGGAAGTGTTTCATTATTGTAACTTTCCATATTGGCTTGCTGGTCGCCTTCAATAATTTTCATGATATGATTCATCTTGTCAATAACAAGCAGTTCTGAGTTTTTATTGGCATGAGAAAGATTTTCGGCATCTTTTACGGTTACCTGTAAATCTTTATTTCCCTGTAAAATCAATATCGGTACGGTCAGTTTTTTTATTTCTGTCTGTGGATCATATTTGAACCAAGAAATCAGGTAAGGCTGAATGCTTGGCCTGAAAAGTGAATTGAGCATCGGATCTACTTTTTTTACTTTGAATCCGTTTTTTAAACTATCAATAATCGGAAAAGTCATATCTTCAAGCGGTTTCATCGATTTCGATGCAATCTGCGTTTTAATGGTTTTGTCAGCAGATTCTCCTGCTCCCGCAATCGAAATAAATTTGTCCGCTTTTGCACCCGAAATCATTCCGATCAGTGAACCTTCGCTGTGACCAATTATAATTAATTTTGAAAAACGTTTGTCTTGTTTCAAAAAATTAATCCAGCTTTTTACGTCTTCGGTATAATTTTCAAAAACCAAAACATCTTCAGAAATCGCAGAAGCTTTACTTTCTCCAATTCCTCTCTTGTCAAAACGCAATGATGCAATTCCGTTTTTTGCCAAAGCTTCAGCCAGCATTTTTAGAGAATTGTTTTTCATCATCGGATTATTGCCATTGCGGTCTGTTGGACCAGATCCGGCAATAATCAATGCAACAGGATATTTTTTAGTCAAATCAGGAGTGGTCAGAGTTCCGTACAGTTGATCAACATTGATTTTCAAAGTTACCGGCGATTCCTTAAAAGTAATCTCTTTTTTTTCTTGTGCATTTAATACACTCAAAAAAAGCGCGGTAAGAAAAAGAATTATTTTGTTCATATCTAATCCTGATTAATAAATTGTAATTTGAAAAGGAAGCACTGCCTGAACACCTTTTTGTTTTTGGAATTTCTTAACCTGCTCGATTAGCTGGTAATTCTCTTCACCGATTTCTTCTTTAATAAAAGCTTCTTTTGATTTTGCGAAAGGCATATTAGCAAAAAGCTCGTTGAATTTTTTCTCGTATTCAGGATAATTTTGAGTGCTGTATTTTTTGATTTTTGCAATTCGCGCCGCTTCCGCAATTGCATCATTAAGACCGCCAATTTTATCAACCAATCCTAATTTCAAAGCTTCTGTTCCAGACCAAACTCTTCCTTGCGCAATAGCATCTACTTGTTCAAAAGTCATTTTTCGCCCTTCAGCTACATGAGTTACAAAGGTGTTGTAGATTTTTTCTACTCCTTCTAAAGTAAAAGCTTTAAATTTCTCGTCAACTGGCACAAACGGACTATAATTTGCTGCGTTTTCGTGTGTTTTAACTTGTTCAGAATTAATTCCTAATTTGTTTGCCAAAGTTGTAAAGTTTGGTAACATTCCGAAAACACCTATCGAACCCGTAATCGTATTGCTTTCTGCAAATATCTTGTCGGCATTGCAGGCAATATAATAACCACCCGAAGCTGCGTAATTACCCATAGAAACTACAACAGGTTTTACCTTTTTGGTAATTTCAATTTCTCTCCAGATTAAATCAGAAGTTAAGGCGCTTCCCCCCGGGCTGTCAATTCTTAAAACGATTGCTTTTACATCATCATTTTTTCTGGCTTCCTGCAGCGAACGACGCATTGATCCTTCTCCAATAACGTTTACATCGCCTTCTCCGCTGGCAATTTCGCCTTGAGCGTAAATAATGGCAATCTGGTCGCTTGTTGTGTTAGCCAATGCTGTTGTTGCATTGTTTTGAGTATAATCTAAAATCGAGATTTTGTTATAATCTTCGTCGGCATCAACTTTTAGAGCTTTTCGGATTGCGTTGTGGTAAACATCTTCATAAGCCACGATATCAACTAGATTCTGCGCTTTTGCCATTTCAGGAGTTCTAGCCAATAAACCGTCCGCAATTTGGTTTAGTTTATCAAGAGGAATATTTCTGCTTTTTGAAATATCGCTTGAAACTGTCGACCAGATTGAGTTCAAAAGCGCTGTAATTTGTTCTCTGTTGGCATCGCTCATTTTATTTTCCAGAAAAGGCTCAACGGCACTTTTGTATTTCCCATGGCGAATTACTTCCATATGAATGCCTGATTTTTCCTGAAAGTCTTTGAAAAACATGATTTCAGACGAAAGCCCCTTAAAATCTAAATCTCCTGCCGGATTAATGTAAATTTTATTGGCTACAGAAGTCAAATAGTATTCTTTTTGAGAATAGGTGTTAGAATATGCCCAAACAAATTTTCCTGATTTTTTGAAGCTTTCCAAAGCGTTTCTCAAATCTTTGTATTGCGCAAGTCCAAGAGACGATTCATCATTTAAAATGGAAATCCCCTTGATTTTTTCATCTGTTTTCGCTGCTTCAATCGCATTGATTACGTCTGTTAGACCGACTCCTTTTTTATCGGAGAAAACAGTAACCCAAGGATCTTTATATTTTCCTGCGTAATCATTGTTGATTTGTTTGAGATTTAATTCGATAACCGAATCAGATTTAACAGAGACTTTGTCATCTCCGCCGAAAATGGCGCCAATAAGAATCACTCCAAAAAAGGAGAGCATCATAAAGACAAAAATACCGATTACAGTGGCAAGTACATTTCCTAAAAATTTCATAAGTATCTTTTTTTTAAATAAGTAGCTAAAATGGCTGGTTTGTTACAAATATAATTGAAATAAGATTGAATTTTTACATGACGATTATGAAATATTAGGGTAATTTTTGATTTTGAATCTAAAACAAAATAGAGGCATTTATAGCTTTAATGGCTGATGAAGGATATAAGTTGTGTTGTTTGAAGAGGATAACTTTTATTAAAACTAATCAAAAGATTTCTAAATAGTTTTAGTTAATTTGCATTAATTATGAAGTCACAGCATCAAGTCGTTTTATCAATAGGCAGTAATCAGGGAAACAGACAGGAAAACATCCAAAAATGTATTGATTTAATTCATGAAGAGGTAGGGACAGTTGTTAAGGTTTCCAAACTTTATGAAACTCCAGCATGGGGTTTTGAGAGTGATGCTTTTTACAATTGCGCCCTTTTGATGCATACCAGTTTAGCGGCTCATAAAGTGCTTAATCTTGTTTTGAAAGTTGAGAAACAGCTTGGCAGAATTCGTTCTAATCAAGAAGGGTATCAATCGCGAATTATCGATGTCGATTTGATAGTTTTTGATGATGAAATTATCGAAACTGAAAAACTTCAAATTCCGCATCCGCTGATGCAGGATCGTAATTTTGTATTGTTACCGATGCAAGATTTGAAATTAGACTGGCGTCATCCGGTTTTACACAAGTCAGTTTCAGAATTAATAGTGGTTTCACCAGATGAAAGTGTTTGTACGGCAGTCGAGGATTTGAAAAATCCTTTGAAAGGAATTCCGTTAGATCAATTCAATTATATTGCTTTTGAAGGAAATATTGGTGCTGGAAAAACAACTTTAGTCAATAAAATCGCAGAAGATTTTAATGCGAAAACGGTTTTAGAACGATTTGCTGATAATCCGTTTTTACCTAAATTTTATAAAGACCAAAGCAGATACGCTTTTCCGCTCGAAATGTCTTTTCTTGCTGATCGCTATCAGCAGTTGTCTGATGATTTGGCGCAGTTTGACTTGTTCAAAGATTTTATCGTTGCCGATTACCATATTTTTAAATCTTTAATTTTTGCCAAAATTACCTTAGCAGAAGATGAATATCGTTTGTATCGTAATTTATTCGATATCATTTATAAAGAAATGCCAAAACCGGATTTGTATATTTATTTGTATCAAAATACCGATCGTCTGCTCCAAAACATCAAAAAAAGAGGAAGGAATTACGAACAGAATATAGAATCAGAATATCTAGATAAAATCAACATTGGTTACTTAGAATATATAAAATCTCAAACCGATTTGAATGTTCTCATAATCGATGTTTCTAATCGCGATTTCGTAAAAAATCACGAAGATTATATTTATATCTTAAATGAAATAAAGAATAAAATTAGATAATTAGTCAATTTGATAATTTTTCAATTGCTTTCATTTTCTAATTATCAAATTGGCACATTCTCTCATTGCCACATTGTCTAATTAAGAAAATCATCTTTTTAAAGTAAAATGACCGCGAAAAACAGGCATTGAATTGTCTATTTTTAGTGCATACCAATAGTCTGAAGCCGGAAGAGGAATTTGATTAAAAGTGCCGTCCCATGTCATTTTGTAGTGGCTTAATTCGGCAATCAATTTTCCATATCGGTCAAATATAGTGACTTGTGCCTGCGGATAATTCTCCATTCCGGTAACTTCCCAAACATCGTTATGAGAGTCATTATTTGGCGTAAAGAAAGAAGGGAAAACCAAAACTACGAATTGTTTAACCGCTAATCCGCAACCATTTTTCTCTCTGATGTAAGCAGTTTGCAATCCGCCGGGTATATCATGAAAAGAATTCGAATCTTGGAAATAGATGCCGTCTACCGAATATTCAAAATAATCTTGTGCTTTTACGGGATAAATAACAGCACTAGTGCCATCAACTTCAATTCGGTCTATTTTTGGCACACTATGTTCAAAAACAGTTACTTTTTTAATGCTAGTGCAGCTTTCTGGTTCAGGACTTGTGACTTCAACAGAATAGACTCCTGCTGCTGCGACTGTTGTGCTTTGAGTAGTGTCTCCATTTGACCACAAATAAGTCATTCCCGAAATACCTGCGTCGATAGTAATAGATTGCGATTCGCATAAAATTTCACTTTCATCCATCACAGCAGGAGGGGTGTAAATCAAAACATTTACTGCTATTCGTGTATTGTTGACACAACCACTATTTGAGGCTTCTGCATAATAAGTTGTATTAGAGGAAAGTGGAGGTGTGACAAAATTGGTTCCAGTATAAAGCGCAGTTCCTCCCGCAGGACTTGTAAACCAGCTTGTTGAGCCAATATTTGTTGATGCCTCAAGGGTAACACTTCCTGTACCGCATCTGGAGACTGGAGTTGTAACAACAGGAATGTCTGGAGTTGCATTTACGGTGGCAGTTACAGGTTTTCTATTGATTTCGCATCCAGCATCGACATAATAAGTTGTAGTTGAATTAATAATCGCCGTATTGAAGGTTTCTCCAGTAGCTAATAAGCTGCCACCGATTTGAACATCATACCAGCGTATTAAAGCCCCTGCAGTTCCTGAAGCGGTTAAGGTAAAACTTCCAGAATTGCAGACTGGTCTAGGAGTATTCGGGCTTGCCGAGGGAATTGTGATTTTGGTGCTTGTCGCTATTTCTAGAGCAGGTTCGCCTGGCATGCCGCCATATTCTACAATGTAGCCTTTTGGTTGGTAACTGTCTCCGGGAATTAGTGAACCTGTATTGGATAAATCATTCCATGAGCCCTTTATTCCGACTCCTGGCTGTGTGATATGTGCATAATCTTCGTTGCCCTGCTGATTAGGTTCACCTGAATTCCAAAAAGCAAAATTTGGAGTAGAACCATTTTGGGTTCCATTCCAGAAAATAGTTCCGGCTTCAGGGCCTGTAACCCATTTCCAAACACCTTCTGTTTCGGCATCGCTGCCACCAATCCAGCCCGTTCCAGAGGCCTGCTCCCCGACAAGTTTGGCTTCGTCAGCAGATAGTATTGTCGCTAGATATCCTTTAAGGCCGTAATAAGTACTCGATGCTGCAAGATCTTTGGCATTTGTCCAAGTAACGCCAATATTCGGGATGTATAGATAGTAATGACCTGTAGAAGGTAAATAATTCGCCTGTCCGATAGTAATTGAGAATGTTCTGGTTCCCGATGCAGTAGCAGAAGAGTTTGTGAATGTAACATCTTTTATAGCGGCCGTAAAATCATCGTAAGAAACTTCATTTACTCCGATAGTTGAACTTAAAAGGCTTAGTTTTCCTGTTGATGCATCCCAGTTCGCGGTTATACTAGGATGTAATAAGGGATTGGATAATTCTAATCGTTCAAATCCCGCAGAATAACCAGACGAAATCTGTATATAAACCGCTTGAGTGCCGTTTTCTGCAGGATCATGGTTGATTGTAATATCGGTAACTATTTTAATTGAAGTCTGTGGGCAATACAACTGGTCTCCCTGTGCTGTAAGCTTCGGAGGGTCTATTGCAAAAGATTTCCTGTTGTTTTTCTTTAAATATGATTTTGCAGTTAATGCGGGTAATTTGTTAAAACCTTTATTTGTTTCACTTGCGAGAGAGTGATTGGAGCTTAAAATAAAATATAAAGCTGTTATAATTGCTAAATTGATATTTTTCATTTTATAAAAATATCAATTATATAATTATAAAAAAATAATTTTCTACTCGAGCCAGTTTATTTTTTGGAATAAATCCCAGACTACAATTCCTGCACTTACTGAGATGTTAAGTGAATGTTTGGTTCCGAGTTGAGGAATTTCAATACACCCGTCACATATTGCAACGGCTTCCTGCGAAACACCGTAGACTTCATTTCCGAAAACCAAAGCATATTTTTGATTTTTTTCAACTTTAAAATCCTGAAGAAAAATCGCACTTTCAACCTGTTCGATTGCAAGGGTTAAAACATTTTCTTTTTTTAAGTTTTCTATAACTTCGAGTACGTTTTCATGATGTTCCCATGCGACAGTCTCGGTAGCGCCAAGTGCCGTTTTATGAATTTCTTTGTTAGGAGGAGTAGCAGTAATCCCGCAAAGAATTATTTTTTCAATCAGGAACGCGTCAGCGGTTCTAAAAACGGAACCAATATTATGAAGGCTTCGGATATCGTCTAAAATCAGAATTAAAGAAGTTTTTTTAGATTTCTTAAAATCTTCAATTGATTTGCGTTCCAGTTCGCTATTTTCGAGTTTTCTCATTGGTGTTGAATTCAGGTCATAAAAAAAGCTTCCAAAGATAAGGAAGCTTTTTCGATTATTTCTATGTTTTTCAGATTAGCTTTTTACTGGATCTGGTAAAACAGTACCTTTAATAGTTAGGACTTTTGTAGGCTGTCCTTCTGCATTAGAACTAATAGTTACCGTTTTTGTAAAAGCACCAACTCTGTCAGTAGCATATTTTACACCGATAACCCCTTTACTACCTGGAGCGATTGGTTCTTTTGGAGAAGTAGGAACTGTACATCCGCAAGATCCTTGAGCACTTGTAATGATTAATGGTTTTGTACCGTTGTTTACGAAAACAAACTCACGTTTACCGTCAGCATTGTGTGCAATAGTACCGTAGTCAATAGTCTCAGTTTCAAAAACCATTCCAGCTCCTTCAACTTTAGCAACTTTGGTTTTTTTTGTTGTTTGTGCGTTAGAAGCTGTAATTCCAGCTACTGCAAGCATAACGAATAAAATTATTTTTTTCATCTTTAAGAGTCTTTTTTATTGATGAACAAAGCTATGTAAAAATCTTAAATGTGAACGTAAAAATATTCATAAAATATTTTAATTTTTGACTTGTTCCATATTCTTTCAAAAAAAAACTAAATTCGCTGTCTTAATTTTTCATTTAAAAACACACTTAATTTGGCAGCGAAAGAGAAAGTGGTGAAAGAAACACCCTTAATGAAACAGTATAACGAAATCAAAAGAAAATACCCTGATGCTTGTCTGCTTTTCAGAGTAGGGGATTTTTATGAAACTTTTGGAGAAGATGCTATCAGGGCTTCTAAGATTTTAGGAATTACCCTGACCAAAAGAGGTGCTGGTTCTGAAACCGAAACTGCACTGGCGGGATTTCCTCACCATTCGATTAATACGTATCTGCCAAAATTGGTTAAAGCTGGTCTTCGCGTAGCAATCTGTGATCAGCTCGAAGATCCCAAAATGACCAAAACTATTGTGAAGCGAGGCGTTACAGAATTGGTAACTCCTGGTGTTTCCTTAAATGATGAGGTGCTTCAATCCAAATCAAATAACTTTTTAGCATCGGTTTATTTTGCTGGTAAAAGTATCGGGATTTCATTTTTGGATGTTTCGACGGGAGAATTTTTGGCCGCACAGGGAAATGCGGAATATATAGATAAGCTGCTTCAGAATTTTAATCCAAGTGAGGTTCTGGTTCCGAAATATAATAAAAATGATTTTAAGGATGCTTTTGGAGAAGATTTTCATAGTTTTTATCTCGAAGATTGGATCTATAAAGAAGATTACGCTTTAGAAACCTTGACGAAACATTTTCAGACCAATTCTTTAAAAGGTTTTGGTGTTGAAGAATTAAAAGAGGGCATTATTGCTTCTGGTGCAATTCTGTATTATTTGTCCGAAACGCAGCATAATCGGGTACAGCATATCACAACAATTCAGCGTATTGCCGAAGATGCTTATGTTTGGATGGATCGTTTTACGATTCGAAATTTAGAATTGTATCATAGCTATAATCCAAATGCAGTTACGCTTTTGGATGTTATCGATAAGACGCTTTCGCCAATGGGAGGAAGGTTGTTAAAACGTTGGTTGGCATTGCCATTAAAAGATAGTAATAAAGTAAAAAACAGGCATGAGGTTGTTTCTTATTTGAAATCTAGTCCTGAAATTTTACACGATATTCAATATCAAATCAAACAGATTTCAGATTTGGAACGTCTGATTTCTAAAATTGCGGCCGGAAAAATATCTCCTCGTGAAATCGTTTATCTGAGAGAGTCTCTAGATGCAATTATTCCAATCAAAACTCTGGCGCTTCAAAGTCCGCAGGAAGCGGTAAAGGTAATCGGAGATAGTTTGCATGCTTGTGATCTTCTGCGTGAAAAAATAAAAACAACTTTAAATCAAGATGCGCCGGTAGCTATTGCGAAAGGAAATGCTATAGCAAAAGGTATCAATGAAGAACTTGATGAACTCCGTGCCATTTCTACTTCAGGAAAAGAATTCTTGGAGGGAATCGAAAAAAGAGAATCGGAGCGTACGGGTATTTCTTCGTTGAAAATTTCTTTCAATAATGTTTTTGGGTATTATATCGAAGTGCGAAATACGCATAAAGATAAAGTTCCGGAAGAATGGATTCGTAAGCAGACTTTGGTAAATGCTGAGCGATACATAACCGAAGAATTAAAAGAATACGAAACGAAGATTCTTGGTGCAGAAGAAAAGATTTATAAAATAGAAACAGAGCTTTTTGAGCAGTTAGTGGCTTGGATTGCTACTTATATAAAACCAGTTCAGATGAATGCGTATCTGATTGCGCAACTGGATTGTTTGTGTTCTTTTACGCAGATGGCAGTAGAAAATCAGTATGTATGTCCGGAAATTGATGATACGTTTGAATTGGAAATCAAAAACGGAAGGCATCCTGTAATCGAAAAACAACTTCCTGTTGGAACTCCGTATATTGCCAATGATGTTTATCTGGATAGAGAAACGCAGCAAATCATCATGATTACGGGGCCGAATATGTCGGGTAAGTCGGCTATTTTGAGGCAAACGGCTCTTATAGTACTTTTGGCTCAAATGGGAAGTTTTGTGCCGGCAGACAGCGTTAGGATGGGGATTGTTGATAAAATTTTCACAAGAGTAGGGGCTTCGGACAACATTTCGATGGGAGAATCTACTTTTATGGTGGAAATGAATGAAACAGCTTCTATTTTGAATAATATTTCTGACCGAAGCTTGGTATTACTCGATGAAATCGGAAGAGGAACAAGTACTTATGACGGAATTTCGATTGCTTGGGCAATTGCTGAATTCTTGCATGAACATCCGTCTAAGGCGAAAACATTATTTGCGACGCATTATCACGAGCTGAATGAAATGACCGAATCATTGCCTAGAATTCAAAACTTTAATGTGGCGGTAAAAGAATTAAAAGACAACGTTCTTTTTGTGAGAAAGCTGGTGAAAGGAGGAAGTGCTCATAGTTTTGGAATTCATGTGGCAAAAATGGCAGGAATGCCTCAATTGGTTATTTCGAAAGCACAAAAGCTTTTAAAGAAGCTTGAAAAAAATCACTCAGGAGATGCTTTAAACGGAATTAAATCGGCGAATGACGAAATGCAGATGAGTTTCTTTAATCTTGATGATCCTTTGCTGGAGGAGATAAAAGAAGAGATTTTAGGTCTAGATATTAATGCGATTACGCCTGTCGAAGCCTTGATGAAACTTAATGAAATCAAAAGAATGCTTGCTAAGAAATAAAAATCAAGTTTTTTCAAATTTAAAGTTTAGGTTATCAGAAAGTTATAAAATAAGTCGATTTTTTTTTCTAAAAAGGCTTGTTTAATTGAATAAATGTCCTAAATTTGCACTCGCAATACAGAACAAATCAAGTGTTGTGGTTCTTTAGAGAATTTGAAATGCGAAAATAGCTCAGTTGGTAGAGCGCGACCTTGCCAAGGTCGAGGTCGCGGGTTCGAGCCCCGTTTTTCGCTCAAAAGCACATAATGCTCGGATGGTGAAATTGGTAGACACGCTGGACTTAAAATCCAGTGAACAGCAATGTTCGTGCGGGTTCAAGTCCCGCTCTGAGTACTAAAGCCTCTTCTTTTGAAGAGGCTTTTTTTATGGGGAAAAATTAAGTTTTAGTGTTTTTTAAGGGAAATCTCAGTGTCTTAGAAACTTAGTGGCTTAGTGTCTAGAAAAAAAAATCAACAATCTAAAAATCTAAAATTTATAAATGGGTGCTTTTGTAATCAGCAGAAGGTTTAATGATGAGTATAAGTTTGTTTTTACTTCTCGAAAAGGGAAAGTGATATTTACGAGTTTGAGCTATGAGTTGAGGTTTGAATGTGAAGAAGATATTGAGAGGTTTAAAAAGACAATGGATCTTGCTAGGTTTTTGAAGTTTAAGGGTTCTGGCGGGAAATATTTCTTTAAGCTAATGCTGGATGATGTTCATTTTGCTACAAGTCGAAAATACAGCACAGAATTGCTTCTTCAAAAGGGGGTTAAGGAGATTATGACTTATGCCTGCAAGGCAGAGATTTTGGATTTCTCTTCAAACGAATCTATTTTTGGAGATGATGAAAATCTTGAGGATGATGATGAGGCTGCGGAATAAAAAAAAGCGCTCGATTTGTATCGGGCGCTTTTTTTTAGGAATTAAGCATAAAAAAAACCATCTTCTAGAGATGGTTTTAAAATCGTTAGAACTTAGGTTCTAATTATTTTTTTACTTCTTCTACTTTAGCAGCAGCAGAGTCAACTTTAGCAGCAGCAGAATCAACAGTTGCAGCAGCAGAATCAACTACAGCAGCAGCAGAGTCAACAACAACAGCAGTAGAATCTACAGCAGTAGCGTCAGCAGCAGCGTCAGCTTTTTTACAAGATACAACAGTTAAAACAGCAACAACAGCTAAACTTAAAAATACTTTTTTCATCTTACTTTATTATAAAAGGTTAATTATTAATTCGTGGCAAAGATATAAATTTTTTAATATGTAAAATATTTTTTCACTTTTTTTTTAAAATATTTTCCTTACTCACGATTATCTTAGTTATCAATAAATATGCCAAAATGACAAAATAATAATATATTATTGTATTTTGTGTGATAATTATTTTTTGCTGAAAATTCTGTTGAGTTTTTGGCTTTTTTAATTCTCTTTATTGAGTTATTTTTGTTTTTTTAAGGATAATTGCAGAATCATTAAATTCGTAAATAGGCTTGGTTCTGTCAATCATTTCAGTTAAAAAAGCGAGTTTGTGACCGATTTGTGCTTTTGTAATTGTTAAAAAACACTTTTTACAATCGTTTCTGTAGCGCCTTTGTTGCTTTGAATAAATGTAGAGCAGATTTGACTTTTTTTGCGGTAAAACTCTTGGTTTGCAAGAAGTTGGTCAAAAATAGTTTTTAATTCTCCGCTGTTTGAGATTACAGAACAGCCTTCTAGATTAACAAGAGCAACAGCCTCCGCAAAATTGGAGTAATTAGGTCCGATTACGATTGGCATTCCAAAAACCGCTGGCTCAAGGATGTTGTGGATACCAGGATTTCCGAAACCGCCTCCTACATAGGCAATCGTGCCATAACTGTAAATTTTGGTCAATATGCCGACCGTGTCCACAATTAAAACTTGGTATTGCGATAAGTCTGACGCCTCTTTTTCGGAAAAGAGCACTGTCGATTTTGTAATCTGTGATTTAAGATTTTCAATCTGCTCCTTTTTGATATTGTGAGGTGCGATTATGAATTTTATATTTTCTGAAGCCTGATTGATATATTCGGCTAAAAGAACTTCGTCTTTTGGCCAAGAACTTCCAATAACAATTACTGGCTGATTATTTTTGAAGGTTTCAATAAAATGTAAAGAATTGTCGCGTTCTAAAATTGTGGCAACACGATCAAAACGTGTATCGCCTGATGCTATTGCGTTTTTAAAACCAATACCTTCAATTTTTGCTTTAGAACTTTCATTCTGCACAAAAAAATAGGTAAAAGCTTTTAAGGCGTTTCGATAAAACCCGCCGTACCATTTAAAAAACATCTGATTATCCCTGAAAATCCCAGAAATTAGGTAAGTCGGGGTTTTATAATTCTCAAGTTCTTTTAAATAATTGAGCCAGAATTCGTATTTAATAAAAAAAGCAAATTCAGGATGCACGATTTTTAAAAACTTTTTTGCATTGCTTTTGGTGTCCAAAGGCAGATATACTGTAATGTCTGCAATAGTGTTGTTTTTTCGAACTTCGTAACCTGATGGGGAAAAAAAGGTCACTATAATTTTGTGCAAAGGGAATTTTTGCTTTACTTTTTCAATAACTGGAAGGCCTTGTTCGTATTCTCCAAGTGATGCAGCATGAAACCATATAGTCTTATCGTCTGTTTTGATTTTTTCTTCTAAAATTGAAAATACATTTTTTCTGCCTTCAACAAAAAGCTTAATTTTCGGACTAAATAACGCTATGATTTTCAAGAAAAATCCTGCGATGTAAATGGTTATATTATATAAAAAAAGCATGTAATAATTTTTGTGGCTAAATTACATTTCTTTAGACTATTTTCATTGGTTTGAAGCTATTAATAACTATTTTTGTTCCTCCTTTTAGAGATTTCTGTCTGAAAACGGTGTCTTTAATTTAAATAAATTCAAAAATGAAAAAAATACAAATGGTTGACTTGAAAAGTCAATACGAAAAAATAAAATCTACCGTAGATGCTTCAATTCAGGAAGTTTTAGACACCAATACTTACATCAACGGACCTTTGGTTCATCAGTTTCAAAAAAATCTTGAAGATTATCTCGGAGCAAAACACGTGATTCCGTGCGCAAATGGAACAGATGCGTTGCAGATAGCAATGATGGCATTAGATTTGAAACCTGGAGACGAAGTTATTACTGCCGATTTTACTTTTGCAGCAACTGTAGAAGTAATTGCTTTACTGCAGTTGACTCCAGTATTGGTTGATGTTGATATGGTGAATATGAACATTGATATTGAGGCTGTAAAAAATGCAATTACACCAAAAACAAAAGCAATTGTTCCAGTTCACTTATTTGGACGCGCTGCCAACATGGATGCGATCATGGAAATTGCGGCTCAATACAATTTATATGTAATTGAAGATAATGCGCAGGCAATTGGTGCTGATTATATTTCTAAATCAGGGGCAAAAACAAAAGTAGGGACAATCGGTCACGTTGCAGCAACCTCATTTTTTCCTTCTAAAAATTTAGGATGTTACGGTGACGGTGGTGCAATTTTTACAAATGATGATAAATTAGCGCACATCATCCGCGGAATCGTAAATCACGGAATGTACGAACGTTACCACCACGATGTTGTAGGTGTAAATTCACGTCTAGATAGCATTCAGGCTGGAGTTTTAAATGCAAAATTGCCATTACTCGATGAATATAATCAAGCACGTCGTTTAGCGGCAACAAAATATAATGCAGCTTTTAATGGAAACAAACACATCATTACACCAGAATTTGATGCAAACGAAAATGATCACGTTTTTCACCAATATGTGTTAAGAATCATTGATGCAGACAGAAACGCTTTGATGCAACATTTATTGGACAAAGGGATTCCATGCGCAATTTATTACCCGATTCCGTTGCACTCTCAAAAAGCATATTTGGATCCTCGTTATAAAGAAGAGCAATTTCCGGTAACAAATCAATTAGTTCAGGAAGTTATTGCTTTGCCAATGCATACAGAACTTGATGACGAACAGATAAAATTTATTACAGACAGTGTAATTGAATTTTTAAACTAATTAACAGTTAAAAAATAACCACAAAACAAACCAAATAATGAAAGTATTAGTAACAGGAGGATTAGGATTTATAGGGTCGCACACTGTAGTCGAATTGCAAAATGAAGGCTTTGAAGTTGTAGTGATAGATGATCTTTCTAATTCGTCCGAAGATGTTTTAAAAGGAATTGAAAAAATTACGGGAAAACAGCCTGTTTTTGAAAAAATCGATTTAAGAGAAAAGAGAGATGTTCAGGATTTCTTTAAAAAACACAGCGATATTACTGGTATTATTCATTTTGCAGCTTCAAAAGCGGTTGGTGAAAGTGTTGAAAATCCGTTATTGTATTATGAAAACAATATTGGCAGCTTAGTTTATCTTTTGCAGGGATTACAGCAAAAACCTGAGGCGAGTTTTATTTTCAGTTCTTCTTGTACGGTTTACGGTCAAGCCGAAAAAATGCCGATTACAGAAGACGCACCAGTGCAAGTAGCCATGTCTCCTTATGGAAATACCAAGCAAATCGGAGAAGAAATCATTACAGATACAGCGAAAGTGACTAATATCAGCGCTATTTTGTTGCGTTATTTTAATCCAGTTGGAGCACATTCGTCAGCAGAGATTGGTGAATTGCCTTTAGGAGTTCCTCAAAATTTAGTTCCGTTTATTACGCAGACTGGAGTTGGTTTGCGTCAAGAATTGTCTGTTTTCGGAAATGACTATCCAACGCCAGACGGAACTGCTGTTCGTGACTATATTCACGTAGTCGACTTAGCAAAAGCACACGTAATTGCCTTACAGCGTTTGCTGAATAAGAAGAATTTAGCTAAAGTTGAAACCTTTAATCTGGGAACAGGAAAAGGAAGTTCTGTGCTTGAAGTCATTAACAGCTTTGAGAAAGTCAGCAATAAAAAACTGCCATACAAAATGATGCCACGCCGTGAAGGTGATGTTATTGAAGCGTATGCAAATACAGATAAGGCAAATAATGTTTTAGGATGGAAGGCTGAATTAAGTTTAGACGAAGCCATGGCAAGCGCCTGGAAATGGGAACAAAAAGTAAGGAGTAAATAATTCTTATATTAAAATTATAAAAATTTTAAGGTCCCAAATTATCATAGTATAGTTTGGGACTTTTTTAATGAGTTGATTATCATGAAACAAAATTTAGATTATAAATTGATTTTTGCACTTTCCGCAGTTGGAATAATCTGGGGAACTACATTTTTAGGAATCAGGGTTGCGGTAGAAACGATTCCGCCTTGGTTTGTAACTTCGATTCGTCAGGGATTGGCAGGGTTAATCATGATGACGATTTTATTGTTTAAAAGCGAATTAAAATGGATTGGCTGGGAAAATTTAAAGCATCAGCTTGTTCCTTCGGTTTTAATGATTGTCATTGCGAATGGTTTTACTACGATTGCAGAAAAGACTTTGCCGAGCGGATTGGCTTCAGTAATCAGTGCCTTGTCTCCGATACTTATTTTTTTAGGAAGTATTTTGTTCGGATTACAGAAAATGAGCCTAAAAGGATTTATAGGCGTAATTATTGGATTCTCTGGAGTGGTTTTTATATTCAAAGATGGACTAGGGTCGTTTTTAGATGCTGATTACAGGGCAGGAATGGTGTTTATGGGATTTGCAATTTTAGCATGGGCGGCTGGAACGATTTATACAAAAACACACGTTAATAAATCGAACAATATAACACTCAATTTGTTTTATCAATTTACAATGGCGTCCTTAATTCAGCTAGTTTTGGCTTCTATTTTTTCACCAAATCCAGATTTGAGTTCTTGGACTTTAAGAAGTATTTCAGCAGCGTTGTATCTATCAATTTTCGGTTCGGTGATTGCTTTTTTCTGTTATAATTATGCTTTAAAACATGTTACAGCAGTTCAGGTTTCTATTTTATCTTATGTAAATACAATAATTGCTGTATTTTTAGGCTGGCTTCTTTTGGATGAAGTTATTACAATCGATTTTATTATTGCGACAGCGCTTATTATTCTTGGCGTTTTTATTGTCAATTATAAGAAGAAAGAAAAGAAAGTTGCATAAAATTTTGATTCATTTTATTTTGTAAATTTGTAAGAATATAAAATGTAGGAATAATGGATTCGGATAAAGAAAATAAAAAGAACAAGATTCAAGAGCCAAGAGTAGAATACGAAACTCAAAAACCGAAATTTAAAGGTATAGATCCTGAAACTTTTGATTTTGATGCCGAGTTTGCAAAAGGATTAACACCAGAGCAAGCAAAAGCTGAATCTATTAGAAGAATTAGAGAATGGTGGGGAAAATAGAAGTTATCTTTACACCAGAAGTAATTCGATATCTAGATGATTTAGTTGTAACATTATATAAAAAGGAATATTTTGGTTTTATTGAATCTGCGGAAGATTATGTTTCTGATATACATAATGCAATTCTAGAAAGAATAAAAGAATCTCCGCATAAAAAACTCCAAAATCCATTATTTACTTAGGTTCAGAATATATTTTTTATAAACCCAACTCTAGAACAACTTGGTATGTGTTTTTTGAAAAAAGAAATCAAAATTATCTGATTACTGGAATTTTAAATAATTACAACGCAGAAGCAAAAGAGCTATAAAAACAAAATCCTCATAAACTGATTAAAGTTCATGAGGATTTTTTTATGCGTATAGTTTTTAACTGATCACTAAAAGCTGAACACTGAAGACTTAAAAATTAAGCATTCGCAGTAACCGCTTCTTTATCAATTTTATTAATCAAACCAGCCAATACTTTTCCAGGGCCAACTTCAGTAAATAAAGTAGCTCCGTCAGCAATCATTTGTTGTACAGATTGTGTCCATTTTACAGGAGCAGTCAATTGAATGATTAAGTTCTTTTTAATTTCGTTTGCATCAGAAACCGCATTTGCAGTTACGTTTTGATACACTGGACAAATTGGAGTCGAGAAAGTTGTAGCTTCAATTGCAGCAGCCAATTCTTCTCTTGCAGGTTCCATCATTGGCGAGTGGAAAGCTCCTCCAACAGGTAAAATTAAAGCACGTTTTGCTCCTGCAGCTTTCATCGCTTCGCAAGCTTTTTCAACTGCTGAAGTTTCTCCAGAAATTACTAATTGTCCTGGGCAGTTATAGTTGGCAGCAACGACAATTCCGTCAATTGAAGCACAAACTTCTTCAACGATATTATCAGCTAAACCTAAAACCGCAGCCATTGTTGATGGAGTGATTTCGCAAGCTTTTTGCATTGCCAAAGCACGCTGAGAAACTAATTTCAAACCATCTTCAAAAGATAAAGTTCCGTTAGCAACCAAAGCTGAAAATTCTCCTAAAGAATGTCCTGCTACCATTTCTGGTTTAAAATCTTCACCTAAAGTTTTAGCTAAAATAACAGAGTGTAAAAATACTGCTGGTTGTGTAACTTTAGTTTCTTTTAGTTCTTCGGCAGTGCCTTCAAACATAATATCAGTAATTCTGAAGCCTAAAATTTCATTGGCTTTTTCGAATAATTCTTTGGCTAAAGCCGAATTTTCATAAAGGTCTTTACCCATTCCTGTGAATTGCGCACCTTGACCTGGAAATACGTATGCTTTCATTTGTCTAATTTAATTTTTACTTTTTTTTTAAAATTGAAAATTAGTTTCAATTGGTGCGCAAAAGTACTATTTTTTTATTTCGTATAATCCTTAAACATATAAATCCACGCTAATCTTGAAAATCGAAGATTGAAAGGGGTGAATAAAACAATTGCAGTTGCAATAATTGGAAAGATTCTCAAATCAAAATTCTTCTCAAAGAAAAACTGTGCAATGCAATAGGTTGCAATTCCCTGAGCCACGGTTAATCCGTAGTTTACGTACATGGCACCAAAGAAGTAACCAGGTTCTTTTTGGAATTTATAGTTGCAATGACTACAATATTCATTCATTTTTGGAAAGCTGAAATTCAGAAAAATGTTTTTGTCTGTAAAGACTTTTCCTTTATGACAAATCGGACATTCGTTGCTTAAAATATGAGTTAATGCGTTTGACATGACTTTGTTGTTTTTTGTTTATACAAAGGTAATTAAGAGCGGTATAATAGTCTTTTTAGTATCTTCGCTTATTATAGCACAATAAGGACATTTTTGATTAAATTATAAAAAATAAATTCCAAATTCCAAAATGAAAAAATATCCCGTTTATAGTGTTCAGAATTTTAGTTGTAATGATATTCATCGCGATTTTTATGTCAATACTTTTACAGAACATCTCAAAAATCACAGTTTTGTAGAAGAACCGCATCGACATGATTCCTATCTAATGGTATTTTTTACGAAAGGTTCAGGACAGCACGAAGTCGATTTTGACCAGTTCGAAATCAAAAGAGGAAGTCTGTTTGTGCTACAGCCTGGACAAATGCACCATTGGAATTTATCAAAAGACATTGAAGGTTTTGTGATTATTTTTTCGCAGGAATTGTATAATTTATATTTCGGACAAAAAAAAATCAACGACTATAATTTTTATCATTCTATTCAAAACCGACCTGAAATGGTGTTTGAAGAAAACGAAATCTCAAAAATTTGCCCTTATTTTGACTTGTTGATTCAGGAAAATACTCAAGACAATAAATATCAATTAGATAAATTATTGAATTTGCTTGATTGCATTCATATCGAAGTAGCTAGGAAATATGGCGAAACTTATTCGCATCAAACACATTCGTACAATATTAAAATCAATAAGTTTGAATCGTTTTTAGAAGAATATTTCAGAACCGAAAAACTGCCTTCATTCTACGCAGAAAAATTAAATATAACCTTGAAACATCTGAACAGAATCTGCAATGAAATCCTTCAAAAAACAGCCACCGAGGTAATTACAGACCGAGTAATTCTCGAAATAAAAAGAATGCTGATTGACAAACAACTTGCCATAAACGAAGTGGCTTTCAAAGTCGGTTACGAAGATTATTCTTATTTCTCCCGTTTCTTCAAAAAACAAACCGGATTGTCGCCAACAGAATTTCGAAATACTATGCGGTGAGTTTTTTTGGCCACAAATTACACAAATTTTCACAAATTATTTTTTGCCTCAGATTAAAAGTATTGTTGTGGATTTTAAAATCTGTGAAAATCATTTTAATCTGTGGATGTTAATTTGGTTTCACGCAGATCTTGCAGATTTATGCAGATTAAAATAAATCTGTAAGATCTGCTAAAATCATTTAAAAATCTGCGTGAAATAAATTTGTGAAAATTTGTGTAATTTGTGGCTAAAAAAAAGCCCTGCATAAAATGCAAGGCTTCAATAACCAATCAATTAATTAATTAATTAAATCTAATCTAAACCAAAAGATTAAGCTTGTTTTACAAATTGTAATTCAATGTTCAAACGAACTTCTTCTCCAACTAAAACGCCTCCAGTTTCAAGAGCTGAGTTCCAGTTTAAACCCCAATCTTTACGATTAATTTTCCCTTCTATGCTTAGACCAACTTTTGTATTTCCCCAAGGATCAGTCATAGTTCCGCTAAATTCTACTGGGAATTTTACAGTTTTAGAAACACCTTTAATGTTTAAATCTCCAGTTAATTCATATTCCCCATCGTTGATTTTTTTGAAAGATGAAGCTTTGAAAGCTAATTTTGGATGATTTTCAGCATCAAAGAAATCTCCGCTTCTTAAATGCCCGTCTCTGTCTGCATTTGCAGTATCGATAGAAGCGATATCTCCTGAAAATTCGATGTCAGCATTTTCGAAGTTATCTCCATTTGTAGTGATTGTAGCATCGTATGTTCCAAATTTTCCTGAAACATTTGTAAACATCATGTGTTTAACTTTAAAACCAATTTCTGAGTGAGTTGGGTCAATTGACCATTTTGTAGTTGCCATAATTTTATTTTTAAATAATTAATTTGTTTCATTTTGATAGGACAAAGTTACGGTGACAGTTATCTCGAAGCACTTAACCTAGATTAAGAAATGAAATGTGAATTAGGTTTTTGCTATTTGTTTTCCCGCAGATAAAGCAGATTTATATTTTTATAATCTCCTGAATCTGCAACCCGAGCGACAGCGAACAGACGAAGCAAATCTGCGAGAGGCTTTTGCCTTTTTCAAGTTAAAAGCTATCCAATTATTCAAGTTACAAAAAAAAGAAACGATAATAATCTGATTTACAGATTTATTATCGTTTTAAAGTACAGGTAAAAAATATTTTTTACGAATTAATAATTCATTGGAACATCCATTAATAAAAATTCAGCATCTGTATTTGCTTTAATATTCAAAACATCAGTTCCAGAAATTCCAACCGCATCACGAGTATTTAATTCCTGACCGTTGATGGTTACATTTCCTTTTAAAACGAAAGCATAAACTCCGTTTCCTTCTTTTTTAATTTTATATTCGGTAGAAACTCCAGAATCGAAATTTCCCATGTTGAACCAAGCGTCTTGATGAATCCAAACACCTTCGTCATCTGCATTTGGAGATAAAACCTGAGACAATTTATTGTGTCTGTCGGCAACATCCAAAGTAATTTGCTGGTAACGTGGCGTAACATTTCTTTTGTTTGGAAACAACCAAATCTGTAACAGCTTAGTCTGTTGATCTGCATTTGGGTTAAACTCACTATGCTGAATTCCAGTTCCGGCACTCATTACCTGAATGTCACCGTTTTTAATTACTTCGGTATTTCCCATACTGTCTTTGTGAGCCAAATCACCTTCTAACGGAATCGTAATGATTTCCATGTTATCGTGAGGATGTGTTCCAAATCCCATTCCGGCAGCAATTGTGTCGTCATTTAAAACACGAAGCGCGCCAAACTGAATTCTATCTGGATTGTACCAGCTTGCAAAGCTAAAACTATGATAAGCATTCAACCATCCGTGATTTGCATTTCCTCTTGACTCTGCTTTGTGCAATACTATATTTTCCATGATTTTGTCTTTTATCGATTTTGATAGTACAAAGATACGGTCAAGGTCAAAGAAAAGCACTTAATGTAGATTAAGAAAAGAATCTAAGATTTTTTGTTTAAGAGAAATTGTAGAAGTTATTAAAAAGAAAGCCACGAATTCACGAATTTTTATTCTCAAAGATTATAAAAAAATAATTCGTGAATTGCTTCGCCCGTTCGCTATCGCTCGGGTCGTGGCGGAAAATCTTATTTCTTCAAAAGCCTTGCTTTCATTTTGCTGAAAAATTCGGGTGTTACGCCAATGAAAGAAGCGATTTGTTTTTGAGGAATTTTGTGGACCAATGTCCCATATTTTTTGGTAAATTTCTCGAAACGTTCTTCAGCAGGCAAACTCAAATTGTCCATTAGACGTTGTTGATTTGCTACTAAAGAATTCTCAATCAAAATCCTGAAGAAACGTTCCAGTTTTGGAATTTCAAGATACAATTGTTCTTGATTTTCTTTGGATAAAGAAACAACTTCGGCTTCTTCCAAAACTTCAATAAAAAGCTGTCCTGGTTTCTGCGAAAAAAAACTGTACATATCGCTCATCCACCAGCCTTCGCAGGCAAATGAAAGCACATGTTCGACAATATTATCATTGATGTTGAAACTTCTTAAAATACCAGAATTTACAAAATACGAGTGTTTGCAGACTTCGCCGGCATTCAATAAAAGTGTTTTGGCTTTGTAAGTGTTGGTTTCTAGTTTAGATAAAAAAAGTGCCTGTTCTTCTAGTGTCAGAGAAACGTGTTTGGCAATGTTTTCTAGTATTAATGCCATTATTTTTTATCTTCTATTAAAGTGAATGAAGTAGCGATAAACCGGTTTCCTTTGATTTCTCCCGTTACAGAAGCTTTTCTTATGGCGTTACAAAACCCGTCTTTAGCGTGTGCGTCACCGTGTTCGTCAATTTTTGTTCCGTCAACAAAATACGATTTTCCGTCAATACGAACAGCTAAATCACAGCTTTCACCTTTCATTCCGAATTGACATTCTCCGCAAGAAGCTTCAACAATTGTAGGCTTTTCAAATTTCTTTTTGCTTTGTGCTTGCGCTGAAATTCCAATAAATAGGAAAATCATAAATATAAGTTTTTTCATTTTTTAAGAATTTACAGTTATTAATTTTGCGGTTTCTTTGGCACGTTCTGTTACTTCGTTAATCGGAGTAGAAAGTGTATCGTGGCTCAAAATAACTCCCATTCTTCGGTAAGGTCGTGAAGTCGGTTTACCAAAAATTCTGAAATCGGTTTTTGGAAGAGATGCCACTTTTTCAATTCCGCTAAAAGTTGGATTTGTAGAATCTTCTGATGCTAAAATTACGGCACTTGCTCCAGCTTTTTCTAAAGTAATTTCGAAAATTGGAAGACTTAAGATTGCTCTTAAATGCAATTCAAATTCGTTGAAATTCTGCGTTCCAGCTAAAGTTACCATTCCAGTATCATGAGGACGTGGAGAAAGTTCAGAGAAATAAACCCCTTCATTCGTCAAGAAAAATTCAACGCCAAAAAGTCCGGCACCGCCAAGTGCTTCGGTAATTTTTTCGGACATATCCTGCGCTTCGTATAAGTCTTTCTCTGAGACTAAAGCCGGCTGCCAGCTTTCCTGATAATCGCCTCTTTCTTGTCTGTGGCCAATTGGCGAGCAGAATAATGTTGGATTACCATTTTGAGTAATCGTTAAAAGTGTAATTTCTGAATCAAAATTGACAAAAGCTTCTACAATAACTTCGATAACATCACCACGCGAACCCGCAACAGCATATTGCCATGCTTTTTCAATATCGCTTTCTGTTTTGATTGTCGATTGTCCTTTTCCAGACGAAGACATTAAAGGTTTTACCACGCATGGAATTCCGACTTCCTGAACAGCTTTTTGTAATTCTTCAACTGAAGTTGCGTATTGATATTTGGCTGTTCTTAAACCTAATTCTTTTGAAGCTAAATCACGAATTGCTTTACGATTCATAGTAAAGTTTGCCGCTTTCGCTGAAGGAACAACCGTGATTCCTTGTTTCTCGTAATCGTAAAAACGTTCGGTGCGAATGGCTTCTATTTCTGGAACAATGAAATCTGGTTTATGTTTAGCTACGATTCGGTCAAGGGCTTCGCCGTCGAGCATATTGATAACTTCAAAACCGTGTGCAACTTGCATCGCTGGTGCATTTTCGTAACTGTCAACTGCAATTATGGTTTGTCCGATTCGTTGTGCGGCGATGACAAATTCTTTGCCTAATTCGCCTGAACCAAGAAGTAGTATTTTCATTTTGTTTGATTTAAAGTTTGGGTGTTTTGGCTTGCTTTTACAATGATTAAACTGCTTATGAAAGTTAGAATCATCAATACGAATGACAGAAATAAAATCATTAGTATTGAGAATAAAATTTGATAAGGAATTTGTGACTTAAATACTGATGAAATTCCGTTTACGAATAATCCAATTACATATATTATAAAAAGTGCGATTATAATTTTTGAACTTACTCCAAAAGAAAATTGGGTGCAAGCTTTGAGATAACGAATTTGATTTAATGATGGATTTATTTTTTTTGCGGTATGCCAAAATAGAAAAACTATAAACAATGGAAACAAAATCCCCCAGAAAATTGGATTCCAAAAAATGCCAAAATCACATATTTGAATGCATTGAAAAATAAAATAGCTTTCGGAAAAAATTAAAAAAGGAAAAAAAGAGGTCACAAAAATCCCAGCAATAATTGCATGTTTTTGTATGTTGTTTTTTGATTCCATTTAAAATTATTTAGAGAGTAAAGATAAATAAAATGAGATTTATTCTCACGCAGATTTTGCAGATTCGGCAGATTTAATTTAATAATCAACTTACGTTTTAGATAAAGTAACCATGCAGTTTGTCATTTCGACGAAGGAGAAATCTCCACAAGTAACTCCGTTCCAATAAGCCAATCTTTGTAGAGTTACTCGCGAAGATTTGCTTCGCCTGTTCGCTATCGCTCGAGTCTCCTTTGTCAGAAATGACAAGATTGAGGAAATTGTAATTATAAACGCTCTTATAAAACCGTTTGCGTGAGGGATAGAAGTGGAAAGCCCACAGCCGTGAGGAACGAACAGGCGAGGACTTGTAACGGATAGCCCGACCCGGAGGGACACGCCCAAAATAAAAAACCGATACTTATTTTAAAAAGTATCGGTTTGTATATTAATGAAAATGATCTTCTTCAATCTCGAATTCGGCATCTTTTTCCCAGATTTCCATTTCACAGGGTTTGCAGTTGAATTTTAATTTATATTCAAGTTCTCCCTGTTTCAATACCAAAGGTTCTTTTACCTTAACTCCCACAATATCTTTTTGGTGAATCGGACATTTTTTTAATTCGTATTTGATGCAATATTTTGTTGTCATTACACGAGATTTTCCTGGATCCCATTGTAATTCGAATGCTTTTTCGATTTCGGTAACACCATGGCGTTCGTAGAATTTACGAGCGGTTTTGTTCGAAACATTGTACATGAAATCCAATTTGGTTTCAGGATACGGATGTGACGTTTTAACTAATTGGTGTTCTTCACGTTTGTAATTTGCCAGACGAATTTCTGATAATTGTTCGTAAACGGTTCTTCTCATTTCGTTAATTTTTGAAATAGGAAGAAACCAGTTTTGAGAGAACATAACATTAATTTCATCTGCGCTGTAAGGTGTGAAACCTGTTTTTGCCAATTGAATTTTAATGTTTTCTTCGATTGATTCGCCAGTTTTTGTCTGCTCTTTTGAGTGTTCCAAAATAACTGTACTTACGTTTCCGTCTTCGTCGGTTGCGATTAATTCAAAACCGTTTTCGTTTTCGGTAAGTAATAAAGTAGTTCCGATTTTACGGATGGCGCTGTCTTCTCTTTCTACAATTTTGATGAAAGCGATATCGTTATTACGGTAAATGAAAGTTCCGTCTTTGATTTCTTTTAAAACGTTTGGATATACTTTTCCGTTTTCGGCTTTGTTTACGTAGATTCCGTCAGCTTCATTATTTTCGTTGATGAAGCAAAGTCCGTCGCCGTTGTTTAATAATTCGCCATTTTCTATTTCGTAAGCGTTTCCAACAGTTCTAATTAATTTACCAATATATTGACCTTTTGATTTTGGGCTTTCCCAAGAACCAATACTAGCGTGTCTTTCGTTTACGAAATAATCGGTATAACCACGATTGAAAGTTCTGCTTAATGTAGAGTCGAAAGTGTAAGTACATTTTCCAGAAGAAGCTTTAATGTATTTATCGCTTCCTTCTAAATAACTGTCTAATTTCTGACGCAAATAAGATACGTTGTTTTTAACGTAAGCCACATCTTTTAATCTTCCTTCGATTTTGAAAGAAACGATTCCCGCTTCAATTAAATTCGGAATCTGATCAGAAACATCTAAATCTTTTATCGAAAGCAAGTGACTGTTTTTGATTAAAGTTTCTCCGTTTCCGTCGATTAAATTATAAGGTAAACGACAATTTTGAGCGCAAGAACCACGGTTAGCGCTTCGTTCTCCGTTTGCCACACTCATATAACAGTTTCCACTAAAGGATACACATAAAGCTCCGGTTACGAAAAACTCTAATTCGACATCAGCTTCGTCGTAAATTGTTTTAATTTGATGCAAGTTTAATTCACGCGCTAAAACAACACGTTTGATTCCGGCATCTTTTAAGAATTTAATTTTATCTGCGTCACGATTATTAGCTTGTGTGCTGGCGTGAAGCACGATAGGAGGCAAGTCCATTTCCATAATCGCCATATCTTGAATAATCAGGGCATCGACACCAATATCGTATAACTCCCAAATCATGGCACGACACGTTTCTAATTCGTTGTCGTATAAAATGGTATTCATTACCACAAAAACCTGAGCGTTAAATAAGTGCGCATATTTTACTAATGCCGCAACATCTTCAATTGAATTGTTGGCATTAGAACGTGCTCCAAATTGTGGCGCACCAATATATACGGCATCTGCACCGCTGTTAATAGCTGCCATTCCGCCGATTAAATCTCTTGCTGGAGCTAATATTTCTATTTTCTTCTTCATTTCTAAAACTTTAGCCTTTTGTGGTATTCACGAAAAAAAGTGTGCAAAGGTCTAATAAATTATTTGAGTTTGCTAGAGATGAAGCGATTTTTTTGAATTTGTTAACTTAATATGGAATGATATCGTACAACGTATTAAAATCCGCTGCTATAAAATGAATCGTTCCTTTGAAACTTGATTCTGTATCTACCATTTTCCTAATGTCAAGGAAATGGTTTATTTAAGTTCAAAATAAAAAAACCGCCCAATCCGAAGATTGAGCAGTTTTCAAAAAAAAGCATGAATCGATCGATCGACTAATTTGCTCTCATTTTAATTTGTGATAATGTATTTTGAATACTGTTCAATTGTTTTGAAACAACAGAAACCTGATTGTATTCTAAATGGTTTTCTTCTAGTGCTGTTTTGTATTTTTCAATTGCTGCTTCTTCTCCAGTAATACAGGCATTGATGATTGCTTCGGTATCTCCGCCAGTAAAAGCCGATTTAATGTCAATCCAAGTGCGGTGTAAAGCTCCTAATGGTCCGCCTCCAGAAGTGTCTGTTGATTTTCCAAGTTTGTTGATTTCGTCTTGTAGCTCTACGATAAATAAGGCTCTTTCTCGGGCATATTCCAGAAAATCAGTTTTCATTGCAGGGTTTTCTACATGTTCTGCTGCATTTGTATATCCCAATTTTCCATCTTCAAGAATTGAAATTAATCCTTCTAAAGTTTTAACTGCTTCTTTTGTGGTTTCATCTGTATGTATCATGACTAATAGTTTTTAAATTAATACATTACAAAGTTTGCAATTTATAAGGTGCTTTGTTTTACAGGATTACAATTGGCATTTTATAATATTGTGGAATGGGGATTTTGAAAGTTTTGATTTAAGTTTCACGCAGATCTAGCAGATTTAAACAGATTTTTTCTTTTGAAAATGATATATCTCACTTACCGTTTGCGTGAGGGATTACTTCACATATATTTATTTGTTATAGGAGTTCAGTGAATATATTTGAGGCGGTATCCTTTTATGAAGCGGAGCGGAATAAAAGATATAGCCGAAAGCCCGACCCGGAGGGACACGCCCAAAATATGCCCATAAAAAAAACAGCTTAAAGTATAAAAGTGATGAAACTTTTGAACCTTAAGCCGTTTTAATAAAACTTAGAATATTGTTATGCAGTCAAAGCTTCTTTGATTCTGCGTAATGCTTCTTTTAAAATATCGTTGCTTGTTGCATAAGAGAAACGAATACAGTTTGGATTTCCGAAAGCATCTCCGGTTACGGTTGCTACGTTTGCCTCTGCTAGAAGATACATCGAAACGTCGTTTGCATCTTTAATTTCGTGTCCTTTTAACGTTTTTCCGAAGAAAGAAGAAACGTCTGGGAATACGTAAAATGCTCCTTCTGGAACGTTGATCTTTACGCCTGGAATTTCTTTTAATAATTCAACTACTAAATCTCTACGACCGTGGAAAGCTTGAACCATTTCGTTTAATACGCTTGGGTCAGCATCTACAGCTGTGATTGTAGCTCTTTGTGCCACAGAATTTGCTCCAGATGTTACTTGTCCTTGAATTTTTGTACATGCTTTTGCGATGAATTCCGGAGCTCCGATGTAACCAATTCTGTATCCTGTCATGGCAAATGCTTTTGCAACTCCGTTTACAGTGATGGTTTTTTCTAACATTCCTGGGATAGAACCGATGCTGCAGAAAGTTCCTGAGAAATTGATGTGCTCATAAATTTCGTCAGCAACTACGTAAATATTTGGATGTTTTTCTAACACTTTAGCCAATGCTGTTAATTCTTCTCTGCTGTAAACAGATCCAGATGGATTACATGGAGAAGAAAACCACATCATTTTTGTTTTTGGTGTGATTGCCGCTTCTAATTGCTCTGGAGTGATTTTGAAATCTGTTTCAACAGAAGTCGGAACCTCAACAGGAACTCCGCCAGATAGTTTTACGATTTCGAAGTAAGAAACCCAGTATGGTGCTGGTAAAATAACCTCGTCACCATCGTTTAACATTACTTGTGCAATGTTGTATAAAGATTGTTTTGCTCCTGTAGAAACTACGATTTGAGATGGTTTGTACTCTAAATCATTGTCTCTTTTGAATTTTCTGCAGATAGCCTCTTTCAAATCTTGGTATCCGTCAACTGGAGAATAAGTGCTGTAGTTGTCGTCGATTGCTTTTTTTGCAGCTTCTTTGATGAAGTCTGGTGTATTGAAATCTGGCTCACCTAAACTTAAGCTGATAATGTCTTTTCCTTGTGCTTTTAATTCTCTTGCCAAAGCGGCCATTGCTAATGTCTGCGAAGTCGCAAGATTGTTGATTCTGTCCGAAAGAATATGATTCATTATAAAAATTTTGAATGTCCTTAACGTGTTGTGTTGATTAAGGAAGGTTATTATTAATAGATTTTTTTAGTTTTTAAACTGCTAATTCTGGTTTCATTCCCAAATCACGCAAGTGCTTAAAGTGAGCAATAACAGCACTTCGCATGGTTTTGTATTCATAATAAGGCAAGTTGCATTCTTTTGCAGTTTCTTTTACAATTTTTGCAATTTTACCATAATGAATATGACTGATATTTGGAAAAATATGATGTTCGATTTGATGGTTTAATCCACCTGTATACCAGTTTACAATCGCGTTTTTCGGAGCAAAATTGGTAGTAGTGTATAGTTGGTGAATAGCCCACGTATTGTCCATTTCTCCTAAATCGTTTGGAGTTGGGTTTGTAGTGTGGTCAACAACGTGTGCTAGCTGAAACACAATACTTAAGATTAATCCAGCTGTGTAATGCATTGCAAAGAATCCAATAAGAACTTTCCACCATGTAATTCCAATTACCATTGGTAAAACAATCCAAATTGACACATAAATCATTTTAGTAATGATTAATGTTGTCCAGAGGATTTTAGGATTTTTCGGTTCTCCGTACGATAATTTTCTTTTTAAGTAGTTTCTCATTTGCTTAAAATCGGTTGTTAAAGCCCAATTGAAAGTCAGCAAACCGTATAAGAAAACAGAATAATAATGTTGAAAACGATGAAAACGATGCCATTCTGCATGTTCTGTAAAACGTATGATTCGTCCTGCATCTAAATCTTCGTCATGCCCAGGAATATTGGTGTAAGTATGGTGTAAAACGTTGTGCTGTACCTGCCAGTTGTAAACGTTTCCTGCTAAAACATAGATAGTACCGCCCATGAATTTATTAATCCAATTTTTGTTAGAATAAGAACCATGGTTACCATCGTGCATTACATTCATTCCAACGCCAGCCATTCCGATTCCCATTACTATCGATAAAAGCAACATTACCCAAAAAGGCATATTAAGTGTAAGGATTAAAAAGTATGGAGTTAAGAATACAGCAAAAAGAATAACTGCTTTTAAATGTAGTTTCCAGTTTCCGGTTTTCTGAATATTATTTTCTTTGAAATAATTGTTTACCCGAGAGTTAAGTGTTCTGAAAAACTTCAGATTATCTTGTCTTGCAAATGTAGGCGCTGTCTTATTCATAATTATTTTAAATAGTTTTCAAAGGTAATTATTATAAATTTTCAATTTGCAAAATTGAGTTAAATATTTCAATCGTAAAGTAGTACTTTTGTTAAAAATTTACAGCAATGGATGAGATATTGAAATATTTTCCCAATTTGACCGATCTTCAAATTGAACAATTTCAAAAATTAGACTTTTTATACCACGATTGGAATGAAAAAATCAATGTGATTTCTAGAAAAGATATTGATTCATTATATACAAAACACATTTTGCACTCTTTAGGAATTGCCAAAGTAATGAAATTCGAACCAGGAACAACAGTTTTAGATGTTGGAACAGGTGGAGGTTTTCCTGGAATTCCGTTAGCGATTCTTTTTCCTGAAACACGTTTTTACTTAATTGATGTTATCGCCAAAAAAATAAAAGTGGTTCAAGGAGTTGTTGATGCATTAGAATTAAAAAATGTAAAAGCAGAACAAAAACGAGCAGAACTCGTAAAAGGTGATTTCGATTTTATCGTGAGCCGCGCCGTAACCAATATGCCAGATTTTGTTTCTTGGATACATGATAAGATTAAAAAACAGCATAAGCATAAATTAAAAAACGGAATTCTTTATTTGAAAGGTGGAGATTTGGCAGAGGAACTAAAAGATTTTCCGAATGCAACCTTATATGATTTGGCAGATTATTTTGAAGATGAATTCTTTGAAACTAAAAAAGTAGTGCATCTTCCTTTAAAGTTTAAACCCTAAAAACAAATAACCCGGATAGAGTAATGATCTTCCGGGTTATTTTTTGAACAAATAAAAACTATTAAAAACTAAGAATGTATTCTTGAAAGATTTAGAAAGGGGTTTGCTTGATAATTTAAATTGTCAATAAAACCATGTATTGCATTTTCTGAAGCTTCATTGCTGGCCTTAAATTCAGAATCAAAGAAAAAGTCACGGCATATTAATGGTTCGTTTGAAGAATCGTAAATGGCTTCGTCCATTTCCTCAGAATCTGCGTTCTGATATTCACAAGGATATAAACAGATTAGGTCTACAATAATATGGTTAAACCATTGGTCAAAAACTTTCTTTTTAGGAGTGATGTGACGGGCTAGAAGTACTAATCCGATAAGTTCGTTCTGTAGGTAATAGGAGCCTTTTCTATACAAACTATCAATCATTCTAACATTCATATGCGCAATCCATAGTGGTCCATTTACACTTCCTGAAGCTGGAATCTCAAAATCAGTATCAAATAATAATGGCTTAGTTTGTTCTGGACTTTCTACAGAGCACCAAAGCGCTTCAATACGTTTTTGGGTGTCGTTTGTGACTTTTGTATATCCGGTAAAACGCCAATAAACCCATTCTAACAAAGCAGCTGTTAGTCCAATAGAGGCTTTATGGTTAATTTGTATTAATAGGTTTTCTAGATCCTCATTTTTTTCGAAAGGATCCAGTAATTCGTTTATTTTCTTTTTATTCCATTTAAAATCAATTGCGTGGCCAATACCTTTTGATTCTAAAATTATTTTAGGAACATTGTTCAGATTTCTCATAGACTTTAATTATTTAGATTTTATTAATTTATTTTCATGAGACAAAGGTATTGTGATGTTTTTTTTTGAAACGGAACAAGAAGTTTTTAAAATATTAAAATAAGCTTTTTTGAATGCCTATCTTGCTGGTAATCAATAAAATAAGAAAATTACTACAAAATATTCTAAAGGTTGTTTTTTAAAGCGAATAATTTGTTTTTTTAAGCTTCGTTTTAGTTACCTAATTAAAAAACTGTCCAAAACGAATTTCAAAAAGAAGCAAAAAGAAAAGCCGAATCTTTCTAAAAAGATTCGGCTTTTTATGTAGACAGATTTCAAAACTTGAAACCTGAACTTTGAACAAAAAATTAACCTAAGAAAGGATATCTGTAATCTTCTGGAGTTACAAATGTTTCTTTGATAGTTCTTGGAGAAGCCCAACGCAATAAGTTTAATGCAGAACCAGCTTTGTCGTTAGTTCCAGATGCTCTTGCTCCACCAAATGGCTGCATTCCAACAACGGCTCCAGTTGGTTTGTCGTTGATGTAAAAGTTACCAGCAGAATTCTGTAATTTGATAGTCGCCACTTCAATCGCATAACGATCCTGGCTGAAAACTGCTCCAGTCAAAGCATACTCAGAAGTAGTATCAACTAATTCTAAAGTCTCCTCCCATTTAGCATCTTCGTAAACATAAATCGTGATAACTGGTCCAAACAACTCAGTTTCCATTGTAGTATATTTTGGGTTTGTCGTTACAATAACCGTTGGCTCAATAAAGTATCCAACAGATTTATCGTAGTTACCTCCAACGATAATTTCAGCATCAGCATCTTTTTTCGCTTGGTCGATATAACTAGCTAATTTGTCAAAAGAACCTTCGTGAATTACTGCTGTAATGAAGTTTCCGAAATCTTCTGGAGAACCCATTTTCATCGACTTTACATCAGCAATCAATTGCTCTTTTACAGCTGGCCATAAACTTTGCGGAATATAAGCTCTAGAAGCTGCAGAACATTTTTGTCCTTGGAATTCAAATGCTCCACGAGTAATTCCTGTAACTACTTGTTTTACGTTTGCGCTTGGGTGAGCGATGATAAAATCTTTACCTCCAGTTTCACCAACGATTCTTGGGTAAGTTTTGTAATTGTGAATGTTTGCTCCAATTTTAGCCCAAATATCTTTAAATACGTGAGTTGAACCTGTAAAGTGAACACCAGCAAAATCACGGCTTGCTAAAACAGTATCTGTAATCATTAAAGCATCACCAAAAACTACGTTGATAACACCGTCTGGAACTCCAGCTTCTTTGAAAACATCCAAAATGATTTTAGTTGAAAATACTTGACTATCACTTGGTTTCCAAACTACAACGTTACCCATCATTGCAGCACTTGCAGGAAGATTTGCGGCAATAGCAGTAAAGTTAAATGGAGTGATAGCGTAAACAAAACCTTCAAGAGGTCTGTATTCTACACGGTTCCAAACAGAAGAATCTGATTTTGGCTGATCGTTGTAGATTTGAGTCATAAACTCAACATTGTATCTTAAGAAGTCGATTAATTCGCAAGAAGCATCGATTTCTGCTTGATGAATATTTTTAGATTGACCAATCATAGTTGCTGCGTTGATACGAGCTCTGTATGGTCCTGCGATAAGTTCAGCAGCTTTTAAGAAAATAGCAGCACGCTGTTCCCATGCCAAGTTTGCCCATTTGGTTCTTGCTTCAAGAGCGTTGGCAATCGCGCTTTCGATATGTTGTTTTTCAGCTAAATGATATTTTCCAACAACATGCTGGTGATCATGAGGAGCTGTAATATTTTTTGTATTTCCAGTTCTGATTTCTTCGCTTCCAATATATAAAGGAACGTCAATTTGAGAATTCCACATGGTGGTATAAGCAGCCAGAACAGCAGCTTTTTCTGGGGAGTTTGGAGCATAGCCTTTTACGGGCTCATTTACCGCTTTAGGTACATTAAAGAATCCTTTTAACATGGGATAAATTATTTTATAATTACGAATTGTTTGATTTTTCACAAAAGTACAAATGATAATCCGATTTTATCACAATGCAATATTAAAAAGTTGTAATTTAATAAACTAATTGAATGAAGTTGTAAAACAGCTCAATGTTTAAAAGTTTAAATTTGAGTTAGTTCTGAAAAGAATGTTTTAACGCTACTACTATGAAAATCCCTCTTCTGGTTTTTAATGATAAAGGCATTTACTGCCAGCAGGCCGACGTGTATCTCGATCCGTGGAAACCAATAAAAAATGCCATCATTACACACGGGCATTCTGATCATGCTCGTTGGGGACATCAAAATTATATTACACATCATACCAATATTCCTATTATACGTCATCGACTGGGTGAAATAAATGTTACCGGAAAAGAATGGGGAGAGACTTTTGTAATCAATAATGTGAAGTTTTCATTGCATCCCGCAGGACACATTATCGGAAGTTCTCAGGTCAGAGTAGAACATAAAGGAGAAGTTTGGGTTTTTACAGGCGATTATAAAACCGAAGACGACGGGATTGCAACTCCATACGAAACGGTTAAATGCCATACTTTTATAACCGAATGTACTTTTGGCCTACCCGCTTTCAACTGGGCACCGCAAGCCGAGGTAATTTCAGAAATCAATAATTGGTGGGCAGAGAATAAAGCGGAAGGAAGAGCTTCTATTTTGTTTGGCTATTCTTTAGGAAAAGCGCAAAGACTTTTAAAATACTTGGATACAGACATTGGTAAAATTTACACACATGGCGCAATAGAAAATATGACAAACGTTCTGCGTCCGATGGTCTATTTTCCTCCAACCGAACTGATCACTAAAGAAACCAAAAGAGAGGCTCTTTTAGGAAATATAGTTTTGGCACCTCCAAGTGCCCACGGAAGCATCTGGATCAGAAAAATGACTCCTTTTGTAACTGGCTCTGCCAGCGGATGGATGGCTTTTAGAGGTGCACGCCGCAGACGAGCAATAGACAAAGGATTTGTATTAAGCGACCATTGTGACTGGCATGCTTTACTCGAAAGCATAAAAGCGACGGGAGCAGAGCGTGTAATTTGTACACACGGTTATACCGATATTTTTGCTAAATATTTAAGAGAATTAGGTTACGATGCAAGAACCGAAAAAACGCAATATGAAGGTGAATCTGCAGAAATGGAAAAAGCTGAGTTCGATCAGGAAACCCCAATCGTTTCTGAATAATAAATGTAGATGAAAAATTTCGCCCAACTTATAAAAACACTGGACAGCTCCAATAAGACAAACGTAAAAGTAGATGCGCTGACGACTTATTTTAAGAATGCATCGCCTGAGGATAAAGTCTGGACAATCGCGATTCTGTCGCATCGTCGTCCGCCAAGGCCTGTCAATACTACTTTGTTGCGTCTTTGGGCCAATGAATTAGCGAATATTCCATTGTGGTTGTTTGAAGAAAGCTATCATATTGTAGGCGATTTAGCGGAAACCATCGCATTGATTATCCCAACCACAAAAGAACATTCTGATAAAAGTTTAACGGAATTCTTGCAAGAAATAATTGCTTTGAAAAGAAAAACAGATTCGGAGAAAAAAGAATATTTGCACGAAAACTGGAAAACGCTTAATTACTATGAAAGGTTTGTTTTTACGAAACTAATTACCGGAAGTTTTAGAATCGGCGTAAGCCAAAAATTAATGACAAGAGCTTTATCAAAAGCAGAAAATGTTGATGAAGATGCTTTGGCTTATAAATTAATGGGAAATTGGAATCCGAATACAATCACATTTCAAGAATTGATTTTGGATGAAAAAAGCTCAGATTATTTGTCAAAGCCTTATCCTTTTTATCTTGCCTATCCAATTGAAGGAGAAATTGAAGCTTTAGGAAATCCCGAAGATTGGTCTATTGAACACAAATGGGACGGCATTCGTTCGCAGACAATCATTCGTGATAATGAAATTTATGTCTGGTCAAGAGGCGAGGAGCTGGTGACAGACAAGTATCCGGAGTTTCAGGCTTTCGTTGGATTAATTCCAAACGGAACCGTAATAGATGCCGAAATTTTGGCTTTTCCATCCAATCAAATTGGAACATTTAATGATTTGCAGACAAGAATAGGACGAAAAACCATCTCGGCAAATCTGCTCGAAAAAGTCCCCGTTATTTTAAAAGCATACGATATTTTAGAATGGGAAGGCCAAGATGTTCGAAGTTTAGCTTACTGCGAAAGAAGAGCTTTACTCGAAAGTTTGTATGAAAATATAAAAGAATTAAATACGCCATTCCGCCTTTCAGAAAGAGTTTCGCTAAAAACTTGGGAAGATGTTGCCAATGAGCGAATGCGTGCCCGCGAAATGCGAAGCGAAGGTTTGATGCTAAAACGAAATACATCGCCGTATCAAGTGGGAAGAAAAAAAGGCGATTGGTGGAAATGGAAAATAGAACCGCTAACCATCGATGCTGTTTTGACCTATGCCATGCGCGGTCATGGGCGAAGATCGAACTTGTTTACCGATTATACTTTTGCGCTTTGGCAGACCAATGAAAATGGTGAAAAAGAACTGGTAACATTCGCAAAAGCCTATTCTGGTTTAACTGATGCCGAATTTAGACGTGTAGACGATTTTATAAAAAAGAATACGTTAGAACGTTTTGGTCCTGTTAGAAGCGTCACGCCTCAATTGGTTTTTGAAATTGGTTTTGAAGGAATTTCACTTTCTAAAAGGCATAAAAGTGGCGTGGCAACACGATTTCCGAGAATTTTAAGATGGCGTCACGACAAGAAAATCGAAGATGCCAATTCGATTGAAGATTTAAAAAATATGATTTCGTAAAAAGTGACAAAGAAACAAAGCGACAAAGAGACAAAGCAAAAAAGAAAAACCTTTGAATCTCTGAACCTTTGCAACTTTGAACCTAAAAAAAAATGAATAGAGAAGAGCTATATACAATTGCCGAAAACTGGTTCAAAAGTCAGGGCTGGAAATCTTTTCCGTTCCAAAATCAGACTTGGACCGCTTTTCTGCAAGGCAAAAATGGTTTGCTGAACGCACCGACAGGAAGCGGCAAAACCTATGCCTTGTGGTTTCCGATAGTTCTCGATTACATAAAAAAAAATCCCGATTATAATACTAAACATAAGCCTGGATTAAAGGCAATATGGATTACGCCACTGCGAGCACTTTCGGTAGAAATCAAACAGGCAGCTGAACGAATTATTGAAGATTTAGATTTGCAGTTAACTGTCGGAATCAGGTCTGGTGATACTTCGCAAAGCGAAAGGGCAAAACAGAAAAATAAAATGCCGGATTTGCTAATTACAACTCCCGAAAGTTTACAACTGCTTCTCGCAACCAAAGAATATCCTAAAACTTTTGCCAACTGCGGTGCAATTGTGGTGGACGAATGGCATGAATTGCTCGGTACTAAACGTGGCGTCCAAATGGAACTGGCGCTTTCGCGTTTAAAAAGCATTGCTCCTGAAATGCGTATTTGGGGAATTTCGGCAACCATCGGCAATCTCGAATTAGCACGTCAGGTTTTGTTAGGACCCGATTCTGAGGCTTATCAAAATTCGGTTCTTATAAAGGCACACATCAATAAAAAAATAAAAATAGAATCGATTCTTCCGGATAAAATGGAAACTTACCCATGGCGCGGTCACATGGGGTTGCATTTAATCGATGAAGTTGCGAAAATTATCAGAAAGAGCAAGACGACTTTGATTTTTACGAATGTCCGTTCTGCCTGTGAAATCTGGTATCAGGCGATTTTAGAAAAATATCCTGAATTTGCTGGAGAAATGGCAATGCATCATGGAAGCATAAGCCGTGAAATTCGTTTATGGGTCGAAAGCGCTATTCGGAATGAAGAATTAAAAGTCGTAGTCTGCACTTCGAGTCTTGATTTGGGTGTCGATTTTGCGCCTGTTGAAACCATTATTCAAATTGGCGGACCAAAAGGTGTTGCTCGCTTTCTTCAAAGAGCCGGACGAAGTGGACACCAGCCCGGAAAAGAAAGCGTGATTTATTTTCTCGCCACGCACGCAATGGAATTGATTGAAGCTTCGGCATTAAAAAAAGCTGTTGCAAAAACGGTTGTCGAAGATAGAATGCCCTATTTAAACAGTTGGGACGTTTTGGTTCAATACTTAAACACACTCGCTGTTTCTGATGGATTTTTTCCAAACGAAATTTTGGAAGAAATAAAAACAACTTTTTGCTTTCAAAATATAACCAAAGAAAACTGGAACTGGGTTCTGAATTTCATCACAAATGGAAGCCAGAGTCTACAAGCTTATGATGAATTCAAAAAAGTAGAAATTGAAGAAGACGGCCGTTTTAAAATCAACAGTCGTTTTATTGCCATGCATCATCGAATGCAAATAGGAACTATTGTGGGAGATGCTGTTTTGAATGTTAAATTTTTGGGAGGCGGCTTTATCGGTACAATCGAAGAGTGGTTTGCTTCAAAATTACAGCGGGGTGATGTTTTTACTTTCGCCGGAAGGCAGCTTGAGCTTTTTCAGATAAAAAACATGCAGGTTTTGGTGCGTAAAGCCAATCCTAAAAAAACAGCTAAAGTGGTAAGCTGGATGGGCGGACGCATGACGTTATCTGCTCAGATGAGCGAATTGCTGCGAGAAGAATTGTACACAGCCAACACCGAAAACTTGTCACCAGAATTAAAAGCTTTAAAACCTATTTTCGAAAGGCAACGCAAAGAAAGTATCGTTCCCAATAATGATGAGTTCCTGATTGAGACTTTTAAGACCAGAGAAGGTTTTCATGCTATTTTTTATCCTTTTGAAGGTCGTTATGTACACGAAGCCTTGGCAAGTTTAATTTCGTACAGAATCAGTTTGCTTTCACCAATAACCTTTTCGCTGGCGTATAATGATTATGGTTTTGAATTGCTTTCGGATCAGGAAATTGATATGCAAGCTGTTTTTGATAATGATTTGTTTACTACATCTTATGTGCATTATGATTTGCAGAAAAGTCTAAATTCAACCGAAATGGCCCGAAGAAAGTTTCGTGATATTGCTGTTATTGCGGGGTTAGTATTTACAGGAATGCCTGGAAAACCAGTTAAAACCAAACATCTGCAAAGCGGTTCGCAATTGATTTTTGAAGTTTTTCGTGATTATGAGCCTGACAATTTATTATTACAACAGGCTTTTACTGAAACATTCGAGCATCAGTTGGAAGAAGGACGTTTGATTCAGGCATTAGAAAGAATTAACGGCCAGAAAATGGTTTGGAAACAGTGCAAAAAACCAACGCCTTTCAGTTTTCCGATAATTACGGATCGTCTTCGGGAAAAATTATCAAGCGAAACATTACAGGAAAGAATCAAAAAAATGACGGCTAGTTATATGAAATAATACAATCATGACAATTACAATAAATAACCAAAATTTTATTTTACATCCGTGTGGTGCAGCTTTTTGGGAAGAAAAGAAAATGCTTTTAATCTCGGATCTGCATTTGGGTAAGATTGCCCATTTCAGAAAACACGGAATGGCAATTCCTGAAAAAGCTGTTCAGGAAAATTTTAATCGTCTGAAAAATGTTTTAGAATTATTTGATTCAGAAACCATAATTTTTCTAGGAGATTTATTTCACAGCACCATTAATGCCGAATGGGATTTTTTTGAAGAATGGACTAAAACCGTTACACAACAGCTTATTTTGGTAGAAGGGAATCATGATGTCATTTCAAAAAAATATTATGAGGATCTAAATATTGAAATTTATTCAGAACTTATCATAGATGATTTTTTGCTGACGCATCATCCATCTAAAAGAGAAAACTTCTTCAATTTTTGTGGACACATACATCCCGGAATTAAATTGAAAGGATTGGGAAGGCAATTTTTAAGTCTGTCTTGTTTTTTCAGAAAACCAAATCAAATGATTTTCCCTGCATTCGGAGAATTTACAGGCAACTTCAATTTGATTCCAGAAGAAAACGACAAAGTTTACGCGATTGCGAAAAATGAAATAATCGAAATAAAACTAGGATTAATTTAAAGCAAAAGGAGCGCACATTCTAAAAGTAGGAACGATTACTTTGAATGTTTTGGTTGTGGTGAAATTAATCATATTAAAATGACCTTTCATAGCTCCATAAGGAGAAGAAAGCAGACAGCCGGAGCTGTAAGTATGATTTTCACCTGGTTTTAAAACTGGTTTTTTACCAATTACGCCTTCGCCGTCAACTACTTCTAAATCGTTTAAAGAATCAAAAATTTCCCAGTGACGAGAAGTCAGCTGAACAGAATCTTTACTATGATTTTCGATTGTAACTACGTAACTAAAAGCAAAGTGAATCTTGTAGTTCTTGAAGTAAGTACCTTCAAAACTAGTTAAAACTGAAATTTTTATGCCTCTTGTAATTTGAGAAACCATACTAACGTAGTAAATATGTGTGCGTTATAGTTGCAAATCTACAAAAAAAAACCATTCGACCTAAAACCTTAACAATGTTTTAATTGACGATGTTTATTGAATTTGCATTTCCTTTACCGATTACTCTTTGATATCGGTCTGTATTTTCTTTGTAATACACCAAAATAGTGTACTCATTTTCTGTCTGATAAAAGTTTCCATCAATGGCATTTTCATAGTCAATTACACCTTTTCTATCGGCTACAGTGTACTGAAAATTAGTAAATCCCTGTTTGATCATTATCGCTTTTTCGAAAACAGCTTTATCCGTATTATAATCCATTTTATATTCTGGTGAAAGGCTGTAATTGTTGAACATTCCCGTGATATAGATGTCTTTGTTCATTCTAAAAGCTGGCGCCGAAAGCGTAAAATAAACCCAAGCATAATCGGCTTCGATTTCGTTGTTGGAGCCGTTTATGTTTTTAACTACAAAATTTCCGTTTACATCCTGATACAAAGTATAAATCTGATTTCCTCGTGCCTGATTGGTGTAGAGATAAGCATTGTAGATATCATTATTAGAACCGATTCTTCCAACATTATTATTGGCTGCACGGATATCTTTATTTTCAAAATATAAAAATTCATTTCCACCCCAAAATTGGGTTTCGGCATCGTATTTATAAACCAACTGATTTCCAATGGTATATTGCGGTGCAATATTTTTAATGCCAGTATTAAAATTTCCGTTTTGAAACAGAAGCACTTTTACATTTTGTGTCGGAACTTGAAAGGTGATGCTGTTTGAAACAATCGAGAAATCAAGATTTTGTTTGTAGTCGATATTGCTGAGGTTTCGGCTTCTTTTTACCTGAGCTGCAACTGTGCATTGGTCTTCGTATAAAATGAATTTTCTAGAAAAAACAACTTCTTTGTCTTCATTTAAAATTTTCAGCATATAATTTCCCGACAAGCGCAACTGTGTCGCAAACTGATTCGGAAAGGAAAGCTTATAATGCGAATAAACCTGAAGCGTGTTAAAAGAATTAATATATTCGGTAATACGCTGACCGTCAAAACCACGAAGATAATCTGTTTTCGGGATGTCGCTTGGTTTCCAGTTGTAATCGCAATGCGTGATTTCAAAATAATAATTGGCTTCATTTCCAAAAAGATCATCAAACTGAATTTCAAAAGAAGCACCTAATTCAAATATTGGGACAACATTGCTCCCGTTCTGAACAAATGAAACAGTTTTGATGTTATAAGGAGGTTCGATTTCTTTTTCCTGAGCTTTCGCTAATGTGAAAATAAATAGAAAAACAAAACTTGTATATAAAAATTTCGGCATCGCAAATAGGTTGTAAAATTGTAAATATAAGAATTTTATTAAACCTATTGCGATGCCGTATTATTTGGTTTTTGAAAACAATGCTATTAAGAATTCAAAATGTAATCTAAATTCGCTTCAATTTCATCATTAATATAACTTTCTTCAAGAAGCGAATCGGATAACAGTTTTTTGTTTTCTTGAAGTTTGATGATTTTTTCTTCGACCGTATTTTTAGAAATAAAACGAATTACATTCACTTTATTCAGCTGTCCGATTCGGTGCGCTCTCGCTACTCCCTGTTTTTCAGCAAAAGGATTCCACCACGGATCCAGAAACAGTACATACGAAGCTTTTGTAATGTTCAAACCGACTCCACCAGCTTTTAGCGAAATAAAAAACAACAACGGATTCTCTTTCTCCTGAAACATTTTGACCTGTTGCTCTCTTTTATCTGAAGGCGTTTCACCAGTAATTTCGCAGAATTCTATTTTATTTTCTTTGCACCAGTCTGTATAGAAATTCAGGTTGGTAACAAACGAACTGAAAATAATGATTTTCTGTTTTCCTTTTACCAAGCTTTCTAGATAATTCGTAACGGCAATATATTTTCCCGAATCAATTTCAGACTCCTGATCGACCATTTTTGGGTGATTGCTCAGCTGTCTTAATTTCATCAGCGTATTAATAATGCTGATTTTGTCTGGGCTTGAACCATCGGTTTTAAGAAGAGAATTACGAGCTTTTGATTTTTCTTTCTCGTATAATTTTTCCTGTTCCGGATCCATGTCGCAGTAATAAATCTGCTCGGTTAATTCTGGTAAATCTTTTAAAACCTGTTCTTTGGTTCTTCTTAGAATATAAGGCTGGATGAGGTTTTTTAATTCGGTTAAAACTTCTTCATTCTGCTTTTTCTCAATCGGATTTTTAAAATTCTCCATAAAGAAGGCGTAACTGCCTAAAATATCCGGATTGATGAACTGCATCTGCGACCATAAATCATCTAGTGAATTTTCTATTGGTGTACCACTCAACGCAATTTTATGTCCTGTGCTGATTTTATTTATCGCTTTAAAAATCTTCGAATTTTTGTTTTTAATGTATTGACTTTCGTCTAAAATTAAATAGCGAAAATTGTATTTTTCTAAAATTGAAATATCGCGATGAATGATGCTGTAACTTGTAAATATCAAATCTGTCGAATCTAATCGGCTGGCGAGCTGTTTTCTGTCGTTGCCTACGTACTGTATTTTAGAAAAATGAGGCGTAAATTTCGTTGCTTCATTAAACCAGTTAAAAACCAGAGAAGATGGTAAAACGATTAGGGTTTTTAGTGGTTCTCTTTCGACTGTGGTTTCGTTAGCAAACAAATCAAAATTAGTGGTTTTGGTGGTAAAACCCAATTGTTCTTGTACAGCGACAAGAACGGCGAGAGTCTGTAACGTTTTTCCAAGTCCCATGTCGTCGGCAAGACAAGCGCCAAGATTGGAATTAAAATGTCCTAAAAGCCATTTGACACCGTCAATTTGATACGGTCTTAAAGTGGCTTTAAGTAAATCTGATGCATTGTATTCGACATGAGAAATCACTTCATTGTCGATTTCCGAAATTCCGTCCAACGCAGTAAAATTGCTTTTACGCAACAAAAGAGCTCCATTTTCTGTTTTCGCCAGTTTTGCCAGCGAACCGTATTTACTGAACCACTCTAAAGGAATCAGAAAATAATTTCCGTCAGGTAACGCAAAAAGTCTTTCTTTGCTTTTTATGTTTGGAATAATTTCGCTGAAATTGATTTTATAACTGCCAACTGTAATGATGATTTTAATATCAAACCAGTCACCATTGGTGTCTTTTGAAGCCGAAATACTATAATCTTCGGTAATGATTTCCTTGCTTTCGAGTTTCAGGTTCTGAATTGTAAATCCTGAATTTTCAAGCTCTTTTCTGTTCTCTATAACAAATTGAACTGTGGCATAGGAATCATCATTTTCCGTCTCCGAACTTAGTCCAAACAATTCATTTTTTACTTTTGATAAACCAATTTCGTTCAATTTGTCTGTGTACAAAGTTTCGTCAGCACTTCGTTTAAACTGAATTATTTTGGGTTCGTTGGCAATGCTGAAATCTACAAACGAATGTGTTTTTTTTATTTTAGAAGCATCAAACTGATAACCGCTGTAATCAAAATAAAGATTCAGATAATAGCAGTTTTTAAAGAAGTCATAAACTGGCTGCATGGTACAGGAAATGATTTTGTCACGAAGTTCTACCTCGAAACCATCTGCCTCAATATCAATTTTTTTGGCTATTTCTGGAATAAAGCTTTTGAAATAATTATCGACCAATTTTGAAGGAATCTCGATTGATTTTTTCTTTAAAAACGGAGAAAGTTTTTTAGCGTTAAGCTCTTTTAACTGCCCTAATTTTTTATCAATAATCAGCCAGCCGGGTTCGTCTAGAAGAATTTCGACGTTTTTGTTCATTGGAAGAAATACCGTTTCGTTTTCTTTTAAAGAAAGGGTATAAGTAATTCCTTCTTCATGTTTGTCAAAGTGAATCTGCGGCTCAAATTCGAGAGGTACTATACCGACTTTTGAACGATAAAAATCTTTTTCAGGGCCAAGATTAAAAGATAACGGAAATTGTTCTTGTACAATCAAGCTGTAAAAAGAGCTTAAATGAAATTTTAAATGCTGGCGAATTGCAAATTCAATTTTAGAATCTTTCTGCAGATCTGCAATTGTTTTTGCCGATTTGATTTTGGCACTGAACTTTTTAAAAACGAATTCAGGTTTTAAAGATTCGCAAGCGTTTAGTATTTTTTTCGAATTAGAATCTAAATCATCCAAAACAATTCCGAAGCTTTGCATTACGCCAGGACTTGCTTTTTTGTCTAGATATTTAATTTCATCAGTTTTCTCAACAATATAAGCGGTTGGAATATAAGTGTTGAGATTTTTTTCAAAACTGATGTCAAAGCAAAATTGAAATGATTTTGTAGGTTCCAAGATTTAAGAATTTGGTTAGGCTTGTATTTTTGGAATTAGGCTAAAAAATAAAAAGTTTTCAAAATAGGGCAATTCTGAAAACTTTTTAAATGAACTGATGTCACTTATATGTGAAAAAATTAGTTTTCTGGTTTAAAACAAAGCGGAATAATCTCTCCTTTTGCTAAACAGTATTTTTCGACCAATTCTGGTGCAATTTTATTGGTATAATCTTCTTCAATCACGATAAATCCAATGCTTCTCAATTTGTCAAAATAGTCGCGTCCGTAAATGCGTACGTGATCGTATTGACCAAATATTCTAGCGCGTTCTTTTTGGTCTGTAATAGAATCGTCAGCAAAAGTAACTTCTCTGTTCAAATCCTGCGGTATCTGAAGAACAGCCATTCCGCCTGGTTTCAAAACACGAAATAATTCCTGCATTGCTTTAGTATCATCCGGAATATGTTCTAAAACGTGATTACACAAAATCACATCGTATTCGTTGTCTTTAAAAGGCAGATTACAAATGTCTGCTTTTACATCTGCCAAAGGCGAAAATAAATCGGTTGTAGTATAATCAAGATTTTTCTGCTTGCGAAAAAGTTTGTAAAAAGCTTGTTCAGGAGCAAAATGAAGCACTTTTTTAGGCGCTGTAAAAAAATCGGTCTGATCGTTTAAATACAGCCACAATAAGCGGTGTCTTTCTAGCGAAAGCGTACTTGGCGAAAGCACATTATTACGTTGTTTTCCATATCCGTAAGGAAGAAATGACCTAAAACTCTTTCCGTCAATCGGATCAGTAAATTTATTTCCTCTTAAAGATAAAGCCAAAATCGGACGTGCCACATAACTCAAACGAATTAATAAGGGACGTGGGATTGTATTTAAAACTAATTTGAACAGTTTTTTCATGGGGCTATTTCAAAATATTTTTTGTTTTCCTGCAAGGTTTTCAAAACCTTGTTGGTATTTAAGTTTGAAAAAAAACACCTACAAGGTTTTGAAAACTTTGCAGGAGTTCGAATGTTTTTTAAGTTTTTGAATCTCGGCTATAACTACAATACCAAAGGAACTTTTCTAAATTCGTCTTCTTCATTGCTTTCAATTCCTAAAGCTTTGTAGATGTATTTGAAAGTAGATAACAATTCTGGTTTACCGTCGATTAAAGCAACATCATGTTCGAAATGTGCACTTGGTTTTCCGTCTGCAGTCAAAATTGTCCAGCCGTCTTTTAATTGTTTGATGTTTTTTGTCCCCATATTGATCATAGGTTCAATCGCAACCACCATACCTTCTACAAAAAGTTTTCCTCTTCCTTTTTTACCGTAATTTGGCATTTCAGGAGCTTCGTGCATTTTTTGTCCTAAACCATGACCGACAAGTTCACGAACTACTCCGTAACCATGAGATTCGGTATATTTCTGAATTGCATTTCCAACATCTTCAACACGGTTTCCGGCTTTAAATTCGCGGATACCAACATAAAGTGATTCTTTGGTTACTCTTAAAAGTTTTTTTACTTCTGGAGCAACTTCACCAATTTCAAAACTATAAGCGTGGTCGCCGTGATATCCGTTTTTGAATGCGCCGCAGTCAACAGAAATCACATCACCATTTTTTAGAGGGATATTATTCGGAATTCCGTGTACAACTTGAGCGTTCGGGCTCATACATAAAGAATTCGGAAAATCGTATAATCCTAGAAAACTAGGAACTGCACCGTGATCACGAATGAATTCCTCGGCTAATTTGTCAAGATATAATGTAGTGACTCCTTCTTTAATTTCAGAAGCAATCATTCCTAATGTTTTTGATACGATTAAGGCACTTTCGCGCATTAATTCGATTTCCTCTCTGGTTTTCGGGATAATCATATTTTTCAGATTTTCAGTTGGCAAAAGTACAATTTTTAATGTAATTTTTTTGCCACGAGTTTCACTAATTTACACTAATTGTATCGTTTTTAGTAATTGTCTTAAATTGTAATTCGTGTTGATTCATGAAATTCGTGGCCGACTTTTGATTTAGTATCTCATAAAAAAGCCTTAAATTAGTAAGTAAATTTTTTTAATCATGGAAACTTCTATACATCAAGATACATTCAAAATAAAGGCTCTGCGAAGAATGAAGCGAAACGCTTCGGCTCTTTTGGGTATTGCGGTGCTTCTTTTTATAATTGCGATTTACTTTAAAATTCCGATACTGCAAGCCTTTAGCGAAGCAGCAATGGTGGGCGGTATCGCCGATTGGTTTGCGGTTGTGGCATTGTTTCGGCATCCTATGGGAATTCCGATTTGGCATACGGCAATTATTCCAACCAAAAAGAATGAGATTGGAGAAAATCTAGGGAATTTTGTTTCTGAAGAATTTTTAAATCGTGAAAAACTCGAAATTAAACTCGACGAATTTAATTTTGCCAACAAAGCTTCAGATTGGCTTTCGAAAGAAGAAAACGCCGATAAAATTGCCAGTGTCGTTGCAGTAAATATAATACCAGGAATTTTAAGAACTATAAAAGATGAAGATGTAAGGAGATTTATTCAGGTTCAGTTTAAGGAAAAAATCGAAGGAATTAATTTTGGAGATTGGGTTGCGATGGCGCTCGAACCGTTGCAAAAAGGAAATGTAAAAGACGAACTGCTTACTAATCTTTTGGAGGTTATGAGTGCCGAACTTACAAGCAATAAAGATTTGATCAGGAAAAAAGTAAAAGCATCAACGCCTTTTTTGAGTTTTGGACTTGCCGATAAAAGTATTACCGAAGGTGTTTTTAATGGTTTACAGGATTTTCTTAACGAAGCAAAAAATCCCGAAAGTGCCGTACGGGTCAAAATAGATGAATATGTCGCTGATTTTCTCGATAGAATTAAAAATTCTGAAGAAATGAGAATTAAAATCAATGATATGATTCTAGGGTTTGTCGGCAAAAAAGAAGTTCAGGATTACATTAACGGCATTTGGGACGAAATAAAATTATCCATACATACTGATTTAGAAAAAGGTAATGATTCTTCTATCAAAAAAAGTGTTTCGAATTTAATTAAAGGTTTCGGAACTGGAATTCAGGAAGATCCAATAATGATTGACAAAATCAATAGTTTTATTAAAAATGATTTGCTGTCTGTACTTTTAAATAACAAGAGAGTCATCGGAGATTTGATTTCGTCAACTGTAAAAAGCTGGGATGGAAAAGAAGTTTCGGAAAAATTAGAATTAGAAATCGGCAAAGACCTGCAATACATTAGAATTAACGGAACCTTGGTTGGGGGCGTTATTGGTCTTGTTATTTATGGTGTTGAGCAGTTGTATCATTTTTTTCTATTCTAGAAGAGTATTAGTGAAAAATCTCGCAGAGGCGCAGAGGCGCAAAGTTTATAATTCTTTGCGACTTAGCGTCTTTGCGAGATTTTTTAAGTCTGCTAAAATGAACTTATATCACTTATATGGTTTGCAAAATTTTACAAAAGCGAATGACAAGTCATTGCATTAGGCTGTTGCACGCCCATCAATTCTAAAATAGTAGGAGCAATGTCACCTAGAACACCGTCGTTTATGTTTTTCAAATCTTTGTCAACTAAAATAATCGGCACTGGGTTTGTAGTGTGCGCTGTATTTGGAGAACCATCAGGATTAATCATGGTTTCGCAGTTTCCGTGGTCAGCAATTACAATTGTTGTGTAATTGTTTGCAAGAGCCGCTTCGATAACTTGTTTTGCACAAGCATCAACCGCTTCACAGGCTTTTATGGCTGCTTCCATAATTCCGGTGTGACCAACCATGTCTCCGTTAGCGAAATTCAAACAAACGAAATCAACTTCACCTTTGTTCAATTCAGGGACAAGAGCATCAGTAAGTTCGTAAGCGCTCATTTCTGGTTTTAAATCGTAAGTCGCTACTTTTGGAGAGTTTCTTAAGATTCTTTCTTCACCTTCAAAAGGGACTTCTCTTCCTCCTGAGAAAAAGAAAGTTACGTGCGGATATTTTTCAGTCTCCGCAATTCTGATTTGTTTTTTGCCTGCTTTTTCTAAAACCTCACCAAGGGTTTCTGTAATATTGTCTTTATTGTAAACTACTTTTACGTTTTGGTACGTTTCGTCGTAATTAGTAAGCGTTACATAATACAAGTTTAATTTGTGCATGTTCTGCTCGTGGAAATCTTGTTGCGAAAGTGCCTCTGTAAGTTCACGCCCTCTATCTGTTCTAAAATTGAAGAAAATAACAACATCGCCTTCAATAATAGTAGCAAGCGGTTTTGCATTTTCGTCAACCATAACAACTGGTTCTATAAATTCATCAGTAACATCTTTTTCATAGCTTTCAAGAACACTCTTAACAGGATTTGTAGAATGAGTTCCTGCTCCGTTTACAACTAAATCGTAAGCCAGTTTTACACGTTCCCATCTTTTATCACGATCCATTGCATAATAACGACCTATTATCGAAGCAATTTTTACTGGAGTATCTTTGATGTAATCTTCTAGGTCGTGAATGTATTTTGCACCCGATTTAGGATCAACATCGCGTCCGTCTGTAAAAGCATGAACGAAAACATTTTCTAAACCATATTCTTGAGAAGCATCGATTAATCCGCGAAGGTGTGAAGTATGTGAGTGAACACCACCATCTGAAACTAATCCTAAAAAGTGTACTTTTTTATTGTTGTCTTTGGCATAAGTAAAAGCATCAATAAGAACTTGCTCTTTTGCTAATGTTTTATGCTCTACGGCTAAATTAATTTTGGCTAAATCCTGATATACAATTCTTCCGGCTCCAAGGTTCATGTGACCAACCTCGCTGTTTCCCATTTGGCCTTCAGGAAGACCAACGTTTAGTCCATCGGTACGAAGTTGCGCGCTTGGGTAATTTTTGTAAAGACTGTTTATAAAAGGAACATTTGCATTGTCTATTGCGGATACTTTAGGGTCGGGAGATTTTCCCCAACCATCTAAAATCATAAGGATAACTTTTTTGTTCATTATTTTTTTGTTTTCCACAAAGATAAGCCATTTCTAAAATACGGCTCAAAAGCAATGTTACATTTATGTTTAATAAAATGAAGTGTAACAAAAAATAGCAATTTAATTATAGAAATCTTTATTTTTTAAAATTAATTCAGGCTAAGCTCTTTTTTGAATCTTATTTTTGACAGCATTATAGTCTATAAAATATTTTACGCTGATTGAAAAAATATGTTTTAAAGCATCATTTGTTAAGAGTCTCGAAACATTATCTTTAAAATCTTTGTCAATAATGCGTTCAAAATTAGAAGCATTATTTCGATACAATACCGAAACCTGACTGCCTGGCGCAAACCACCAAGAATAAGATAAATCGGCATTCCAGGAATAAAAACTTGAGTTTTTATTGTCGGTATATTGCGTATAAGGCGTAAGGCTTCCGTCTGTCTGTAAGTCCAAAATATCTTTATTATCGGCATACGACCAGTATTGACGAACTGCAAGATTAATTGTCATGGCGCTGTTTACGGCATATTTTCCACTGAGTGTGTTGGAATACGTAATTACGTTTCGGTTGGCAAAAATTATTTTATTTGGAGTATTTTCGTTATCATCTTCGTCAAAATTGTCAATATATCCTTTATTGTTGTTTCTTCTGAAATAACTAAAAAAATAAGTCAGTAAGAGTTTATCGCTGAAACGGTATCTCGGGCCGATATCAAAACCATACGAGATTCTTTCGGTTTCATCAAAAACATTAAAAGTTCCGTTAAGATCAAGTGCAAAAGGATAATTATAATTGGTAGAAATGCTTGCCCAGCTTTCTATTCTTCGCGGTATGGCAATATATCTGTTTTCGGCTCGGGGTTCGTAATAATCGTAAGTAAGAAGAGGATAAAATGTTACACCACCGCCGTAATAATTATTTTTTACTGTCGTTAAATTTATATTTGCGTTGAGATTGTTGTCCTGAAGTTTTCCAGATTCTCTATTAAATTCAGAATACATATTATAATTGATTCTGAAAGTATTAAAAAGTTTTGTCGGATTTAGGATTCTGTAATTGGCATTTCCGTAAAAGTTGTAATAATTGGTATAAAAATTAATGCCCAAATCATTCGGGTCAAAATCTTTGGTTACAAAATCAGTTCCAACACTGTAACGGTATTTTCCGCTGGTTTCTGCAAAGCTTACAGTTGAGTAAAATCCTTTTTTATCTACTAGATCATTAATAAGGCTGTATTTGGCATTTCCAAATAAGCTGTATGTGTTTGCTTTTGTATTTAAATCCCAAGCAAGTCCTGTGACATTAGCATCTTTGTAATGACCATTTCGTGTTACATTGGTATTGATGAAAGTTATGGACGAATTTTTTCTAAAACGCTGATCCAAAACCAAGACATTGTAATTGGTCAATGGTTCTACAACGGTGCGTCTCGTTTCTCCAGAAACAGTATCTTTTATAGTAGCAAAGGTTTTTTCGGTAACGGCATTCAGAATTCCGATTCCTAATCCGCCTTTAGTTCTTCCAGAAAGTTTTAGTGCATTGATGAGATTGACGTTTTGCACCGTTTCAATAATCTCTTCATTATCATTTAAATCCGGTTCAACCGAAGGAGTGCCGCCAATTCTTCTAGAATAAAACATTTTTCCTTTATTGAATAAATCGGTTCCTTCTGTAAAAAAAGCCCTGTTTTCATTGAATTGCTGTTCAAACGGACCCAAATTCAAAATCTGGTCGTCGTATTTGGTTTGCCCAAAGTCTGGAATTAGAATCGCATCAACAGTAAAAGCATCATTTATCCCGTATTTGATATCCATTCCACCTTTCATTGTACCATAGGTTTTTTGTCCATCACCGGCATTTAGGTAATAAGAAGCATATGGCATAAAAAACAGTCGAGTAGGAGGTTTTATGTTTTCGATTCCTTCTAATGCTCCGGTTTGTTGTGTAAAAGTTCCGAGTTTATTGTCGACAAAGTTCCAAGTGTATTTATAACGGGTCCTTTTTACTTCCCTAAAAAAGTTAATTCCCCAAGTCTGCTTGTTTTCTGCAGAAAAACGCAACGCAGAATAAGGAATTTTGATTTCTACAATCCATCCTTTTTCTGTAATTGCGGCTTTACTGATCCAAACAGCATCCCAGGAATAATCTTCTCCGTTGGCATCGGTCATAATACAATCGCCTTGTACATCTGCTGCAGAAACGTAAAACATAAAATCTTGCTGGCCGTCATTAAAACCATTTATGAATACACCAAATAAATCGGCTGTTCCAAAATTATCTCGTTGCGAAATTTCTTTTAAGATTTTATGAGGTTCATCATCATACATCATGGCGCCAATGTAGATGGCATCATTATCGTATAAAATTTTGATAGTGGTTTTTTGATTTTCGGGTTCCGGTTTTCCGTTATCTGGTTCGTAGGTAACAAAATTAGAGGCCGTTGTGGCAGTTTCCCAAATAGGTTCATTTAGTTTTCCGTCAATAACAATATTTTGCGAAGTGACCTGAGCTTGCATAGTTTTCTTTTGGGCAAAAATTCCAATAGAAGATAAAAGAATAAAAAAGAAAACTAATTTTTTCATGTTTAATCAGAAGCGTTATTCAATAAAATAGACAATAGATTATCGAATTTGTTACAGTTGAATTTTACGGATTTATATAATTTCCACAAAATTTTAATTTTTTGTAGGTAATTACGGCGCAAAAGTAATTGATTTTCGAGATTGTCCTAATTTTTTATTTAGAAATTGTTAAAGTTTCAACAAAAACAGCCTCATTTACAGAGTTTTATTTGGTCACCGATAATTTTTTTATACTTTTGCCCTACCCAAATTTTTGTTTAACCTAAAGAAATTCAATGATTTACAAAATTTATCCGCTATTGGTGTTTTTGTTATTGTCTTTTGGAAAAGATTCGAAAAACACTCCCGACCTTAAAAAAGCAACTGCAGTAAGAACGATTGCAAAAGTTGAGAAAGCAACTGTTGATGCTAAAATCGAAAGCGTTTATAATGCTTTAGACCCTAACAATTTTAAACTTCCTGAGCTTAGAACTTTTACAGAAGCGCTCAAAGGATTTTATCTGCTAAAAGAGAAAGGCGTAATCAAAAAGAACATTTTAACTCTGATTGATTTCAGCATGTCTTCAAACACAAAACGTTTGTGGGTTATTGATCTTAGTACAAATACCGTTTTATTTAATTCATTAGTGGCTCACGGCCGAAATACTGGCGAAGAATTTGCGACGGCATTTTCAAACTTAAATTCTTCATTTAAAAGTAGTTTAGGTTTTTATGCAACTGGCGAGATTTACCAAGGAAAACATGGCGCTTCTTTACGTCTTGACGGCTTAGAAAATGGTGTAAACGATAATGCCCGCGAGAGAGGCGTGGTAATGCACGGAGCAGATTATGTGTCTGAATCTTTCATAAGAGACCATAAAAGATTAGGCAGAAGCCAAGGTTGTCCAGCAGTTCCTGTTGAATTGACAAACGAAATAATTCAATTAATCAAAGATAAATCTTGTTTGTACATTTATCACCCGTCGAGAAATTTTACGATGGAAGAACGGTTAATTTCTTAATAAAGCATACAAACCCGAATCTAAATCATATACATCAGCTCTGAACAGGAGCTGATTTTTTTTGCTCCACGCTGTCCAGTACCATTGGTACAAAGCATATTTTTTGTTAATCTTTACGCTTGTTGTTTTTTTAGAAGCAATAATAGTATCAATTCTGTCTTTCGGCCATGTTCCTTCCTCGTCAAGAATATGCTGCGCCAGTTCTAGAGGATTTTCAACACGCACGCAACCAGAACTCAGCGATCTATTGTTTCTTCCAAATATATTACGGTGATTCGTATCGTGAAGGTAAACGCTGTAATGGTTTGGAAACATAATCTTCATAACTCCCAAAGAATTATTATACCCTGGGCTTTGAACATAACGATATCGGTTAGGTTTGTTTTCGTTCCAAGCAGCAGGCTCTACCACCTTGCCAGCAGAATCATAAATGGTAATATTCTTTTTGGCCAGATAATTACGATTGCGTTTCATGGCTGGAACAACATCTTCTTTTAAAATTGTAGGCGGAACGGTCCACGTAGGATTAAATACAACGGTTCTTAGTTTTGAAGTAATAACAGGAGTTCTTCTTTTATTAGTTCCAACTGCTACATTTCTAACCAAAGTTGTATCTTGATTTTCAACTACATTCAGGCTGTAATCTGGAATATTGATGATAAAATAGTTTTCTTCCAATTCTGAAGGATACCAGCGCCAGCGTTCTAAGTTGGCAATAATTTGCTCTTTTCTTTTTTCTTTAGAATAGTTTAATGCGCTAATAGTGCCGACACCAATAACACCGTCAGCTGCTAAGCCGTGACGTTCTTGGAATTTTTTCACGGCTTCAAAAGTCTTCTGGTCGTAAATTTTGTTCAAAGTGTCTTTTTTAGGCATATCATTCCAGTAAATCAATCGTTTTTTGATTGTTACTAATGCAGAATTTGTATCATTCAAAGTAAGTTTTGTAACCCCTTCAATAAGTTTTATGTCATCTTCTGGGAAATTATTTATGATTTCCAGCGCTTTCAAAAGTTCCTTGTAGATTTGAGTCTTTGGCTGAATATTCTCTACAACGCTGTCTAGCTTGTTGTTGTTGAAACCCTTAATGAGTACATTGTTGATATCGAAAGTTTTCTGTTCTATATCCCAGTTTCCGTAGATTTTTTTAGGATCTAATTTTCCTTTGTAGATATGATTTAAGTATTTTTCGAAATTATAGGTAAGTTGCAAATCATACGCAGCGAGATCGGTATCGCTCAAAGAGCCAATTTTGGATTCAAACTTTTTAAGCTGCACTATATTGTAATCTTCAGGATTTAAACCCAATGCTTCAGAATTTTCTAACTGTGTTAATACGAATGTCCTTTTTTTAAGATTTCCCCAGACAGTTGTATTTTCAGAAGCTGTATAAAACTGCTGTAATGTTTCGCTTTTGAATTTATTAATCGCAGCAGTGTCAATTGTTACTTTTCTTTCGTCAGTAAGTATGATGGCGGGTATTGGTTTTTTAGACAAAGAAGGTTTTTTCTCTTCTTCTTTTTTACAGCTTATAACAATCGATAATACTAACAAAAAGTAAAGTTTCTTCATATTATATTTTTTTAAACATCAAATAATGTTCTCCCACATCTTTAATATCAAAAGCCTCGCCAATTATTTGGTAATTCATTTTTTTATAAAATCCGACAGCGGCGGTTCTGGCATTAAACCAAATTAAATCAACATTTTGGGACTTGCAGAATTCTTCGCAGTGTTTTACCAAAGCTTCTCCATATCCTTTTTTCTGATGATTTTCGAGTACAGCCATGCCGCGAATCTGTGCTTGATTTTCGTCGGCAAATATAGAATTGATTTGTTGGAATAACGAAATAATTCCTGTTAAACTTTTGTCTTCAAATAATCCGAAATGATGAGTAGTGGGTAAATCGTCTCCTTCGAAGATGCAGCTTTCGATGGTTTTTCCTTTTCTAAGTACAGGTTGACGGACAATATAAGTTTCTTTTGAAGTGATTTCTTTAAGCGTATTCATAAAATTAAATTAAAAAGTAAAATTATAACTTTTTAATTTTAAATAGGTTATAAATAATTGTTGTTTTTTATTGATTTTTTTTGAGAAAAAGCTTGTTTTGAACTTAACTTTCTTTCTATATTTGCACCAGCAATGCGAAAGTAGCTCAGTTGGTAGAGCTCCAGCCTTCCAAGCTGGTTGTCGCGAGTTCGAGCCTCGTCTTTCGCTCTAAAGAACCAAGAAAATGGTTTTTTGTCAAAAGTAAATAATTTTTGATTTTTATTTTTTAATATTAAAAATTTGTTTATATTTGCACCCTGTTAATGCGAAAGTAGCTCAGTTGGTAGAGCTCCAGCCTTCCAAGCTGGTTGTCGCGAGTTCGAGCCTCGTCTTTCGCTCTTTAAAAGCCTCAAACATTGTTTGAGGCTTTTTTATTTTCAAGTAATATGTGAATTTTAATTCATTTTAAATCCCAAATTCCAATCTTGTGTTAAGTTCTGGAATTTGGAATCTGACATATTTAAAATTTTTATTTTAAATCGCTCAAGTCGCTTTCGGCTTCTAGTTCTTCTGGAGTTTGGTTTTGTTTAAAAAGTCTTGCTTTCAAATCTCCTTTCAAAGTTATTTTGTCTCCTTTAACTTCTAGCCAGCTTCCTTCTCTTAAGCCTAAAACCGGAATTGAATTAAAGGCATGAAATTCCTTGATTCTCGTTTCGCGAGTTTCGCCCATATGTTTAGATTGCAAATCGGCATCTAAATAATGCGGATTTAAATTGAAAGGAATCAAGCCCAAAGTTTGAAAACTTGGAGGGTAAATGATAGGCATGTCGTTTGTGGTCTGCATAGATAAGCCGCAGATGTTGCTTCCGGCGCTAGATCCTAAATAGGGCGTTCCGTTTTTAACGGTTTCAGAAAGCAACTGCATGATGTTGTTTTTGTAAAGCTGTGTCACTAGCAGAAAAGTGTTGCCGCCGCCTGTAAATATTCCTTCAGCATTTTTTACAGCTTCTTGTGGGTTTTCATATTCATGAATTCCTTTAACAGTAATATTTATGCTGTTAAAAGCTTGAGCTGCCTTTTGTGTGTATTCGTCGTGTGAGATGCCTCCAGGACGTGCATATGGAATAAATAAAATGCTTTTGCAATTTTTAAAATGTGATTTTAAGACAGGAAGTAGGTATTCCAGATAATTTCCTCCGTGAAGTGTTGAGGTGCTTGCAATAATAATGCTTTTCATAATTTTTTAACTCAAAATTCTGCCGTTAAAGGTATTAAAAAACTCCCTTTGAAACTCGGACATAATTGTTTTAATTAACATATTTTTACCAACCTGTTAATACTTAATTTGGAATACATTAGGATATTTTTACATTTTTAAGAATTACTAAACATTTTGCATTTTGATTCATAAATTTATCTGCTTTTTAATTGTTGTTTTGGGTCAGAATGGCTGGTCGCAAAATTCGGAGCGTTCTGTTATAAACGGAAAAATCACTTCAAATACAGCCAATACTTCAGATTTGGAAGGTGTTTATGTGATTAATGCGCAGACAGAAGCTTCTGCGATTACAGATGCTTCGGGCTCTTTTTCAATTCTAGCAAAAGCAGATGATGTTTTGGTTTTTTCTTCAGTTGGCTTCAAAGAAAAACGTGTTGTTCTGACTTCTGAAAATTTTACTGATTTAAATTTTACCATAAAACTTAATATGGTAATGCATCAACTTGAAGAGGTAATTGTTAAAAGATACGATAACATAAATGCTGTAGCTTTAGGGATTGTTTCGGCGGATCAGAAAAGCTACACTCAGGCTGAGCGCAAGCTGAAAACCGCAACGGCGTTGGATCCAACTGCGACTGCTGGCGGAATGGTTGGCGGTTCTATCTCGGCAGATCCTCTGTTGAATTTTTTCTCTGGAAGAACGGCAATGCTTAAAAAAGAAAAAGAGGTTGAAAAGAAAGAGTTTTTTATGAAACTTTTGGAAAAAATGTTTAGCTGGGAGCACTTTGTAGAGCGACTTAAAATTCCGGCAGAATATGTAAAAGGCTTTGAATATTATGCTGTTGAAAATGATAAGTTTACGGTTATTCTGAATTCAAAAAATAAAACTTCTACCGAATTTCTTCTCGGGGAATTGGCTGTGAAATATAAAGAATTGATTGCTGGTGAGAATAAGTAAATTCATAAAGATTGTTCTTTTGTTTTTGTTTGTGCAGATTTCTTTTGCGCAGAATATTGTCTTTAAGGAATTGTCAGGAAAAGTTACAGAAGGGACTACCCCTGTTGAAAATGTAAATATTATTAACAATAATACTCAGGCGGCAACGGTCACGGATTCTGATGGTAATTTTTCGATACCAGTCAGAGAAGGCGATGTTTTGGTTTTTTCAGCTGTCAATTTGGAGCCGGTTAAGCTTAGAATTACAACAGAACAGCTTTCTTTAAAAGAACTTATTGTGAGGATGACTGCAAAAGAAGTACAGCTTAAAGAAGTTGTTGTAAATGAAAACGCAGGAATTACAGCAGAAAATCTCGGAATTGTACCTCGCGGTCAAAAAAAATATACTCCCGCAGAAAGAAAAGTTTATACGGCAACTTCGACTTCTATTGACAAGTTGCTCAATAAAATTTCGGGCCGCACCGCAATGCTTAAAAAAGAGGTGGATGTTGAGAAAAAAGAAATGCTTTTCAGAAAAATGGAGTATCTTTTTGATGAGAATTATTACACGGAAAGATTGAAGATACCTGTGAATGATGTAAAAGGATTTCAGTTATTTTGTATAGATGATGCTGAATTTGCCGTATCTTTGAATAGTAAAAACAAAACAATGAGTATGTTTTTGATCACAGATTTAGCAAGAAAATATCTAACAATTCTCGGAAATGAAAAATAAATTAGGAATACTCGTTGTATGCTTCTTTTGTCAAATTGTATTAGGGCAAAACGGTTCAAGAAAACCTCTTCACGGTCAAGTTAAAAATGATTTTTTAACCATTGAAAGTGGTTATGTTATGAATGTTAATGCAAATGTGCGGACTTTTATTGGTTCAAACGGTTTCTTTGATATTATGGCAAGACCAAAAGATACACTGCTTTTTTCTGGTATAGCTTTTCAGTCTAAAAAAATCGTCTTAACTGAAGCAGATTGCGCTCAGGTTTTGTTTATTGCCAAATTAGATTTGGTCAACAATCAGTTAAAGGAAGTCGTGGTTCATAAAGAATTAAAAGTGAAAGGGGTGCAGGGCAATTCACAGCGAATTGTAGATACGCAGTTTGAAGACGACAGACAGTCGACGGCCAAAAATAACGTTATGTACTCGGATCAGACCATTAAATATGGGACAGACTTTGTACGAATCTTTAAAGATGTCAAAAAGCTGTTGAGTAAAAAAGAAGATGTAAAAGAAGAAGAAGTTACTGATATCGCTTTTGTGGAATATGCTAAAGATAATTTTACAAAAGATTTTTACACCAAAACACTCGATCTTAAAGAAGACGAAATAGAGCTGTTTCTAATGTATTGTTCTAATGATGTTTCTTCTAAGCAATTTTTAAAACCCGATGAAAAATTTCAGTTAATGGATTTCATGGTCAATAAGAATAAAGAATTTAAGAAAATTGCATCCCAAAAATGAAAAATAGATTAGGTTGCTTTTTTCTGGTAGTTGTTTCTGTTTTGTCTTCTGGTTTTGGCTTTCATAAATTTTATGTAGGCGTTTTTCAGGTAAATTATGCTCAAGAAAAGAAAATGCTTCAAATTACTTCTCGGATTTTTATTGACGACCTAAACAATGCAATGGAGAAAAAATACCACAAGAAAACATTTGTAGGTACAGACAAAGAAACTCTGGCGGATCTCGATTTGTTAAAAAAATATCTTTCCGAACATTTTATAATTAAAGTAAACGGCCAGTCAAAAGTAATTTCCTTTTTGTCTAAAGAAGTAGAGGCAGGCGATGTCTTAGTGTGCTATTCAAGAATAAAAGATATTGATAAAATTAAAACATTAGAAATTTCAAATACTTTGCTGGTGGACTGGAATTCTGAACAGCAGAATATTACACATATTTCAGCATTTGGCACCAAAAAGAGTGTTCTTTTTACAGAATCTTCAAGGAAAGAAGTGTTAAAGTATTAATGGATAAGTAGAAGTATTGTTTTAATTACTATTTTCACAGCCTGACAAAAAGACCATTAAAATTTTATGAAAAAACTTTCATTATTATTGCTTTTTCCTGCAATGTTAGCGGCACAGGATAAAGCGCCTGCGGCAAAGCAACAGGGTAAATATGATACAAACAAGTTCAGCCAGATGTATGATCTTCTGGCAACTCCAAATATGTTCCGTACCGCTTCAGGAGCACCAGGGCCAGCTTATTATCAACAACAGGCAGATTATAAAATTGATGTTGAGCTAGATGATAAAAATTCAAGATTAAGCGGTTTTGAAACCATAACTTATTCGAATAATTCTCCGGATAGTTTGGAATATTTATGGGTTCAGTTAGATCAAAATCAGGCAAAAGCCAACACGCAGACTTCGCTGGCAGAAAGCGATAAAATCAATCAGGTTTTGCCCTTGGAAGGTTTTTCAAGCAAATATTTAAAGAAGGATCTTGAGCGTGGTTTCAATATCGAGCAAGTAAAAGATGCGAAAGGAAATCCGCTTTCTTATACCATCAACGAAACAATGATGCGTATTAATCTGACTTCGCCTTTAAAACCAGGAGAAAAAATCTCTTTTTCTGTAAAATGGTGGTACAACATCAATAACTACAGAAAAGAAGGTGGTCGTTCGGGATATGAGTTATTCGAAAAAGACGGAAACAAATTATATGTAATTGCCCAGTTCTACCCAAGAATGGCGGTTTACAATGATGTAGAAGGTTGGCAGAACATGCAGTTTTGGGGAAGCGGAGAGTTTGCTCTTCCTTTCGGAAATTTTGACGTAAACATTACCGTTCCTGCTGATCACGTGATTGATGCAACAGGAGAATTGATGAACAGAAGCGAAGTTTTTACTCCAGAACAGGTAAAACGTTACGAGCAAGCTCAAAAATCATTTGACAAACCAGTTGTAATTGTAACTCAGGCAGAAGCTGAAGTTGCTGAAAAAGGATTTTCTGAAAAGAAAAAAACATGGAAATTCAGCGCAAAAAATGTGCGCGACTTCGGTATTGCATCTTCAAGAAAATTCATTTATGATGCAATGGCAGTAAAGCTTAATAATAAAATTGTTATGGCAGAATCTGTTTACCCTAAAGAGGCAAATCCGCTTTGGGGAGAAACCTCTACGATGACTGTTGCACATACTTTAAAAAGCTATTCTTCTCATACATTTGATTATCCTTATCCAAAAGCTGTTTCTGTTTCTGCAGAAGATCAGGGAATGGAATATCCTATGATTTGCTGGAATTACGGTCGTCCTGACGAAAACGGGGTTACAAGCAGAGAAGTTAAAAACGGAATGATAGGTGTGGTGATTCACGAGGTTGGGCACAACTTTTTTCCAATGATTGTAAATTCAGACGAACGTCAATGGACTTGGATGGACGAAGGTTTAAATTCATTTTTAGAATATTTGGCAGAGCAGGAATTGGATCCAAACTTTCCATCGAGAAGAGGCCCTGCTAAAAATATTGTTCCTTATATGAGTGGAGATCAGAAATTCTTGGAGCCGATTATGTCAAATTCTGAGACGATTCACCAATTTGGAAATAATGCTTACGGAAAACCGGCTACAGGATTAAATATCATGAGAGAAGTGGTAATGGGACATGAGCTTTTTGATCATGCTTTTAAAACCTACGCAAACAGATGGAAATTTAAACATCCAACTCCTGAAGATTTCTTTAGAACTATGGAAGATGCTTCTGCGGTAGATTTAGACTGGTTTATAAGAGGGTGGTTTTATTCGACAGATTTTGTTGATATCGCCATTAACAATGTAAAACAATATTACGTTTCTGAAAAACCAACAGCTGACTTAAAGGATGTAAAAGTGAGAAAAGGACGTTTCGGTTTTGAAAAAGGTCCGTTTGTTTACTTAGTTTCAGGAGATAATTCAGAAGTAAATTCATCGAGTAAAAAAGCCTTAAAAGTAGAGGACATTAAGCCATTGGCAGAATATGTGGATCAAACTTTTACAGCAGAAGAAAAAGCAAATATCAAATCGCCTAAATATTTCTATGAAGTAGAATTTTCTAAACCAGGCGGAATGATCATGCCAATTTTAGTTGAGATTACTTATGAAGACGGTACAAAAGAGAATTTTAAATATCCAGCGCAAATCTGGAGAAAAAATAATGATACTGCCAGAAAAGTATATGCTACAACAAAAGCCATTAAGAGTATTCAGATCGATCCAAAACTGCTTACCGCAGATATAGATGTAACGAACAATTCTTGGCCAAAGGCAGATACAAAGTCAAAATTTGACTAAACAAATAAAATTACAGAAGAAAGTTCACCAGGTTTAAAAAGCTTGGTGAACTTTTTTCTTTTGTATTAAATGCATTTTAAAGGACTTTTTAAGTTAATTTTAAAACTCAAAGCTTCAAAATTTAATATCTTTGCGACAACAAAAATTAAAATTATGTTTGGTATAGGAGGAGGAGAACTAGTTTTCATACTATTTGTAGTGCTAATGCTTTTTGGTTCTGATAAAGTGCCAGAAATAGCGCGAACAATGGGAAAAGCTATGGCTCAGTTAAAAAATGCAACCAACGATATTAAAAGTGAAATTCAAAAAGGTGCAGAGGCAAATGGTCTTGATGCCAAATCTTTGAATGACATTACCGGAAATATCAATGCCGAGATCAATAGCGCAAAAGCGAATCTGATGGGGGATTCTCAAAGTCTATTGGGAGAAACTGCCACAGAAATAGAAAAAGTAAAAGAAGATATTGATGCTCTTTCAGGACCTATTAAACGCCAAAGATAATGCTTGAAAAAATAGAAGAATTAGATATAAATTTCCTTGTGTACCTGAACGGATTAGGTTCAGAAACTTATGATAAATTCTGGCTTATCATTACCAATCAATTGTATTGGACACCTTTTTTTCTGCTTCTGTTTTATTTGATTTATAAAAAGGTAGGCGGAAAACAAACCTTGTACATACTTCTTTTTATTGCAATTTTAATTGCTTTTACAGATCAGACGACTAATTTGTTTAAGCACACTTTTCAGCGTCTGCGTCCTTGCAATAACCCAGACCTAAAATCGATTATTCGTATCGTTCAGATTCGTAATTCATATAGTTTCTTTTCGGGGCATGCGGCCAATACTATGGCAGTTGCATCTTTTCTGTTCTGGATTCTAAAACGTAAGTTTAGGTATTTCGGCTTTATCTTTTTATGGCCTTTGATTTTCGCTTACAGCCGAATTTATTTAGGATTGCATTATCCTGGTGATATTCTTACAGGTTATTTCTTTGGAGCTCTTTTTGGATCAATGCTTTATTTGGTTTACCGAAAACTAAAGCCACAGTATTTTCCGGAATAAATTTTTAAGTTACTAAGAATCTAAGTTTTTTATAAAAAGGCTTTAGCCAAAAATACGGTAAATATTTGGCTAAAGCCTTTTCAATATAAGCTTGTGTTAAAAACTGTAGCTAAAGTTGGGTCAATGTATTTCAATTTTAAATCTTAGCGTCTTAGGACCTTAGCTCCTTTAAAAGATTAATTTAGAATCGTTTTTTCACTCCATTCCAAACCTTGTGGAAGTTCTGTTTTGCTGAATTCTATATGAATGACTCTTCGTCTTTCATTATTGGTGGTTTTGTTTGAAGCGTGAAAAAGTAAAGGTTTCATAATCATAATACCGCCTTTTTCGACCTCGCAGATGGTTTCGTTTTCAAGTTTTAGATTCTCTACTCGAAAGATTCCTTTAGAATGAGAATTATTAATCACTTTTAAAGCGCCGTTTTCTTTTGTGGTTTTATCAATATGAATTCGAACCGTAAAATTATCTTCTAGGATTTCTTTTGGAGGTTGCACAGCAAACTGGTTTTGTTTTACGGTCCAGTTGTCAAAATTTTCAATCTCTAATTTTTTATCTACAGAAATCGTTAGGTCTTGATGATAAGCTACAAACCAATTTGATTTTTGTGGTTTATCAAAATAAATAGATTTGGTAATAAAATATCCTTTTCCAAAAGTGTTTTCAATAATGCTTTTTAGGTTTTCATTAAAAATAAAATCTAAAGTTTCCGGAAATTCTTTATGAAATTGTCTAATAGCAAATAAATCCTGCGATTTTCTAAAAGTAGGATTTTCATTGTCGGTTTCTGTTTTATTTTCGATTAATGAAATTAGTTTTTCAATTTCATTTTCGGTATAAACAGCATTAATGATGGTAAATCCTTCTGAGTTTATTTCAGTGCCGTAATTCATATGTATTTATTTAAGGAAATGCAGAGAAACTCCGAACCTCAACTTTTAGAATGTCGAATAGATTAAAGTACTCTCGAAACGGTTAATCCGTCGCGAATAGGGAGCAAGACAGTCTCGACTCTTGGGTCGTTTTTCAAAAGCAAATTATACTCTAAAAGCACTTTTGTACTTACATCATTTGGATGAACAGGATCTAGGATTTTTCCGCTCCATAATACGTTATCAGACAAAATGATACCGCCTTTGTTTATTTTCGGAACAATCATTTCCCAATAATTCAGATAATTTTCTTTATCGGCATCAATAAAAACCAAATCAAATTTCACGTCTAAATCAGGGATAATAGTAACGGCTTCTCCTAAATGCTGAAAAATCTGTTTTCCCCAAGGAGAGGCATCAAAATATTTACGTTGAAAATCGACCAATTCTTCCTTAATATCAATAGTGTGCAACTGACCGTTTTCTTGCATTCCTTCACAAAGACATAAAGCAGCGTACCCAGTATAAGTGCCGATTTCAAGAATGTTTACCGGACGAATCAATTTAGACAACATGCTCAATACACGGCCCTGAAAATGCCCGCTCAGCATTCGCGGTAGCAAAATCTTCTGATAGGTTTCCTTGTTTAGTTTTGCCAATAATTCTGGCTCATTTTCAGAGTGCTGTTCGATATAATCTTCTAATTCCTGTGATATAAAATGCATGGTCCGTCTTTCAAATTTAAAATACAAAAATACAAAAATATACTGTTTTAATTTTGCATAAAAAAACCATTCGTTTCTGGCGAATGGTTTTAGTTCATCTATAAGATTAGCTTATTTTTTCAAAGCTTCTTTAACGTCTTTGGCTGTTTTTACAGTTCCGTCTTTTGCAGCTTTAGCGGCATTTTCAACTTTTTCAGCACCTTTTTTGGTGGCATCTTTTACATCTGTCGCAGTTTTCTTTGCGGCAGCTTCAACATCATCGGCAGCCTTTTGAGTTGCTTCTTTTGCTTTAGCGGCAGCATTTTCGGCTTTAACAACAGCGCTGTCTTTTACTTCTTCAATATCTGTTGTTAATGAATCTACTTTGTTTCCAAGTGTTAATTCATCTTCAGCTGGTTTCGGTTCTTTTTTTTCACATGACTGAACTCCGAATGCTAATAAAGCGATAACCGCTAAACTTAAAATTTGTTTTTTCATAATTGCTTTTTTTTAGGTTGATAAAATCTAAAGGTTATATGGCTGAAAAATAAAGTTACAAATTTTAAAATTTACTGAGCTCATAGTAAGATTATTTTTCTTCTAGAGCTAGACAATTCTTGTGCCAGAATTTTGCTTTTTTAAACTGCGATGAAAATTTTTTTTAACGAAATTAGATTGTTTATTTTATGGTTTGTAAATCAGTTATTTAATGACTAAAACATTGTCTCCTTTACTGTAGTCGGTCAAAGTGATATTAAAAATTATCGTTAAATCTTTACCAGCTCTCACAACTCCCAAAGCAGCGGTAGGAGCGGCCATTCCGAAATCTGCGAAAGTAATTTGATTAGAACCTTGTAGGATGAAATTTCCGTTATTAACAGTTATTCTCACCTGTGTTTTATATTCTTTGCTTACTCCGGCAATTGTGTAAACTCCAGTTAAAGTCCAAGTTGTTTCGTTTATTTTTTCAGCAGATTTCAAAACATATTTTACATTTTTGTGTGTTTTGGTGTCTAATGCTTCATAAGCTACGTCATCCATACTTGTTTTACTACTTTTAATGCTTTCTGCAGGAATAGTAATTGTAAAGCTGTTTATATCTGTTAGTTTAGAGTCTTTAACGGTTAAGTTTGCAGTACCAACTCCGTCTGTAGATTTCATTACCCAATCATGTACGTTAGAAGTTCCAGCAACTTCAAAAGTTGATCTTGTATTTAGACTGTAATTTCTTTGTGCATTTACTTGTAAAGTCATTGTAGTAATTACTAAGGCTAGGATTAATTTGATCGTTTTCATCTTTATGTGGTATTTAGTTAAAACCTTGAGATAGTTTGTTTTGATCTTGTTTTTGAGACTTAGACTACTATCTTTTTCTTGTACCAAATGTATTGCGAATGAACAGCATAAGAGATGATAAAAATCATGATTAAATCTTTATTTATTGTTTATTAATAATAGGGGAGTTTTGCTGTTTGAAGGAGATTAATAATTTTAAAAAAGACGGTTTGTGTTTAATGTTTTGATTTGTAGTATTTTAATTTTTTTACATGAAATAGTTTCAACTTATTTCCGGTATTTATGATATTAATATTTAATTAGGAATGAATAATTGAATAAGTTTTATTTTCAAATGGCAAGATTAAAATTCAAAAAAGGAATCTAGTTTTTTGAATTTTGATTAAGAATGACATCGAAAAACAAAAAAAATAATAAAAGTGCTTAACTTTGCAGCATGCAAATTGAGAAAAAAGACATAAGAGCCTTATCAAAAGAACAACTTCGAGATTTTTTTGTATCTAACGGAGACAAAGCTTTTCGGGGCAATCAGGTTTATGAATGGCTGTGGAGCAAAGGAGCGCATAGTTTTGAAGATATGACCAACGTAGCCAAAACTACAAGGTCGATGCTCGAAAATAATTTTGTAATCAATCATATTAAGGTAGATACCATGCAACGCAGCAGCGACGGAACAGTTAAGAATGCTGTACGTCTGCACGACGGTTTGGTGGTGGAATCTGTTTTGATTCCGACTGAAACCAGAACAACAGCTTGCGTTTCGAGTCAAGTTGGATGCAGTCTGGATTGTAATTTCTGCGCTACTGCTCGATTAAAAAGAATGCGTAATCTAGAGCCTGGCGAAATTTACGACCAAATTGTAGCAATAGACAAAGAAAGCCGTTTGTATTACAATCATCCGCTTTCGAATATTGTTTTTATGGGAATGGGAGAGCCTTTGATGAATTATAATAATGTCATCAAAGCAATCGATATGGTTACTTCTGATGAAGGTTTAGGAATGTCACCAAAACGAATCACGGTTTCTACTTCGGGAATTCCGAAAATGATTAGAAAAATGGCCGATGATGAAGTGAAATTCAAATTGGCTGTTTCGCTACACTCTGCAATAGATGATACGCGTGCGCGTATTATGCCTTTCAGCAAAAACTTTCCTTTAAAAGATTTAAGAGAAGCATTAGAATATTGGTACAGAAAGACAAAAAGTAAAATCTCGTACGAATATGTGGTTTGGAGAGGAATCAACGACGACAAAGCTTCTGTGGATGCGTTGGTTAAATTCTGTAAATATGTTCCTTGCAAGGTTAATTTAATAGAATACAATCCAATTGATGACGGGGAATTTCAGCAGGCATCAGAAGAATCGATTATGGCTTATATAAAAGCATTAGAAAATATAGGTGTAGTAGTAAAAGTAAGAAGAAGCCGAGGAAAAGACATCGACGCTGCTTGCGGGCAGTTGGCAAATAAAGAAGCATAATTTTTTTTAAGAAAAAGCAAAAAAGCATTAAAAACGAGATTTCTCTTGTCTTTAATGCTTTTTTTGGGCAAAAAGGATGCTTATTTTTTTAAGTCGACTTGCTCTGTCACACCATCTTTAGTGACAGAAGCCATAGTATCGCAGTCGCCATTTCCATAATCAATAACGGCAGAAGCTCCGTTTTTAGTTATGGAAACAATTCCTTTTAAGGCGAAAGATTTTCTGCAGGATGCTTTAAATTCTAACGGAGTGGTAATTTCGGCAGAGAACGTATCTCCGTTTGGAAAAGTTGTAGTACCGCTTCCTGTAACTACAAAAACATTATCATCCCAATCAAACCAAGTGTCATAGCCAGAGGTCATTTCTTTTACCAGGCTTCCTTTTCGGCTATAAACGTTTCCGTCATCAAAAGTAATAGTCAAATCTATAGACGCTGTAGAAACTGGGTGTGGCGTAACCAGCAAATTGGTTTCTTTTATGGTTCTTACAATACTTTTGCTTCCCTGCAATTTTCGTCCGTTATGGTAAAATCCTTCAAAAGTATAACTGATGGTATGAGTAGACGATGAAAAATCATTAGAAAACGAAATGATCATTTTACCTTTTACTGCATTTCCGTTATTCAATGTACAGCCTTCAACGCCAAAATCGACCGTTTTTGTCCAAGTGTTATTCGTTAAAACAGTTGTAATAACTGCGCAGCTTGGTAAAAAGTTCTTTATTGGTCCGGTGGCTTTTGCAGTTATATTCAGTTGTGAATTAAATTGATCTTCAGCGATATTGGTAACGTCTTCGATTGAGGCATCGATTTTAGAATTGGTGATAACTTCTTCGTTAGTAATTGCTGCAACTGAGCCGTCATTTGTTTTTTCATCAGAATTACAGCCAATGAAAAAAGACATTGCGATTAATGTTCCAAGTAATAAAAATTTAGTTTTCATAATAAATAGTTTAGTGATTACCTTTAATTAATGAACTTAAATTAGTACTAGATTGAAATGTTTTTGGATTGTTTTTTAGGCTGAGAAGTTAAAAATATTATAATCCTAACCTAAAATAGACAACGTATTTTTATTTAAAATAGTATATTTGAATTCGAAATGAATATCACCTCACAAATAAAACAGCCTATTTTTAACGAAATGGAACTTTTTGAAAAAAAGTTCCATGAATCGATGACTTCAAAGGTTGCATTGCTTAATCGTATTACTTATTATATCGTTAACCGAAAAGGGAAACAAATGCGTCCGATGTTTGTTTTTTTAACAGCCAAAATGGTTTCCGGAGGTACGGTAAACGAAAGAACTTATCGAGGTGCTTCGGTAATTGAACTCATTCATACCGCAACTCTTGTACATGATGATGTGGTAGACGACAGTAATCGCCGACGTGGATTTTTCTCAATCAATGCGCTTTGGAAGAACAAAATCGCTGTTTTGGTTGGAGATTATTTGCTTTCAAAAGGTTTGTTGCTTTCAATTGACAATGGTGACTTTGATTTGCTTCAGATTATTTCTGTTGCCGTTCGCGAAATGAGTGAAGGCGAATTGCTTCAAATCGAAAAAGCAAGAAGACTTGACATTACTGAAGATGTTTATTACGAAATCATCCGAAAAAAGACGGCTACACTTATTGCGGCTTGCTGTGCGCTGGGCGCAAAAGCGGTAATAGAAGACACTGTTCAGGTCGAAAATATGCGCAAGTTCGGTGAGCTTATCGGAATGGCTTTTCAAATCAAAGACGATTTATTTGATTACAGTGAAGAAGCAATAGGAAAACCAACTGGAATAGATATTAAGGAGCAGAAAATGACATTGCCTTTAATTCATGTTTTAAATACTTGTACGGCACAAGAAAAAAAGTGGCTGATAAACTCCATCAAAAACCACAACAAAGACAAAAAACGCGTAAAAGAGGTTATTGCCTTTGTAAAAAATAATAACGGCCTGGTTTACGCCGAAAACAAAATGGTGCAGTTTCAACAGGAAGCGCTTTCTCTTCTTCAAAACTTCGAAGATTCTGAGTATAAAGAGGCGCTGACTTTGATGGTTAACTACGTTATTGAAAGAAAGAAATAATTTTTTTAATTAGAAAATTTGTCAATTAGATAATTGACTTACTTTGTTGTAAGTCAGTTGTGTACTTCTGTGTGTTGGAATTTGGGATTTATTTTTTTTGAAAATTTTTTCCTCCCATGCAACCATTTTAAATCGACAATCGTCTATGCTAATAGAAGTCTATTTCTAAAACCAAAAACAAACCAAAAGCTGTTAATGAAAATTATCCAGTTATATCAAGAAGAAACCAAAATCATAAAGCTTGCCGTCGAAAACAATCGACAGGCACAGCAGCAGATTTATGGTAAGTTTTCTTCGAAAATGTTAAGCGTTTGCCGACAATATATAAAGGACATTCAATTGGCAGAAGATGTAATGATAACGGCTTTTATGAAAGTGTTTACGAATCTAAAAAACTTTGAGCATAAAGGAAGTTTTGAAGGCTGGATCCGCCGGATTATGGTTAACGAATGCATCTCGTATTTAAGAGTTCAGAAAAAAGTAAAATTTGCCGAAGATGAATTTTTTGTTGAGGAAAGTTTTAATGAAATCGACAGTCAGTTTACCGTAGAACAGATTCAGTATTTAATTGATGCTTTACCGGATGGTTATAAAATGGTTTTTAATTTATATGCTATTGAAGGTTATAAACACAATGAAATAGCAAAGATGTTGGGGATTAACGAAGGCACATCAAAATCACAGTTATCGCACGCTAGAAAAATGCTGCAGACACAAATTAATATTTTAAAAAGACAAGACAATGGAACCGAATAATTTTGAAAAGGATTTCCGTGAAAAACTAAATCAACGTGAGATTGAGCCAAGCAGCAAAGCTTGGGACCGATTGGATGCGATGTTGAGTGTAGCAGAAGAAAAGAAGCCAGAGAAAAAGTCGAAAAGAAAATGGTTGTATGTAGCCGCCAGTTTCATCGGATTCTTATTGGTTGGAACTGTATTTTTCAATCAAAATAAAAACACCACCGAAACAGTAAGAACAGTTGTAGTTGAAAAGGAAATTGAAAAAGATACGGTTGCCAAGCCTGTTCTAAATAATGTAGGCGTAATAAAAACAGAAAATGCTGTTGTTGAAAAAACTTCAGAAGAAAATTCAAATAAAAAAGAAAAAGAACGAAATCAAATCTTAAATAATAGCATTAAAAATGAATCAAATAAAATAGCGGAGTCTTCAATCGTCATCAAAAACAATCAATCAAAAGAATCAATCAATAATCAATCTGTAGTTGCTGAAAATCCTAAAAAAGAAAACATCGATCAGTTATTAGAAACGGCTGAAAGTAAAGTATTGGCCGAAAATCAGACTAAAAAAGCAAAAGTTAAAATCAATGCAGCCGATTTGCTTAATCAGGTAGACGGCGAACTGGAACTTTCTTTTAGGGAAAAAGTAATTACAAAAGTCAACAAAAACTTTCAGGAAGTAAAAGTCGCTTTGACTAACAGAAACCAGAAAGACCAATAATCAATAATCAATCATTTTAAACAATCAATCATGAGAAATTTTACCATTCATCTACTGCTTTTCTTCTTGTTATTAGTAAGCAAAGTAGTGGGACAGGAAACCTTTGAGTCTGAAGCAAAACGCATAGCGAATAAAATTGAAAAAATTACAAAAGAAGAAAAAGAGACTTTAAAACAAGAAGTTGAAGCTGTAAACGTACAGTTGTCTGAAGGCAAAATAACACAAGAACAAGCCGATAAGCGCAAAAAAGAATTGGCAGAAGCAAGAGCCGTAATTATTGAAGAAAAAGTGACTTTGGCTCAAAATGAACTTAACGAGCTGGTACAGAAAAAAGTCGATGGCAAGATTAAGGACGATTCTTTAAAAAGAAAGCATTCTATAGTTATTCGTTGGAATAAAGATCAGGATAAGAATAAAAGAAAAGATTCTATTCGTGGCGAAAAAAGAACGACTTCGCAGTTTGTCTTTGCAATGGGACTTAATAATATGTTGGCCGACGGAAAGCTTCAGGATTCAAATTACCGCTTTATGGGTTCGCATTTTTATGAGTGGGGATTTACCTACAATTCGCGTCTGATGAAAAATGACAATCTGCTTCATGCAAAATATGGTTTGTCGCTGATGTATAATAATATTCGTCCAACCAATAACCGCAGTTTTGTTGTAAATGGAAATCAGACCAATTTAGAAGATAATGATGTTCATATGACAGAGTCGCGTTTTAGAAATGTTTATTTGGTGCTTCCGGCGCATTTAGAATTTGATTTTACTCGACCAAAAGAAAGCAACGGAAAAACATATTTCAGAACTCATAAAAGTTTCCGTTTCGGAATTGGAGGATATGCAGGAATCAATGTAAAATCGAAACAGATTCTGAAATTTGAAGAAGAAGACTTAAAATACAAAACCACAATAAAAGGCGATTATAACGTAAACAATTTTATTTACGGACTAAGTTCGTATATCGGTTACAGAGATTTGAGTTTGTATTTTAAATACGATTTGAATCCGTTGTTTCAGGATAATTCGGTTAAAGAAAATAATATTTCTTTGGGATTGCGTCTCGATTTAAATTAAGAATAAAGTTTGAGTTTAGTTAGTGGAAAAAGTGTTTCGAAAGAGGCACTTTTTTTATTTTAATAGCCAGAATTCAGCTTGGATTTGTGTAATTTTACAGGCTCAAATTTTAAAAAACAATTTTCATTTTGATTTCACAAAGCACCATAGATTCTGTTTTTGAAACTGCTCGCGTTGAGGAGGTTATTGGCGATTTTGTGAATTTAAAACGCGCAGGAAGTAATTTTAAAGGTCTTAGTCCATTCTCAGACGAACGTTCGCCATCATTCATGGTTTCCCCTGCAAAAGGAATCTGGAAAGATTTTAGTACAGGAAAAGGAGGGAATTCGGTTAAATTCCTGATGGAGCATTCTCAGTTTACTTATCCGGAAGCCATTCGATATTTAGCCAAAAAATACAATATCGAAATTGAAGAAACTGAGCAGACAGATGCAGAAAAAGCAATGACTGATGTTCGAGAAAGTATGTATTTGGTTTCAGAGTTTGCGGCTAAATATTTTCAGGATGTTTTGGTTAATTCCGAAGAAGGAAAAGCAATCGGATTGTCTTATTTTAAGGAAAGAGGATTTACCAATGAGACCATCAAAAAATTTAGTTTAGGATATTCGCCAGAAACTTGGGACGCTTTGACCAAAGAAGCATTAGGGAAAGGTTATAAAATGGAATTTCTTGAAGGTACTGGTTTGACCATTGCAAGAGAAGATCGTCCGTTTGACCGATTTAAAGGTCGTGTAATGTTCCCGATCCAAAGTATGTCAGGGCGTGTTTTAGGTTTTGGAGGACGTATTTTAACCAATGACAAAAAAGCAGCAAAATACCTGAATTCACCCGAAAGTGATATTTACCATAAAAGTAAAGTGCTTTATGGAATTTACCAGGCCAAACAATCGATAGCCAAAAATAATAATTGTTATTTGGTAGAAGGGTATACAGATGTGATTCAGTTTCATCAGGCCGGAATAGAAAATGTTGTAGCCTCTTCTGGAACAGCTTTGACGCCGGACCAAATTCGATTGATTAATAGGCTTACGCGAAACATTACAGTGCTATTTGACGGAGACGCTGCAGGACTTCGTGCTTCTATACGAGGAATCGATTTGATTCTGGAAGAAGGTATGAATGTGAGGGTTTGTTCTTTTCCTGATGGAGAAGATCCTGATAGTTTTGCACGAAAAAATTCTCATGATGAATTGGTTGCTTATTTAGAAAACAACAGTAAGGACTTTATTCAGTTTAAAGCTTCGATTTTAATGGGCGAAGCTAAAAACGACCCTATCAGAAAAGCCGATTTGATACGAGACATGGTAGTCAGTATTTCTAAAATTCCAGATCGTATTCAGCGAGAAGTTTACATTCAGGAATGTGCCAGAATTATGGATATTTCGGAGCAGGTTTTGGTAAGTACCTTAGCCCAGCTGATTCAGAAAGATATTGCAGAAGCTAATAAAAAGCAAAAGCAGGAGCAAAAACCTTTTGAAGTTGTTAGAAATACCCCTCAAAATACAGGATATTCGGGCGGAGATCCAGAAGATCCAAGAACAGGACCACCAGATGATTATTATCCTGGCGACTCTGGGTATCCGACAGAACCACAAGCCGAAAAAGTAGATATTCTATATGGTTTTGAAAGAAAGGTTATAGAGCTGCTTTTGTTGTACGGAAGTGTGGTAGAAAGTTTTGAAGATGTTTTCTTAAGAGCAGATGAAGAAGGAAATGTAAAGGAAGTGTCTGAAAAAAGAGAATATAAAGTATTTCAGAAAATATATCTCAGCCTTCAAGAAGACGAGGTGGAGTTGTCAAATAGCTTGTTTCAGGATATTTACAATAATATAATTGAATTTTATAATCAGAATGAAACTTTCAGTTTAGATAAATATTTGATGCATTTACAACCCGAGTTTGCTCAGGAGGTAACGAATATTTTGATGGAAGATGAAAAAGTTGTCATTCATAATTGGGAAGGACAGAATATTTTTCCGAAGCATAAAAATGTCACTATTGAGCAAAATGTATCAGATACTATTTTTTCACTGAGATGGTTTTTGGTGTCTAAAATTATATCAGAATTAAAAAATTCACTTTTGACAGAACCTCAAGAAGACAATTCTGAAATATTGGGCATGGTAGTAGACTATTCTAAACTGCTCAATAATTTTTCTAAAAAACTAGGAAGAGTAGTTGTTCCGTATCATTCATAAAAAAAAACTCTATAAAACCTGATTTATCAGGCTATATAGAGTTTTTGTGAAATTTTCGTTTACTTAAAAAGGTTTAAGCAAGCCGATGTAATTAGATAATTTCTAAAGTCTTAGCTTTGTTTACTAAGTCAACTAAATTAGTAACGTTTAATTTAGTTAATAATCTTAATTTGTAAGTACTGATCGTTTTTTCGTTCAGATTTAAGATTTTAGAAATCTCGTTGTTTTTCTTACCATCACTTAAGTAACGTAGAACTTCAATCTCGCGATTAGAAAGTTTTCTGTACAAACGTTCGCTTTTGCTTTGTTTAGCAATAAGGGCCATGTTTTTGCGAACTGTTTCGTTGATGATAATTTTACCTTCGTGTACCTTGATGATAGAGTGACCTAACGTTTCAAGTTTTTCTGTTTTGTGTACATACCCGGAAACTCCCGCTTTGATAGCGTTTGGAGCATACATCTGCTCAGCTAGATCACTGAAAATAACAATTTTTGTTTTTGGGAAATTTTTTAGGATAGATTTGATCTCAAAGATACTTGAGAGGCCTTCTAATTCTAAATCTAGAATCAGAATGTCGACTTCCTTCGTCTGAAGGATATCTCTAACCATTGAAAAATTGCCTACATTGGCAACAATTGAAATTTGATCGTGGTCTTTGAAATAAGACTTAACGCCAAAGTGCGTCACAGGATGATTGTCTGCTAGACATACTTTAATCATAATTTTTACCTTTTTTAGAATTGTTCATGTTTTTGGAACTGTAAAATTAATAAATAAATTCTGTAATTAATTGCAGACAAATGTTAAAAAAATTATTTTAACGTTTTTGGGATCAAACAAACCGGAATTGGGTCCATTTTATGCTTGTTACTGGTGTTTAATCTTTTATAAATTTCGAAGACAGATTTTTCTCTCCCATCGAAGTCAGCTACCGTATTTCCTGACTCCGCGGCCAACATCGCCCACTCAAGTTCGTCGTAACTTGCGCCTAATTGGTCTTCATCTGTACGATTGTCACCAAATAATCCATCAGTCGGTGCAGCGGTCAAAATTGACTCAGGAATGGCTAAAAATGCTCCCAAAGCATAGACGTCTGACTTCATTAAGTCGGCAATCGGACTCAAATCGACGCCGCCATCGCCGTATTTTGTGTAAAAACCTACGCCAAAATCTTCAACTTTATTACCTGTTCCTGCAACAAGCAAACCATGAAGTCCGGCTAAATAATATAGTGATGTCATTCTGATTCGTGCACGTGTATTGGCAAGAGCTAAATTTACTTTTGCGGTATCATCTGTTGTTGGAACTGCACTTTTGAAAGATTCAAATACAGCTGTCAAATCGGTTTGTACATCAGAAACATTCGGAAAACGTTTTTTCAGCTGTTCAATATGTTCTTTGGCTCTGTTGACTTGGCTTTCTGCTTGATGAATCGGCATTTCTACACATAAAACTTGCAATCCTGTCTGAGCGCATAAGGTTGAAGTTACTGCCGAATCTACTCCTCCTGAAATACCAATTACAAATCCATTTACTTTTGCAGTTTCGGCATAATTTTTCAGCCACTCTACAATATGCTTATTTACTTTTTCTGTCTGAATTGTGCTTTTTTTAGCCATAATAGTTCAAGTTTTAAGATACAGGGATGTATATTTGCAGAATTATTTTTAGTATTCATTACTTTAAATTCTGGTAACACAAATCTAATTAAAATAAAATGAAAATATATCGCCTAGCCGTGGTTCTGTCCTTGTTTTTTTTGTCTTGCGAGCAAAAAACTAAAGTTGAAAAAGAAGTGGAAGAAATCCCAGTAGATGTGAAGGTAGAGCGTTTTGATAAGGTGTTTTTTGAATCAAAACCCGAAAATCTTCCAAAAGTAAAGAAACAATATCCATTCTTTTTCCCGACAGGCAACGACGATAAAATTTGGCTTGCAAAAATGCAAGAACCTATCTGGCGTGAAGTATATCAGGAAGTGCAAAAAAAATACGGTAATTTTGAGCCGGTTCAGAAAGAGTTCAACAATCTTTTTCAGCACTTAAAATATTATTTTCCAAAAACCAAAACTCCAAAAGTAATTACCATTATCGGAGAAATGGATTATAACGCAAAGGCAATTTATGCAGACAGTTTAGTGATTGTTGCCTTAGAATTGTATTTAGGAAAAGAGCATAAATTTTATCAGTTTCCGACTTATCTAAAACAAAATTTTGAAGAAAGACAAATTATGCCAGATGTAGTTTCGAGTTTTTCGTATCGAAATATTCCAGCTTCAAGTGATAAAACGCTGCTTTCGCAGATGATATTTGAAGGAAAACAATTGTTTGCAAAAGATTTGTTGCTTCCAGAGTTTACCGATGCAGAAAAAATGGGATACACACCTGAACAGATAAAATGGTGCGAAGAAAACGAAAGTTATATGTGGCGCTATTTTATAGAAAGTCAGATGCTGTACAGTGCAGATCCAAAACTAAATACCCGATTTATAACTCCAGCGCCTTTTTCAAAATTTTATCTTGAAATTGATAACGATTCACCAGGGCGTACCGGTGCTTGGATAGGATGGCAGATTGTAAGATCGTACATGAAAAATAATAATAATGTTTCTTTGGCTGAATTGTTTAAAATTGAACCAAAAGAAATTTTCGAAAAATCTAAATATAAACCTAAGAAATAATGGCAGATACAATAAACTCAGAAATTAAATTCAATATAGAATTAGACGAAAACCGTGTTCCAGAAAAATTATCATGGACAGCTCAAGACGGTGGTGTAGAACAAGAAGAAGCAAAAGCGATTATGCTTTCGATCTGGGACAGTAAAGCAAAAGAAACCATGCGAATCGATCTTTGGACAAAAGACATGCCGGTTGACGAAATGAAGATTTTCTTTCACCAAACTTTAGTAGCAATGTCAGACACTTTTAAACGTGCAACAGACGACGAGAAAATGGCAGATACAATGAAAGATTTCTGCGATTATTTTGCTGAAAAGCTGGAATTGACTAAGTAAATAAATTCCAATAAAAAAAATCCAAATTCCAAGTTTTACAATTGGGATTTGGATTTTTTTATTTGACTATTTCCAAAGTTTGAAATTTGGAATTTCAGTATTGGGATTTTTTTTTAATTTAAAACCCGCTATTGTTTTTAAAAACTTCTTGATTTACTTCGTCGATGTAAGCTAAAAGTTCTTCTTTTCCAGACGATTCTAGAGAAGAGGTTATAAAATACTGAGGCATTTCGGCCCAGTTGTTGGCAAACATCTGTTTTTTGTAAGCAGCGATATTGGATTGAATTTTCATTTTTCCGATTTTATCCGCTTTTGTAAAAATGATACAAAACGGGATTTCGCTTTCTCCCATATACGACATAAATTCGATGTCAATATTCTGCGCTTCGTGGCGAATATCAATCAAAACAAAAGCACAAACTAGCTGTTCTCTTGTTTCAAAATAGTCAGTAATGAATTTTTGAAAAATCGATTTTGTCTTTTTTGAAACTTTAGCATAGCCATAACCAGGCAAATCGACCAAAAACCAATTGTTGTTAATCTTGAAATGATTAATCAATTGCGTCTTTCCTGGTCTTGCAGATGTTTTTGCTAAATTTTTATTATTGGTAATCATGTTGATTAACGATGACTTACCTACGTTTGATCTTCCTATAAATGCATATTCTGGCAAAAAATCCTTCGGGCATTTTGCTACATCAGAATTGCTAATAATAAATTCGGCGGTGTTAATTTTCATTTTTCTTTGTTTTAAAACCTCCTAAAAAAAATAAATTCAATGGCTATAAATTCTTTTCAGTGAGCCATTTTTCGAGAACTTGATTAAATTCATCAGGATGTTCCATCATTGCGGCGTGACCGCATTTGTCGATCCAGTATAGAGTAGAATTAGGTAATAATTTATGAAATTCTTCAGCTACATTCGGTGGTGTTACATTGTCGTTTTTACCCCAAATAATGCAAGTTTCCACTTCCATTTTTGGCAAGTCTTTTGCCATATTATGACGAATTGCGCTCTTGGCAATCGTTAATGTTTTGATTAGTTTGATGCGGTCGTTTGCAGTTGCATACACTTCATCAATTAGCTCTGGAGTTGCGATTTTCGGGTCATAAAATACATCTTCAGCTTTCCTTTTGATGTACTCGTAATCTCCTCTTCGAGGATAACTGTCTCCCATTGCGCTTTCGTAAAGTCCTGAACTTCCTGTTATTACAAGACCAGCGACTTTTTCTGGATACAATTTTGTATGATAAAGAGCGATATGGCCTCCAAGTGAATTTCCAAGCAGGATTACTTTGTCAAAACCTTTGAAAGTAATGAAATCCTTAACGTATTTAGCAAAGCTTTTTACGTTTGTTTTTAGAATACTCTGCGTGTATATTGGCAAATCTGGGATTACCACTTTATACCCTTTTGTTGGGAAATATTGCGCTACACCATCAAAGTTACTAAGACCACCCATTAACCCGTGAAGAATTACGATAGGAGTTCCTTCTCCAGCTTCAAAATAGCTGTATTTGCCTTCTTTTTTGTAGTGTTTGTCCATCTAATCTAATGCCAATTTCAATTTCGACAAATATAGGGTTAATTAAATAAAAATGAATTTTTGCTGTCATTTTTTAACTACATAATTTCAGTAGAATTTATAAGTACTTAAAAATCAATAGTTAAAACTAGTATTGCCTTGTTTTGTAAATGTTAAAATCGTTGTGTTATAATTATTTTTTTAAGAGAAATACTATGTAATTTTTATAATTGTTAAAGGATTTTATTTGTACGCTGATTATTACGCAAAGTATTGATTATTCAGCAATTAAGCCAAGTGGTAGTAAAGTGGTTAAACTTATTAACAAAGTGGTAGAATGTGGTAGAATGTGGTAAAATTTTTTATATTTTTGCTGTATAACATGTTAACGCGTTTTTTTGAACACAATTATTGGAACATATGAATGTAAAGTCGATGCAAAAGGCAGGCTGATGATGCCAGCTGCTTTGAAAAAGCAATTGACTGCTTCTCTTCAAAGCGGATTTGTTTTGAAGCGTTCTGTTTTTCAACAGTGTTTAGAATTATATCCTATGGAAGAATGGGATTTGATGATGAAAAAAATCAACAAGCTTAATCGCTTTGTGAAAAAGAACAACGATTTCATTAGAAGGTTTACGGCTGGTGTTAAAGTGGTTGAGGTTGATGCATTAGGAAGGTTACTGGTGCCAAAAGATTTGGTAACGTTTGCCAGTATTTCTAAAGATGTGGTTTTTTCATCTGCGGTTAATATTGTTGAGATTTGGGATAAAGATTTATACGAAAAATCAATAAGCGGCGAAGATATGGATTTTGCAGATTTAGCCGAAGAAGTAATGGGAAATATTAATGACGACGACGATGGAATATCATAATCCGGTTTTGCTTCATCCAACAGTTGATGGTTTAGATATTAAACCAGATGGCGTGTATGTAGATGTTACGTTTGGAGGCGGTGGTCATTCAAAAGAAATTTTAAGAAGATTAGGGTCGAACGGAAGGCTGTTTGCATTTGATCAAGACGAGGACGCGCTTGCCAATGCACTGCCAGACGAGAGGTTTACGTTAATAAATGAGAATTTTAGGTTCATAAAAAGATTTTTGCGTTTTCACGGAGTAAAAGCAGTAGATGGAATCTTAGCAGATTTAGGAGTTTCATCACATCAGTTTGATGTTCCAGAAAGAGGTTTTTCAACCCGATTTGATGCCGAGCTGGATATGCGGATGAGTCAGAAGAATGATTTAAATGCTTACCGAGTGGTGAACGAATATGAAGAACAGGATTTACGTCGTGTTTTTTTTGATTATGGGGAGTTGAAAAACGCACCGGTTTTGGCAAGAACAATTGTTGAGGCAAGAAGAGATTATCCTATTAAAACGACTGAAGAATTGAAAGATGTTCTGAAGAAGTTTTTACCAGAGAAAGTTCGAAACAAAGTTTTAGCTCAGATTTATCAGGCAATTCGAATTGAGGTAAATCAGGAAATGGATGTTCTAAAAGAATTTATTGAGCAGTCGTTAGAAATTTTAAAACCAGGTGGGAGATTTTCGGTAATCTCTTACCATTCATTAGAAGATCGTTTGGTAAAAAGATTTATCAAAAACGGAATGTTTGAAGGAGAGCCAGAAAGAGATTTCTTCGGAAATTATTCAGTTCCGTTTAAAACAATAGGAAAGCTGATTGTTCCAGATGATGAGGAAATCAAGATTAACAACAGAGCTAGAAGTGCTAAATTAAGGATAGCTGAAAAGTTATAATATATATTAAGGTATAAAAAGATGAAAAGCGGCATATTCAGCATATTAAAAGCAAGATTCCTCATTCATGAAGATGCGGTTAAAAACTGGCGGTTTATTGTCTTTATAATTTTGCTGGCCATTTTGATGATTGCAAATACACAGCGATACGAGCAGAAGGTTTTTGAGATTGCAAAATTAAATAATGAAGTAAAAGAATTAAGATCTGAGTTTGTAGATCGACGTTCAGAATTGATGAAGTTAAAAATGGAGTCAACCATTTCGGATAAAATGTTAGAAAAACAGATTTTTCCGTCAACGGTGCCTCCGGTTAAAATAGAAGTTAAAAAAGAAGAAGAAAAAAGTTTCTTTAAAAGAATATGGCAGTAGACGATAAACATATATCCTACAGAATTTACCTCGTAGCAGTTTTCATCTTTTTGATGGCAATTGCTATTGTTGTTAAATTGACCAATATTCAATGGGTTGAGGGAGATCATTACCGAAAGCTCGCAAAACAACGAACTGTTAGGAATTTTGTGATTCCGGCCAATAAGGGAAATATTTATTCTGCAGACGGAAGCCTTTTGGCGACTTCAATTCCGAATTATGAAATTCGTTTTGATGCCAAAGCTCCAAAACAGGAAACTTTCGAAAAGTATGTAAAATTATTGTCAGATTCTTTGGGAGTATTTTTTGACAGACCTGGCGCTTATTTTGAAAAAGAATTAAGAAAAGCACGCGAAAATAAAAACCGCTATTATTTGATTGCCCGTAATTTAAGTTATACGGACTATGTTAAGATTAAAGGTTTTCCATTATTCAACCTTGGAGCTTTTAAAGGCGGTATTATCATAGAACAGGAAACGGTTAGAAAACATCCAATTGGTAAAATCGCAGAGAGAACCATTGGTTATGACCGTATTGATCCAGCAACTGGAGTAGAAGTTGGAAAAGGAATTGAATGGGCTTTTAAAAGTTACCTCAACGGAAAAGACGGCAAAATCTTAAAACAGAAAATAGCAAAAGGACAATGGAAACCGATTCGCGATGTAAACGAAGTGGATCCTATTGACGGTTATGATGTGATTTCGACCATAGATGTTTTTATTCAGGATATTGCCCATCATGCGCTTCTAAAGCAATTGGAAGATTATGAAGCAGATCACGGTTGTGTGGTAGTAATGGAAACAGAAACGGGTTACGTAAAAGCAATTTCGAATTTAGGAAGAGCAGAAGACGGATCTTATTATGAGACAACAAATTACGCGATAGCAGAGTCTCACGAACCTGGATCGACTTTTAAATTGGTTGATTTGATGGCGATTTTAGAAGACAAAGTAGCTGATACAAGTACAGTTTATGACAGTCACAACGGAGTAGTTAAATATTACGGAAGATCGGTACGTGATTCGCATAATGGAGGATATGGAAAAGTTTCATTGGCCCGCGGATTCGAACTTTCGTCAAATACTGTAATGGTTCAGGCGGTTTATGAGGCATACAAAAACAATCCGTCCAAATTTGTAAATCACATTAATAGTTACGGATTAAATAAGACGCTAGGATTGCATTTTAAAGGAGAAGGAAGACCTTATATTCCGCAACCAGGAGATAAACATTGGTCAGGAGTTTCACTTCCGTGGATGGCTTTTGGATACGGAGTTTCGGTAACGCCAATGCAGACTTTAGCATTTTACAATTCAGTTGCAAATGATGGTGTAATGATAAAACCGCAGTTTGTATCTGAGATTAAAGAATGGAACAAAACCATCAAAAAATTTGATGTTGAAGTTATAAACCCAAAAGTTTGTTCGCCAGAAACATTAAAAAAAGTGAAAGCAGTATTGCTTAATGTGGTAAAAAAGGGAACGGGCTCTAAATTGTATTCGAAAGATTTTTCGATGGCAGGAAAAACGGGAACTGCTCAGATGAATTATGGAGGGAAAGAAGGAAAATCAGCATTGTATTATGCGTCTTCTTTTGTGGGATATTTTCCAGCAGAGCATCCAAAATATTCTTGTATTGTAGTGGTTCATAAACCAAATACTGCCAAGAATAATTATTACGGAGCAGATGTTGCAGGGCCAGTTTTCAAGAGAATTGCTCAAAAGATTTTTACCGATGCGCCATCGACAAATAAAATAAAAAAGTTGGATTCTAAGATTCCAAAACAAGAAATCAGTTATGAAAAGTTTGATAAAGAATCAAACAAAAAATTAAATCAGATTCCAAATTTAAAAGGAATGCCAGGAATGGATGCAGTTGCGCTACTGGAAAACTTAGGTTTGAAAGTAAGAGTAAACGGAATGGGGAAAGTGAAAAAGCAATCAATTCAGGCTGGAGAAACAATAAGCAAAAACGCAACAATTGTATTAGAATTATCGTGAAAGTATTAAAAGACATATTATATAAAACAGCAATAGAATCTGTAAAAGGTTCTACAGATATTGCTATTCATAAAATTGAATTTGATTCACGTAAAGTAGAAGCAAATGATGTTTTTGTGGCAATTAGAGGTTCGCTTTCAAACGGACATGATTACATCGAAAAAGCTATTCAGCTTGGAGCAAAAGCAATTGTTTGCGATACTCTTCCAGTAAATATAGTAAATGGGGTAACTTATATTCAAGTAAAAGACACCAATACTGCTTTGGCTTTTATGGCCGCTAATTATTTTGGTGATCCTTCTGCAAAGCTAAAATTAGTAGGAGTAACAGGAACAAACGGAAAAACGACAATTGCTTCGTTATTGTTTCAGTTGTTTCAAAAAGCAGATTTTAAGGTTGGGTTGTTGTCAACCGTAAAAATCGTCGTAGATGAAACTGAATATCCCGCAACACATACAACACCAGATTCTCTTTCCATTAATCATTATTTGAATGAAATGGTTGAAGCTGGCGTTACACACTGTTTTATGGAAGTGAGTTCTCACGGAATTCATCAGAAACGAACAGAAGCATTGCATTTTACGGGTGGAGTTTTTACGAATCTTTCACACGATCATTTAGACTATCACGCAACTTTTGCAGAATATAGAGACGTTAAAAAATCATTTTTTGATTCGCTTCCAAAAACGGCTTTTGCCTTGTCGAATATTGATGATAAAAACGGAACAGTAATGTTGCAGAATACAACTGCAAAAAAACTGACTTATGCTTTAAAATCTTATGCCGATTATAGAGCGCAGATTTTAGAAAGCCAATTGTCTGGATTATTATTGAAAGTGAATGATAACGAAGTTTGGGTGAAATTAATCGGAACTTTTAATGCTTACAATGTTTTGGCAATTTACGGAACCGCGGTAGAACTTGGACTTGACGGCCTTGAAACCTTGCGCCTATTGTCTGATTTAGAAAGTGTTTCGGGGCGTTTCCAATATATAGTATCAGAAGGAGGAATTACGGCTGTTGTCGACTATGCACATACTCCAGATGCGCTTGAGAATGTTTTGAAAACGATAAACGACATTCGCACCAAAAATGAACAATTGATTACGGTTGTTGGTTGTGGCGGAAATCGTGACAAAACAAAACGTCCAATTATGGCAAAGATTGCTTCAGATTTGAGTGACAAAGCCATTTTGACTTCTGATAATCCGAGAAACGAAGATCCAGAAGCGATTCTAGACGAAATGGAACAGGGAGTAGAGCCTCAGAATTATAAAAAAATGCTTCGAATAACAGATCGAAAACAGGCAATAAAAACAGCTTGCCAGTTAGCCGAAGCTAAAGATATTATACTGATTGCCGGAAAAGGACACGAAACCTATCAAGAAATAAACGGAGTTCGCCATCATTTTGATGATATGGAAACCGTAAAAGAAATTTTAGAAAAATTAAACAAATAAGAATCAATTATTAAGTTCAAATACCACCAAAATGATTGGAATTTGGAATTTCAAAATTGGAATTTAAAAAATAGAAAATATGCTGTACTATTTATTTGAATATTTTGACAAAACATTGGATGTTCCGGGAACAGGGGTTTTCCAGTACATTACATTCAGGTCAGCTTTGGCATTCATGCTTTCGTTGCTTTTGTCAACAATTTATGGAAAAAGAATCATCAACTTTTTGCGTCGTCAACAAGTAGGAGAAACGGTGCGTGAACTTGGTTTGGCAGGTCAGAATGAAAAAGCAGGTACGCCAACAATGGGTGGACTGATCATCATTTTTGCAACATTGCTTCCGGTTTTATTGTTTGCAAGATTGCATAATATTTATATCGTTCTTTTGATTGTGACAACGTTATGGATGGGTACAATCGGTTTTGTTGACGATTACATCAAAATATTCAAAAAAGATAAGCAAGGCTTAAAAGGTATTTTTAAAGTTATTGGTCAAGTTGGTCTTGGAATCATCGTTGGTGCAGTTCTTTATTTTAACCCAGCAGTTACAGTAAGAACAGATACTGGTCGTACAGATGTTTTTAGAGCAGCTGCAAATTCGACAGTAATCGTGCCAGCTGGTGTTGAAGAAAAATCTACGGCTACAACTATTCCTTTTGTAAAAAACAACGAATTTGATTATGCCGAAGTGTTGTCTTTTATGGGAGACGGTTACGAAAAATGGGCTTGGTTGGTATTCATTCCAGTTGTGATTTTTATCATTACAGCTGTGTCAAACGGAGCCAATCTAACAGACGGGATTGATGGTCTCGCGGCGGGAACCTCAGCAATTTCTGTCCTCGCACTCGGAATTTTTACGTTTGTTTCCGGAAATATCATTTTTTCTAACTATCTCAACATTATGTATATCCCAAATTCGGGAGAAATGACGGTCTTTATTTCTGCTTTTGTAGGTGCGTTGATCGGATTTCTTTGGTACAACTCTTTTCCGGCATCTGTATTTATGGGAGATACAGGAAGTTTGACCATTGGAGGAATTATCGCTGTTTTGGCAATTGCGGTTCGTAAAGAAATATTGATTGTATTGTTCTGCGGTATTTTCTTAGCCGAAAGCGCTTCAGTAATTATTCAGGTAAGTTATTTTAAATATACTAAAAAACGTTTTGGCGAAGGCCGAAGAATTTTTCTGATGTCGCCTCTGCATCATCACTATCAGAAAAAGGGATATCATGAAAGTAAAATCGTGACCCGTTTCTGGATTGTTGCTGTAATGCTAGCCATATTATCGATTGTTACATTAAAATTGAGATAGATGAGGCTGGTGATATTAGGAGGAGGAGAAAGCGGTGTTGGAACCGCAATCCTCGGTAAAAAACAAGGATACGATGTTTTTTTATCCGATTTCGGAAAAATAAAAGAAAGCTATAAAGAAGTTCTTATCATTAATAAAATTCCGTGGGAAGAGGAACAGCATACTGAAGATTTGATTCTAAATGCTGATGTAGTAATGAAAAGCCCAGGAATTCCAGAAAAGTCTCCAATAGTTAAAAAGCTCATTGCGGCTGGAGTAAAAGTAATTTCGGAAATAGAATTTGCAAAACCTTTTACAGAGGCCTTGACAATTGGAATTACAGGAAGTAATGGTAAAACGACAACAACTATGTTGACATATCATTTACTGAAATCGGCCGGACTTAATGTAGGATTAGGCGGAAATATAGGAAAGAGTTTTGCCTGGCAGGTTGCCGAAAATAAATTCGATGCATACGTTCTTGAATTAAGCAGTTTTCAGCTTGACGGAATCATAAACTATAAGCCGGATATTGCAATTATTACCAATATCAGCCCAGATCATTTGGATAGGTATGAGTACAAGTATGAAAATTACATCAATTCGAAATTTCGAATAACGATGAACCAGACTGAAAATGATTTTCTCATATACGATGCAGATGATGAAGCAAGTGCAGAATGGTTAAAGAACAACAAAACAAAAGCAAAATTAATTCCTTTTTCACTGTCTAAAACATTTGACGAAGGGGCTTCTATAAATAACAACAAAATGGAAATAAAGATTAACCAAGAAGAGTTTACAATGGACACAGAACACATTGCGTTAGAAGGAAAACATAATATGAAAAACGCCATGGCAGCAAGCTCTGTAGCAAAATTGATGCAAATTAGAAATGCAACAATACGCGAAAGTTTATCTAATTTTCAAGGTGTTGAACACCGTTTAGAAAAAGTTCTGAAAATTCAGAATGTACAGTATATCAACGACTCTAAAGCAACAAATGTAAATGCTACTTTTTTTGCTTTAGACAGTATGAATGTTCCGACTGTTTGGATCGTAGGAGGTGTTGATAAAGGAAATGATTACAATGAATTGATGTCGTTAGTACGCGAAAAAGTAAAAGCAATTATCTGTCTTGGAGTCGATAACCGAAAAATTATTGATGCTTTTGGTGCTGTTGTAGATATTATGGTTGAAGTTAATAATATGAACGATGCTGTAAAAACGGCACAACGATTAACAGAAAAAGGCGATGCTGTTTTATTGTCTCCAGCTTGTGCAAGTTTCGATTTATTCGAAAACTACGAAGACAGAGGAAAACAGTTTAAGCAAGCAGTACACAATTTATAATTTTAGATTTTAGAGTTTAGATTTTTTCTAAGCTTTGACTTAAAAAATAATATAAGTTCTTTTTGATTATGACGACGGATGAGATGAAAATGAGAACAAAAAAGTTCTCTTTAATGATAATTGAATTGGCCGAGAAAATGCCAAATACGAATGTGATTAGAGTAATTACTAATCAAATAGTAAGGAGTGGAACATCTGTTGGAGCAAATTATAGAGCGGTATGTAGAGCCAGAAGTGATAAGGAATTTGTATCTAAAATGAATATCGTTTTAGAAGAAGCAGATGAAACTTTGTTCTGGCTGGAAATTATAAAAGAAAAGATGTGGATTGCTAAACAAGAACTAGAAATAGCGCTGACAGAAGCAAATGAATTAACAGCAATTTTTGTAAGCAGTTTAAAAACAGTAAATAAAAGAATAAATCAATAAAAACCGAAGGTTTTAGAAATCAATCTAAAATCTAAAGTCTGAAATCAGAAATCTACAATGAAGCAACTAGTAAACAAACTAAAAGGAGATAGAGTAATATGGTCATTTGTGGCTTTATTGGCTTTGTTTTCGTTTATGCCTGTTTTTAGTGCGAGTAGTAATCTTGCCTATATCGGGCATGGAACCGGGAATACATTAGGATACCTTATTAAACATTTGGCTCACATTTGTATCGGTTTCTTGATTATTTACTTGGTGCATAAAGTGCCGTATCATTATTTCAGGGCGATTTCTAAAATTGCACTGCCGGTGGTTTGGATTTTGTTGTTGTACACTTTGCTAAAAGGAACCGTGATTGCAGGGGCAAATGCCAGCCGTTGGATTCAGGTCCCTTTTATCGGAATTACATTTCAGACTTCGACTTTGGCTTCTATTGTGCTCTTTATTTATGTAGCACGTTATCTGTCAAAAACAAAAGACGAAAATGAACCGTTTCAAGCCTCGTTAATTGAGCTTTGGATTCCGGTATTCATTACGTTAGCACTTATTTTGCCAGCGAACTTTTCAACCACAGCGCTGATTTTTTCAATGGTTTTAATGCTGACATTTATTGGAAAATATCCCTTAAAGTATATCGCTTTTATTATTGGTTCAGGAGTTGCCATGCTGGCGTTTTTCCTTTTAGTAGCAAAAGCTTTTCCAGATTCATCATTTTTCAGCAGGGTTTCAACCTGGGAAAAACGTATAATGAATTTTACAACTGATAATCCAGATGAAGATGATTATCAAATTGAAAAAGCAAAAATCGCAATTGCTTCAGGAAAATTAGGAGGATTGGGGCCAGGTAAAAGCGTTCAGAAGAACTTTTTGCCACAATCGTCTTCCGATTTCATTTATGCCATTATTGTAGAAGAATATGGTTTGGTAGGAGGGATTTCTATAGTAATTCTTTATTTATTGCTCTTATTCAGATTTGTAATTGCCTCTCATAAAGCACCGACCTTATTTGGGAAATTAGTCGTCGTCGGCGTTGGTTTTCCGATGATATTTCAGGCGATGATCAATATGGCGGTTGCAGTAGAATTATTGCCGGTAACAGGACAGACGCTTCCGCTGATAAGTTCTGGAGGAAGTTCAATCTGGATGACCTGTTTTGCACTAGGAATTATCATCAGCGTAACTAAAAAAGAAGAAGAGATAGCTGAAGAAAAAGAGGAAAAAGAAAAACGAAAAGAAGCTTTACAGCGATTGATTGATAAAGAACTGGCAGAGGAAGATTTGGTTTCTGATGAAATTTATGAGAGAGAAGAAGCTCTTTATTCGATAGAAGATAATTCGAGAAATCCGATGAATGCAGTTTTAAATAAATAGAAATAAAATATTGTAATTTTTAGAAAGATGACAAAGTATAAATTCATACTTAGCGGAGGAGGAACAGGAGGGCACATCTATCCTGCGATTGCGATTGCAAATGAATTAAAATTACAATTTCCTGATGCAGAATTTCTTTTTGTGGGTGCCAAAGACAAAATGGAAATGCAAAAAGTGCCTCAGGCAGGTTACGAAATAAAAGGTCTTTGGATTGCCGGATTGCAGAGAAAGATTACGTTGGATAATATGATGCTGCCTTTAAAATATTTAAGCAGTTTGAGTAAATCACGTAAAATAGTGAAACAGTTTAAACCAAATGTGGTTATTGGGACAGGAGGTTTTGCCAGCGGCCCCTTATTGCAGGCGGCTGGTTTGGCAGGAATTCCAACAGTAATTCAAGAACAGAATTCTTTTCCTGGAATTACGAATAAATTACTGAGCAAAAGAGCAAATGCTATTTGCGTCGCTTACGAAAACTTAGAACGTTTTTTTCCAAAAGAGAAAATTGTTTTAACGGGAAATCCAGTTCGTCAGGATTTGATTGCTATAGAGGCAAAACGTGATGAAGCAATCGCTTTTTACGGTCTAGATCCGAATAAAAAAACATTATTGGTTTTAGGCGGAAGTTTAGGAGCGAGAAGGATTAATCAGTTGATAGAAAAAGAGCTTCAAAATTTCCTTTCCCAAGATGTTCAGTTAATCTGGCAATGCGGGAAACTCTATTTTGAAGATTACAAAAAATACAATCAGCCAAATGTAAAAGTGGTTGATTTTATAGAAAGAATGGATTTTGTGTATGCAGTTGCTGATGTCATAATTTCACGTGCAGGAGCTTCGTCAGTGTCAGAATTGTGCATTGTCGGAAAACCGGTGATTTTTATTCCGTCTCCGAATGTTGCTGAGGATCACCAAACTAAAAATGCGCAAGCAATCGTAGAAGCCAAAGGTGCAATTTTGTTGAAAGAATCTGAACTTGACAGTCAGTTTAGCATTGTTTTTGAAGCGCTGCTGAAAGATCAAGGAAAGCAAAAGCAATTGAGCGAAAATATAAAAAAAATCGCACGGCCAAATGCCACAAAAGAAATTGTAGAACAAATAAAAAAGTTGTTATAATATAACTTATTACAGAAATTATACAACATCAGAAATAAATTAGAAGCCTATTTTAGGCAATTTAGGCTGATGAAAACTATATAAATATAAAGATTTAATAACTAGTTTCTTATAAAAAATAAGACTGGTAACAAGTCTGAAAAATTAGCATTAAAATGAATTTAAATCAAATACAAAACGTCTATTTCATTGGTATTGGAGGCATCGGAATGAGTGCCCTGGCTCGTTATTTCAAATTTATTGGAAAACAGGTTTCAGGTTACGACAAAACACCTTCTATGCTGACAAATGAATTGATAGAGAGTGGTATTGATATTCATTTTGAAGACGATATAAATTTAATTCCGAAAGATTATTACGTAGAAAATACGCTTGTGATTTTTACACCAGCTGTTCCTAAAACGCATTCAGAATGGAATTTTTTCATCGAAAGGCATTATGAAGTTAAAAAACGTGCCGAAGTTTTAGGGATTATTACAAAAGATACTTTCTGTTTCGCAGTTGCGGGAACACATGGAAAAACGACTACATCGAGTATTTTGGGGCATATTTTGTTTCAAAGTGGTGCAGATGTGACAGCTTTTATTGGTGGAATTGTAGAAAATTACAATTCAAACTTGATTGGAAGCGGTAAAACAGTTACTGTAGTAGAAGCAGATGAATTTGATCGTTCGTTTCTTCATCTGCATCCAGATATTGCCTGTGTGACTTCCATGGATGCTGATCATTTGGATATCTATGGTACGAGCGATGCAATCGAAGCTTCTTTTAGAGAATTTGCTTCAAAAGTAGAAGATAAGAATAAACTTTTCATTACAAACGAATTGCCATTAGATGGTGTTCAATGTGCTGTAAACGAAGAGGCAGTTTATAAGGCTTTTAATGTTCGAATAGAAGACGGTGCTTATGTTTTTGATGTTCAGACGCCTTCTGAAATTATGAAAGATTTGCGCTTTGGATTGCCAGGAAAACATAATTTGATGAATGGATTGATGGCTCTTGCAATGGCAAAAACCTATGGAATCGAGACCGATTCTATCGCAAAGGCTCTTACTTCGTTTAACGGAATCAGAAGACGTTTTTCGTATCAGATTAAAACTGAAAATTTAGTATATATTGATGATTATGCACATCATCCAACAGAAATAAATGCTGTTCATCAGGCGGTAAGAGAATTGTATCCAGGACGTAAGGTTCTGGCTATTTTTCAGCCTCACTTATTCAGCAGGACAAGAGATTTTGTAGATGGATTTGCGGCAAGTTTGTCGCAATTTGACGAAGTTTTTCTAATGGATATTTATCCTGCAAGAGAACTTCCGATGGAAGGAGTGACCTCAGAATGGCTGTTGGGGAAAATGACTAATTCGAACAAGAAAATTGTTGCGAAAGAAGATTTATTAGCAGAAATCAAAGCCAATGATGCATCGATAATTGTAACAATTGGAGCTGGTGATTTAGGAGAAATGGTTCCTTCAATTAAAAAGATTTTAAATGAAAATATTTAATTGGACAAATATTCGTTTAGTACTTATTTTTGGACTGGTTTTGTTCCTGTATTCGTTCGCGCAGCATCGAAATGGCGATAGAAAACTGAAAAAGTCTATAGTTGTTTTTGTAGGGGAAAATGCGCTTTTTGTGAAGCCGGAAACGGTTAATAAATTGTTGATAGAAAATAAAGCAGAAGCTTCCAGTATTAGAAAAGATGAAGTAGATTTGAATAAGATAGAGAAAACCCTCGATAAGCAAGACATGATTGAAAAGTCAAATGTTTTTGTAAGTATCGACGGCGTTCTAAAAGCAGAAGTAAAACAAAAGACGCCCATAGCAAGAGTTTATGATGGCGGTTCTTCGTTTTATATTGACTATGAAGGAAATAAAATGCCTTTGTCGGACAATTTCACTGCGAGAGTTCCTCTTGTTTCGGGGGCAATTAATAAAAAAAATAACGAAGATTTAGCTGCATTATTCCGCACAATTTATGACGATGAGTTTTTGAAAAAAAACATCATTGCGATACAAATTATGCCTAATGGCAGCCTAAAAATGTTTAATCGAAACTATGATTATTACATAGATTTCGGCAGAACGATGAATGTTGATAAGAAATTTAGAAACTATAAAGCGTTTTTTCAAAAAGCAGTTTTAGATAGTACGTTATACAGATATAAAAAAATTGATCTTAGGTTTACGGAACAAGTAGTTTGCACTAAATAATAGAAAATGGAAAAAGATAATATTGCAGTAGGTCTAGATATTGGAACAACCAAAATCGTTGCCATGATTGGCAAGAAAAATGAGTATGGTAAGCTGGAGATTTTGGGAATCGGCAAATCTAAAAGTTTAGGTGTTGCTAGAGGAGTTGTAAACAACATTACGCAGACGATTCAGTCAATCCAGCAGGCAATAATCGAAGCAGAGAATAATTCGGGTTATAAAATTAAAGATGTTGTTGTGGGTATTGCCGGACAACACATCAGAAGTATTCAACATACAGATTACATCAGCCGAAACAATCCGGAGGAAGTTATCGGCGAGAATGACATTCAGCTCTTAATCGATCAGGTGAATAAATTGGCAATGCTTCCGGGCGAAGAAATTATTCACGTACTGCCTCAAGAATTTAAAATTGACGGACAGTCTGAAATTAAAGAGCCAATCGGAATGTACGGCGGAAGATTAGAATCTAGTTTTCACGTTGTAGTTGGGCAGGCATCATCTATCAGAAATGTTGGAAGATGTATTCAGAGTTCAGGAATTGAATTGTCTGGACTGACATTAGAACCATTGGCTTCTGCAGATGCCGTTTTGAGTCAGGAAGAAAAAGAAGCTGGTGTTGCGCTTATCGATATCGGTGGAGGAACAACAGATTTGGCTATTTTTAAAGATGGCATCATTCGTCATACAGCGGTAATTCCTTTTGGAGGAAATGTGATCACAGATGATATCAAAGAAGGCTGCTCGATTATTGAAAAACAAGCGGAACTTTTAAAGATTAAATTCGGATCGGCTTGGCCTGGAGAGAATAAAGACAACGAAATTGTCTCTATTCCTGGTTTAAGAGGAAGAGAGCCAAAAGAAATTTCGCTTAAGAACTTGTCTAAAATCATCCACGCAAGAGTTGTGGAAATTGTAGAACAGGTTTTTGCTGAGATCAAAGCGTACGGGCATGAGGATCCACGCAAAAAACTGATTGCAGGAATCGTTCTGACAGGTGGAGGTGCGCAGTTGAAGCACATCAAACAACTGGTAGAATATATTACGGGTATGGATACCAGAATTGGTTATCCAAATGAACATCTGGCTGGAAATTCTGGAGAAGAAATTTCAAGTCCGTTGTTTGCTACGGCAGTAGGATTGGTGATGAACAGTATTCAAAACAGTTCTCAAAGCGCCGTGAGAATGGAATTGGTAAACGAACAGACAAAAGTTGTTTATAAAAATGTTCCAACTCCAGTACAACGATACGAAGTTGAAGAAAATTACGTTGAGAAAGAAGAAACTGTAGAACAGCCGAGAGAAACCGTTACAAAGGCAGTAAAAGCAGAGTCTACTGAAACAAAAATAAGAAGATCATTTTTTGATCGTTATGTCGACAAAATCAAAGAATTTTTAGACAACGCAGAGTAAGTAAGAAAAGGAAATTACTTTTTGCCCCAAGTCAAAAAGTAAAAAATGTATAAATAAGAATTTCAAAAAACCAAAAAGATGATGAGCAACTCAGAATTTGGAAGTATTTCATTTGATTTACCAAAAAATCAGTCAAATGTAATCAAAGTAATAGGTGTAGGAGGCGGCGGAAGCAACGCAATCAACCACATGTTTAAGCAAGGTATTAAAGGCGTTGATTTTATCGTTTGTAATACCGATTCGCAAGCACTTCAAAATAGTTCAGTTCCAAATAAGATTCAGTTAGGATTAAATTTAACTGAAGGACTTGGAGCTGGAGCAAATCCTGATGTTGGACAGCAGTCGGCTATAGAAAGTATTTCTGATATCGAAAAAATGCTGGATAGAAATACTAAAATGGTATTTATTACAGCCGGAATGGGTGGAGGAACAGGTACGGGTGCTGCACCAGTAATTGCTCAATTGGCAAAAGAAAGAGAAATATTGACAGTTGGTATCGTGACCATTCCGTTTCAGTTTGAAGGGAAAGTGCGTCAGGAACAGGCAATTCTTGGAATCGAGAAACTGCGCAAGCAAGTAGATTCGTTAATTGTAATCAACAATAATAAATTAAGAGAAGTGTACGGAAATCTTGGCTTTAAAGCTGGATTTTCTAAAGCAGATGAAGTTTTAGCAACAGCCTCAAGAGGTATTGCTGAAGTAATCACGCACCACTATACTCAAAATATCGATTTACGTGATGCCAAAACTGTTTTAGCTAACAGCGGAACCGCCATCATGGGGTCATCTGTGGCAACTGGTGAAAACAGAGCAAAAGATGCAATTGTTTCTGCTTTGGATTCTCCGTTGTTAAATGATAACAAAATTACAGGTGCCAAAAACGTATTGTTGCTTATCGTTTCTGGAACTAATGAGATAACTCTTGATGAAATCGGAGAAATTAACGACCACATTCAGGCTGAAGCTGGTTACAATGCAAACATCATCATGGGGGTTGGTGAAGACGAAACTCTTGGTGAGGCTATTGCTGTAACTATTATTGCTACTGGTTTTGATGTAGAACAGCAAAATGAAATCGTTAATACAGAACCTAAAAAAATAATTCATACGTTGGAAGATGAGCAAAGAAGTGTTCATAATCTAACCAACAGACCAATAACTTCTTTTGATTTAACAGTTGATACGCCAACGACTAAAGCCGAAGAGAAAATTGTTTTTGAATTGACAGATGATACAGAGCCGTTTACTGCTACAGCTCAACCTCAGCCTCAACAAACTGCTGTTGCTCCAGCAATCAATCAGGAAGAATTGGTGGTTATGTCTGAGTTCATCAAAAATCTGGATGTAACTTTTGAAATCGTTTCACCGATTACAGATATCGATTTTACGATTACTTCTCCAGAGAAGCCAACGGTTCAAGAGATACAGCCGCCCGTACAGCAACAACAAAGAGTGTTTGAAAAAGAAGAGCAAACAGCTTTTTCTTTTGATTTACCTTTGTTTAGACAAGAGCCTGTAAAAAAAGAGCCAGTTGCTGAAGATAACAATAACAGAATCTTGTTTGAATTAACAAACGAAACTCGCGACATCAAAGTGAATGATCCAGTACAGTTTGTGCCTGTTACAGAAGTGGCAGAAAACGGAGTTGTTCGTTATTCTCTTGAAGAATATATGGAGGTTGAAAACGAATTGATTTCGTCTAAACCTGCAGAAAAACCTGTAGAAGAAGTAATTCCTGAGGAATTGAACATTACGTTGAAGCCAAGAGTAGATTTTGCAAGCCAGCAAGATTTTACAACCACTTCAGAAGTTTCTCCAATGGAATTGACAATCGAGGAAACACTTCGTTTGAGAGCTGAGGAAAGAAGAAGAAAACTAAAAGAGTTTAATTATAAATTCCACAACAATGTTTCTAGAATTGATGAGTTGGAAAAAGAGCCAGCTTATAAAAGATTAGGAATCGATTTATCTAATTCGCATTCAAATAATACGAATTCAAGAATTTCTGTGGGAACAGACAGTAACAACGATTTACAATTACGTTCAAACAATTCGTTTTTGCATGATAATGTAGATTAGTCTTAAAAAAATATAAAATTAAGACAACCCGAAAATTGCATTTAATTTTCGGGTTATTTTTTTTATCTTCGCACAGAATTTAAAAATTTGACTTTTTAAAATACGATTTGAATTCAATATTGTCTTTCTGAATAGAGTCAAAAAAACTTTTTTATCTGAACCTGATAAATCAAGTTTTCTACATTTGTTAGAAAAAGACAAGAACTTCATATTAATTTATAAGCACAGCTTATTAAAATAAAAGATACATGAGTTTACAAACACAAATCATGGACGAAATTAAAAACGCCATGAAAGCTAAAGATACTGTTGCATTAGAAGCTTTAAGAGCTATTAAATCTGAATTATTACTGGCAGCAACTGCTTCTGGCACTAAAGAAGATTTATCGAAGGAAGAAGAAATAAAATTGCTTCAGAAATTGGTAAAAACACGTAAAGAAAGCGCAAGAATCTTTACAGAACAAAATCGTTCGGACTTGGCAGAACCAGAATTGGCTCAGGTTGCTGTGATCGAGAAGTTTTTACCAGCTCAATTAAGCGAAGAAGAAGTAGAAGCTGTAATTGCTAAAATCATTACAGAAACAGGAGCTTCTGGAATTGCTTCAATGGGAAAAGTTATGGGATTGGCATCTGCACAATTAGGCGGAACTGCTGAAGGAAAAACCATTTCTACAATTGTAAAGAAATTATTATCGTAATTTTTAAATTCCAATAAAGAAAATCCAAATTCCAAATTGGAAAACTCAACATATAAATTCCAAATTCCAAGTTTAGCATTGGAATTTGGAATTTAAAAAATTGAAATTTAAATGTTTTTGACCTCGTAGTTCAACTGGATAGAATATCAGATTTCGGCTCTGAGGGTTGGGGGTTCGAACCCCTCCGGGGTCACAAAAACTGTATTAGTAAACAATAAACGCCTTGTATATCAAGGCGTTTTTTTTTTGAGAACAAAAATTAATCCGACAATAGTTCGATTTAATTTGCATTAAATTCATGCTATTAGTGATTGCTATATTTTATATGCGATATCATATATTTTAATCAATAAAGTATCGCCTCTAAGTCCGTAATCATCAATTTCATATTGGTTGTATTCTGTATAGATTGTCATTTTAGATCTTGGTTGGTCTGGTCTATTATCGCCAATTGAATATTCCTTTTTAAGTTTAGTTAAATCAGCTTTTTGAATTAATTCAAATAATGTTTTAATTTCCTTATCGCTTAAAACATAAGTCGATGCTTTAATTGATGGATCATAATAGTCTTTTTCGAAATTACTCTTTTTGTTTTCAAAATCTATTTCTCCAACAATTGAAGAAGGAAAATTATCTCCCTCGACTCCAAAGCCATCTAAATGCATTTCAACTTTGATTACGGAATCAGAATTATTGTCGCGTATTTCTTTTTGAGAATATTTTTGACAACTAATGCATAAGCTAAGAATCAATAAAAAACAATAATTTTTGGTCATGGGTGTTTTTGTTTTGTAATAAATGATATCGAAAGGTTTTTTTGAGAAAGTTGATTAATCAATGATACTTCAAAATCTTTTGATTCCTAATTCACTTTTGAATTTGGAATGTAATCTATTAAAATTCCTGTAATATTTATCGACATGATGTTTTTGAAATTTCTGCAACTAGTATATATTGCTAGCATTTATTATCAAATATATAATAATAAGCTTATTAATCATCAAAAGGGAGTTTTTAATTTTAACGTATAATTTCTCTGCTAAAAACAACAAACGCCTTATATATCAAGGCGTTTTTTTGTATTCAAAGTAATCTGAGTTAGTTTGTATAAACATATGCTGTTTTAATAATTATTTTTGTTTTGCTGAAGTTAAAAACAAACTTTTGTCTCGAATATATGCTGTAATCCAAATTAAAGTCAGAGGTATTGCAGGATTTATCATTGAGCCATCATGTGACAGTTCTGTTGCCATTGCGCCTGAAAAATAGCAGCAGAGCAAAATAAATCCGATACGCATTGTATTTGGAAAGATAAACAAGATTGCAAAAGCTACCTCCATTAGTCCCAGAACTGTCGCAGAATTTGGTAAATTAAATTTTATCAAGCCATCGACAGACCATGGCAGATGAATGATTTTCATAAATCCACTTATTGCTACCATTGAGATGGTTAATGATGTAAGTAAAGTGGTAATTATCTTTATTGTTTTCATTAAAGTTAATTTAATTGCTTAATATTTTTGTTTCAATAATTAAGAAATAGCCTGTTCGCTCTTTTATTAACCATTTACCATCTTGGAAAACATAGTTATCTTCATACCTAACACTGTAATCAGATAAAATATCTTTCCCATCATTTTCTCTAATCATTTTGAGTTGAGAAAATGAAATTCCAGTGGCAACATTCCCGTCAATGATAACTTTATGTTGTCCATTTATTGTAAAATAAGTTTTTACATCTGCTGCATGTTTATTAAAATCCCTTTCCATGTTTTCTCTTCCAGAAACGGTTGAGATTAATGAGTTGTTCATGTAAACGTCATATTTTACATCTGGAGTAAATAAATCCATTACCTGAGAAATTTTTTTCTCGTCTCCTAAAGTGGCATAATCATCAATAAGCGTTCTTAATTCTTCTTTGATTCTTAAAGTTTCTAATGTCATGATTTCTATATTTTTTAAATTATTAGAAACAAAATTATCTTATATTCGCTTACAATTTATTAGTCGTTACCTAAAGGTTAGTAACTTACAATATCGTATTATGAAAGAATCGTCTGAAAAACAAATTGACAATAAGGCATTTAGCGAAGAATGTAACGTAGTTTTAATGGCGGTATCAGATGCACTTTATGCAATTGGAGGCAAATGGAAATTAATGATTATAATTTCAATGGCTAGAGGAAACAAAAGATTTACTGAGATTCAGAGGCAGGTTAATGGAATTTCAGCAAGAGTTCTTTCAAGTGAATTAAAAGAATTGGAAATTAATGGCTTCATTGTAAAAAAAGTTGCTGTAGGTTATCCCGTCAGCATTGAGTATGAATTATTGCCGTATAGCCAAACATTGCAAGAAGTTGTAGAAGCAATGACAAAATGGGGAATGCAGCACCGTCAAAAAATAAAAACAGAAAGGTCATCTGTAAACTCAAAGAAAAGAGAATAATAGAGATTTTAGCTAAAACTTTAAAATTAACCAATAAAAAGGTTCAAATCCTGTACCGTCAAGGTCACTGTAAATTTTAAAAGCCTGAGAATCTACATTCTCAGGCTTATTTTTATGGTTAAGCTTCTTGCCCAAATCTCGCAAAAATGCTGTTAGCTGTTGTTTTTATTCAACAATAATTTTTTCGATTAATTTACCAACACTATTTTGTCCTATTTTCTTTATTGCATTTTCAAGTTGTTTTTTTGATTTTTCAAAATCATTATCTTGGAAATCAAATATTACAATTGTTTCATTGTTTTTGTTTGACTCCATTTCTCCATCTTCGTTTCTCAAATCTGAAATATAAGAGTCTTTTATTGTTTCGGTAAGAATTGTTGCTATTTGAATTAATTCATTCAGATAAACTTTTCTAGAAAAACAAATTGTACAACTTAAGTCTGGAAATAATGTATAATCATATTCATAGTCAAAATTCGATTCAAGCTGTTTCTTAGGGATTAAATTTTTGGGTTCAAAATATACTAAAAAAACATTTTTGTCGAAATCAGTACACCAACCAAATTCGATGTTTTCTTTATTCCATATATCTAAGGAAAATGCGTTTTCAACACTTTCACCATTTTTAGGTTTCCAATAAGCAGTTACAGGTCTAGATAGTGAATCTGGAGCTACAATATGTACAACTGAAAATGCATACCCATTCTCATATTCCGTTTTTAATGGATGCAGGCCTACACTAAGCCGAAATTTGTTTTTTGTAGGTTTAGATTCAAATTCCAATAATCTATAAAACTCTTCCAGAAGTTGCATAGACATCTCTTGTCGAAATGTTTCACTATATGAAGCGCAAACATTAAGGTACATTGCCCAATCATTAAATTTATGTTCCATTAAGATTTATTTTTGTTTAAAATAACAGCTAACGTTCTCGCGTTACAAGCAGGCTTGGATTAAGAAAGCCTAACTTTCGGTTAAAAACTTTTTTTCCAAATACAAAACCATTTTTCCATTAAGCCTATTGCTCAAATCCGTTGTAATGGCTGTTGAAGGTTCGGCTTTTTATTTAGTTTTGAAAACAATTGCTTTCATAGTCTTTTATAAAGTCAATCAATATTTTTTCATCTTTAATTTTAATTTCATCATTTTTAACTTTGTCGTATGAAATTTTACAATCTTCTATTGCCGGTAACATTGCGTCTTTTTTTATTAATCTGCTTAATCCCATTGCTGGCATTTGTGCCAAATTATTGATGTTAGGTTTTTTAATCACGTAATATCTAACAATATGGCCATGAGATATTTGTTTCAATATTTTATAAAGTTTTACTTTGTTGGAATATAATCCTTGCGCAAATATTGCCTCATCAACACTTTCAAATGTTATCGTTTCTTTTTCTAATTCGATTTTGAAAGTTTTCAAATCTTTTGGTAAATATTCTAATTTAGTCCCATTTTGAATTACAGTGATTTTGTCTTGTAATTTGATTAATCTATTAACATTAAATGAAGAAGCATCAAGTATGATTTCAACAGGTAAGGTTTCATTTTTTATATTAACTATTTCTCCTTTATAGTTTTGTCCAATTGTTAATGTGCAAAAGCTTAATAATAAAAATGTAATTTGAGATTTGAATGTTTTTTGCATTTTAGTAATTTAAAAGATTTTTTATTTCTGTTAGGTTTTTTCACGCTGACGGCCAACGTCTTTGTACTACAGCGGGTTTGAGACTAAATTAAGCCCATTCTTCCATTAAACGAATTATTCAAATTCGTTGTAGTAGCTTTTATAAGCCGTTTTTATTTTCTCTTTCGCCAGTCCTCTAATGGCATTACAGTTTTAGTTTTTGGATTGAAGTATTTTATTTCAAAAGTTTTTTGGTCTACATAATAATTTAATTCTTTATTGTCGACTTCTACTCTGATCCAATAATAACTTTTTCCAGTGTCGTATGGAGATTCTAAAATAGCAGTTGAAGACCAATGTTGATTTTCAGGCATTTTTATCAATAATTGCGTAATCTTTTCTCGTTTTTCATTGTCGATATTACAAACCTCACAAATTTCAAAGCTTGGATTACCAGTTGGAAAAAAAACTTCATTCAGTAAAGGTTTATTCTTTTCAAGCTCATCAACTCTTTTTTGAGTCCATACATAATAAATAAAATGTTTTCTCGATTTGTCTTCTTCAAGATTATATTTATACGTTTTAAGAGCAGAGGTTTTGTCTCCGATACTTTCATAATAATTCCCAAGTGCGTAGTAATTTCCGTTCGAATTACCAACACTATCGAGAAAAGATTTTGCAGCTTTAAAATCCTTCAATTTGATATAGTTTGCCACATAAGCAATGGCAGAGGTTCCAGTTTTATTAATATTTATTTCATTACTTTTTAAATTTAGTTCATTTATGGATTCATTGTATTTACCCGTTTTATATAGCAATTCGGCTTTGAAATAATGTAAATCCCTTTCAATATTGGTTTTTATTTGGGATTTATATTTGTCAGTTTCGTTAGTATTTTCAATTAATAAACTATCAACGATTGTGATAACTTTTTTGGGATCTTTTTCTGATTTCTTGTAAAGTTCAACTAGCATTATGTCAAATTTTCTAAATTCTTCAGAAATTTTATCCATCTCTTCATGTAATACATCGTGACTATCTTTACAGGATACGATAGCGATAGAAATCAAGAATATTAGAATTGCTTTCATATGTGTTTGGTAAATGGCTAATAACTCGTATATGTAATTGGTAATGTTAGATTTATCTACTTTAAATACAGGCGCTATGCCTAAAAAATGGCAACCTTTTTGTTTTCAAAAATAGGATTTTTATTGTATAAATCATCAAACGAACTTTTTATTTGTCGAATGCTTTTCGTCTTATTTGAGAGTAAATTTCATTGGTCTTGCTGCTTTAAAGAGACTCTAGCCAATAGTAAAATTACACATCACTCAAAATCTTTAAATCTTCCAACCATTGATTCAAATTCTGTACTGTCAAGGTCGCTATAAATTTTGAATGCCAGAGAATGTAAATTCTCAGGGCTTTATGGCTTGAAACCTGTCAGAGGTTTTCAAAATGAAAATCTCTTATATGTTAAGCTATTTTAGATTATCTTTTTATAGATAAAAATATTTTCCAACAAGTTTTTAGAAATTTAGCCTTGCAATTTTTTTATATTAGCCAAGCGATTTAATAGAATTTAAACAACTAAGTATATACAAGATGGAAATTGAATTTTTTTCAGAGTTGGATGATGACAACCAAACTCCTTTAGTTTTAAATGTTCTGGATATTGATGAAAGCGCTACAATTGGGGAACTCTTTTCAAAAATTCATGAAATCACCGAAATTCCAGTTCACACAGAACTTACATGGGATGGGAATGTAGAGAAAATATCCTGTAGCTATTATTATAAATCAGGAACTGAATTTGGGGTATATAGACTTATTGAGGATTTAGAACAAAAAATTAACAGTTTCCCAAAAAACGGATTCAATAATGAATTAAGCTTATTTATTGATGGAAACGTCGGACTTGTTAACTAGTTGTGATTTTGAAAAAGATTTTAATCTTCAAAAGATTATAGAAACATTACGAAAAGGACAAACAATAGTTCTCATAAAAAACTTTCCTTTATCAGATTACGAATTTCAATCATTCATCAATAGTATTGGTGATTCTATTAAAGAAAATAGAAATAATTGTAGGCAAGATGTTTTCGATGTCAAAATATCGAAACAAAATAATTTTTTCACCTCTATTGCCACTTCGTCTTTGGCTTTTCCTTTACATACTGATTGTGCCGATTTTGATATAATTCCGAACTGTGTAGGGCTTTTGTGTGTTGAACCTGCCATCAAGGAACAAGGTGCAAATAACTTTATCTTTTTAAACAAAATAATAAGTCAATTGTCTGAAGATGCTATTGATGACTTGTTAAATAAAAAATGGAAATTCCGAAATCAGTACAGAAGCATTTTAAGCGGCAATAATGAACGTTATCAGATTTGTTATGACCGAATAACTATGGAATCATTTTCTAAAATTAGTGAGAAAGAAATTGAAGTGCTCAATAATTTGGATAAAATATTTGCAGCTAATTCGTTTAAAATTAAATTGGAAAAACAAGATTTAGTATTGTTTAGAAATGATTTATTATTGCACGGGCGAGACGCAATAGATGTAAACTCAAATAGATTAATCAAAAGAATAAGGTTTAATGTGAATTAAAAAATAAGTTCTAGAGCTTTTATTTTTTAATTTATAGCTTTCAATAGAGGTTTAGAACTCCGTAAGGAATCTAAAATCTTAGGATTGCTTTTATTTGCATATTGATTGCAAAGTTATTAAGTTCACTTTGTCAAATAATAAGCAAGATTCTTTTGACGACTAAATTGTCCTTAATAGTCTACAATAAAAAACGAATGGAACAGAATTATTCTACCGAATTGACAGAACATTACAATTCCTATTTTGGAGTTTCTGGAAAAAAGATAAAATGGGAAATAGGTCCAACGTGGAAAACCCATCCCGAGTTCTTTGTTTTAGAATTTGCTCCAAATAATGTTCACAATATGTGGGCGTATTGCACTGTTGGAATGTCAGCAGATTTAATCGATGATAACTTAATTGAATTGGTTATTTATTCTCAGAGACAAGATAATTCTTTGGTTGAGTTATTGACTGTTCATGCTTCTCATCACAGATTAACGCCTTTTAATATTCATCATACCTCAAATATTGGAAGACCATGGCTTGAAAAATCAGAATGCGACCATGCTTTTATTTCATTGCCTTATCTTGATGGAGAGAATTTGGAGATTTTTCAATTTGAAGATAAAATAATCCATTGCTATTGGCTTATTCCGATTACACTAGCGGAAAGAGATTATAAAATAGAACATGGCTGTGAGGCTTTAGAAGAGCTTTTTGAAGAAAAACAACTGGATTATTTAAATCCTTTGAGAACTTCTTTAGTTTAACCAATTGCAATTAGAAATCTTAAGCAAAAACGATTTGTTAGAACTTCCTGCTTTTATTGATAATTATACAGCTTCAAAGTGATAAAAACATATCTAGTACGCTAACTTATATTGTTATAAATTATGAGAAAAAAAGCATTTCTTTATTTAGTAATAACGCTAATTTCAATCTTACTACTTTGTTATTTTTGTTTTCAATACTCTAACCAAAAAGGTTATGATACGTCTCAACAAGGTTTTTCAGAAACAAAAGGAAAATTTATTCCAGAACAACATACCGATTATATTTTTACAACTGTTGAATCTGAGTTCAGCTTTAGCGGTATATGTTTTATTGTGGCTGTAATGTTATTGATTGTTGTTATTGTTTGGAAGAAAATAATCAAAAGAGCGTCTAAATCCTAGCTGTTATAGATGTTTTCTAATTTGAAAAGTAATAGTAACGGAAGATGAATTTTAAAAACAATAAATATGGAAATTACATTTAATCATAATTTTTATGTACTAAATATAGATGAGAATTTCAATTACGATTTCTTAGAAAGCCAAATAATTGACAAGCTTACTAATTACTATTATCCAAAAACTTTTAAAGATTTATTTATAAGTGAAAAAGGAAACAATATTGAAGCCTTAGAGTTTAATTTGATTTACAATAATGTTGAAAAAATTCTACTTTATAAAAAGAAGCGGGCTAAAAGTACCCTAAAACAATTATCTTTTACATTTCATATTCCGGTTCCTAAAAATAGTGATGTTACTTGGGGAATTCCAGACGAAAATTTCTTGTCTAATAACATAATGAGTAAAATTTTATTAGATGATTTTGAGATACTAGATTATCCAGAGTATGAAAACTGCAGTAATATTGAAGATTATTTTATTCAGAGTATAATTTTAGGGATAAAAAAAACTGTTGGGGAAATACCAATACAGTAAAATCTAAAGTGTTTTTATGTTTATCCTTTCCACAAAAAAAGCCTGAGAAATCTACTTTCTCAGGCTTTTTTTGTCATTAAAATTATTGAAAAACAGTCTTATCGAACAATCTTCAAATAAGCGCTGTAAACATCATCTTTAAGAGAAGTTCGCATATAATATACGTTTTCGTCTTTTTCGGTCAAATCAAACTGAATTAAACCAGCGTCGCAATAATAATAAAGCAGATTATCATCGGCTGGGAACTCAAAGTTGGAGACCGGAAGAGTTGTTAATTTTGCGTCAAATACTATTTCGCCATTAAAGTCTAACTGAAAAAGTTTTTTCTTGCGGGTGTAGCCCCAAATATTATTAACTTCTTCGGTAATGTATTCGATATTATCGTCTTTAAAATCTACTTTCCATTGCTGAGTTCCTGTTTTTGCATCAACAGCATATACAGAACTGCCTTGCGAACCCTGAGTTCCAAAATAGATTTTTTTGTCTTTGCATACAATGCGTTCCTTAACATTGTTTTGATTTTCATCAAATTTAAACTGCCATAAAACATCTAGTTTGTCAGGATTTAAAGCGTAAAGGCTGTTTTTTTCGCTTGCGACAAATAGGTTTTCGCCATCTGTAATGATTTTTCCAGTAATAGATTCCTCAAAAGTTTTTTGATTCAGAATTTGCCCTGTTTTTGCATCTAAACTGTAGAAATTAACTGCGCTTGGAATGAAGATTTTGTTGTTGAAGAACAGAGGCTGAATATCATTTTGTGCAACATCCAATTTGAAGCTCCACGATAAACTGCCATCTTTTATATCAAGCGCATAAAGGTTGCTGCTTTGATTTTGATTTTGAGCTGTGATATACAGTTTTCCATCTTTTATAATCGGAGTCTGATCTTTTAGAACAATTTGATCTTTGATATTACCCAATCTTGATTTCCAGAAAATACTACCAGTCTCATTATCTACTGCAAAAATTTCACCATTGATAAACGGAACATATACAACTCCATCCTGTAGTGTTATTTTATTAGCACACATTTCACTAGGGGCATCTGCCGCTTTTACCGTCCAGGCAATTGATTCTGATTCTAGGTCGTACGAAAAAAGAGAACCATCGTAATCATATATTAAGATTGTTTGGTCGTATAGCTTAACTTTTTTAAGCGGTTTTAAGGCTTTGTTCGTAACCATTTCACTAGGAGGCAATTTGCTATTTGAAGAAGTGGTTTTGGATACAGCCGGTGCCTGACCGAACATATTTATGACGGCAAATACAAATAATAGAATTATTGGCTTTTTTTTCATTTTTTAAAATTTGGTTCAATAATTTGATTCCGTATAACGGAATTATGTTTTAAACGGCTGGTGATTATTTTCCAGAGCGTTTTTTGGAATTTTTGACTAGAACATATACTGAAAAAACAAAAACAATCAGATAAATGACCGCTAATATAGGATTTTCAAATTTTAGAGTTTCAAAATCAAACTGTTTGTACAATATCACTCCTAAAATAATGGCTATAATACTAAAGGTAAATACGGGTACTTTATTGTTTTCCATGTTTTTAATTTTTTATTAATACAAATTTTGATTATCGTTTTTTCACATAAATATGTTTTACATAAGTGTATCTTTTTCCTGTTATAGTATAAATTGTCCCATCAGAAACAATCAAAGTATCTTTAGCTATTCGCCTAATAAAATAATCCGATTTTAAACGATTGCCATAATTTGTCACACTATAAGTCGTGTCTTTTGATGTTGCCCCCGTTAAAAGAACGGGAAAATAGGTGTCAATAAGTTTGCCGTTGTTGTACGTTTTGCAGGAAATGTTTTTAAATGCGTTAGTTTTCCTAAGTTCCTTAACAGTTATAGGCATTTTTTGAATATCTTTTTGATCGTTGCATTTTTCAAAAATCATCTTCTCTACTGGAAAAATATAGTGAATTTCTAGTTTTTGAGGTCTATTGTCGATTATAGAATATTGATATTCCCAATCGCCCATAATTTTTTTCTCTAAACCATCAGAATAGAACAACTGAAATAGAAGTGCGGCAAAACCAATTAATTTAATACTGTTCATAATTTATTTGGTTGTTAATTTTATAATTACCTAAAATTAGAATAATCGGTTTTTTGATTTACTTCATTCTGATACTGCGTTTTTCTATACGTATTTTCAATTGGCTTGTCTAAGTTTTGTGCTTTTTCTTTGACAGAAAAAATTCCGTACAAAACCATAAAAAAGGTTACAAAAAGACCAAAAATATTCAAAAGCAACATTCCGATTCCATGTTCCTCAATATCTTGTTTTGCGTATTCATATTCTGTTTCAGCATCAATTTGGTTAACTTCTGGATCTTCTGGCAAATAATGAACCGTAAGATATTTTTTTAATCGATTAGCATCGGTCGGAATAAATTCTTCAGTTGTAAAATCGCCATTGTACACTTTATCATTTACCCTAAAACTGTATTTGAATTCGTAAGAGGTTTGATAATAATTTCCTTTGTTTACCCGTGAAATCACATAGTTTTGATCAAGATTTGCCAGTATGGTTTTGCCATTTTTCAGTAAATTTTCTATTTTATTTTTGTGATGGTTGTCTCCGTAAATCCGGTCATAAGTATTTTCACAGCACCATACAAATACAAAACCAACTACTAATAAAAAGCCTATACTCTTAAGCAAAGAAACGACATTTAACAACGGATCAATAGTAGATTTTTTTTCATTCATACATTAGCTTTATTAGGTTAAAATGATTTGGTGTTTTGGGACGCAGATTCTAATTTCTGCCGGGCTAATTTAAGAAAACTTCTATTAGGATAACTTTAATTTATTGAAACAATTTGCAATTGCCTTCATATTCTCTTAATTCATGTTTAGTGTTTGTTTTGATTGATTTACAGTTTTTTATGTGTTTTTTAAAATTTCGAAACATAAATTGAACTACTTATAAAATTGGTTTCTTTTGTATGCAGAAGAGAGTATATAAAAAACTATTTTTTGTTTTTTATTTTTACATTAGCATCAGAAAATTAGTCCCAAAAAACAAAACCTAGCAATGAAAGAAAATCTTGTAAAAGCCCGAAAGAAAACGTCATACATTGTAATCTGCAGTATAGGAATATTGTTTTTTTTGTTTTTGACAATTTTATTCTGGACCAATTTTTTAGAAGAAACAAACATAGGAATCAAAGAGCTTCTGCCGTCAATTTTGTTATTTTGCGGTTCTTTTTTTTGCTTGTATTCTTTACTGCAAGTTCCAAATTTATTTTATAATTCTGTTAAAATCGAATTTAGAAACGCTTTTGGAAAGGTCAAAAAATCAATTATGCTTACCGATATTGAAGGTTGGGCCACACAGCAAAAAAGCAGCAAATACAGTAATTGGGAAGATTTTACATTCATTACAAAAGACCAGCGTCAACACAAACTTCACAGTTATTATTTTGATGATTATGAAGCTGTAAAAAACCTGCTGACAAGAGGCAGAAGAAAAAATAAAGAACTCGAAAAGGAGCTCGAACGCAAACTAATCCTAAAATACGCTAAAGTAACGCTACTCGTCGGAATCGTATTTCTTTCCATAGCCTTCGTAAGAAAAGATACGCTGACTCTTAATGAGACTAAACAAATTAGTGGAGTGCTTTCAGAAGATATTTTTGTTGAAAAATATAAGAAAACAACAACGTTTTACATTTATTTAGAAAATTATCCTGAAATAGATTTCGAAATAAGAGATGACATGTTTTTAGGCAACTACGAGAGTTTGATTCAGAATTATAAAAGAGGAAGCTCGATTTCATTTAAAATCAGTCGTGAGGATTTTGAAAAAAAACTGCAACCCAATCCCAATCTTAATTTAATAGAAAAATACTGGAACCGTTACGAATCCAAGATTGTTCAGCTAGAAGACAAAAACAATACCTACGTTTCTTTAGAAAGCTATAACAGTACAATAAAGGACCATAATACTTCTAAAACAGCATTTTTTGGTTTTATGGGAATCTTGTTTTTAGTTATCAGCGGTATTTTCTATAAAAACAGGAATAAAACAATGAGCTAAACACAACTCAGCAGTTCGATAGAAAGAAAATAAGATTATTCAATAACCAGTTTTACATACGTTTTGCCATCTTCTGGGTCTATTTCTTCAATATTGTAAGCCCTTTTTCCGATAAGATTTTTAGCAGCATTCTGAACATCTTCTAAATCGCCGCCCAATTCCAGCGTTACGATTTTTGAATTTTCAAAAGCATCTTCATCAACAAAATCAGAAACATGTAAGTAAAATTCATCCAGAATATCTTCAAGCGGATACTGAGAATCCTCATTTTCTTCCAATTCGTACTTTATGGCAAAAACATACAAATCGCCGTCTTCTTTATTAAAATAAATTCCGTTTTCTATTAATTCATAATTCGGATTATCATATTTTTCAAGCTCAATCTGCTGAATGTTTTTCATTTTCTAAAAAATTATAATGGCTTTTACATCGATAAAAATACATACAATTTTCTTTAGAAAAACAAAAAAAGACAAAGAAGAGCAAGGTCTAATTTGTCTTTTTTTAGAAGCATGTTCCAGCCATCCGCTATATCTTTTGCGGCGAACCCCGCCACAAAAGGATGCCGCTTCTGTCTGGGCTAGAGATCCGTTTTCATAATAAGGTTTATTTGGTCTTTTCTAGAAAACTTGTAATGTAATCAGCAACCAGATCCACATGCTGATGATGAGGCGCATGTCCCGTTTGCGGAAAGACGATAAACTGAGTCGTTGGCAGCTGTCTCGTTAACGGATACCAATTTTCTATTGCAAAACTAATATCATGATCTCCCGAAATAACCAAAATTGGTGTTTTTGTAGTTTTCAGCTGTTCCTTAAGGTTGTTTTTGTCTTCGCCCATTCCGTCACCGCCCTGAAAATAAAGCTGAAAAACATCCATCGTTGAAGGAATTTTCGAAACATCCAGCCTTTTATGAATACGGTCGTGAGAAGCTTTTGCCTGTTTTTTGCTTTCTTCTGATAAAGGTTCAAAGAATAACACAATTTCATCCTCAAAATCGTTTATGGGCTTAAGGGCAACATCTAGAAAAGCCTGTTCCAACGGTACAATTCTTTTTCCAGGAGGCCCTGTTCCAAGCAAAACCGTCTGAGTAACCAGTTCCGGAAACAATAACGTAGCAGCTTGAGTGATCAAACCGCCATAAGACCAACCGATTAGCGCTGTTTTTTGTATTTTTAGAAAACCAGCCAGATCTTTAATGTCTTTTGCGACTTCTGTTACATCTGTCGGCAGTTTTCCAGTCGAATACCCGATACCCGAATAATCAAAAGTAATAACTCTATGTTTTTCGGCCAGTTGGTCTAAAAATAGAGGATCCCAAGTATCTATTGTTCCTCTAAAACGGTTTACTAAAATAACGGGATCACCGGATCCGATACTTCTGTAGGCAATTTTTCTTCCGGGAAGATCGGCAAATTCTGTTTCCGAATTTGAAGCATTGGTTTTTTGCGTGCTCATAATTAATAATTTTTTTCAGCATCTCGACTTCTTGTTTTGATGCTTTTGGTTATTACTGAAAAATGAAAAACAATTTTAATGCCTTTGTTGAATTGTACTATAAATCAATAAAATGCAGGTTTTTACTCTGTTTTATTTCGCTAAAGCGAAAATATTTAGCGATATTTAGAAGATTATATTTCGATAGTTTCTCCAATTTTTGGGAGAAATAAATCTAGATTTGCATTTTTAAAACCATCAAATGCCTTTTGTTGATCCATTACGATAAAACCAAAAGTATCATAATGAACACCCAGTATTTTATCAACCTCAACGAGTTTAGAGGCTTCAACGGCTTCTTCTATTCCCATTGTTAAGCCATCGCCAATCGGGAAAACTGCAAAATCAAGTTTGGCGTATTTCGGAATAAGTTTCATATCCAGCGTCAAAGCAGTATCTCCGCTGTAATAAAAATTGCCTTCAGAGGTTGTAAGGACAAATCCGCAGGCGATTCCGCCATAACTGCCGTCCATAAAACTGCTCGGATGCTGTGCGATGACGCACTTTACCGTTCCAAAATCAAAACTGAATTTCCCTCCAGGATTTATAGGATGCGCATTTTCGATACCGTTTTTTAGCAACCAATTGTAAATTTCAAAATTGCCCAAAACCTTAGCTCCAGTGTTTTTTGCGATTCTTTCAACATCGAGAATATGATCGTAATGCGCATGTGAAATAAAAATGTAATCGGCTTTTATTTCATCAATATTAATGTGTTTTGCTAATTCGTTCGGTGAGATAAAAGGATCAAACAAAAGATGTTTTCCATTGGCAGAAACAGAAAAACACGAATGGCCGTAATAGGTTACTTTCATGATATTTAGTTTTTTGAGTTAGTAAAAATGAAAATCTACAGCATCGTATTCAAATGATATGCCATTCAGATGCAGGATATTATTCCTCAAAAACCTTTTCGGTAGCGACAGGATTATTTTCCTGATACAGTTTTTGACCTATTTTGCCCTGATCTCCTAACGCGCGTCCTTTTATGAGCCAAGCCGTTCCGAACGCAAAAAGTGCGAGCGCTTCAAAAACTAAGGTTGAATAGGAAAAAAGCTTTAAACCTGCTGAAAGCGGAACCATAATTACGGCAACCAAAATAGTATAACCACAAGTTCTGTAAATGTTGTTTTCGTTTAAAATGCTTTTAGGTTCGCGGGTTTCGTTTTCCTGACCGATGGTAAAAACATTAATTGCAAGCAACGCCAATAATAAAAAAAGCAGCGCCGCAAAACCGTAATGAAGCCAGCCCAACCATTTTACAGTAAGCGGAATGATAGTATAGATTTTCTGCGAAAAATCATCGGGATTGGTTGGTACTAGCGCAACTCCGATAGCCATAATTCCGGCAATGTTGGTAAGCAGATTGTCATTTTTCCAGAAAGAGGCATTTCCATGGCCTTTGTAGCGTATTAAAAACAAACCGACAGCACACAAAGTTCCCGTAAAAATGTCTCTCAGATTCGTATAATAATAATCGCTTATAGAGGGTTGCATCTGAGTCTCAAAAAAGGGAATTAGAGAAAAAACAACCAAAAACAAAGGCAAGCTTATGCCCAGATAACCAATCGCACGGCGAATCCTGCGGTATGTAAAAATATCGAAATTCTCAATTTTTATTCCGTTAAGATCTAATTTCATAACTGCATCTTATTAAATTAGGCAATAAATAGGAGAGAGGTTATTTTTTTATTCCAACGGCAGTTCTATAAAATTCATAACCTTTTTCAGCTCTTTCGGGAAGGAATTTATCACGGTATTCATCTGCTCCCAAATCTTCTTTCAGCTGAATGTCAAATTGATTTAGATAGTCTGGAAGTTCTTCGGGCGTAAAACCAAAAGTCCATTTTTCTTCTAGTTTTGTCAAATCATTCAATAATTTTTTGCCACCTAAAAAAGCTTCGGGATTATGAAGAATTTCTCGATGCACATACGTAAAAATCACATAGCTGTTTGAAGCAAAACGAGAAATAAACGAAAAGGTGTTTTTTACCGCTTCGTCTGTTAGATAATTCGTTACGCCTTCCCACAATATGGCAGTCGGTTTAGAAAAATCAAGATTATGCTTGACCGCCAGCTGGTCTAGATTTTGTTTGTTAAAGTCGATTTGAAGAAAACGTACATTTTCGGGCATCCAGCCAATTCGGTTGTTGTAGGTTTCCATTTTATAATCTGAAGTATTCGGATGATCGATTTCAATCACCGGAACCGATTTTAAAAAATCAAGTCGTATAGCTCTGGTATCAAAACCTGCACCTAAAATGATAACTTGCTGTACTCCGTTTGAAATGGCGGCATCAAGCTGTTCGTCGATGTATTTTGTTCTGGCAACTCCCGAAGAAAAAGCGCCAGGAATCTTTTTTTGTATAGTATTACTAATGTATTTTGAGGCAATAGAATATTTAGACAAACGAACCGCAAGTCGTAATTTTGAATCTAAAAAATGTATTGCGTAAGGGTCTGAAAATAACGGCTTATTTGTACGGCGTCTGGTTTCTAATGCTCTAAAGAAGGCCATGTATTGCGCTGTTCTGCTAGTTTTTGCTGCTTTCATGACAATCTATTTTTTTGAAAACAAATTCTCGGCAACCCAAGCTGGACCAATCAATAAAAACTGAAGATCTTTTAAGAAAGAAGGTTTCTTGCCTTCAATATTATGGCCGTAAAACTGTCCGATCCAGGCGATAACAAAAACGCCGATGGAGAATATCCATAAAGGAAAAAAATGACTGATATAATAATTCACAACAAGACAGAGAAATGAAAAAAGAGCAATTTTAAAAGCCATTGCAATAGACAAACGGATGTAGAAAACCAAAACGAAAATCAAGATAAGAAAAGCCCAGTTCTCGATAATCGGAGCATTTAATTTTAGTGTATTGGAAATAATTCCGCTCGGAATGCTCATTAACAAACCAACAATCGAAAAATAAATTGCTGGTACACAGATATAATGTATCGCTTTGTTTTTTGGATTTTGGTGGCTTACTGCATACTCTGCAAACCATTGTTGTAGTGTCTTCATCTTTTTGGTTTTTAGTTAGTTTGCAGTAAATCTACTGAATTTTCTTTAATTTTTGCTCAGATACATTTTCCTAATTACATAGAAATTGAAAGTTTTTTATTTATAAAAATTAAAAAAAGACGTAATTTTTAATAAACACCCAAGTGATCACGGCTAGAAAATACAAAATAGGAGAGAGTGCCAAAGCAAGCCAGCCCCATTTGTATCTTATTTTTAGGTTAATGTCCTTCTTTATATAAAAAATCAAAACAATGAAAGAGTACAACAGAGAGGAAGGAATCATCGACAGTTTAAAAAATACTCCGATATCATAAATCCATCTATGATTGGGGTCGAATCTGAAACCTTCGGCAGACCACCAAATTATTATTCCCGATAAAAACAAAGAGAAAATGATAATGGAATGTGGTCTAAGATTTTTCACTTTTAGTTTTTGAAAGATTAGAAATTAAAAAAAATATTATCCTTGATTGTATTGAAAAACATTGTCCCATAACTCATCAATTTTCACTAAAGCCTGCTCTAGCGAAATGACTTCCCATTTTCCGTTGGTTTCGATACCAAGACCAGTGCTTTTTAGTTTTAGCAAAGCATCGTGAACATCAAAATCCAAAATAGTGTTTAGGTTGTTTTCAAACCAAGATTCGATTCGGTCGTCAAGTTCTTCGGCAGTTAACGGTTTTTCGCTTTCGTGCAAAAAAGTGTAAGCCAGAATGGTTTCTTTTAAGGCTTCTTCTTCAGAAGAATTTAGAAGAGAATAAAATGCACCACTATTGTTTCCAACATTCTTAAAATACAAACTATCTGAAAGCGTTTTGGAGTAGCGAATTTTTTTATTTATAAAATTATTATACTGACGAAAGCAGTACGCCGCCAAAATCCCTAACGCAATTAATCCCTGATTTAAAGACGTTTTGCTGTTTAACAAATCGATTGTTTCTCCGGTTTGGTAAGCTTCGTACATATTGATCAAAGCCGGAATTACTTTTGCGCTTAAAAGCGAAACACCACCAAAAAGTCCCGGAACCCAAAGCAGCATTTTGTCTTTTATAGACATTTTAGGAACCGCATTTGGGAAAACCGTTTCGAGGTCATTTTTAGGAACACGCTTAAATATTTTTAAAGCAATAGAACCCGGATCAATCGGCATTTTTCCTAATTTGACTTTCTTCGCCGCCAGATAATCGGCATCGCTGTAATTTAGATAAACTAAAACACGATCGTAATATTCGATTTCGACTTCTTTTTTCCAGAAAAAATATTTTTTGACTTTTTCTTTTGCTTTGTGATGACCGCGGGCATATATCTCGTAATCTTTAAAAGCATTAAAATCAATAGAAAGATCTAAGCCTACTAAATCAGATTCTTCAAATGCCGCTTGTAAAGTCTCTTCGCTGATTCGGTAATAATTGCCACGTTCCAAAACAGTAAGCAGTGTTTTTTTAAATACACTGAAATCGCTTTTTTTGATAAAACCTTCACGTTCTTTTTCGCTTAAATCTGGATCATAAAGGGCATAATGCTGCTTTAGGTTCCTATTGAGATTAAAAGATTCGTAATGATAATAATGTTCGATTATATCGAATAATTTCTTAAAATTATCAATTTTCTCAAGGTCTCCGCTAAAGGCATTTAATTGCTGCTCGAGTAAGAATTCCTTGTTGAAAGGAATATAGTTTTCTCGTGTCATATTGTTTTGGACTTTGTTTTGAGGCATTTATCTGCAACAAAAATACTATTCGGATTTTAATTTTTAGAAAGTTTTTTAAGGAAAAATAGCATCGGAATCAGTCAAGTGATTTTAAAGCTTAGGTTTTAAATCTTAGTGTCTTAACTGTTAAAAAAACTTAGCGCCTTTGTGTCTTAGTGGCAAAAAAACAAAAAAAATGAGATTTTAATCGCAGGGACTAAAATCTCAATTATTTCTCCAAAAAAAAATGACAACATTTAAATAAAATCCTTTCGGATAAAAATTATTCGACGCAATAATACCACTATAAATTAGAGTGACTATGCGTATTTATACGTGTTTTTCTAAAGATGATGCGATTCTGAGATGCTAGGAGCTAAGTTTTTTTGTTTTAATTAATTCCTTTCAGCATTTTTTAATTCGATTACGCCCTGAATGTATTTGACAAGTTCTTCTTTGTTTACAGAAAAAGCAGCATTTTCTTCCTCTGTGCTTAAATAAAGGTTTGCGATGCTTTCGGCATCCTTGTTTTGATTGAGGTACTGTTTTTCTACAAACGCGATAAGATGTTCTACAAAACGTTCGCGTTGTTTGCCTTTTTCGATAGTTTCCTGATCGCCGTTTTTTATTTTTTCGATTACCGATTCTGGTAAATCTATAGTGAGATACATGCAGTCTACAGCTACTTTTGAAAGCATTTCTTTTTCGACTCTTCCCGTGGCATTACAGTAGGCGCAAGGTGCTGGAACCCATTTTAATTGTCTTTTTAAACGAATGATATCTTCCAGCTCAACAAATCCTTTTCCAAGGCATCTCGGACATTCTATATCTAATCGCTTAAAAAAATTAAAAATGCTCATGGTTATAAGATCTTGGGGTTTTGAATTTTGCGAATTTAAATAATTAAGTAAGAAAAGTTATTCATGTAAATTATTTTTTTGAAGAAAAGAATTAACAAAGAGTGTTGATTTGTTCTTTATGGCTTTTAAGATTAAGATGCTAAGACACGATTTTTCGCTTTTTGTCTTATGGTTGCTGGTAAAGATTACTTCATAAAAATCCTGTAAACTTTGAGCCAGAAAAAAATAATAAGCGAAAAAGCAAGTAAACCGATGTTGAGTTTTATGTTGTAAAGACGATCAGAAAAAATCCAATTTTCTTGTATAGACTGCTCATAAGAATTGGCAATATATCCAATTTGTTTTTGCTTGTTTACCCATGCATAATAATGAAGAATCGTATCGTTTATAGGATCTTTGACAGGTTCAACGATAATCTCATCTTCAAGAAGTGCACTGCCGTCTGGAACATTGAGATTAAAAACAGTTTTATAATTATCAAATTTCTTCGACAAGCCATAATAAAAGACTTTTTTGTTTTTGGAACCTTGAGTCTCGGTAAAAGTCGAATCGATTACGACATAGTGCTTGCTGTATTGTTTCGGATTATGGAACATTTCTTTATTTTTAAAGTAAAATGTCAATTGACTTCCCGTCATTGCAATAGATACTAGAAATGTAAATATGGCGGCAAAGAATAAAATTCCCTTAAAATTGTTCATAATAAAGTAGTGTAGTTTTTGGGTTGGTTTAGGAGCTAAAAGTAAATAAAAATTAGATAAATTCTTTTAACACTTAACAGATGTTGATGTGGGTATTAGAGAAATATTCTCTGTAAACTTTGGTATATTTGTTTTTATATCAATCCGATAATCTAAATGTTAATGAATAAATTACTACTACTTGCCTTAATGCTGTCTAATTTATCGTCAGCACAAATAAATGAAATTCGTGAAATTGAAATATATCCTGAAATTATTACTTCGGATGTGCTTTTTAAAGCGAATGTGAAAGAAGTTGTATCTGAAAGTTTTTCTTATGGAGATAATAAAGAAAAATATGAGGGAATTTCTACATGGAAATATAATAAGGATAAACAGCTTACAGAATATACAGCTCATTTTGGTGATAGTAGGTTCAAAACAATGTATACTTATAAGGATAGACTTCTGGTAAATGTAATAAAATACGAAGAAGAAGAGGGTAGTACTAAATTTAAAAAAACGGAGTATCTCTATAATTCTAAAAAAGCTCTCGAAAAAATGACAGAAACTGATTCAGATGGAAATATGATTCGGATGAGAAAATTTGAGTATAAGAATGAAAGCATTTATCCTTTTAAGATAGAAGAATTTGATATTCCTGTTTTCTCTGACAAGATTTCATTTAAAGGATATAATTTGTTGGAATATGATGAAAACCAAAGCATTATTAAAAATGAAAGATATTCTGAATCTGATAAGCCAGCATGGTTTAGCCAATCAAAGTATAATGGTAAATTTTTAATAGAGAAAGAGCTTTTAGGAAATACTAATGAACAGAATAATAGTAGGATTAGCTATAAAAGAGACGAACGTAATCGTATAATTGAGAAGTTTTTAAGAGGAGTATTGGTATCTAAGGATTACTATGAAGGAGATTTACTAATTAAATATGAAGAATATCGACGAGATAAGGTTGATGTAATTGTGGAATATGCATATAATAAGTATAGAGATATTATAATGAAATCTGTGAAAAACGTTTCTGAAGGAACAAAAAATGTTGAAGTCTACACTATAAAAAGTGACGCATTGGGAAATCAATTAGAAATGAAATTAGAAGAAAATGGGGAATTGGTATCATCATTAAAAAATAAGTTTGTTTATTATTAAGATGAAAGTAACGACTAAATCGACCTAAATTAAAGCGTAAAAGATTGTTTTACAATAGCATGTAAAGCTGAAAAAATAAAACATTGATATTATACAACGCAAGGGTTAACACTATGAAATGAAGTCTGGCCTTAATGCCCTAAATTTGTTAATCGATTCTTTTAAGACAACTTTTTTATGGAAAATATTCAAACTAGTAAACTGCAGAATTTTGTCCGCATTCTTTTAGGATTATTTATGATTACGGCCGCTTTCGGACATTTTACTTTTCAGAGAGCCGAATTTCAGGCGCAAGTCCCAGATTGGGTTCCGATGAATAAAGATTTGGTGGTAATACTTTCAGGAATTGTCGAAATAACTCTCGGATTGGCAATGTTGTTTTTAACCCGATACAAAGTTATAGTCGGTATTGCGCTCGCTGTTTTTTATGTGTTGATTTTCCCAGGAAATATTGCGCAGTACCTAAACAAAACACCCGCCTTTGGACTCGATACCGATCAAGCGCGCTTGATTCGATTGTTTTTTCAGCCCGTTCTGATTTTTCTCACGTTGTGGTCTACAGGAGCGATTACGTATTTTAGGAATAGAAATTAATCAACAACAGAAATACCGTATTTAATATTGCTGCTTTCGAATATAGATTTTAGCATTTTATATTTTGTATTGCAGTATTCTCCAATATTCAGTCGTTTGTCGCTCGATCTATAATTGTCGCAACCGAAACAGATTTCTAGATAAGCAATTATTTTATTATTTGCATCCAGAAATAAAATAGCATTTCTAGGCATATAGCACATTACTTCTGCCCATTCGTAAGGGAGTCTTGTGTAAGTAAAGTTAAAAATGATATCGGTTAATTTGTTTATCTGTTCAGTACTTAAAGTAGCAGTCTCGTCATAAAACTCAGGTGTAAAAGTGTCTTTTCCTAATGCGACTGAATTGAGGTGATTTATTAAATCATGCCCAGGAGAAAAGTCATCGGTCTTATTTTTTAAAGATATAACTTTAATTTGTTGAGATTCAGAAAAAGGAAAATTGAGAAGTCTTTCTTTTTCTGAAAAATTTTTAGATTTAATACATTTTCCGTTTTCATAAGTAGATTGCGAAAATGAATTTTGAGCCAGTAAAAGTATTACGAATAGAAGTTTTCTCATTTGGTTCTGGATTTTTAGACGAAAATAAGAATTACAAGTTGAAGTTTTAAGCTTCTCAAAAAAATATCTAATTATCAAATTGACAGATTATCAAATTGACAAATTATCTAATCAAAAGATTATCCAACAAAATCTGATATTTCCTACCCACAGGAATAATTTCTCCGTTGCACATCGTTAGATTTTTAAACGTGACCGATGTAATTCTAGCAGTATTTACAATAAAAGAGCGATGCACCTGAACGAAGTTTTTACAATCAATTTCTGTGGCAATGCTCGAGAGTGAACCGTAAATGATATGCGGTAAATTCAGTTTAGAGCTGTAGAGTTTCATATAATTGCCCAAGCTTTCGATAAAGATAATATCCTGAAGAGGCATGTCTACATTTTGTCCGTTAATGCGATACGAAAGTGTTTTTGAGTTGCTGTTGCTTTCTTTTTTCAGACTATTTCCAAAAAAATACGTTTTGGCTTTTTCGACAGCTTTGGCAAATTTATCAGGAGAAATAGGTTTTAAAAGATAATCAATCGCATCGTTTTGGTAAGCCGAAAGTGCAAAATCAGAATAAGCGGTGGTTACGATTGTAAGCGGACGATTGGGCTGTAGTTCCATCAATTCGACACCCGAAATGACAGGCATATTAATGTCAAGAAAAATAATATCGTATTGGTTTTCGTTGAGCAGTTTTATGGCTTCCATGCCATTAAAAGCACTTCCGGAATGTTCCAGTTCGTCAAATTTAGAAATGTGCGAAATCAAGGCTTTATGCGCCGGCGATTCGTCATCGATTATGAGACAGCGGTAGGTAAGTGCCATATACTTAATTTTACAACAAACATATTTTTCTCCTTCTGACAGCTTAAATGGTGTTTTAGGCCGTAAACTTCCAGACGTCTTTTCAGGTTTTCAATTCCGATTCCGGTGCCCGAAAGACGCGAACCCGAATCTAGATACGAGTTTTTGATGGTAAAAGTCAAATTTCGGCATTTTACTTTTAGATCCAGATTAATAAAAGGTTCGGCAGTTTCGGCAGAAAACTTCACTGCATTTTCTACCAAAGGCAAAAAGAATAGAGGCGGAATCTCGATTTCATTCGTAACGCCTTCAATATTTTGGTTTACGTTCAATCTTTCATTTCTAAATGTATAATATTCAATGTATTTTTTAACGAAACCTATTTCTTCTTCAACAGAGACAAAATCTTTTTTAGAAGCCTCAATCTGATAACGCAGCATATCCGAAAGATTCAGTATTCTATCTGGAACTTTGTCTGGTTCTGAAAGTGATTCGCCATAAAGATTGTTCATGGCATTCAATAAAAAATGCGGATTCAATTGCTGTTTTAAAAACGAAAGTTCCGATTTAAAATTCATAATGTCTTTGTCGGCCTGTGTCATTTTTTTGGTAATGACGATATGAACAAAATAGAAAAAAGTACCGTTGATAATCAGCGACAACATTTGAAGCGTTTTAAGGCTTCCTAATCCTACAAACGGAAAAAACCAATCCATAAAATAGAAAAATCCTGTCCAGTAGACAAAAAGAAGCGCAAAGAAAAATTTGAGCTTTTTTCGAAATAAAAAAGGCCTAATAATAAAAACATTAAAACAGGTAACCCAGATTATACAAGGAAAATAGCCAAGCGCTACTTTGGTAAATAGAAAATTAATGTCGTGTCCTTCCTGTTTTACCTCATCATAAACACAAGCCAGAATAACAAAATAAACAAGAGTGTTTACGAGAATGTTTCGCAGAATAAAGTTCTGGTAAATTTTAGCAATCGTCATAACGGCAAAAATAGTATAATCGTATAGTTTTTAGCCTTTTGTAAAGGATAATTTATACCAACGCCATTCGTATAAATCATACGCCGTTGGTATAAAAATACTATTATAATAGGAATGCCTCATTTACTTTTGAATCGAATTTCAAATATCATCCAAATAAAATTTATATCTCCCTAGTTTATGAAGTCCAAAATCATTTCGGTTTTAGTGGTGTTTATTTCGTTGAAAGCCGTATCGCAGGAAAAAGAACCAGGCGTAAAAACTTTCGCGAAAGCGGTTGTAGATAAGTTTCCGAATACAAGAACTTTTGATGTGCAATACGAAGAATTAGGACCTTCTAATTACGATTCAGAATTTTTGGGGAATAAGTATGAAAGAGGAAGAATCGAAAATCATAACCGTTTTAAAGCCGCTTTTAATATGCCTTTTTATGCTTCAAAATCCAAAAGACTGGTTTTGACAACTTCTTTGCGATATAAATACGAAAGTTATGATTTTGGAGATATTTACAATTACAATACGATGCAGACTTACAGTAAAGAACGTCGGGAATTTCACTATTGGGCAGGCGCTTTAACAGGAACTTATATGGCATCGCTTTTTGGGAAACCCGCTATCTACAACGCCACAATTAACGTTGACGGAAATAAAGATGATGTACAGCGAATAAAAGGTTTTGCATCGGCAGTTTTGGTGCTCAAAAGAACACCCAACACGACTATTACCTTAGGCGCTTTGGTTTTGCTTGATCCGTCTTCAATTGTTCCGGTTACGCCATTGTTTTCTATCAATCACAAATTCGAAAATTCTAAATGGGATATGGATTTTATTCTTCCGCAACGATTTTTGTTTAGAAGAGAACTGCTCGAAAACGGACGAATTTCGCTAGGAACAGAATTGAATACCGAGAATTTCTACTTGAATTTAAATACCGAAAATCTAAAAGGAGTTTATGAGTTGAACCAGCTCGAATTAAAATCCGGAATTACCTACGAATATTGCTTTACGCCCAAAATCATTGCTTTTGTAAAAGGCGGTGTCAATAATGTTTTTAGTGTGCGCCTTACCGAAAGAGGTGAGCGAACGAGCAAATATGTGTACAGCCACAAAGAAGATCCTCAGGGATATGTGAGATTTGGAATATCTTATAATCTTTTTGGAAAAAATTAGAAAATCAGAGTTTAAGATTTAAAAATGTTTAGTTATGATTGTTGAAATTTTTAAGACAAACGTAGAAAAGGAAACCGAAACCAATTATATTATTGCCGTGATTAAAAGGCAGTTTCCTTCTTATAAGATTAATTTCGATTTAGAAGACCGCGACAAGATTCTTCGTGTCGAAGCCTTGGAACCGCAATGGAATGCCATCGTTGATTATGTAAACAACCTTGGATTTTCGTGTGTTCGATTGGAATAAAAAAAGTTTCAGGTTTCAAGTTACAGAGTTAAACTTGAAACCTGAAACCTGAAACAAAAAATCACGTATAAATACGCGGCTGTATCTCGTTTTTTTGTAAGTATTTTGTATTGGTTTTTTATTTAAATAGATTATTAAAAATGATGAATTTTATCCTTTTGCTGTTTGCTTGGCTTTCAGAACTTTTTACTTAGTTCTGTATTCTTTTGCCATAAAGTTTTATTTGAAGCTTTCTAAATGAGTTTTGTACTAACTGCCATTTAGCAGCCAGAAAAATATCGTCAAAAAAAAGCTGTGAAAAATTAATTTTTTTCGCAGCTTTTTTTGTTTTCATAGGTCAGATTACAAATTGGTGTCATGAGTACAAAACCTCTAATAAATTAGATTAATAGGTCGTTTTTTTGTATTGAGAATAGGGTTTTATTTTATTATAAATTAGGGGTTTACCCTTGTTTTGGCAAGAAAACTTTTGTTTAATTTGGATTAGTAAAAAGTATTCATTTTACAGTAACCAAAAACTTAAATTAAATCTATTATGGGAAAAACAACTACAAAACAGGATTTTACAGTGAGAGAAGAAAAGATTATAACAAAAATCATTGAAATTCTTGCAACGGAAAAATATTTTGATCCTGAATCAAAATTGTACACGATCAACGAAAAAACTCTTAAAGAATTTTTTCCTAAAACGGCCAGTCTCAAAACAATTGCAGATGTAACTTCAAAATCTCCTTTATTTAATTATGAGGCCGGAAATATTGCTTGGAATTCAATTGTTACAGCAACTGTAGAATATACAATTGAAGGCGCTTCCAAGATTAAAATTGATGGTATGGAAGGAGATATTAACGGAGGTACAATGCGGAATGTTTATTTAGAAGTACCTGGCTATAGTTTTGTAATAGACGTTGAAACTTCTAATCCGCATACAAGATGGGTATTTAAGGCAACCAAAATACAAATTTCACCTACTAAGACTAGAAAAATGTCTCCCTCTTCTGTAAGCGGTCAAGGTGGTCGCCCTAATGTTATTATTAATACAGTCGAAGCCTAAAAAATTAAAAGATGAAGTATAAAGAATATGTTATCAGGGGTATGATTGGTTGTTTTCTGTTAATTGGAGCTTTGCGTGCGAATGCTCAAACATTAGGGCAAGATGCAGAAGGCAATAGCAGTATTGTTGTTCCAGCAGCAACATTTAACTTAGATATAAGTAATAGTACAGTGGCTGTTTTTTCTATTAACAAAGAGTTTGCTAAAAAAGAATTTACAACAGGGATGAAAAACATTTGTGAAAGTGATTTAGAAAATGCTTTGGAAAACGTTTTAAAAAATAACTGTACTGTGTTCAAAAACGAGGATTGTATGGAAAAATGCTTCAAATCAAAACTTGACAAAAGAGCATGGATATGGGGAGCTGATGTAAAAGGAGGTATAAAAGATGGTTTAGGTACAATCTTTTCAGGAGAAAAAGTTGCTTCTGCAGTATCTGTAGGAGGATTGATTGGCTGGAAAAGATCATGGGTTTCATTAAGAAAAGGTGGTGCAAGTAGTATTATTGCCGCTAAGAATGTCGAAAATTTACATAGAAATAGAATAGATAGTATTAATAAAGGAATGAAGGAATTACAAGAGGCTGTAAAGAATCAGACTGGTTGTTATCAGTGTGTCCAAGAGCCAAATACAGCAGGTAGTGATGCATATATAATATCTTATGAGCGTAACCTTCAGAATATCAATAATTTTAAAAAAATGGGGATTGGAGAACTAACAAATTTGGAAGAAAAAGAGCTATATCTCAAAACAATTAAAGATCTAGATAGTAGAGTAGATTTAAACCTAAAAAAGCTTACTATTTTGTCTCAACTCAAAGATTCTCCAGGTAAGCTCGCTGACCTTAATAAAAAGCTATTGATTGAGAAGAATCCTGCGAACAGAAAAGAAATTCAGAGACAAATTTTGGAAATCACAAAATTCTTAGCTGATTGTAGTCAAAACAATCTTACTGTAGAAAATTTAAAAAATGAAATTTATATAGATTTTCTTTCTGTAAAACAAAAAATTAAAATCGTTTATCCAGATGATAAATTTGTCGAGCCATTTGAAAAATCAGCTTGGGATAGCGCTTCTCAAAAATTAAAAAAAGATGTGGAAAAAAATGAAATTGAGGTAGCATATATTAAAAAAGCAACTAATGCAGAAAGCGATACAAAGGAAATTAAACTCCTGAAAGAAAAATATAAGAAATTAATTGAGGAGTATGAGTACCAAAAAACTATAAATGAAAAATTAGATGATTTAAATACTACGAAAGATAAAAATGTTTCAATAAACTCTTTCCTTTTATATCTAAGACCCAGCGTAAAAGGAGACGCCTATAAATATGATTTAGCAAATGACAGCACTTTAGTGGCAGACAGATTTGTAGACCGTAAATTTAATGGTTATACCATTGAGCTTGGAAGTACTTATAATTTTAGGACATATAATTATATTGGTTTAAGCACCAGTATAAATTACACCAACAATATAAGCGCATTGACTACCACAACTTATAAACTAGAGAAACAAGACACTTCAATTACAGATGGAGAGTTTACAACTTCTGAAGAAATAAAGGCTTTGTCTGGTACGTTTGATTCTTATATGCGCTATGACCTTAATTTCGATTATGTTTATTTGATGCCAATGAAAGAAAGTGCTGAAAGCGAAAAAAACAGTGCCATATACTTATCTGTAAACCCTTATTTAAGGCACCGAATCTATGATAAAAGCGACAAACTAAAAAACAATACCATTCTCGGACTCGGCTTGCATGCCTATAATAGCGCCGATAATAAACTAATGGGAGGTCTTTTTGTACAGACTACCGATTTGTTTGGAAATCACGCCGGAGACGATAGCTCTTTAGGAAAAAGAATTGTATTTGGTATTATAGCGAAGTATAGTATTACAGGGCTTAAAGTAGAAAAAAAAGCAAACTAATTGCTTTACAAAGCTTAAAAACAAAAGAGCTGTAAAATCTAGGTTTTACAGCTCTTTTATTTTGTGATTTATCGTTACGGGTACAGATTGCTTTTCCCCCGCTAGCGCGAGCGTCCCGCTCGTGCACGTATAGTTTTTAAAATTGATTTATATTGTGTTCACGAGCGGGACGCTCGCGCTAGCGGGTTTACAGCTCTTTTATTTTGTGTCTTACAAATATTCGCTTTATCTGGTTTAATCTGCAGCCTGAATGCTTATATTATCATCTGGCCATCCTCCACCAAAATTCTGTAATTCACCAGTAGCAGTGCTAGAGGCTTGAGCAACTCTTGCAATGTAATAATAAGTTTTGTTGCTGCCCGAAGTATTGTTAATAAGCGTAGAGCCAGATAATATACCATAAAGACTGTTTGGAACTGCTGAGCCACTTATAAGAGAACCATTAATGATATCTGCGGAAATGCTTAAAACAGTATCACTGTCGCTAAAGGATGAATTTACCCACCAGCTTTCAGTAGCATTTGTGTACCCAGTTGATTTACTTAGCAACATGTTAGCGCTTATTAACCATTTACCGGGTGCTAACGTAACAGAAGACCCTGTGAAATACCACTTGTTTAAAGGGCTTACCGGCAAATTTATTCCTGATCCATAACTGCTTACAAAATCGATTTCCGTCGCCGGGGCTTTCCATGTTGCTACCCCATCAGCATTTGAAGTTAGAATAAAGTTATTTCCTTCGGTTCCGTCTTTTAGTTGTACGGCTCCCTTTACGGCTCCATTATCTATTACGACCTTGGCATTGGTTCCGCCTGTTGGTACCGCTGTGGTTCCAATCAGTAATTTACCTGTAGAAGTTATTCTTAGTCTTTCCACATTATTTGTTCTAAACACTAAAGGAATAGCATCTTTAGTTCCTGCAAAATTGTTTGCTGTATTAGTATCTGTGTTACCTTGAAGTTTCCAGCTTTCAGACTGTATTCTTATCCAGCCAGTTCCATTATTGTAGTACTCACCGGGTATGACTTGCGTTGTGCCACTGCCGTATGTTCTGGTGTTGTAAACATGCATTCCCTCTACGGGAGCACTCAAAGGAGCCGAATTGGTTGTACTGCTTAATGATACTAATGGCAACAATAATCCTTTAGTAGTAGTGCCATCTGAATTATTTAAGTCTAATATCGCATTTTTGTTCGGATTGTTTGTTGTCATTCCTACCTGAGCAAATGTATTTAGACTTATCACTACCACAAAAAATATCGTTATATGTTTTTTCATTTTCTTATTTTTATTAAGACGCTGTATTTTATTTGACTCTTTGTACCATAAAAATATTTTCAGCCCATGCGCCGCCAAAATTTGAAATAGTTCCAGTAGTATTTAATCCAGTTACATTTCCTGCTATGTAGTAATAGGTTTTATTTGCTCCAGAGGTATTGTTAATTACTACAGAACCATTCATCATGGCGTAATAAGTATTTGAAGGTAAAAGACCTGAAATAAAAGTAGATTTCGAAATGATATCTGGTGATACAGCCAGAACAATATTACTGTCGCTAAAAGTAGATTTTAACCACCAGCTTTCCGTATTTCCTGTCCATCCAGCAGTTTTACTCATAATTATTGTGGCGTAGATTTGCCATTTGCCTGGAGACAATGTAATAGAAGATTGGGTGTAGAGATAACCACTTGTTGAAAATGGAACATTTACTCCCGAACCAGTATTAACAAAAGCAACATCTGCAGATGGCGCTTTCCAGCTTCCAACACCGTTGGCATCAGAGGTAAAAACTTTTGCAACGCCTTGAGTGCCATCTTTAATCTGAATGGCTCCTTTTGTGGTTCCATTGTCTATTATCATTTTTGCATTATTGCCTACAGAAGGTAAAGTGCTGGTTCCTACAAGCAAATTCCCTTGAGTGGTTACACGTAGACGCTCTATATTACTGGTGCGCAATGCAAAATCAACACCGTTAATTGTGCCTATAAAATTAGCAGCTGTATCGGTGTTGCCATTTCCTGTCGTACTCCAACCGGCTGATATGTTAATCCATTGTGTGCCATCATTGTAATAGATGCCAGAAACTACTTTTGTGTCTCCAGTTCCGTTGGATGTTGTGTTGTAAACATGCATTCCTTTTACATGAGAGGTTAGTGGCGTTGGATCATTAGTACCGAGCAACTTTACATTTGGGAGTAATAATCCTTTTTGATTTTCATTGCTTAAATCTAATACTGCATCTTTATTAGGATTATTGGTTACAATTCCAACCTGAGCATGTAAATTGATGATGCTGAAGAACAGAAAAAGGAATATTATTTTTGTTTTTTTATTCATAATTGATTTTAAGTATTAAAAGAATTCATGAATTTAAATGAGTAGTATTATTTTATTAATAAATACGCTGATACGTTATTCTGTTTTCAGGATCAGCACCTGAAGCGGTGAATAATCTCCCTGAAACATTTCGACCTACATAGTTGCCAATTATGTAATAATAAGTTTTATCAACAGTGCCTGTGTTGTTTATTACCACATTCCCTTTTAACATCGCATATTGACTACTTCCAGGGAGTAATCCACTTATATTAAAGGCTACAGAAACAATATCTCCAGATTTTGCAATAACTGTACTGCTGTTGCTAAATGTTGAGCGAACAAACCAGGTTTCAATTGCAGATGTTGGGCCTCCATCTTTAGCCAGAAGCACATCAACAGAAATGAGCCACTTTCCAGGAGGAAGCGTAACAGATGTTCCACTATAGTAATAGGCAGTTGTAGGTGTTGCAACAGGAATATATACGCCGGATCCAAATGTTACGCTTTTGGGTTTTTCAATTGTCGGTGATTCCCAAGATGCTAATCCATTGGCGTCTGACGTAAGTATTTTGCCCTCCATTTGCGAACCGTCTATTATTTGCAAAGCACCTGTACCATTTGTATTGTTTACAATTAGTTTGGCACTTGTTCCTCCAGTAGGAATACTACTGGTTCCTATTTGTAAATTGCCATTGGCTGACACTCGCATGCGTTCGGTATCAGTAGTCTTTGTTATAAAATCTTTTGCATCAGTTGTTCCTAAAAAATTTACTGATGCATTAGTCCCTGTGTTTCCATTAATCTGCCAAGAAGAAGTTGGCATACGAAGCCATTGTGTTCCGTCATTGTAGTACATTCCCGGACTAACAGCTGTACCGCCAGAGCCTGATGCTGAAGTGTTGTAAATGCACATTCCTGCAATATGCGCGGTCATTGGACTTGGATTGTCTGAGGCTATAAGTGAAGCTTTTGGCAATAACAAACCTTTCGTATTGGTACCGTTAGCATTGTTGAGGTCAAGCACCGCATTTTTATTAGGATTATTGGTCATCATCCCTGCCTGAGGGTATAGATTAATTATTCCTGCGCACCATAAAATCAATATTGTTTTAAAATACTTTTTCATAGATTCTAACTATTTTTTAATTGTTGCTTTCAGTAAGATGCTAGAACCTCGTGATAGTCTGCCACCTATTGCTTCCTTCGGTTATAACTTGGTAGGTACTCTTAATACCGACTGCTATGAAGGTATCAGATTCGTCAATCGTACCTCCTGAAAACAATAGCGTTACGGTATTGTTTGAAGAGTCCACACGTTTAATTGTAAAGAAACGACCTGCTGTAATTCCATCGGGAATAGTTATAATGATATTGCCACCTGCAGCATCAACTAGCACAACATTGTCTGTTGTTTCGCTAATAGTATAGTCAGCTGTTTTTCGAACTAAGTTCATCGTGCCTGTAATTTGCGCAGTGTTTTTCCATTCAATAGCAGTACTTGTATTAGTAGTCAAAATTTGATTAGCCGTTCCCGGAGTAATATCCAGAGAAGCATCAGTGTCCCACAGTTTGTTGTTTCCAGAATTTATGGTAATAGTTGCATTGGTACTTAATAAAGAACCTTTTGTTGTAGCGCCTGTTAAACTTGAACGCGAAATGGTTTTTAGAATTCCATCAGTATCAGTGACCAGGATATTGTCATTTGCAGTCCCGGTCATTAGGCCTTCTATCGCTAAAGTATTAGTAGCGTTTGTAGTTAACAAAGAGGGTTGAATTAATTCTCCACCAAACTGAATATAACCGGAGTTTGCAGTTAATCCGTTATTTGCATTGGGGTGAATGATTACTTTTTCTCCAAATTGTGTTACAACAGTTTTAGTTTGTGCCATCATGATTCCGCTCTGAATTATGAAGAGTAAGCAGATAACTTTTCTCATTTTCCTTTTTTGATTTTTTATAGTTTACACTTCTTTCACCACCTTTAAAATGAGTCGATTAATTGGTTTCTTTTTTAGAAAAATCTAAACTCAACCTGTCTTATGTTGGAGACAAAATTTAAATAGTATCGAAAAATAAAGAGCAAAAGTATTAGAGCGCCTGACTAGGTTTTGCCCATAAAAGACATTTTAATAACAAATTAGGGTTAAACAAGTAATTTGTGTTTGTTGAAGTGAAAGCTAATTCAACCCCAATCTTCTACCAAAATCCCTGTCTTGTCCTATTATTGTAAAGCTATAATAGGACTAAAATATGGCTGTAAATCTATTTTAGGATTAAGTATAAATATGTAAACTTTTTTCAGGACGAGACAAGATTGCGTTCACGAGCGAGACGCTCGCGCCAGCCGTGGGATCCATAAGCTTTGTAGCCACCAAAAGTTTTGTTTGTAGTAAAATAGGCTACAGTTTAGATTATTAAACTATAGCCATTAAAGAGTGTTAAAAATTAGCAGACGCCAATAACGTGGACTAGCAACAAATTAAAAGAACATAACAAACCAATACTAAACTTGAAGCCATAAAAAAAAGCACAAAACCTCAATTTTATGCCTTTTCAAAAACATTATAAGTTCTCCTAAGAAAAATTTGCTATAATAACTATTGTTTTCTTATTCACTCACTGTTTACCATTTCTGAAAGGAGACTTGAGTGTTCGCAAACTTGCGAAGCAAATCACATTAGAAATTTCGCAAATTATATTTCCAATCTTTGCCGACTCACTAGTGCGATTTCTCGTTACATCGAAATGACACAAACTAACCGCTAGCGCAAACTTGCACATGAGCGCGAGGGAACTGACAAAGTAATCTGTATTGATATTATTGTATACAACTAATAAAAAGTAAGTTTCAAACACAAAAAAGCTGTAAACTCTAAGTTTTACAGCTTTTTGTTTTATATCTTATCGTTGTCGGCACAGATTACAAACCCTCATAATCTTATTTTACTTCCAAAACGTCCATTCTGTGCCATTGTAAACGCAGAGCAGTTTTTTTACCGTGTCGTAACAAATAGTTCCTGCCATTGGTTTTATAATGTTTAAGTGTGGTGAGACCACTTTAGGCAGGATCAACGCTTTGTTGGAAGATTCCAAGACCAATACGCCGTCTACATCGCTGCTTTGCGCTCCTATTACCGTTCCTTTTGCCCCGCTAACGCGAGCGTCCCGCTCGTGCATGTACAGTTTTTAAAATTGATTTAGATTGCGTTCACGAGCGGGACGCTCGCGCCAGCCGTGGGAATATGCTTGCACTATCGTTATTCTATTTCAACCTTTTTAGAGAAACAAAACCTGTAGGCCCGCTACCCTCAGAAGTAGTTGTATTGATTGCTTCTATGGTACCGGTAGGCAATAATCCTACCCTAAAAGAATAGGTTTTAGAAGCAGACAGCGAAATAGCCGTAATCAGGGTTAAGATTGATTTGGCTAAATAACCTGGATAATTTATACGAGCCACCCAGTTACCATCTGTATTACACCAAACACCAATAACGCAACCATCCGCAGTTAAAATAGGCATGTTCATATGAATCAAATAAACACCATCTACAACAACTTTAAATGAATTATCGGTCGCACTACTACTAAACAAATTATTGTTATCTATCAAAACAGTCGTTAATTTTCCAATTGCTATAGCACCGCCTGCCGATACAGTAAAATTTCCATTCATCAATGCTGTAATTTCCTGAGCCACCTCCAATTTGCCGTTAATAGCCAATACAGTTCCTCTATCGGAGGGTGTAATGTTAATAGGAGGAAAACTTCCTGTTTTTAAAATCCCATCGGTTCCTGCTACAATTGGCTTATCGCTGGCGGAACCACTTACAGTAAGATTGCTTATAGCCAAAGTATTGTCTGGGCTCGTAACTATAGTGGTGGGTTTTGTCAGACTGCCACCCAGCTGTATAGTACCAGCACTGGCAGTAATGCCGTTATTACCCTCAGCAATTAAAGGGATTTTCTCGCCATAAGGACTTATTCCTGTTGGGGTTTGTGCAGAAAGAACTACGCTATATATAAAAATGAGGAAGCCTGCTATTTTTTTTGTTTTCATGAGTTCAGAATATTTTTTGAATTGTATTTTACTTTTGTTTTTGTGACGTAAAAAGTATAGACTTATAGATGAATCCATGATGACTTTTTACTAGTCTATAACTTTTTCAACTATTTTATTTCAGTCTTTTTACGGAATAATACGTAACAGGACCATCACCCGTAGTGCCCCCATTAAGGTACTTTACTTTTGTGGTTCCGCTAGTACCAGAAACTCTAAAAGAATACGTTTTAGACGCAGCCATCATAACAGAGGTAAGCAATGTAATATTTTTCACTATTGTTGTGGACGGCGTTGTAGTGTTGTCTGCTTTGCAGAGCCAGCTGCCGTCTGTATCACACCATACACCTATTGTTACGCTTATACTTGGAGATGAAAGTACGAATGAGCTGTTGATAATTACGGAATATAGACCATCTGCAGTTACGGTAAAAGAATTGCTTGTAGAAGTTCCTGAAAAAGTGTTTCTATTATCTATCAGTTCATTGGTCGCTCCGCCAATTACTTTTCCGCCGGAACTGGCACTCACAGTAAAATCTTCAGCCTGTAAAACACTGATTTCCTGTGCTACTTCAAGTTTTCCATTTATGGCTATTACAGTGCCTATATCAGTTGGGAGTATGTTAATGGCAGGAAAAGCAGATCTTTTTAAGGTCCCGTCTCCTGTTACCACAACAACTTTGTCGTTTGGGCCAGTACTGGCACTAAGACCATTAAGTTTCAGCGTATTGGTTGCGCTAGTGGCTATTGTTGTGGCAGGTTCTGTTAATTCACCATTCAGCTCCAGAGAACCGCCGTTGACAGTCAACCCGTTGTTTGCTGTACTATTAACAGCAACTTTTTCACCATAAGGCGAAACCACAATTTTGGTTTGCGCTATTGTATTTCCAATCTGGAACATCAAAATTAGGCAGTATATTTTTTTCATTTTATTACGTTTTAATCGTGTTGGTTGCAGGTACAGAAAAATAGGTCCTGTTTTTTTTTTACTTATAATCTTTTCACTGAAAAAAAAGCTTGATTCTTTCTAACTGATCCTGTTAAATTGGTAGAAGACCCTCTAAACGAATAGGTTTTGCCGGCGGTCATGGTAGGCGTAGTAATCAATGTTAAATTCATCCCTTTATCAGCAATTACCGTATAGTTTGTACGCGCCACCCATTTGTTATCGGTGTCGCACCAAACCCCTATTGAAGGAGCACCTCCGGCAACATCACTACTGTTAAAAAACTGGGCATTTATAGAAATCATGTAAAGACCCGTAGTCGTTACAGCAAACGAATTGCTACTATCGCTCGTTGTAAAAGTGCCTTGATTATCGAGTAAAGCAATGATTTTGCCAATAGGCTGATTAGTTCCCGCAGCTGAACCAACAACAACATCATCTGTGAGTATGGCTGCAATTTCCTGCGCTACTTCAAGCTTACCGCCTATGGCAATCACTGTACCTGCATCAGTGGGCACTATATTGATAGGCGGGAAAGCTCCTTTTTTTAAAGTACCGTCTGCCGCTAGTACTATAGGAGCATCGTTTGCATCATTACTGGTGGTAAGGCCAGTAATTGCCAGCGTATTTGTAGCATCTGTGGTTATAGCAGTAGGCTTAATTAAGGAGCCGCCTAACTTTACATTGCCATCACTAACAGTCAGTCCGTTGTTTACATTAGGATGAATCGTTATTTTTTGCCCGGTGGGAGCCAGCACGGTTTTGGTTTGTGCCATGATAATCCCACTTTGAATTACCAATAGCATAAGTGTAATTTTCTTCATTTTACATGAATTTTTAAAAATTAATAATTTGTACTAGTGTGGTATTTTTTTGAGGAAATTTGTTATTGTGGGCATCAGGCTTGTAATTGCTGTGCTTAAAAATGTAATCTGGCTTTTAAATAAGTATCAGAATAGAGACTAATGGGGTAAAATTTTTTGTTAGTTTGTTTGCGCTTTTTCCGGAACAGGCTTTTTTTAGGCGTAAATAGTAGGGATCAGGCTTATAACTTTTGAGATTCTATTAAGATTGTTTTTTTGGCTTGATCGGTAAGTTTTTCGTATTCGTCCTTCATCTTGTCGGGAATAATACCGGTACGGTCGCCACGTATGGCTTTTCGGATATAATCAAAAGAAAATCCGTATTTTTCTTTTAGAATCGTCAATACATCTTGATTGTATTTTTGTTTGGCTTTCATTTCAATAACACTATTAAAGTTTATTTTTTAAGAAGGCTTAAAAGCGTGTTTTCAAAAGCTTTGTCAATCTCTTTGTAATCGTTTTTTATTTTATCTGCCGTAAGACTTAAATTGTTGCCGCTCAAACATTGCCGAATATAGACAGTAGTCAGCCCGTATTTGTCAACCAACGCCTTTATTATTCGCTGATCGTAAGTGTACTTCCTCATTTTTTTCGTTTCTTTGCTCATTTTCACTATTTGTTTCTTATTGCAAAGGCAAATATATAACCTATTTTCTAGTTTGCAAGAAAAATACTAGAAAATTTTCAGTTTGGTTTATGAAAGCTATAGAACGTCTGTATGAATATATTAATTTTAAAGGAATAAAGGCTACTCCTTTTGAGGTCAGAATTGGCCTTTCAAATGGGTATTTAGGCAAACAGCTTAAAAGAAACGCTGATTTAGGAGAAGGTATATTGCTTAGGATTATAGAAAATTGTCAGGATTTGAATCCGATTTGGTTATTGTTAGGAAGCGGATCTATGTTGAAAGATTCGTATTTAGAAAATACAATTGCTGGAGAAAAACAGATTGCTGAGAATTTTTCATTAAAAACAGACAAAACAAAGTCAAGACAATCCATACCCTTATTTGATATACAAGAAACAACTTCTGTCGCCGCTTTGTTTCGCAATCAAGAACAAGAACAGCCTACAGATTATATGACTATCCCGAATTTACCCAAATGCGATGGAGCAATTACGGTAAGTGGCGACAGCATGTATCCTTTAATAAAAGCTGGGGATATCATTTTGTATAAAAAAGTCAAAAATAATATCGATACTATTTTTTGGGGAGAAATGTATCTGATTTCGATTTTAGATGAAGACGGCAATGAATTCAACATGATTCGCTGGATTCAGAAATCAGAAAAAGGAGATCAGTTTGTTAAACTGGTAAGCGAAAACGAAAAACACGAACCCAAAGATCTGCCCATACAATCTATAAACGGACTTGCCATCATTAAGGCTTCTCTTCGTGTTAATTCTATGTCGTAAATAATGTGTCAATTGGATAATGTGTCAATTAGATAATTCTATAGATGCCGCATAGACATTATCTAATTATCTAATTGACACATTTTCTAATTATCTAATTGACACATTATCTAATTATCTAATTGACGCATTATCTAATTATCTAATTGACACATTATCTAATTATCTTATTTTCTAAATTTGTGCCATGAAAAAAGCTTTCCAACTCTTCGATTTTACTCAAAAAGTCAATTATAAAAATGAAATTTTAGCCGGTTTAACTGTTGCTATGACCATGATTCCGGAATCGTTGTCATTTGCTATTTTGGCTGGATTTCCGCCTTTGGTCGGATTATACGCCGCTTTTATTGCTGGATTGGTCACAGCTGTTTTTGGAGGACGCCCAGGAATGATTTCCGGCGGAGCAGGGGCAACCGTAATCGTATTGATTGCTTTGATGAAATCGCACGGAATCGAATATGTTTTTGCAGCCGTTGCGTTGGGTGGTGTCGTACAAATCTGCATCGGACTTTTTAAACTCGGAAAATTTATACGTTTAGTACCTCAGCCCGTAATGTATGGTTTCGTAAACGGTTTGGCGGTGGTGATTTTTATGTCGCAGCTCGAACAGTTTAAAACCATTATAAACGGACAGGTTTCGTGGCTTCAAGGAACACCTTTGTATATTATGTTGGGTTTGGTAGCCTTGACTGTCGCAATTGTTTTAATTTTTCCGAAGGTTACAAAAACGGTTCCGGCTTCTTTGGTTGCCATTATAGTGGTTTTTGCTTTGGTGATTGTCTTTAATATCCAAACCAAAACGGTCGAAGATATTGCTTCTGTTCAGGGTGGTTTTCCGCCATTTCATATTCCGAATATTCCGCTTTCATTTGATACTTTAAAAGTGATTTTTCCCTATTCCGTAATTGTTGCGGCTGTTGGTTTAACAGAAGGTTTGCTTACCCTGAATTTAGTCGATGAAATTACGGGAACTCGAGGCAACAGCAATCGCGAATGTATTGCACAGGGAAGCTCGAACATCTTAAACGGCTTTTTTTACGGAATGGGCGGTTGTCCGATGATTGCACAGACTTTGGTAAATCTTGGTGCGGGTTCTCGCGCGAGACTTTCGGGAATTATTGCGGCGTTAACTATTCTGATTATCATTCTTTTTGGAGCGCCTGTAATCGGAAAATTGCCAATGGCAGCTTTGGTCGGCGTGATGATGATGGTGGCCATTACGACTTTTGAATGGGCAAGTTTCAGAGTTATTAATAAAATGCCGAGACATGATATTTTTGTTGGGATTTTGGTCGCTTTAATTACGATTGTATTGCATAATCTGGCTCTAGCAGTTCTGATTGGCGTTATTATTTCTGCCTTGGTTTTTGCTTGGGAAAGCGCGAAACGAATCCGAGCGCGTCAATACATTGATGAAAACGGAATCAAGCATTACGAAATATTCGGTCCGTTATTTTTTGGGTCGGCAACTGCTTTTTTAGAAAAATTTGATGTAAAAAACGATCCGAATCATATTATAATCGATTTTAAGGAAAGCCGCGTTTCTGATATGTCTGCTATTGAAGCTCTAAATAATATTACCAAAAAATACAAACAAGAAAGCAAAACCGTAGAGTTGCAATATTTAAGCCCCGATTGCCGACAATTGCTCAAAAATGCCGACGCAGTGATTAATGTAAATGTTATTGAAGATCCGACTTATAAAGTGGTTTCTTGAATTAGAGAATGTGGCAATTTGATAATTGGATAATTCAAATTGGACTGAAAAAGTTGTTGTTTGCGTTGCTATAAACGCGACAGTTTTTAAGAATCTGTCGCGTTTGTTGTTTGTGCAAATCATTGTCTAATTATCAAATTGACACATTCTCTAATTAATCAATGTTTGATTTTTGTAACTTTGCAAAATGAAACTAACAGAAACCTTAGAAGATTTTTACACCGTTAAAATTAACGGAATGCCCGAGAACCTTAAAAAAGAAATCGGACATTTTAATGTTTTTAAACTTGATGATTATATCGGAAGCACTTGTAATCCTTTGCCTTATACGCGAAAAGACTTTTATAAAATAAGTTTGATCATTGGTAAAAACAAAGTGCATTATGCTGATAAAATCGTTTCGATTGACGACCAAGCTTTGTTCTTTGCCAATCCGCAGATTCCGTACAGCTGGGAACATATTGATGAAAACCAGACGGGATTTTTCTGCATTTTCACCGATGCTTTTTTTAGCCAGTTCGGAAATTTAAAGGAATATCCTTTATTTCAGCCCGGCGGAAATCCTGTTGTCCCTGTTTCTTCAGAATTGGCTGAATCTTTAAAGTCGGTTTATTTAAAAATGTTGGAAGAAATCAATTCAGACTATGCTTTTAAATATGATGTGCTTCGAAATTTGGTTTTCGAAATTATTCATCTTGCTCTTAAAACCCAGACTGTAACTGCTTCATTATACAGCAAATCAAATGCTACCATTCGAATTTCTTCTTTGTTTTTGGAATTGCTGGAACGACAATTTCCTGTTGAATCGATTTCCCAGCAGATTAATTTCCGTTCGCCTTCAGAATTCTCAAGTCAGCTAAATGTACATGTCAATCATTTGAATAAAGCATTGAAAGAAACCACAGGAAAAACTACTTCGCAGATTATTTCGGAAAGAATTGTTCAAGAAGCCATGATTCTTTTGAAACAAACGAATTGGAATATTAATGAAATTGCGTGGTGTCTAGGTTTCGATGAATTGTCTCATTTTATAAATTTCTTCAAGAAAAATGTTCAAGTTTCGCCTAAAAACTACCGATTAGCAGAAATTGATTGATTTTTGTAACTTCTTGCTTGAATGCTTTAATTGTTGAGAAGCACTTCGCCAATACCTTTGTCCTGTAATTATAACGTAAAAAAATAAAATCATGGGAAATAACAAAGTTTGGTTTATCACAGGTGCTTCAAAAGGACTTGGATTAGAATTGGCTAAAAAACTTTTAGCAGAAGGTTTTAAAGTTGCGGCAACTTCAAGAAGTGAAGCTTCTTTAGTTGCGGCATTAGGAAGTTCGTCTGAAAATTTTCTTCCTCTTGAAATGGATTTAGTCAATGAAAAAAGCGTAAAAGCGGCTATTGATAAAACGATAAGTCATTTTAAAACAATTGATGTTTTAGTAAATAATGCCGGTTATGGATTGCTAGGAGCTTTAGAAGAACTGACCGATGCAGAAGCCAGAAAAAACTACGAGGTAAATGTTTTCGGATTATTGAATGTGATCAGAAATACAATGCCGATTCTTCGTGCAAATCAATCTGGGCATATTTTTAATATTTCTTCAGTTGGAGGATATTATGGAGAATTTCCGGGTTGGGGAATCTACTGTTCTACAAAATTTGCAGTTGCAGGTATGACAGAATCTTTAGCGGCAGAAATTAAACCTTTTGGAGTTCATGCGACAATTGTATATCCAGGTTATTTTAGAACCGATTTCTTAAAAGACAGTTCACTTTTATTGCCAGAAAATCCAATTGCGGACTATAAGGAAGTGAGACAATCTCAAAGTGCGCATAAAGACGATATCAACGAAAATCAGCCGGGAGATCCAGTAAAATTAGCCGAAGCTTTAATCAAAGTTAGTCAGGACCAAAATCCGCCGTTACACTTGTTTTTAGGTGAAGACGCCTTCAATATGGCGAATCAGAAAATTGCTAGTGTTCAAAATGAATTAGGAAAATGGAAAGAGGTTTCTGTTTCGACTAATTTTTAATTATCTAATTAGATAATTTGTCAATTCGATAATTAGAAAATGTAATTGAAATTATATATGTAAAGCCGACAGGTTTTTTTTAAAACCTGTCGGCTTTACTATTTTATTGAATTGCCTCCTGCTTTAGCTGGAGGAAAAGAATAGTTTAATCAGAAAGGGCTTTAGCCAAACTACGAAGTTTGGCTAAAGCCCTTTTTTATATTTCAAAAGCATACCTCCAGATAAATCTGGAGGCAATTCAATTGGATTAATTTAAAGATTTGTCTAATTATCTCATTTTCTAATTATCAAATTTTCTAATTATCAAATTTTCTAATTGACAAATTATCTAATTAACTCATTATCTAATTAGTGAAGCATCGCATCAACATCACTCAATTTTCCGTCAATCTCGCCAATCTGCAGTCCAAGAATATGCGCAATTAAAGGATAAATAGAAACATTTTGAAAAGTAGGGACAGTTTTATCTACTTTGAAAGCTGGACCTTTCGCATAAAAAATAGCGTGCATGTCTTTTTCGTTATTATCATAGCCATGCGTTCCGCCTTTTATATGCGTGCTTTCTTTGCTTACTAGACTCCATCCTTTTTCTGCTTCGATAACAAAATCATGTACACGCGGATTTGTCCCGTAATGCAATCTTTCGGGAACTTCTGCAGCTTTCCAGAATTTAATATGCGGCACTTTCTTTAAAGCATTGGCGATAGAATCCTGAAATTCTGGTTTTGCTTGTAAGCTCATAATTGGGTTTACGACATCTTTGTAACCCAGCCATTCGGGTTTTAGATAATCGAGAACAGCTACTTTTTTATTATTGTTAATATCGGCCATTCCGTGATCAGAAACAATGATTAGATTGATTTTTTTTCCAATTGAAAGTTCGTTTAATCTTCTTGATAATTCACCAATAATCGAATCCATTTTAATTACCGCTTTTTCTGTTTGTGGCGAATGCGGACCGAAATTATGCCCAGAATGATCAGGTTCGTCAAAATATAGGGTTACCAGATGAGGTCTTTGTTTTTCTGGAAGTTCCAGCCATTTCATAACCGTGTCGATTCTGGCTCCGTAGGGAACTTTGCCATCATAATTTTTGAAATAACTCGGATTTCTTTTATCAATATCAGAACCCGGCCAAAAGAAAGAAGCAGTTTTTACACCTTGTTGCTCCGCCAGATTCCAAATCGGATTTCCTCCGTAAAATCGAGAATCATTTTTGGCATTACTTGATAATGAAAAAGCTTGATCTAAAGAAGCGTCGTAAAAAACATTATTGATAATTCCGTGATGATCTGGATAAAGTCCTGTTACAATCGAGTAATGATTCGGAAAAGTCTTAGTCGGATAGGAAGGCTTCATTGATTTGGCATGGACGCCTTCTTTTTCAATCTGTTTTAAATTCGGAAGATCATACATTTTACCATAATCCCAACGAAATCCATCCATAGAAACTAGAACAACATAATTGTCTTTGTTTTGGGCTTGTAAAGCAAAAGAAATTGAAAGAAAAATTAAGAATAGGAGAGAAGTAAACTGCTTTTTCATTTTAAAAAATTATTGTCTTGCAAAGTTATCCATAATAGAATTTTTAAATAAAAAGAGAATGTTAAATAAAAAGTTAGCCACGAATTCACGAATTATTTTTTTCTAATCTTTGTGAATATTTTATTATTTACAGATTACATAGATAGAAGGGTTTTTAGCTACAAATTGCACAAATTTCCACAAATTTTTTTTTAAATCTTTGCCACAGATTAAAAGGATTAAAATGATTTCTATTACATACAGATTAATACAGATATGAAATTTAAATTAATCTGCTTAAATCTGTAAAATCTGCGTGAAAAAACTTTGCAGTATCCAAGCAAAAGAATCCTCTTAATCTGTGTAATCTGTGGCTAAAAAAAAGCGCCAGATAAGGAATCCGACGCTTTTAAGTTTTAAGAAGAGAATGAATTACATCATTCCTGGCATTCCGCAATAGAATTTTTAAATACAAAGGGTTGCCACGAATTGTACTAATTTCCTCGAATTGTTTTTCTTTTTAGCCACAGATTACACAGATTGAAAGGATTTCTCTATTGGATGCATTTAAAATTTTTCACGCAGATTTTACAGATTTAAGCAGATTACTTTAATTTTTATAATCTATGATCTGCATAAAATAAAAATCCTTTTAATCTGTGTAATCTGTGGCTAATTAAAATATGCGTAAAAGATTGAAAAAAATAATTCGTGGAAATTAGTGCAATTAGTAGCAAACAAAAAAAAAGCGCCAGATAAGAAATCTAGCGCTTTTAAGTTTTAAGAAGAGAATGAATTACATCATTCCTGGCATTCCGCCACCCATTGGCATTCCGCCTCCGGCATTTTCTTCTTTAATATCAATTAATGCACATTCTGTAGTAAGGATCATTCCAGAAACAGATGCAGCGTTTTCAAGAGCTACACGAGTTACTTTTTTAGGATCGATAATTCCGGCAGTAAGCATGTCTACATATTCGTCAGTTTTTGCATTGTATCCAAAATCACCTGAACCTTCAGAAACTTTAGAAACAACAACAGAACCTTCAAGACCAGCGTTTTCAACGATAGTTCTTAATGGAGATTCAACAGCACGAGAAACGATTTGGATTCCGGTTGCTTCGTCAGCATTGTCAGCTTTTAAGTCGGCTAAAGCCAATTTAGCTCTTAATAGCGCCACACCACCACCAGCAACAATTCCTTCTTCAACAGCAGCACGAGTTGCGTGTAAAGCATCGTCAACTCTGTCTTTTTTCTCTTTCATTTCAACTTCAGAAGCCGCACCAACATAAAGAACAGCAACACCGCCGGCTAATTTAGCCAAACGCTCTTGTAATTTTTCTTTATCATAATCAGATGTAGTCGTTTCCATCTGACCTTTAATTTGGTTTACTCTGTTTTTGATAATGTCAGCTTCACCAGCACCACTTACGATAGTTGTGTTGTCTTTATCGATAGAAACTCTTTTTGCGTTTCCTAACATTTCGATAGTTGTATTTTCTAAAGTATAGCCTCTTTCTTCAGAAATTACAGTTCCACCAGTCAAGATTGCGATATCTTCTAACATTGCTTTTCTTCTGTCACCAAAACCTGGTGCTTTTACAGCAGCAATTTTAAGAGCACCTCTTAATTTGTTTACTACTAATGTAGAAAGCGCTTCTCCGTCAACATCTTCAGCAATAATCAATAATGGTTTTCCTGATTGAGCAACTGGCTCTAAAACTGGAAGTAATTCTTTTAAAGAAGAAACTTTTTTGTCGTATAATAAGATGTATGGAGAGTCTAGTTCCACTTCCATTTTCTCTGGATTGGTTACGAAGTAAGGAGAAAGATATCCTCTGTCAAACTGCATTCCTTCAACAACATCCACGAAAGTGTCAGTTCCTTTAGCTTCTTCAACAGTGATAACACCTTCTTTTCCAACTTTAGCGAAAGCTGTAGCAATTAATTCACCAATAACTTCGTCGTTATTTGCAGAGATAGAAGCAATTTGTTTGATTTTGTCAGAATCACTTCCAACCACTTTAGCTTGTTTTGCTAAGTCAGCAACGATAGTTTCAACCGCTTTGTCAATACCGCGTTTTAAATCCATTGGATTTGCACCTGCAGCAACGTTTTTAAGACCTTCTTTAACAATAGCTTGAGCTAAAACTGTAGCAGTTGTAGTTCCGTCACCCGCTAAATCATTGGTTTTAGAAGCCACTTCTTTTACCATTTGCGCGCCCATATTTTCTAATGGGTCTTTTAATTCGATTTCTTTTGCAACAGAAACACCATCTTTAGTAACAGTTGGTCCGCCGAAAGATTTTCCGATAATTACGTTACGTCCTTTTGGTCCAAGAGTTACTTTTACAGCATTTGCCAATGCATCAACACCACGTTTTAAACCGTCACGTGCTTCAATATCAAATTTTATATCTTTTGCCATTTTAAATTTTGTTTAAAGTTTTATTTGTTTCAAGTTAATGAAGTTCTTAATTCTTAATACTTCGTACTTAATACAATATTTTTTTTAGATAATTGCTAGAATGTCGTCTTCACGCATAATCAAATAATCAGTACCTTCTAATTTTAATTCAGTACCTGCATATTTTCCGTAAAGAACAGTATCGCCAACTTTTACAGTCATAGTATGATCTTTTGATCCGTTTCCTACTGCAACTACAGTTCCTTTTTGTGGTTTTTCTTTGGCAGTATCTGGAATAAAGATTCCTGAAGCAGTTTTAGTTTCAGCTGCAACAGGCTCAATAAGTACGCGGTCTGAAAGCGGTTTTATGTTTAAAGCCATGATTTTATATTATATTAAGTTATACATTTTTTAATGTTCTAAAAACTTTCAGAAATTGTGCCATGCTAGTAAAACTGACATTATTTCTTAAAAAAAATGCCAGCTTTGACAGGCTGGCATTAGATTTATATCAAGTTATGATTATTTAGCTGGAGCAGGAGCTGCAGGAGTTCCTTGTGCCGGAGCTGCAGGTGTATTTGCAGGAGCTTCGGTTCTGTCAATGATTTTAGAATTGGTATCACTTAAAGTTCCTGAGAAGCTTAAGCTTGAAAGTAAAATCAATACAATCAAAACAGTTGCCAATGTCCAAGTACTTTTGTCAAGGAAATCGGTAGTTTTTTGTACACCTCCCAACATTTGCGTTCCGCTGATAGTAGAAGACAAACCGCCTCCTTTAGGATTTTGTACCATGATAACTACGATCAATAGAAAACAAACTATTGTGATTAAAACTAAAAAAATTGAAAATGTGCTCATTAGTTAATTATTGTTATTGTTATTTTGTTGTAAAATCTTTATATCCGCTATGCGGTCTGCAAAGAAACTAATTTTTTCTGGATATTTCAAAATTAAAATTTCATATGCCTGAATTGCTTTTGTATATTTCTTTTGATCGAGATATACTCTGGCCAAAGTTTCGGTCATCAAATAGGAATTATCCTCGCTATTGCTGTCAAGAGCGACAACAGGAATATTAATTCCAGAAGATTTTATAGGCGAAATTTTAGGATTATTTTCTATAAATTTATCTATTATTTCAGCTTTCTTTTGTCTTTCTTCAATAACGATTTTCTCTTGACCCTTGTCTTCAGTCGTCTCAATTCCATCTTTCGTACGGTCAATTGGTTCTGTTCTGGATAATTGCAACCATTCTTGAAAAGAGTGTTTTTCGTTAAGTACAAAATCAACAGGATTTTCAACTTCAGAATCTTCAGAAATTTGAGTTTCAGCTTCAGGCTGTTCTTGTTCTGTAAGCTGTTTTTCTTCAACTGGTGTTATGTCTTCTTTTGCAGGTTCTTCTAGAATTTCTTCTTTTTGAATTTCTTCTTTCGGATTTTCTACAGTTTCAGGAACTACGATTGTAGATTCTTTTATTGAAGACAATATTGATTCTTCAATTCTGCCAAAGCGAGATTCCGGAATGATCATTTCTTCAATTACAGAATCATCTTCATCTTCTTCAATTGCATTTACTGCTGGTTTTTCTGCAGTTTCGGTTTCGGCTTCTTTGATAGAACTTAAAGTAGAACGTTCAATTTCCGAATCAATTTTAGGTTCTTCGACTTTTGAAGGTTCCACAACAGAAACAGCTTCTGATTCTTTGATTGAACTTAAGATTGAGCGTTCGATTGCATCAACTTTTGATTCTTCCTCTTTTTGAGGTCTTTCATAAGTTACGTTTTCAGCTTCCTTAAGAGTTTTAAAGATAGCGTCGTCGATAACCGGAATAGCTTTTGGCTCTTCAGTAGCTTTTGGTTCTTCGATTTTTTCGGGTCTTTCAAAAGTTACCGTTTGTGCTTCTTTTATTGCATTGAAAATAGAAAGGTCTATTTCTGGGAAATTCGGAGCAGGTTCTTTTTCGGTCACTGGTTCTTCCGATGTCAGAACAGCAGTTTTTTCGACATTTACTGTCGGTTCCTCAATTTCTCTTGGTTTTTCAAAAGTTGCAGTAGATGCTTCTTTAATAGAATCTAAAATAGACTGTTCGACAGGGTCAATTTTTGCTTCAATCGCTTTCTGAATTTCGTCAGCAGAAATAATTTCGCTGTCAAATACTTTTATTTCAAGAAGGTCTCTTAGTTTTTGTTCGTAAAAATCATTCTGAACGGCTGTAAAATTTTCAGCAGTAATAAAATCAAATAAAACCGAACGATCTGCGGTATGTGCAGCCGTAACTTTTAAAGCATAATTATACTTAAAACTATTCTGGTCGTAAAGTCCTTTTAGCCTAAGCGCGCGTGCACTTTGAAAATACGGAAATTCATTCAGAACACTTCCTAATGCATCCGTCTGCTTTTCTGTAATAGCATCGGGTTTGTTCATTAAGTAGGTATAATCGGTGACGTTCATTTTTGTTTGTTTAATCTTCTAAATTTATTTGTTGCTAATTATTGCTGGTAGAATAATCTACCATTTCGCTAATGATTCATTAAAGATATCCTGAGTAATTCTTTCAAAAATAGTTCTAATGGCATCGTTTAAGATACCTCCTACAGGAAGCGAAGTACCTTCAAAATCATAGTAAAATTCGAAGACTCTTTCAAAGTCATCATTTTCATTCTTTTTATTGGTGAATCGTACATTGATACGAATCGTAAGACGGTTTTGCGCAGCTTCCTGATTTGCAGTTGCTTGCATCGGTGTAATTCTGTAATCTACAATCTCTCCTTCATAAACCAAATCACCACCGTTTGGAATAAGGTTGAGATTGGTTTGGTTCTGAATTAGATCCTGTAGCGCTAATGTAAATTGTCTGTCAATTCCAGGTTCTACCAAATCGGCATTGTTCTGGAAAAAGTTTACCTGAAAAGTTTTTCCTTCTATTGGTTTTGCTCCTGTAAAATTATATTTGATAGTACAGGCGCCAAATGTAAAAAGGCTAATCAAGGCAAGGAGCGTATATATTTTTTTCATAATTGTTATCGGGAAAATTTCAATGGCATTAAAATTCCAATTGTGCCCAAATATAGTAATTGGAGTTTGGAATTTTAAAGATTGTAATTTAATTATTTTTATAAATCAAATTGTTTGATTTTTCGGTAAAGCGTTCTCTCAGAAATTCCTAATTCATCAGCAGCGGCTTTTCGTTTTCCTTTGTTTTTTTCTAATGATTTTTTGATCATTTCGATTTCTTTCTGTTCTAGACGCAGAATTTCTTCTTCTTCGATTGTTTCTGCAAATAAGTAATTATCATCCGGAATCTGATAGTTCTCTTCGCGTACAGTAGGCGTCATTACAGCGGTTCTTGGCTCTTCTTCAAAATCTATTTCGCTGTCATTTTGTTGATTTCCGTATATTTTCTGAATCAAATTAGGGTTAATGTCCTGCATTTTTGAGGATCCGTTTTTCATTAACTCTAAAGTTAGTTTTTTAAGATCGTTCAAATCGCTTTTCATATCAAAAAGCACCTTGTATAATATGTCTCTTTCTGTGCTAAAATCGCTTTCTTTTTTCTGATCGCTGATGACAGAAGGCAAGTTGGGACCTTCGGCAGGAAGATAAGATTGTAACGTTGTGAGACTGATATCGCGGTTGGTTTCTAAAACAGAAATCTGCTCAGCCACATTTCGAAGTTGGCGAATATTACCGCTCCATCTAAATTTCTGCAAAAGTTGCACTGCATCATCATCTAATCGTAAAGGAGGCATTTTGTATTTGTGTGCAAAATCGGCCACAAATTTCCTGAACAGTAAATGAATGTCTTCGTTTCTTTCTCGAAGCGGTGGAAGCGTAATTTCGACTGTACTTAGACGATAATACAAGTCTTCACGGAATTTCCCTTTTTCAATCGCCTTGAATAAGTTTACGTTTGTTGCGGCAACAATTCTCACATTGGTTTTCTGAACCTGTGATGAACCTACTTTTATAAATTCACCGTTTTCTAAAACACGCAGCAACCTTACTTGAGTAGTCAATGGCAATTCACCAACTTCATCTAAAAAGATTGTACCGCCGTCGGCTACTTCAAAATAACCTTCACGTGTGCTTGTAGCGCCGGTAAAAGCTCCTTTTTCGTGTCCAAAGAGTTCGCTGTCAATTGTTCCCTCCGGAATCGCTCCGCAGTTTACAGCAATATATTTGCCATGCTTTCTGTGCGAAAGCGAATGTATAATTCTAGGAATATTTTCTTTACCAACACCACTTTCCCCAGTTACCATAACCGAAATATCAGTAGGAGCAACCTGAATGGCTTTTTCGATGGCACGATTTAATTTCGGGTCATTACCAATAATCTCAAATCGCTGTTTTATTGCTTGAACTGTTTCCATTTGTTTTTTGTTTCAAGTTTTTATTTGTTTCAGGTTTCAAGTTTTTCAACTTGGCCTTAACTTTTAAACTTTTGGCTTGTATTTTTTTTCTTTTGCCACGAATTTCACGAATTTCCACTAATTTTTTTCGAAATCGGGCTAATGAATAACTCTTTTTATGTTGTAATGACTTTTATTAAAAATAACCACAAATTACACAAATTAGCGCAAATTCTATTTATGAATTAATTAATCTTTTGTGTACTAATGATTTGTTTTGAAAATTTGCAATTATTCCAACAGGAGTATCTGCAAGCTTCATATAATTTAATGTTTGAGCAAGATGGTCGTTGCTAATTTCTTTCACTGATTTTACTTCTAATATTATGTCCTCATAAACTATAAAATCGGCATAAAATTTATGGGGCAAAATAATCCCTTTATATTCTATTGAGAACTCTTTTTCTCGATTATAAGGGATGTTGTTGTTTTTAAATTCAATTTCTAACGCATCTTTATACACAATTTCAAGTAATCCAGGCCCCAATAATCTATGTACTTCCATACAAATACCTACAATCTGATAGTTTTGATCTTTCTTGTAGTAATATTCGTTTGTATCAATCATAAATAATAATTTGTGGGAATTTGTGTAATTTGCGGTTAAAAAACTAATTCATTTCAGAATATCCAACCGCTTCACCTTTTAAAGTACCACTTGTACAGCTAGTGATTTTTACGTTTACGAAATCTCCAATTTTGTAATTCTCTTTTGGAAAAACTACCGTTATGCTTTGAGAGTTTCTTCCAGAAAATTCTTCTTTTGATTTTTTAGAAACTTTTTCAACTAAAACCTCAACGATTTTTCCAACAAATTCTTCACTTCTAAACCAGGCGTGTTTTTGCTGTAAATCGACAATTTCTTGTAATCTTCGGGCTTTAGTTTCTTCTTCGACATCATCTTTCATTTTTCTTCCAGCCAAAGTTCCCGGGCGTTCAGAATACGAATACATATAACCGAAATTATATTTTACATATTCCATTAAACTCATCGTATCTTGATGATCTTCCTCTGTTTCAGTTGGGAAACCAGCAATCATATCTTGTGAAATCGAAGCATCAGGAACAATCGCTCTGATTTTGTCAATCAAGGCCATATATTCTTCACGAGAATGCAAACGATTCATTTCTTTTAGAATTCTATTGCTACCAGACTGAACTGGCAGGTGAATGTGTTTGCAGATATTTGGATATTTCGCCATAACATGCAAAATGCTTTCGTGCATATCCTGCGGATTAGAAGTCGAAAATCGGATACGCATTTTAGGAAAACCAACTGCAACCATTTCTAATAACTGATCAAAATCGACAGCAGTTGCTTTCTGCATTTCAGAAGCGTTTACGAAATCTTTTTTCAAACCGCCTCCATACCACAGGTAACTGTCAACGTTTTGTCCTAAAAGTGTAATTTCTTTAAAACCTTTACTCCATAAATCCTGAATTTCAACCATAATACTTTGCGGTTCACGACTACGCTCACGTCCGCGTGTAAAAGGCACAACGCAAAACGTACACATATTATCGCATCCGCGCGTAATCGAAACCAAAGCGGTAATTCCGTTGCTCATCAAACGAACTGGCGAAATATCTCCGTATGTTTCCTCTTTCGATAAAATTACATTAATGGCGTCGCGTCCTTCTTCAACTTCTGCCAATAAATTAGGAAGATCTTTATAAGCATCAGGGCCAACAACAAGATCGACTATTTTTTCTTCTTCCAAAAATTGGCTTTTCAAACGTTCTGCCATACAGCCCAAAACGCCCACTTTCATTTTCGGATTCGTGCGTTTTACAGCATTATATTTCTCTAAACGTTTGCGTATTGTTTGTTCTGCTTTGTCACGAATAGAACAAGTATTCACCAAAACCAAATCGGCTTCTTCAAGAACCGAAGTCGTGTTATATCCTCCGTCAGACAAAATGGAAGCTACGACTTCACTATCCGAAAAATTCATCGCACAGCCGTAACTTTCTATAAATAGTTTTTTAGTATTCTCAGGTTTATTTTCCAAAACAAGACTTTCGCCCTGTTTGTTTTCTTCAATAATCTTTTCCATTATAAAAATTCAAAGTGCAAAGATAGGGTAATTGAAACGAATATGACAAGATGTCAGGAAAAAGATTTTAGATTTTAGATTGTTGAAATTTAGTGAATAATGAGCTTTTTTAAAATCTGCATGAGGATTTAAAATCTAAAGTCTGAAAATAATAAGGAGCTATTTCCAGCTTTCCACTTCTTGTCCTCATAAAAAAAGCAAAGTTTCTAGTTCTAAAAAGAGCTTCCGTTGGTCGCTTTTTTAGAACAAGAAACTTTTGCTTTTTTTACTCCGGGCAATCCGTTGCAATCTGGGCTAGGTCAATCCGTTTTAAAAGAAAGAATTAGAATTTAATTTAAGTGAATGTTTTTTGCAATCTAAAATCTGAAATCTAAAACCTACAATTAAAAAGGAGATTTCTCGGTCAGAAATCATTAAAAGTTATACCTATATATATAATACAGAATATTACAGATAAATCTGCAATTTTAAGTTTCATAATATCAAAATACTTCAAAAATGCATTCACAGGGCAGATATTTAAAAAAAATAAATACTTTTGTTGCAGAAAAATAGAGCAATGGCAAAGAATTTAGTAATAGTTGAGTCACCAGCTAAGGCGAAAACGATAGAGAAATTTCTTGGAAATGACTTTCAGGTTGAGTCTAGTTATGGTCACATAGCCGACTTACCATCAAAGGAAATAGGAGTAGATGTAGAAAATGGTTTTAAGCCTAAATACGAAGTCTCTCCAGATAAAAAAGCCTTGGTAAGTAAGCTAAAAACACTATCTAAGAATGCCGAAACGGTTTGGTTGGCATCCGATGAGGACCGCGAGGGAGAGGCTATTTCATGGCACTTGGCGGAAGAATTAAAACTTGATAGAAAAAAGACCAAACGTATTGTTTTTCATGAGATTACAAAATCTGCGATTCTTAAAGCAATTGACAATCCAAGAGAAATAGATTATAATTTAGTAAATGCGCAACAGGCACGACGTGTTCTGGATCGTTTAGTAGGTTACGAATTATCTCCAGTTTTATGGAGAAAAATCAAAGGGGGACTTTCTGCCGGACGTGTACAGTCGGTTTCTGTACGTCTGATTGTAGAGAGAGAACGCGAAATTCAAGGTTTTAATGCAGTTGCAACTTATTCGATTGTTGCAGAATTTGTAAATGAAGCAGGGAAAGCTTTCAAAGCAAAACTGCCAAAAAACTTCAATACTAAAAAAGAAGCCGAAGATTTCTTAAATCAGAATATCGGTTCTAAATATAAGGTAGCAGATTTAGAAACTAAACCTACCAAAAAATCACCAACAGCACCTTTTACAACTTCAACGCTTCAGCAAGAAGCCGCAAGAAAATTATATCTGCCAGTTGGAATCACCATGCAGTTAGCACAGCGTTTGTACGAAGCGGGACTTATTACATATATGAGAACCGACTCTGTGAATCTTTCTACAGAAGCAATGAACGCGGCTGAAGCTGAAATCATCAAATCTTACGGAAAAGAATTCTCAAAACCGAGAGTTTTTGCTAATAAAAATAAAGGAGCGCAAGAAGCGCACGAAGCAATTCGTCCGACTGATATGTCTCGTCATTCAGTAAATATTGATCGTGATCAGGCTCGTTTATACGATTTGATTTGGAAGAGAACTTTGGCTTCGCAAATGAGCGATGCACAGCTGGAAAGAACAAACGTGAAAATTGAAGCCGATAATCACAGCGAAATTTTTACAGCTTCTGGAGAAGTTTTACTTTTTGAAGGTTTCTTAAAAGTGTATTTGGAAGGTCATGATGACGATGAAGAAGAGCAAGAAGGAATGCTTCCTGCTTTAAAAGTAAACGAGAAATTGGTTAACAATTATATTACGGCTACAGAAAGATATTCAAGACCACCGGCACGTTATACAGAAGCTTCTTTAGTTAAGAAGTTAGAAGAGCTTGGAATTGGACGTCCTTCTACTTATGCACCAACGATTTCGACTATTATCAATAGAAATTATGTTGAAAAAGGAACTCTTGAAGGTGTAGAACGTAATTATACTCAGCTTACTTTGCAAAATAGTAAAGTAGGAGAGAAAACGTTAAAAGAAAATACAGGTTCTGATAAAGGAAAATTAGTTCCAACAGATATCGGAACTATTGTTACGGATTTCTTAGTGAAGAATTTTGAAAATATCCTGGATTATAATTTTACTGCAAAAGTAGAGCAGGATTTTGACGAAATAGCCGAAGGAAATATTGACTGGGCGAAGATGATGCAGGATTTCTACAATCACTTTCATCCAAATGTAAAAGAAGTTGAGGCAAATGCAGAACGCGAAAGTGGGGAAAGAATTCTAGGAAAAGATGCTGACGGAAGACAAGTTTCTGTTCGTTTAGGAAAATTTGGGCCAATGGCGCAAATTGGAGAAGCAGACGATGAAGATAAAAAGTTTGCCAGCTTAATGGCAGATCAAAATATAGGAAACATTACTTTGGAAGAAGCTTTGAATTTATTCTTGCTTCCAAAAAGTTTAGGTGAATATAAAGGAGAAGAAGTTGAAGTAAACAACGGTCGTTACGGTCCATATGTTCGTCACGGAAGTGTTTTTATTTCATTACCAAGAGGCGAAGATCCTTTGAATGTTTCAAAAGAAAGAGCTCAAGAATTAATTGACGAAAAAGCACTTGCTGATGCGCCAATTGCAACTTACAAAGGAGAAGCTGTTCAAAAAGGAGTAGGACGTTTTGGGCCATTCATTAAATGGAATGGACTTTTTATAAATGTGAGCAAAAAATACAATTTTGATAATTTGTCTCAGGCAGATGTTGAAGAATTGATTGAAGATAAGCTTCAGAAAAACATTGACAAAGTAATTCATAACTGGGAAGAAGAAGGAATTGTTGTAGAAAAAGCTCGTTGGGGACGTTCTGTAATTCTGAAAGGTAAAGTGAAAATTGAACTAAGCAAAGATGTTGATGCTTCAAAACTGACATTGGCGCAAGTTCAAGAAATGATTGCAGCTAAAGCTCCGGCTAAAAAGACTGCAGCTAAGAAAACAACAACAGCTAAAAAGGCACCAGCTAAAAAAACAGCTGTAAAAAAGAAATAAGAGTAAATGGAATTTGATTTTCTAGAACCAGTTAACGACGGAATTTTAAAATTTGTCAACACGCTGTCTTCACAAGAACTTGGAAGCAAGATTGTTTTCCATACGCAAGATCAGTTTCCTGATATCGATAAAATAGACATTGCTATTATCGGCGTTTTGGAAGACCGTCGTAATATCAATATGGTCAATGAGGTTAACCTGAATGCTGTTCGTAAAAAATTGTACAGTATGTTTCCTGGTAATTGGGACGCTTCAATTGCAGACCTTGGAGATATTTTGGCAGGAGATGCAGTAGAGGATACTTATTTTGCATTAAAAAAAGTAGCTTCTTCTTTAATAAAGAAAAAAGTTATTCCGATAGTCCTTGGAGGTTCGCAGGATTTGACTTATGCTTTGTATCGTGGATATGACGATCTTGAGCAGATGGTAAACCTTGTGTCAGTAGATAACACATTTGATTTCGGGAAAGAGGACGAGTCGGTTTCGGCCAATTCTTATCTGACTAAAATTATAATCGACGAGCCAAACAATCTTTTTAATTATTGTAATATAGGATATCAGACTTATTACAATTCTCAGGAAGAAATAGATTTGATAGAAAAACTGTTCTTTGATGCTTATCGTTTGGGGGAAATCTCAAATAAAATCGCTCTTGCAGAACCTGTTTTTAGAGATGCCGATTTGGTAAGTATCGATTTGAATTCGGTAAAATCTTCAGTTTCAGGAAATATGGTTTCGTTTGAGCCGAACGGTTTTACAGGAAAAGAGATTTGTGCTTTGGCTCGATATGCTGGAATAAGTGATAAAGTAAGCTCTTTTGGGGTTTTTAATCACAACAGCACTGCAGCCGAATCTGTTATAATTTCTCAGATTGTATGGTATTTTATTGAAGGGTTTCATTATCGATCAAAAGAATATCCTTTTGGCAGCAGAACCAATTATTTAAAATACATAGTTCCGCTAGAAGAAGAAGAACTTATTTTTTATAAAAGTGACAAAACCGAACGTTGGTGGATTGAAATTCCGTTCGAAATAAATGGTAACAATAAATTGAAAAGAAATACGTTATTACCATGTTCTTATGACGAATATTTGGCAGCTTGCGGCCAAGAATTGCCAGAAAGATGGTGGAAAGCACAGCGAAAAAACGCTTTATAGAGCAAAAAACAGATTGAAATCATAATTTTTTAAAAATTAATAAAAAAAGTTAAAAATAATTAGTAGGAAAAAATATATAAAGTATAAAATTTAACGTTTTACATCGGCTTTTTAAGGCAGTTTGTCGATGAAATATTTTTTTTTTATTTTATTTAACATTATTTTTGACCGATAAAATAAATTTCGCAAGTAGTATTGTTTTTTAACTAAATAATAAATACGTTTACGGACTTTTAATAATGAATAGAAAATCCCAAATTTATATGAAGAAGTTTATTGCATTTGCAGCAATGTTAACACTAGTAATCGGCTGTGGTAAGTCAGGTGACAAAGGTGAATTGGTTGGTGTTACAGGAGGGAAATGGCATCCTGAAAAACCTTATGGAATGACTTTGGTTCCAGGTGGATCTTTTATCATGGGTAAATCAGATTCTGATTTGGCTAATGTGGAAGATGCTCCAACTAAGACAGTAACAGTACGTTCATTTTATATGGATGAAACTGAAATTACAAACAGTGAGTACCGTCAGTTTGTAGAGTGGGTAAAAGACTCTACTTTAAGAGTTCGTCTTGCTATCTTAGCTGATGAAACTGGACAGAAAGGAACTCCAGATTCTAAAGGAAAAAAAGGTGGAAGTATTGCTGATTATGCATTTAACGACTCAGATCCTGAAAAAATGACTGCTTATGATAAATATATGTACGACAACTACTATAGTGTTGGTACAAAAGATGATCCGTATGCAGGAAGAAAATTAAACAGAAAAGTAAAACTTATTAAAGATACAAAAGCATATCCAGATGAATATTACGCTGAAGTAATGGATTCTATGTATCTTCCAATAGAAGAATCATACAATGGTCTAAGAACTATTGATGTAAATAAATTGAAATTCCGCTATTCTTGGATGGATATTCAAGCTGCTGCAAAAGCAAAAGTTGGAAAAAGAAGTGATTTCGTTAAGACTGAGCAGGTAAAAATCTACCCTGACACTGCAGTTTGGATTAAAGATTTCTCTTATTCTTATAATGAACCAATGCATAATGATTATTTCTGGCACAAAGCTTACGGAGACTATCCTGTAGTTGGTGTGACTTGGAAACAAGCCAAAGCTTTCTGTGCTTGGAGAACATTAAACAAAAACAGTTATATCAAATCTAAGAAAAAAGGTCGTGATTTAGTTAACTCATTCAGATTGCCAACAGAAGCAGAATGGGAGTATGCTGCAAGAGGAGGTCTGGAATCTGCAACTTATCCTTGGGGAGGTCCTTACACTAAGAGTGACAGAGGATGCTTCATGGCTAACTTCAAACCAAACAGAGGAGATTACGCTGCTGACGAAGCTTTATATACTGTTGAAGCAAGATCATATGAGCCAAATGGCTATGGATTATACAACATGGCAGGAAACGTTTCAGAATGGACTGACTCTGCTTACAATCCAAATGCTTACGAATATGTTTCTACAATGAATCCAAACGTAATTGATGGTAAAAACCAAAGAAAAGTAGTTCGTGGAGGTTCTTGGAAAGATGTAGCTTACTTCCTGCAAGTAGGTACTCGTGACCACGAATATGCTGATTCTGCAAGAAGTTATATCGGATTCAGAACTGTACAAGATTACATGGGAACACAATCTACAGGAAACAGTACTAGAAGAAAGTAAATTTATAATTTAATCAATATCCAACAAATCTATTTTAAAAACCTAAAAAAAAAATTATTATGGCATTATTAAGTAAAAAGACAATGAATTTCGCTTATGGTATGGGAGCGGCAGTAGTAATCGTTGGAGCTTTATTCAAAATTACTCACTTTGAAATTGGACCATTAACGGGAACGGTTATGCTTTCAATCGGTCTTTTAACTGAGGCTTTGATTTTCGCATTATCTGCTTTTGAACCTGTTGAAGATGAGTTGGATTGGACTCTTGTTTACCCAGAATTAGCAAACGGTCAAGCTAGAAAAAAAGAAGTAAAAGCTGAGACTGCAACTGATGCTCAAGGTTTATTGTCTCAAAAACTTGATTCATTATTGAAAGATGCTAAAATTGACAGCGAATTAATGGCAAGTTTAGGAAATTCTATCAAAAATTTCGAAGGAGCTGCAAAAGCAATTTCTCCTACAGTAGATTCTATTGCTGGTCAAAAGAAATACGCTGAGGAAATGTCTTTAGCTGCTGCACAAATGGAATCTTTAAACAGTTTATATAAAGTACAATTAGAAAGTGCTTCAAGAAACGCTCAAGCAAACAGTGAAATTGCTGAAAATGCTTCTAAATTAAAAGAGCAAATGGCTTCTATGACAGCTAACATCTCTTCTTTAAACAGCGTTTACGGTGGTATGCTTTCTGCAATGAGTAACAAAGGATAATTAGTTTTTAACTAGATATAAATTTTATTAATTAAGAACTAATTAGAAAAAAATGGCAGGAGGAAAATTAACCCCTAGACAGAAGATGATTAACCTGATGTATCTGGTTTTCATCGCAATGTTGGCAATGAACGTATCAAAAGAAGTAATATCTGCTTTTGGTTTGATGAATGAAAAGTTTGAAGCTGCAAACACTGCTTCAGTAAAAACAAATGAAGATTTATTGTCTTCTATAGATTTAAAAGCTTCTGAAGCAAAAGGAGAATTTATCAAAGCTGCTGAAACATCACATAAAGTTCAAGCTATATCAAAAGAATTTTATGAGTATATCGGAAGTTTAAAAACTCAGTCGATTCATGGTTTTGAAATTGATAAAGAAACTGGGAAATTACCTTACGAGGCAATGGACAGAGGTGATAATATCGATGACTGGTTTACTGGTGACGGTTATACAAGCAAAGGAAATGCTATTATTGCTAAAATTCAAAAGTATAAAGCAGATATGAAAGCTGCTTTGACAGATCCTAAAAATAAATACGGTAATATCATCGCTGAAATTGAAAAGAAATTTGATGTTTCTGATGTAAAAAACAAAGACGGTATAAAAGAAAAATACTTAGCTTACCATTTTAAAGGTTTCCCTGCAATTGCTACTGCTGCTAAACTTTCAGCTTGGCAGAATGACGTTAAAAAAGCAGAAACTGATGTTTACAACAGTGCTTTAGGAAAAGCGGCGGTTGCTGCTGCTTCTTACAGCAATTATAAAGCAATTGTAGTTTTAGACAAAAATGCATACTTCCAAGGAGATCCTGTAACAGGTAAAGTTGTTTTAGGTCGTTATGATGAAAACACTAAACCAACATCATTTACAGGTCCTGGTAAAATTGATGCTAACGGACAAGCTATCATCTCTATGACTGCTGGTGGAATTGGTGAACAAAATATTAATGGACAATTTACATTCTTAGAAGATGGAAAAACTATTCCACTTAAATTTGAAGGTAAATATGTTGTAGTACCAAGACCAAACTCTGCAACTATTTCTGCAGATAAAATGAATGTTGTTTATAGAGGTGTTGTAAACCCTATGACAATTTCATTTGCTGGAGTTTCAGATAAAGATGTTGTTGCTTCTGCACCTGGTTTAACAAAAGTTGGTAATGGAAAATATCAAATGAGTCCAGGTCAAGGAACTGAAGTATCAATCAATGTTACTGCTAAATTACCTGACGGTAAAGCTGTATCTGATAAAAAAGTTTTCAGAATTAAAGGTATTCCTGGTCCAACAGGAACAATTAGAGGTGAGATGGGAGTTGTTAAAGGTCCTAGATCTAACTTAGAGATTGCTACCATTGGAGCTAAATTACTTGACTTCGATTTTGAAGTTGGTTTAGATGTTGTAGGATTCAATATGAAAATTGCTGGACAGCCAACGGTAGTTGTTACAGGAAACAGAATGAATGCTCAGTGTAAACAAGTACTTTCAAGAGCTGGTAAAGGAGACCAAGTTACTATTTCTGAAATTAAAACTAAACTGGTTGGTGCAGGTAGTTATTTATTGCCAAGAACTGCTCCAGTAATTTACGAAATACAATAATAAAGTAGTGTAAGCTACGTTCAATATCTTATAATGATATCATGATGAAAGTAAGAAATTTTTTAATAGCTGTTGTTTCTATCGCTGGAGGTTTTGCTTCTAATGCGCAGTCAAACCTGCTAAACGCTAAAACACCTGCCCAGATAGGACTTAAAACTCCTGCACAGCTTATCTCAGATAATGATAAACCATTGGCTTATGGTTATGTTGATGATAGAGATGTTTTGATGGGAAAAACTACTTGGGAAATCATTGATTTGAATGAGAAAATTAATTTTCCTATGTATTTCCCTGTAGATACAGCTAATATTGGTCCTAACAGACGTTCTCTTTATGACGTGCTGACAAAAGCTATTAAAAGTGGTAAAGTAACCGAAGTATACACTGATAGTTACTTTAATACTAAAAAATCTATGAAAGACATCGAAGGATCATTATCTCGTATTGATACAACTGATGCTGGTAGAGAGTTAATCAACCAATACCCAGATGACTACAAATCACGTGTTGTGAAGAAAAAAGTGGTTACTGGAACTGGTAAAAACAAAAAGGTTAATTATGTTGAAGAAACTGTTGGACCATCAAGAACGGTTCCTGCAGAGTATATTCTGAAACAAGACCTTACTGCAGCAGATGTTACGCAGTATAAAATTAAAGGGTACTGGTATTTTGACAAACGTCAGAGTGAATTGAAATATCGTTTACTAGGAATTTGTCCAGTAACTCCAGACGTTTATACAATGAATAGTGATGAGAAGGATTATATTGAATTGTTTTGGGTTTTCTTCCCAAATGCTAGAGAAGCCCTGCATGAAGCAAAAGCTTTTAACGACAACAATTCGGCTCTTCCGATTTCATTTGATCAGATTATGAATTCAAGACGTTTTAATGCAGTAATCTATAAAGAAGAGAATCTTTACGGAGATAGAGCAATTAGCGATTATATGAAAGATAACGCTCAAAACCAATTATTAGAGTCTGAAAGAGTGAAAGAGAAAATTCGCAATTTCGAACAAGATATGTGGAATTACTAAAATACTGCATACGAATATATCTAAAAACTCCTACTGTTTCAGTAGGAGTTTTTTGTTTTCTAGCAACTTGGTTTCTTATATATTTGAGTAGAAGGCCAGTTCATAAGCTTTTTTTTCGTAAATTTAAATATTGTAAGAAAAATTACAATATTTCTTACAATGATACGTTTAATTTCTTATAATATTTATAATGATGAAAATAGGGAATTTTTTACTAGTAATTGTATGGCTTTGTGTCGGTCTTACTTCTAAGGCACAGTCGAATCTGCTTAATGCCAAAACTCCGGATCAGATTGGACTTAAGACAGCAGCTCAACAGATTTCAGATAATGATAAGCCATTGTCTTATGGTTATGTTGATGATAAAGATGTTTTGATGGGAAAAACGGTTTGGGAAATTATTGATTTGAATGAAAAGATTAATTTTCCGTTATACTTTCCCGTTGATACGGCAAATATTGGGTCAAATAGGCGTTCGCTTTATGATGTTTTAACTAAAGGTATCAAAAGCGGAAGGATAACAGAGGTTTATACAGATAGTTATTTTAATACGAAAAAAACACTTAAGGATATACAAGATGCTTTGTCAAGAGTAGATACCACCGATGCAGGGAGGGAATTAATTAACCAATATCCTGATGACTACAAGTCACGTGTGGTGAAGAAAAAAGTGGTTACTGGGACAGGGAAAAATAAAAAGGTTAATTATGTTGAAGAAACTGTTGGACCAAAACGAACGGTTCCAGCAGAATACATTTTGAAACAGGATTTAACCGCTGCTGATGTTAGTCAGTATAAAATAAAAGGGTTTTGGTACTTTGATAAGCGTCAGAGTGAGCTAAAGTACCGCTTGCTGGGTATTTGTCCTGTTACGCCTGATGTTTTTACAATGAACAGTGATGAGAAGGATTACATCGAATTATTTTGGGTGTTTTTTCCCAATGCAAGAAATGTTCTCCACGAAGCAAAAGCATTTAACGATAAGAACTCTGCCATGCCGATTTCATTTGATCAGATTTTAAACTCAAGATATTTTAATTCTATTATTTATAAAGAAGAAAATGTTTATGGCGATAGAGAGATTAAAGATTATGTTAAGGATAATGCTCAAAGTCAATTGCTAGAATCTGAACGAGTAAAAGAGAAGATTCGCAATTTTGAAGAAGACATGTGGAATTACTAAGCTTTTGTGCCAAATTATAAGAAAAACTCTTGCTACCTTTGTACCAAGAGTTTTTTTATTTTATCTACATTATAATGCTTGATTATTTAATCGTCGGATCTGGGCTTGCCGGAATTTCATTTGCTGAAATAGCACTTAAAAACAATAAATCTATTTTAGTTGTTGATGATAAATCGCAGAATTCTTCCAGAATAGCTGGTGGTTTGTACAATCCAGTAATTTTGAAACGTTTTAGTGAAGTGTGGAATGCAAAAGAGCACTTGGTTTTGATGAATGAATTTTATGATCAGGTTGAAGATAAGCTCCAAGAAAAATTCAATTTTAGAATGCCGATTCTTAGAAAGTTCTTTTCGATTGAAGAACAGAACAATTGGTTTGCTGCTTCTGATAAAATTAACTTAGCTCCTTTTTTGTCTACAAAACTGATTACTAAAAAATATCAAAGTATTGATTCTCCTCACGATTACGGAGAAGTCTTGCATACAGGATATATAAAGACCGGACAATTATTAGAAAGTTACAGAGAATATTTGAAAGAGAATAATTTGCTTCTGGAAGAATCTTTCCACAGTTCTTTTTTGGATTTTCTTGATTCCGGTATTCAGTATAAAAATATTAAAGCTCGCCATATAATATTTGCCGAGGGTTTCGGACTGCATAAAAATCCATATTTTAATTATCTGCCTTTGGACGGAACAAAAGGTGAATTGTTTTTAATAAAAGCACCTGATTTAAAATTAGATGTTATTGTTAACACAAGTGTTTTTATTCTTCCAATAGGAGGTAATTTGTTTAAAGTCGGAGCAACTTACAACTGGCATGACAAAACAGATCTTCCCACAGAAGAAGGTAAAAAAGAACTTTTGGATCGAATTAAGGAAATTATTACATGCGATTTTGAGATTGTAAAACATTTTGCCGGCGTGCGTCCAACAGTTGCTGATAGAAGGCCGATTATTGGAACTCATGAGGCCTATAAATCTATCCACCTCCTTAACGGATTAGGAACACGTGGAGTAATGTTGGGGCCAGCTTTGGCAAAAATGTTATTTAATCATATCGAACATGGAACTCCAATTGACAAAGAAGCCGATATTAAAAGATTTCACAAAAGATATTTAAAATCACTTAATGCTTACCGGCTTTAGGGTCATAAGAAACAAACATATTAATATATAGATTCCTCGACAGACGCAGAACAAAAGGAAAGAGAACAATCAATGTAATAATGATTGACAAAAACGACTGCTCTATAGTGCTTCCGAAAAAAACAAAAGAAACGATAAAAGCCGCAACTCCGACCGCTACATTCAAAGCATAGCTTACATACATTGCGCCATAGAAGAAAGAAGGCTCAATTAGGTATTTAAAACCACAGTGGCTGCAGTGGTCATTCATTTTTAAAACTTTGGTTAAATTAAGCGGATTTGTATCTTCATACATGCTTTCGCTTTGACATTTAGGACAGCTTCCAGTTAGAATACTGTTTAATTTTGATCCCTTTTTGAGCATTATTATTCTAATTTGATTGTTGTTGGACTGGGGAATGTAGCTCCTGCTTTTTCAAAAAAGTAGTTCACAATCTTTTTTAATCCTTCTCTTACAGATTTGTGTTGCAAATATAATGTTTTTGCATGGATTATAATCTGTCAATAATTCGTTTAACGGTGTAAATCGGCGTTGTTTAAACATAAAGTAAATATTGTTAATAAAAATTACGCCTTTTACGGAAACCCACATTTTACTTCATCTGCTTTTTTGTATCATTGTATGTTTAAATTTTTTTAAAAAGTATTAGAATGGCAATAAATTTACAAAAAGGACAAAAAATTGATATTGGATTGTCAAAAATTTCTGTAGGATTAGGCTGGGATCCAAATGAAGGTACCGGACACGATTTTGACTTAGATGCTTCGGCTATTATGATAAATTCTGATCGTAAACTTTTAGGAGAAAGTTATTTTGTTTTTTATAATAATCTAAAATCTCCTGATGGAGCATTAGAGCATACGGGAGACGATCCTACCGGAGGAAACAGCGATGGAGATGACGATGAGGCAATTAAAGTTGATTTGGGTAAAATTGACCCGAATGTGCAGGAAGTTCTTTTTGTGGTTACTATCGAAGACTATGAAAGAAGAAAACAGAATTTTGGACAGGTACGTAATTCTTATATCAGAATCGTAGACGATTCTAATGGCCAGGAAATTGCAAAATACGAACTTGATGAGGATTTTTCTGTTGAAACAGGTGTTGAATTCGGAAGATTGTACAAACGAAATGATCAATGGAGATTTGAAGCTTCTGGAGTTGGATATAGAGCTGATTTGGGCTTTTTTCTAGAAAAGTACTATTCAGGAGAAATTATAAAATAACAGCTTTTAAGATTCAGTTATAATCACACATTATTTTGAACATAGATTACAAAAATTACAGTCATCTTTCATTTGATTTATGGCTTACCTTAATCAGGTCTAATCCTGAATTCAAAAAAAAGAGAAATTTATTGTTCAAAGACTTTTTTGAGATAGATTCTTCAATTGAAAAAATCAGCGAAGTTGTTCGTTATTATGATGTTCTGTGTAATAACATTAACGAAAAAACAGGATTAAATTTAAGTACGTATGAAATTTATTACCTAATTTTAGGCGCTCTCGAAGTCAATTTGGAAGCAAATGGACTGGAGAAGTTAGGTGATTTTTATAATGAAACGGAGCATTTGTTCTTTGCATATAAGCCCGAGTTAATTTTTACTGAAACAAAATCATTGTTTAATGAGATAAGGTCAGAGGAAAAATCAATTAATATATTGAGTAATACCGGATTTATAAAAGGGAAGACGCTCAGGAAACTTATCGATCATTATGGATTGACAGATTTGATTTCGTTTCAGATTTATTCTGATGAAGTTGGATTTTCGAAACCAAACAAAGAGATTTTTCAACTGGTTTTTGATAAGGTAAATGAATCTAAAAAAGTTGAAAAGAATGAAATACTGCATATTGGCGACAACAGTATTGCAGATTATAATGGAGCAGTTAGTTTTGGTTTTGGAGCGCATTTATTAAAAATTTAGAAGTGAATAAAAGTTATAGTTTACATAAAATTACTGATGAAGAAAACTGCCCATTTAAAGAAGCAGAATACAGTAAATTTAAATTTGGATCTAAGTCTTATGCAGAGAAGTTTGCAAAAGAATTATTTGCAGGATTTGTTAATGAGTTTGGCGAGTGTGTTTTATCTGGAGGAGAAATTGTGATTTTGCCAAGTCCGTATTTGTCTATTCCAACAGCATCAAACTTTTTATGTTATTATTTTAAAAAAGAATTAAACAGCTTTTTGTTTAAAAACGGCAAAAAAGCAAGTATTGAATCAAAAATCTACAGAAATCAGACCTATGTTACCGATTACGGAAATCTGGATTTTGAAGAAAGGGTAAAATTAATTTCTAATGATACCTATTATATTGACCGAAATTTTATAGAGGGCAAATTATGTATTTTTGTTGATGACATCAAAATTACTGGAAGCCATGAACATACAGTCAATAAAATATTGAATCAGTACAATGTAAATGGTGATTTTGTTTTTGTTTATTACGCAGAATTGGCAAATAAAGAAATTCATCCAAAAATAGAAAACCATTATAATTATTTTGCAGTAAAAAATGTCGAAGACATTGTGCAGATAATCAATAGTCCCTGTTTTCAGTATAATACCAGAATTGTAAAATTCATTTTAAGTTTTAATGAAGAGCAATTCGATTTTTTAATAAATAATATTTCGGCAGAAAAAAGCAACGAATTATTTCATCTGGCAATAAGCAACAATTATCATCAGATTTTAGAATATAAAACAAACATTAATGTTATCAAAATAGATTAATTATGGCTATCAATTTACAAAAAGGACAACGCGAAAATATCAACGCACCAAAATTTACAATAGGTTTAGGATGGGATACAAACAACAGCAGCACAGGTTCAAGTTTTGATCTTGATGCTTCGGTTTTTATTTTAGGAGACAACGGAAAGATTCTTTCAGATTCTCATTTTGTTTTTTACAACAACCTAAAATCACCTGATGATTCGGTTATACATACCGGAGATAACTTGACAGGAGATGGTGACGGAGACGATGAACAAGTAAAAATTGATTTGACAAAAATTAATCCATCGGTAAAAGAAATCTGTATTGTAGTAACAATTCATGACGCGGTAGATAGAAAACAAAATTTCGGACAGGTTAGAAATTCTTTTATCAGAATTGTAGATGACAGCAACAACCAAGAAATGGTTAAATACGAACTTGAAGAAGATTTTTCTATAGAAACTGCTGTCGAATTCGGAAGAATTTACAACAAGGACGGTCAATGGAAATTTGAAGCAATGGGGGTTGGAATGAAAGGCGGATTAGAGGATTATTTAAATAAATACAACTAAGATATTATGGCAATTAATTTAGAAAAAGGACAGCGTATTAATCTTGAAAAAAGCAACGGTTCAAAATTACAAAACATTTGTGTTGGCGTAAACTGGGGGGCAATCGAGAAAAAAGGTTTTTTCGGAAGCAAGAAAGAAGCCGTTGATTTAGATGCAAGCTGTGCGGTATATGATGATAAAAAAAATCATATTGATTCTGTAAATTTTAGAAAATTAGTATCAAATGACCGTGCTATCAAACATAGCGGAGATGATTTGACTGGAGATTTAAACGGAGACGACGGATTGGATAATGAGGTTATCACGTTAGATTTTGCACAATTATCACCAGCAGCAAATTATGTGGCATTTTTTATAAACAGCTTTAGAGGCCAGGATTTCAAAGATATTCCGTTTGCTTCTATCAGAATTTATGAAGGAACACCAACAAGAGTAACTCAGGAATTTGCACGTTTTGATGTAGCAAACGACGCTACTTTTGCAGGAAATGTTTCGATGGTTTTAGGAGTTTTTTATAAAAGAAACGACGAGTGGAAATTCAGCGCTGTAGGAGTTCCTACAAATGACAAGAAGTTAGAGCAGACTATCGTGACTATTCAACAAAATCATTTATAAAAATGGAAGGAAATCAATTGATTACACAAGAAAATACTTCTTTGATTGACAAAGACGGAAATGTGAATTTGACTTCAATTACTGAAGCTGAAGTAAATAGTTATAAATCTATTTCGAATCAGATAAATGAGAATGATGCCAATTCGATTTTAAACTATGGAGCCGACATTCAAAATTCTATTGCAAGACAAAGTGATACTTTTTTGACCAATGTAAGAACTTATAATTCTGGCGAAGTCGGATCTTTGATTAATGATTTATTGACAGAACTTAATTACGTAGACGTAGATGAGCTGAATCAAGGACCTTTTAAGAGATTTATTTCAAAAATTCCGTTGTTGAATAAATTGGTTATAGATGTCAAAAAATTATTTCAGCAGTACGATAAAATTACTGTAAATATTGATAAAATCAGTAATAAGGTCAAAGCCGGAATGATCAATTCTGTAAAGGATAACAGTGCACTTCAGACAATGTTTGACGGCAATGTGAATCTGATTAAAGAAATGGAAAAACACATTATAGCAGGACAGATTCGTTTTAAGGAATTGAACGAAGAATTGGCTGTAATGGAAGCAAATCCGACTCAGTATCAGGATTATCAGATTTCAGATAAAAGAACTTTCGTAAACCGCCTTGACAAACGTCTGGCTGATATGAAAATTGTTCGTTTTATTATGCTTCAGTCTTTGGCACAGATTCGTGTGGTGCAGAACAACAACACTTCTATCGCCGAAAAAGCGCAGTCTATCTTGACAACAACAATGCCGGTTTGGAAAAACCAATTGACACTTGCTGTTGCACTTCAAAGACAAAAACAAAACATTGAAGTTCAAAGAAGAGTATCAGAAACAACGAACACCATTTTGCAGAAAAATGCTGAAATGCTGAAACAAAACAGTATCGAAGTTGCAAGAGAAAATGAAAATACGGTTGTGTCTCTGGAAACTTTAAAAATGACCACCAAATCATTAATTGATACTTTAACAGAAGTAAAACAAATTCACGAGCAAGGCACAGAAACCCGAAGACAGCTTGATGCTGGATTACAAAGTCTTGAAGCCGAATTAAAAAAAGGGGTTATAAGCTAAATTGAATAAGGAATTTATTGAATGCAAGAGGAAGAGGAAAGGTACGTTCAAATAATAAACGATAGCAGCAGAAAGCTGGTGGTTTTAAAATTGTTGTCCAATTTTTTTAACCACAAGGACTTTGTTGGCGTTTTGGTAAGAACAAAAGTCATTCATTCCCTTTTTCAAAAGAATCAGACATTAGATATTAACAAGCTCGAACTGTTTCATATACAATACACAAACAGTTTGATTGATTTGTTTCAGAAAATTAAAAAATCAAAAGAAAGACAGTACAGTCTTGTTTCAGACGAAATATATATCAATAACGATATTATTGCAAAACTGAAATCAGAAATCGGAAAAGAAGAATTTGCAAGCCTCGCAAAAGAACATGCAGAAAAAATGTCTCAAAAAATTGAACAGCTGTATAACATCTTTGCTTCAGATTTAAATCTGTCTTTTGATTGGAAAGATATAATCTCTTTTTCTGATAGTACAAAAACAGAATATTACAGAGAAATTACTATCGAACAGTATGAACAGCTGGCGTTGGTTAAGAAGAGTTTGTACGAAAACAAACATGCGAAGTTTGAAAAAAAACTTTTAGGAAGACTGAACATATTGAAATTTAAAATCAAGTTTTTGTGCGGTTTGGTTTGTAATAATGAAATTGTAGAAGTTTACGAATTCAGAGATTCAAATGATTTGTTTGTTTTTGTTGGAAACGAAAAAGCTTTTTATCTAATTGAAAATGAAATGGCAAAAGGAATTGATCTATCAAAAAACAATTCTGCCAAAGGTGAAATTATTCAACAGCTGGAGGATAAAAATATCGCGCTGGAACAAGAATTAAGCATCATTAAAACTTCGTTGCCCGAAAATGTGCAGGAAGTACTGAAAGATTATTTAAACAAAATTTCGTCGGTTGACTTTTTGGAAGATTTGCAAAATGTAGACGAACAGACGAATATTTTAAAATCAATGTTAAATATTAATATTAATTAAAAGATAAAATGGCAATTAATTTAGAAAAAGGTCAAAGGCAGAGTATTGATGCTCCGAAGTTTACAGTAGGTCTTGGATGGGATAGTAATTCGAGCAACACTGGGTCAAGTTTTGATGTAGATGCTTCGGTATTTTTAGTTGGTGCAAATGGAAAAATTCCAAATGACAACCATTTTGTTTATTATAATAATTTAAAATCTCCAGATGAAGCGGTAATTCATGCAGGAGACAATTTAACTGGAGACGGTGACGGAGATGATGAAAAAATCCAAATCGATTTGTCTAAAATTTCTGCAGATGTACACGAAATCTCTTTTGTGGTAACTATTCATCAGGCAGAAACAAAAAGACAGAATTTTGGACAAATCAGAAATTCTTTTATCAGAATTCTGGATCAAGCAAATACTGAATTGGTTAAATACGAACTTGACGAAGATTTCTCTATTGAAACTGCTGTAGAATTTGGAAGACTTTACAAAAGAAATAACGAATGGAAATTTGAAGCAGTCGGAATTGGTATGAAAGGCGGCTTACAAGATTATTTAAATAAATATAATTAATTAAAAACCCAATTTTAAAAACATGGCAATTAACTTAACTAAAGGGCAAAAAATTGATTTGCGTAAATCAAGTGGAGAGACATTAACAAATTTTTGTGTCGGTGTAAACTGGGGAGCAATTGAAACAAAAGGATTCTTAGGATTATCAAAGAACATTACAGAAGTAGATTTAGATCTTAGCTGTATTTTGATTAACGACCAGAACCAACTTTGCGATCATTTGTATTCTCCATTGTACAGAGTAGAAGTATTACAGCAGTTTGGTTTACCAAAAGGTAAATTATTAAGTGCTGACGGCGCTCTTAAACATACAGGTGATGATCTTGCTGGTGATACAGGAGGAGATGACGGTTTAGATAACGAAATTATTACTGTAGATCTTTCTAAAGTTGATTCTAAAGTATCACAAATATTTTTCTTTTTGAATAATGCCGGAAAAGAAGATTTCTCTCAAATTCCATATGCAAAAATCAGAATGTACGAAGGAACTCCGACAAGAGTAGTTTCAGAGTTTGCATCTTACAATGTATCTGCAGAAGCACAGTATGTAAACAAACGCTCAATCATTATGGGTAAATTATACAAAAGAAACGGCGAATGGAAATTTAGTGCAATCGGAGACCCGACAGACGATACTTTCTTAGGTCAGACTATTCACAAAATTGTAAAATCGTACCTATAATGCAAATCAAAAACATAGAAGGACTAAGAGTTGCGCAGGTACGCGACCTAGTACACCAAGGTGGTAAATTTGTAATTTTCCCATATACTATTTCATTCGTATTGATGACTTTAAAAAGAAGTTCAGATATCTATTTCATCAGACCAGATGAAAGTTCATTTAAATATTCTTGGGGTTACGCTGTATTGAATTTAGTAGTAGGATGGTGGGGATTTCCATGGGGGCCAATTTACACCATAGGTTCTGCTTACCACCATGTTGTAGGAGGTAAAGATTTAACTCAAGAAGTAATGAGTCACTTGACACAGCACGATCCAGAGGCCGATACAAGCACTTACAACATTGACGGCGTTCAGAGTTCAAATCAAGGAAACAGCTCAGCTGCCGAAACACCAACCTATAATATTCCTGTATAAATCGTTACAACCATGAGAAGACTGCCTGTATATTTATTATTAGATACATCTGGTTCAATGACCGGAGAGCCAATTGAAGCTGTAAAAAATGGAGTTCAAATGATGATTAGTTCATTACGCCAGAATCCTCAGGCAATTGAAACTGCTTTTTTAAGCGTCATTACTTTTGATACTACAGCGCAGCAGCTGATTCCTTTAACTGATTTGGCTTCTTTTCAGATGGTCGATCTTAAGGCATCTGGAGTTACGGCTTTGGGTGAAGCATTAAGATTAACCGCTCAAAAGATTGAGTCTGAAGTTGCCAAAACAACAACAGAACAAAAAGGCGATTGGAAACCATTGGTATTTATCATGACAGACGGAATTCCGACAGATAACTGGGAAAACGGGCTGAATGAATTTAAAAAAGCTAGAATTGCTTTTACCGTGGCCTGTGCAGCAGGAGGCGGGGCAGATGCCGCTATTCTAAAAAAGATTACAGATAATGTAGTCAGTCTGGATACGGCAGACAGTGCCAGTATTGGCAAGTTTTTTCAATGGGTAACCGCTTCGATTGGAGTAACCTCGACAAAAGTCGAAGATTCAGGAAAAGAATTTACAAATCTAAAAGAATTACCTCCGCCTCCATCAGAATTAAACATTATCGTTTAAGAACTGAAAGGCGGAGTTATATATTTTTTGACTGAAAATTAAAAAATAACAGCAATTGATGTTATGAGCAGCACTTTTCAATTTCTGATATGAAATTCTAAAGTCAGTAATTTTCATTGTTATAACATTTTTTTTGAAAGTGATATGAGAAGACTACCAGTATATTTTTTATTAGATACCTCAGGTTCTATGTACGGAGAACCAATTCAGGCCTTAAACAATGCTTTAAGCGGAATGGTCAATACGTTACGTTCAGATGCTCAGGCTTTAGATTCGCTTTGGATCAGCATTATTACTTACGATCGTGAGGTAAAAGAAATTGTGCCACTTACAGAACTGGTTCATTTTCAGCTTCCCGAAATCACTTGCCCGCAAAGTGGTCCGACGAATACTGGAGCAGGTTTGGATTTTGTCATTCAAAAAGTAAAAAGAGATGTTATAAAAGGTTCTGCAACGCAAAAAGGCGATTGGAAACCATTGCTTTTTGTTTTTACAGATGGAAAACCTTCTGATATTCAATTGTACAGAGAAAAAACGCAGGAAATAAGAAACTTAAGCTTTGGTGCTATTGTAGGATGCGCTGCCGGACATATGGCAAACGACGAAATTTTAAAAGAATTGACGGATAATGTAGTACATCTGGCTTCTGCTGATAGTTCTACGTTGAAGCAATTTTTTAAATGGGTGTCAGAAACCATCGAGCAGGGTAACAAGAGCCAAGGAACAGGAGAAAGCGTTACATTGCCTCCTCCGCCAAGCGAAATAACCGTTGTGATTTAATTTGAAAAAAAATGCTTGATTCATTAGTAACATTTACAGAGGTACTCATAAAAGTCGGTAAGGCTGCAGATGAAATGTATTACGAGGGAAAAGACGAGGAATTTGAAGCGATGGTTTTAAGTCCAGAGCAAATTTTGGGTTCTATGAACATCGATGATATCAATATTTGCTATGAAACCTCAACTGTTGCTAATTTTGAGATAAAAAATGTAGAACAGACTTTAAGACAACATTATCAAAAAAATGATTTTGCTATAAAAGATGTTATCATTCGTAAAAACTGCGCCTATATAAAAATAATGCATGATATTCCGTTAAATGGAGGAAACAGATGTTACGGAACTGCTTTCTCAGTTAATTATATCGAACCCAATAATGGCGTTTCAATTTACGGATACTATACAAAAAATAGTGACGAGAGACAGGCTTTTAAAGAAATTGCAAACGAATTGATAAAAGTATTTTCATAATGAATGCTCTAAAAATTATTGTCCAGATTCTGATTGTCGGACTGTTCTTGTATTCAAAATTACTGCCTTACAAAGACAGGCTGAATTCACAATACAAATCTATTTTTGATTTTTTCAACAGTATATTTTCACCCATATTCAATTTCCTCAAACCAATGATCAAACCTTTTCAGGTCGGAACTGGTCTTGCGGTGGATATGACACAGATTGTACTTTTAGTTGTTTTTTTAATGATATTAAATTTCCTTTAAAATGAGAAGATTACCGATATATTTTCTAATTGATATTTCTGAATCAATGGTTGGAGAACCGATTCAGCAGGTTGAAGAAGGTTTAGCTACTATTATTCAGGCCTTAAAAACAGATCCACATGCGTTGGAAACTGTTTTTGTTTCGATAATCGTATTTGCTGGACAGCCTAAAACACTGGTTCCGTTACAGGAAATAGTGAGTTTTTATCCTCCAAAATTTCCAATAGGAAGCGGTACATCTTTAAGCAAAGGTCTCGGACATTTAATGTACGAATTGAGAAGCAATATCGTAAAAACGACTTATGAAGTAAAAGGTGACTGGAAACCTATAGTTTTCTTATTTACTGATGGAGTTCCTACAGACGATACTCAGGCTGCGATTAATGAATGGAAACAAAACTGGCAACGTACAGCCAACTTAATTGCGATTTCTTTCGGAAGCGAAACAGATACAAAATTATTAGGCGAGTTGACAGAAAATGTACTTCATTTTAAAAACACAAATGTACAATCGTACAAAGAGTTTTTTAAATGGGTAACCGATTCTATTAAAACAAGCAGTATAAGTGTTGAAAATAATTCGACTGGTTTTGAATTGGCAAAATTAGATGGTGAAACACTTTCTAAAATAGATTTGACCAAAGAAGCTCCTAACCGCCAATATGTTGATGATAATTTTGTGGTTTTGAACGGAAAATGTCAAAACACAAAAAGACCGTATTTGATGAAATACCGCAAAACGATTGCAGAATCTATTTATGCGGGAATTGAATTATCGTCTAAAAATTACCGATTGGTTGGTGCTTATCAAGTTGATAATTCTTATTTTGAATTGGCAGATTCTGGCAATTTTAACAACAAAGTCAATACAGACGAACTGATTGGAGGGCCAACTTGTCCTTGCTGCGGTAATCAAGTGGCGTTTGCAGTTTGCGTTTGTCAAAAAATACATTGTATTGGAGATGAGCAGATCAGCACTTGTCCGTGGTGTGGCAATCAGGGGAGTTATGGCTGCGGAGAAGGCGGTTTTGATGTAAACAGAACTCAGGGATAATTTTATGGATGACACCAAAAGATATATACAGTCTTTTTTATCCCAAAAGAAAATCGATATTTCATCAAGAAAAGCAGCTCTTTTTGAGGAATTTGCTTCGAATGAAATCAATATCAATGCAGTAAAAATAATTCAGGAACACCAAAAAATAATCATGCAGAATTGGATTTTGAAAAATAGAATTGACGATATTTTGACACAAGCCGTTTTAATTCCGAACGGGACTGTCAACAAAAAATATCAGGCCAAAATTGATTTTGCAGCTTTGGGCTGGAATGATATTGTTTTTTTTGAAATCAAAGGTTTAGAAAATTCAGGTTTAATATTTGATTTGAATGATGAAATACTTTACGGAGTACCAGAAATAAGCGGTGATTTAAAATTAAAAGCATTGTTTAGGATTGAAGGCGAACCAGAAGATTCTGTTTTGAATGAAAAGATAATTACACTTATCGTAAATCCAGATCCAAAATCATTATGGAAAAATCTAGAAAGCGATAAAAACGACCCATTCTGGAAATCAGACATTGCCACAGTTTCAGATAAATTTTTAGATAAAAATATTGTAATCGCTTCTAAAAGAGGAAGAAGTCATGCCAATGCAGGTTCTTTTCGTGAAGATGATTTTGCATTTAAAAATTTTAAAGAAATCGGTTGGAGTGTGGCTGCGGTTTCAGACGGCGCTGGTTCAGCAAGTTTGTCAAGACAAGGTTCTAAACTTGCGTGCAATTCGGTTATCGAATATTTTGAAGAGAATTTAAATGCGGAAGCTTTTAAAGAATTTGATGCTGTTTTGGCAGAACACCATAAAAAAGTTACCGATGAAACTTCAAAAAAAATAAGCCATTTTGTGTATCATAATCTTTCAAAAGCAGCTTATTTTGCCCATCAGAAGATTGAAGAGGCAGCTTTGAAAAGTGAAGCGGAATTAAAAAATTTCCACGCTACTCTAATTTTTGCTTTGGTTAAAAAATACGATTTTGGATATGCCGTACTGACTTTTGGAATCGGTGATTGCCCAATCGGATTATTGAATAAGGAACTTACTGAAATCAAATTAATGAACTGGCTTGATGTAGGCGATTTTGGAGGTGGTACGCGATTTATAACAATGCCGGAAATTTTTCAAAATGATAAATTTTCTTCAAGATTTGGTTTTAAACTGATTGACGATTTTTCGTATTTGATGCTGATGACGGACGGAATTTACGATCCTAAATTTGTAGTGGAAGCGAGTTTGGAGAAAATTGAAAAATGGAATGAATTCCTAAATGATCTACAAGGAAATAATGAAGACGGAATTAAAGTCGAATTTAATAAAGATAATACTGAAATTGCAGCACAGCTTTCTGAATGGATGGATTTTTGGAGTCCAGGAAACCATGATGACAGAACGCTCGCTATAATTTACTAAATCATGAGTATAATAACTGTAAAATCAATTAACGATCCTGCAAAATCCTATCAGTTTGTCGATAATGGCGAACCGATGCGCGGTGGTGTAAAGGATGTTTATTTTAGTCCTGATAAAAAATATGTCGTAGCCATTTTTAGAGAAAAACTGGATTTTAACCAAAAAGAAAGGCTACAGCGCATTACGAACAAATACCTTTCGCAGATTCAGAATGGCGAAGCTGGCGATTATTATCTGAAAGAAGTCTACCGATGGCCGACAGATGTAATCGAACATAAAGGATTAACTGGAATTATCGTGCCAATTTACGACATGAAGTTTTTCTTTAAGAAAGGTTATGAAACCAGTGATTTAATTCAAGGAAAAGAAAAAAACGGAAAGTGGTTTGCAGGTTCTAAATTTAGAAATCCCGCATTTCCGCTTCGTGTTGCAAAATCTGAATTAGGAGATTGGCTGAGTTATTTTCAGGTCTGTGTTAATTTGGCACGAGGTGTAAAAAAAATGCACGCCATGGGATTGGCGCATTCTGATTTGTCATATAATAATGTTTTGATAGATCCGATTCAGAAATCGGCTTGTATGATTGATTTGGACGGATTGGTAGTGCCAGGGTTATTTCCCGCAGAAGTAATCGGAACGGCTGAGTTTATTGCGCCAGAAGTACTTTCGACCAAACATTTGGACAAAGCAGATCCCAACCGAAAACTGCCAAGTCGATTAACCGATTTGCATGCGTTGCCAGTTTTAATTTACATGTTTCTGCTTCACAGGCATCCATTAAAAGGAGGAAAAGTACACGATTTGGATACTGAAAAAGACGATTTGCTTTCGATGGGAGAAAAAGCGATGTTTATAGAGCATCCAACAGACCCGACAAATCGTCCAAAGCTTAACCAGGTATCAAAGTGGGATCTTCCTTGGGCGGACATAGATAAACTTCCTTATACACTTACAGGGCCTTATTTAAAGGCATTATTCGATAAAGTTTTTGTAGACGGGCTTCACAACCCGATGCAACGTCCAAATGCTGAAGAATGGGAAATTGCTTTATTGAAAACCACCGATTTGATGCAGCGTTGCCACAATGTTTCGTGCGACCAGAAATGGTATGTTTTTGATAATACCAACAGTCCGAAATGCCCGTTTTGCGGTACGCCTCACAAAGGAACACTTCCCGTTTTAGATTTGTATTATCAATTTCAGGATACCGTTTGGAAGCCCGAAAATCATAGGCTGATGGTTTATAATGATCAATATTTGTTTCAATGGCATGTTAATCGTAATATTGTGAGAAATGAGAAAATAACACCTCAGCAGAAACTGCCAGTAGGTTATTTTACTTTTTTTAATGATAAGTGGGTTTTTGTCAATCAGAAACTGACTTCATTAAAAGATTTAACAGAAGACAAGGAAATTCCAATTGGAACGATGATCGAACTTACAGACGGTAAAAAAATACTTCTTTCAAATGAAGAAGGAGGTAGAGTGATAGTAGTAACAATGGCCAATACATAATAAAATTTTAACTTAATCAATTATTTAAAAAATGAATCAACACCCAATCTTTTCAGAACACCCCGGTTTAATTATCGTTTTTGCGGTTGCCGTAGTCATAATGCTGCTGCTGGATTTAGGAATCTTTAATAAAAAAAGCCACGTTGTAAGCAATAAAGAGGCTATCACTTGGTCATTAGTCTGGATTAGCTTAGCGATGATTTTCAGTGGTCTAGTGTACCATTTTGCGGGAGCGGCGAAATTTTACGAATTTCAATCTGCTTATTGGATCGAAAAAGCACTTTCTGTAGACAACCTTTTTGTTTTTATTTTAGTTTTTAAGTTTTTTGATGTCGCTAATCAGAATAAACATAAAGTTTTATTTTGGGGTATCATTGGAGCCTTGGTTTTAAGAGCTATATTTATATTCTCAGGTGCTTTCTTAATCGAATTGACGTATTTGAACAAGCTTTTAGGCCTTGCGGGAATAGAAGGATTTAAGTACGACATTAACTTGATTATGACTGCTTTTGGTCTGTTCTTGGTTTATGCAGGTATCAAATCATGGTCTTCAGGAGACGACGACGACGATGAAGATTACAACAATACACGTGGTGCAAGATTGATCAGAAAGTTTTTTAAAGTAAGCGATAAATACGACGGCGATAAATTCTTTACTTTTGAAAACGGTAAAAAGCTAGCAACACCGCTTTTAGTAGTTGTGGCAGTAATTGAATTTACAGATTTATTGTTTGCAGTAGATTCTATTCCGGCAATTTTTGCAATTTCAAACGATCCATTTATCCTGTATACTTCAAATATTTTTGCAATTTTAGGATTAAGAGCATTGTTCTTTTTATTGGATAACTTCATTCACTTATTCAGTAAATTACAATATGGACTTGCCATTATCCTTTCTTTTATCGGAATTAAAATGATCATTTCGCCATTTTACCATATCGATTCTATTTACTCTTTATTAGTAATTGGAGGAGTTCTTATCATTTCTGTAGTTGCGTCTATTTTGCTTCCTGAGCCAAAAGAAGAATAAGGAAATAAAATATAATTTTAAGCGGATGAAAAGAAATCAATTTTCATCCGCTTTTTTATTGGCGTCAAATCAAGGTTTCAAAACATAAACGGCTAAAATTCAAAAAGAAATAAAAATAACTGCAGTTTTATTTGTTTTGCTGTCAACAGCAGAAACTTAAATTAATTATCATACTTTTGCACTTTCAAAAAAAGCAGTGATTTTTCATCAGAACTGCTTAACAATAGTTACAAATTATGCTTAACATACACAATCTTTCAGTTTCTTTTGGTGGGACTTATTTATTTGAAGAAGTTACTTTTCGTTTAGGTGCAGGCGACCGTGTTGGTCTTGTGGGTAAAAACGGAGCCGGTAAATCGACAATGCTTAAAATGCTAGCCGGAGATTTTAAACCCGATTCAGGAGTCATTTCACAGGAAAAAGACATCCGAATGGGCTTTTTGCGTCAGGACATTGATTTTGAACAAGGAAGAACTGTTTTAGAAGAAGCATATGAAGCTTTTACAGAAATTAAGATTGTAGAAAAAAAATTAGAACAAATCAATCATCTATTGGTAACCAGAACCGATTATGAAAGCGAGGAATATGGACAGATTATCGAAGATTTGTCTGATTACACACATCGTTTTGAACTTTTAGGTGGTTACAATTATGTAGGAGATACAGAGAAAATTCTTTTAGGTTTAGGTTTTAAAAGAGAAGTGTTTAACAATCAGACGGAAACTTTTTCTGGAGGATGGAGAATGCGTATCGAATTGGCTAAATTGTTATTGCAGTCCAATGATGTTTTATTGCTGGATGAGCCTACGAACCACTTGGATATCGAAAGTATTATCTGGTTGGAAAATTTCCTTCGAAATTATCCGGGAGTTGTGGTAATTGTATCGCACGATAAAATGTTTTTAGATAATGTAACAAATCGTACTATCGAAATTTCGTTAGGAAAAGCATACGATTTCAATAAACCTTATTCACAGTATTTGGAATTGCGTCATGAAATCCGCGAAAAGCAATTAGCAACGCAAAAAAATCAGCAGAAAAAGATAGAGGAAACCGAAAAATTAATCGAGAAATTCCGTGCCAAGGCTTCAAAAGCTTCAATGGCGCAGTCGCTGATTAAAAAATTAGATAAAGTAGAGCGAATTGAAGTTGATGAAGACGACAATTCGGTTATGAATATTTCATTTCCAGTTTCGAAAGAACCAGGAAAAGTGGTTATTGAAGCTGAAAATGTAACAAAAGCTTACGGAGACAAAACGATTCTTAAAGATATCAGTTTATTGGTTGAAAGAGGCAGTAAAATCGCTTTCGTTGGACAAAACGGACAAGGAAAATCGACTTTCATTAAAGCATTGGTAAACGAGTTTGAATACCAAGGAAATATCAAATTAGGACACAACGTACAGTTGGGATATTTTGCTCAAAATCAGGCAGAATATTTGGATGGAGAAATAACTTTACTGCAAACGATGGAAGATGCAGCAACCGACACAAACCGTATGAAAGTACGTGATATGTTAGGTTCTTTTCTTTTCCGTGGAGATGATGTAGAGAAAAAAGTAAAAGTACTTTCAGGAGGTGAGCGTAACCGCTTGGCGCTTTGTAAATTATTATTGCAGCCGATTAACGTGTTGTTGATGGATGAGCCGACAAACCACTTAGATATCAAATCTAAAAATGTACTAAAAGCGGCGCTTCAAAAATTTGGAGGAACCTTGCTTTTGGTGTCGCACGACAGGGATTTTCTTCAAGGAATGTCAAATATTGTTTACGAATTTAAAGATCAGAAAATAAAAGAATATCTGGGAGATATCAACTTTTTCTTAGAGCAGCGCAATCTTGAGAATATGCGTGAAGTGGAGAAAAAAGACGTTGTTAAAGCCTCTCCAGTAAAAGAAGTTCCTAAAGTATCATACGAAGATCAGAAAAAAGGAAAAGCGCTTCAGAATCGATTGAGCAAAATCGAAAGCCAGATTCAGCAATTAGAAAAAGATATTCAGCACGATGATAAAATGCTGGCTTCTAATTATGATAAACACGCAGAAGACGCTTCATTTTTTACCGCATACAACAAAAAGAAACAAGAATTAGATCAATTGCTTACCGACTGGGAAACCGTGCAGGAAGAGATTGATAGTCTTAATGCTTAGATTTTTTGTTTTTGTTTCAAGTTTCAAGTTTCAGGTTATACAGAAACTTGAAACTTGAAACTTGAAACCTGAAACTTGAAACAAATCATCAAATAATTCCAATAGATTTAGAGTGCGCTATTGCTTCTTCACTGTCTTTAAAATAGCAAACCTCAACTTCTAAACTTTCGAGATTTTTCAGAATTTTTAAAGTCGATTCTTTTTTGTTTTTCCCAGTTTGTCTAATATAAACTGCCGTTACCGTAACAGGAAATATTTTGCAAATCCGTTCGTATAAAACCGGATCGTGTTGCGAATCGTCTCCAAGCAATACATATTTTAAGGTTGGATAAAATTCTACGACATGTTTTATTTTTTCAAATTTATGATTATGGCTCCCGCGTCCGCTCATAAAAAAATCGGTCATTCCTCTTTTAATATCTTTTAGCAAAAGAACCGCTTTGGGAAGTTTGTGTATTTTGGTGAATTTTACAATAAAACGATAAAGGTTCCATTCGCTGCTCGAAATATAAAAAAAAGCATTTTGTTCTTCTTCATCGTTTCTTCCTGCGGCGCTTAATGCTTGATAATGCGGAACGACATTCTTAAAAACTTTGCGGTCGTTTACGTTTTTAAACAACAAAATATACAGTTTCATTAGAAAATTCCGCGTATGCGAAATCAGGAAAGTATCATCGATGTCTGAAATAATTCCGAGATTTCCTTTATGCGGTCTTATAAAATTTCCTGTACAATTGATTTTTTGGTTATTGTGAAGAATGTAGGCTTCATAATTCATCCAGCCAAAATGTTCTGCTTTTTCCAACGGTATACAGAATTTAAAATAGCCGTCATCTAATGTTTTGGTATGAATTTCCTGTCCGTCATATTTTAAATAAACATCGAAATTTTCTAAGGTTTTTATGCGGAATAAATTGATGATTGATTTGGCATTTTTTAGGTTTTTTTTCTGAAAATCATAATTAAATTCTCTTTTAAAAACATGCCCCATTACAATTAATTCCTGCTCGTTTGCATAACCTCGATATAATTGTAGAATTGGTCTCATTTGCGTACTTTTATATATGTAAATTACTTAATTTAATTGGTTTTAAAAATATAATTTTGAAAAAGAACGCCTTATTTATTGTAAATCCGATTTCTGGGGACCTTGATAAATCTGATTTAGTTGAAGCAGCGCAGGAGTTTGCAGCTGTCCATAATATGAACCTCAACGTTTATGAAACTACTGGAAAAAATGATATAAAAAACATTCAGACACTTTATAACGAATTCCAGCCAGAACGAATTGTCGTTGCTGGCGGCGACGGAACCATAAAAATGACTGCCGAAGCGATGGAAGACCACGATGTAATAATCGGAATCATTCCTGCCGGTTCAGCAAACGGTTTGTCAGTCGATTTGAATCTTCCTGCAACAGTAGAAGAAAATTTGAAAATTGCTTTTCTGCATCATTATATCGAAATGGATATGATTTGTATAAACGGCAAAAAAAGCATTCATTTAAGTGATTTAGGGCTTAATGCCGATTTGGTAAAAAATTACGAACAAAGCGATTTAAGAGGGTTTTGGGGCTATGCAATGCAAGCTTTTACAACATTAAAAGATTCAGGAGAACCTTTTACGGCTTCGATTACAGCCAACAACGAAACGGTAGAACATACTGCGAGGATGATTGTGGTAGCTAATTCTCAGAAATACGGAACAGGTGTGACTATAAATCCCAATGGCGCCATGAACGATGGTAAATTTGAATTAGTAATCCTAAAAAGTCTCGATTTGCTTTTAATCGGAAAAATTATCACCGGAAATATGCCAATTGATTCAGATGACATCGTAATTATTTCAACGGATAAAGCAGATATAAAAACAAATCAGCCAGTGAATTTTCAGATTGATGGAGAATATTGCGGTGCGCAGACGTCTTTAGAAATTCATATTTTGCATAAGCAGCTCAAAATTGCAACTCCGTAGCTCAAAAAATATTTAATTACTTAAACGGATTTCGTTCCTGCCATTCTGTTTTTGGCTCGAGATAATTAAAAAAACGGCCTATGTTGTGGTTGATTAAAGCATTACTGTGGGTGATTAATCCGTACATTTTTATCGGTTTGGCGCCCACAGAACTTTTAATTTCTAGAGCAGTTCTGGCAAAAACAATTTCTTTAAACCCTTTTTTTATAGAATAAGCAATCATGTCGTACAGCATATTAAGATACAGCATTTTTTCGCGTTGTATGCTTTCGTCGTATCCTAAAAAATAAGTATCCATCACATCACCGTTTTTGATTAAGGTATTGAAACCGATAAGCTTTTCATTCAGAAAATAACCATACAATAAAAAGTTTTCCTGCATGATTTCCTTAAAAAAACTGAAATGATTTCGAGCCAGAAAAAAAGTGTTGAAAGGAGCATTTTTGGCCACATGAAAATACAAATCGTAAATAACATCTTCATATTTTCTAATGTCCTCCAATGTCATTTTTTGTTTTAGGATTCCCTCAGATTTTTTACGAGCGCGTTTGTATTGATCTCGATATTTTTTTGAGAGTGCGTCGATATAATCCTGTTCGGTTTTCCAGTTTTCATTAATGGAAAAAATCATATTTGGCTGAGTCGAAAACGTATAATTGTTTTTAAATTCGGCTTGAAGCGGTTTAATTTCCGAAGCTGTAAAATCTTTTATGCTGGTAATGTGTACTTTTTTGCCACTGGCTTTCAGTTCTTTTTTAAGCCGTGTTATGGCTTTATGAAGTGTTTTTATAAATTTTGATTCTTTCACATCTGCGGCAAATGCAAATGCGTTTTGGCCAGTAAGCATATTGTTGCCGACAAATAATACATGTGAAGCAAAATTCTTAAAAGCAAAATTGCGAACAGAAGTTTTAAGGCATTGGTCACGTTCTCCGAATGACTCCAATCTTTCAGCAAATAAAAACTGAGTCAACGCGATTCCGATAAGTTTTTCTTCTTCAAAAAAACCGATAAAATGGCAAATCATATTTACTGGGCAAGAATTTTCGAGTATTTCGAGATATTCTCGTGTCAAAAAAATATTGGAAGCAGCAAGCACATTCCATTCTTGAGGTACTAATGCTGCGCTGTTGTAAATTTTGAAAGAGTAATTTGTATTCAAGAGAGTCGACTAATTTCTTCAAAATTAGCTAATATTTAGAATAACTGACTTTCTTTAAGTTAATATTAAGAAAACCCGTCTGACTTTATATTTCAAACGGGTTTTTGATTTTTTTTATTTATGCAAATTGACAAATAAGACCGCCCATGATAGTTAATGAAACAATCCAATAGCCAGCATGTATCAAAATGTATTTCCAGGATTTTCTTTCGAATAAACCATTGATTCCAATAATTGGCAAAGCAAAAAATAAACCGGAAATAAAACCATGAAGTGCTCCATGTTTAAACGTACGAAAGCGTGTACCGTAATCGGCCATAAAAGCATGAAAAGAAGGTTTAGCAGCAGCAATTTCAGGTGGACCACCAACCATTCCGATGGCACCAGATTGGTGAATTGTAAAGGAAAGCAAAGCCGAAGCAAGCATCACTGAAAAAAGGTACGTAAGTCCGAATATTTTAAGCATATTGCCTTTTCGAAGTTCTTCTTGGGTAAAATTGTTTTCTTTCATCCAGATGGTTCCAAAAACTTTTGGATGGTACCAAACAAATCCGACAAACAAAGTTACAATTGCGGCAATGAAGAAAATAGAATAGTTAATTTCCATATTATGAGGTTTTTAGAATTAGTTAGTCAAATGTAAATAAAAAAAGAAGATGCTCGATTTTTTTTAAATCTTGTTAATTGTTTCTTTATAAATACTTTATAGGAATTTAATAGTTTATAGTGTTGAAAAACGATACTTTTGCCGCCGAATTCTAATTGTAGAAACCATAATGCGAATTTTATCTGCCTTTATCTTAAGTTTTGTTTTTTCTCTAAATGCGTTTGCCGCTACTGTTTCCGTAAAAGAAAAAGAAGCGCTTATAAAACTTTACCACTCCACAAAAGGATCTGCTTGGAATATAAAATGGAATTTATCGCTTTCTGTTTCAGAATGGTACGGAGTTGTGGTAAAAAATGGCAAGGTTGTCGAAATAGATTTGTCGTCTAATAATTTGCAAGGCGAGCTTCCAGAAGCTTTTTTTGATTTGACAAATCTAGAAAAATTAAAACTTCAGAACAATAAAATCAACGGCAAGATTTCGAATTCAATTCAGAATTTTAAAGAACTAGAAATTTTGAATTTTTCAAATAATCAAATTTCGGGTTCTCTTCCGTCAGGAATTGCTGCATTAGAAAAACTCAAAGATCTGGAACTTTATAAAAATAAACTTTCAGGAGAACTGCCTTTAGAAATTGGAAAACTAAGTCAATTACAAATTTTGGCCATTTTTAATAATGAAATTCAAGGAAACCTACCATTGTCATTCTACAAACTTATCAATTTAAGAGTGTTGCTTTTGAACAATAATAAGTTGTCTGGAGATTTGAATAGTGAAATTGCAAATTTTAGTTTTCTTGAAAATTTTAGTTTATTTGATAATAACTTCGAAGGCGTAATTCCGACAGCAATTGAAAAACTGCAAAAGCTTACTGAACTTAATCTGTCTTACAATAAATTTACAGGTACGGCTTCAAAAAATATTGCTTTGCTGGATGCTCTTAATTTGACCATGCGGGACGAAAACGAAAAACTATTTTTACTTGAAATAGCAGATCAGGAGAAACTACAATAGTTATAGCAGCAACCTTTTTTTACAAAATAATCTAAAAGGCAGTAATTAATTGTTGCAGTATTTTTGGATTTACCCAATTTTTTATATTTTTATTTTTAGAAAGAAATAAAGCTGTTTTTTCAGCTGTAATAATAACCTTTAATAATCACGATTATGACTATAAAATATCAAGGACAGCAATACGGAAAATCAACTGTTTTTACGTTAAGAATTATTGGAAATAATTTGTCTAAAAGCAGTTCAAACTATCAAATTGATCTTTTAGTAGGCGATAAACAGCTTCCTATTTTTACTTCAGAAATTCACCAAAGTTTGTCAAACTGCCTGAAAGAGATTTATTTGTTTAGAAAACATAACGGAATTACATTTGAAGCTTCATCAGAAAAAATTGCACCGCTTTTAGTGCCTTACGATTTGGTTTTGTTCAACTACAACAAATATGCTTTGTTTAGAGCTTAATTATTTTTAAAATAAAATATAAAAAAAGATCATTCAGCTGAATGATTTTTTTTGTTAGGATAAGCTCTCCAATTGCTGAAAAACAGGAATAAAAAGTTTTCCTTTTTCGGTAATATAATATTCTATATGAAGCGGTTTTTCTTTGATGACGATTTTTTCTAACAAACCTTCTTCTTCCATTTCGCGCAAAGCAACGGCCAGAGATTGTTTATTTGAACCTGGAATCTGACGCAAAAGGCTGTTAAAGCGAAGTGGAGATTCGACTGCAAGCTTAAAAATTTCGGCTTTCCATTTACCCGATAATAATTTTAAAAGAGCTTGAGCCGGACAAGTTTCTGTTTTCTCCTGTGATTGATTAGCAGCCATAGTTAGACTTAAGTTTAAATTTAATGGAAGATTTTGTCAAATATAGGAATAAAGTAAAAAGCGAATTGTAGAATGGATAGTAAATTTTATAAAAGACAAATAAAAAAGCTTCGGATTTCTCTGAAGCTTAGTTTTTTAGTTTATTTCTCTAAAGGATATTTTTTGGGTCTATCGTAATCAATAATCTTTTGAAAATCAGAATCAGCCGATTTCTGATGGATTTTAGAATTAATGTCATGGCATCGAAATTTTCGACTTCTTTTTTCGTTTTTATAGCGATAATATTGCTGATGATCGAAATGCCATCACTAACAATCAATAAATCCATTACGATAGTTACAAACCATTTAAAGTTGTAATTGAGTCCGATGCTCATGAGTGCGAGAGCTGTCGGAATAAGCAGCACGGCTAATTTGGAAACAAATCCTAATGCCAATTTTTTAAAGCTAAAAGGATTATTTAATACGATGGTTTTGGTAACGCCTAAAAAAGTATCCATAACCATTAGGTAAAACAACACTTTAACAATTCCCGTATCCATTTCTAAATAAATAAAAATCACATACAGCAGTAGTTTTATTTCATTTAAATATTCTGAAATTTTATTCATCATCATTTTTCCTTTTTGTTAATTTTTTATTGTAGATTTTAAGGGCATGGCTTTTAAACCGTTGTGTTTTTTGATTAATCTTTTGGGGCTTTTTGCCCCAAAAGATTAATGAAGAACATAAATTATAGAGGATTTGCTGGTTTACTATTGTGTGCAACAATTCCCGAAATAATATAGTTATCTACATCTTCGACATCTAATAATGCTACTTCAAGAGGTTCTTCTTTAAAGATGATTGATTCGATGGCTTTTGTTTTTCCTGTTTTATCAACCATCAACATGTTTTCCGAAACATTCTTAACACTTGCCCATTTTACATTTTCACCGTCTTCAGTAATTAACAGAGGGTGTTCTGCCGTAACTTTTAGGATACTGTCAGCAGTTCTAATTTCATAATAATTAGGTTGTGTGCTGGTACGTTTAGCGACTACAACAACTTCGACTTTTGAAGCTTCGGCTAATTTTCCTTCCCAAAGCATGTAATCTCCCTCCGATTCATCAATTTCATTTGGGAAACTAAATCCTTGTAGTTTGTCTCCCACTACAATATTCTTCAGTTTCTTAGAATGTCCCGACGCCATTGTTACAGGAGATTCAATGTCAAAGCAAGCATTTCCAAATGGTTCTACTCGTACGGAAACTTCGTCAGTATATGGAGATTCGTTTCCGGCTTCATCAACAACTTTCATTTTGTAGTAATGGGTTGCTGGATAAGAACTTCCTTCGCCATAATCGATAGCTGTGAATGAATCAGGATCTGAAACAGGCCAAGATCCATAATCAACATCATCTATTCTTCTATTTAAAAGAAAAGTGACAGGTCTGTCATTATAGGCTGGAACCCATGTGATGATTATCTTTTCTAAACCTTGCATGTCGCAGCTTATAGATAAAGGTCTTGCAAGTGGAGTAGGTGTAACGGCCGTCTTCACAGATAAAATTGCAGGAGCAGATTCATTTTCAGCTGCATCTTTCGCAATAACAGAAAAAGAATACTCAGTATCGGCAGTTAATCCGGTTACTGGATAAGAAAACGTATTTCTTGATAAAGTAGCAAGTAGCGAACCATTTTGGTAAACAATATAATTAGTAACACCAACATTGTCTGTAGATGTTGTCCAGTTCAAGATTAAACTTTTATTAAAAACATTTGAAGCGGTCAAATTGGAAGGACTTGTTGGTGGTGTTTTATCACTTGGACGTCCTGTATATTCAATAAAATAGACTACTCTGTAAGGATTTAAAAGTGAAAAAGATTGACCGCCTCCTGTACTTCCCGTAGTGGTGTCTTGAAAATATCCAGCGGCTTCGCCACCAGAGCCATCATTGGATCCGCTTTGGATGTATGCTTTAAAACCATGTGTATGTGGCGGAATTTCATTAATTCCTAATATTTTATTTTTATTACCACCGTAATTTAGTAGTGTATTAAATAATACATCATTTGCGTCTAAGCCAATTGGCATTCTTCCCTGTAAAGGTACGTATTCTTCCCAACCCTCTGGAAACGGTTTTGGTTTGCCCCAGATTGCAATCATTCCTATCGGTACAGCTGTTGATTGTTTTCCTTCTAATGTGACAATACGGTCAACTAACGATTGCAGCAAAGTACTGTTTTTAACAACCTGATTTTGATTGTTTATCGCTAATAAATAATCATTTGAAGTTGCTGTATTTAAATTATTTAGAAATAATTGATGGGTACCCAAACTTAAATCTCCCTCCATTGCTTTTGAGCCGTTAAGCGGAAGATAAGTTTGGTTAATTGTATTGATATCGGTTTTGATGGTTGTAATCTGTGAATCTATTGAATCCAGAATTTCTTCAATTGCCTTGATATCTTTTACTTTTGAAAATCCAACATTTTTGGTGTCATAAAAATCATAAACCCTTACTTTTTCATCTTCTTCATCTCCAGGCGTTTTGTTGTTAAAATCTTCTTCACTAATATACGTTGCCTCATAATCCAAATAAGCAGTTTGAGAGGTGCCTGTTCCGTAAATTAAATTGGTTTCGGTTCTGGTTGTTCTTAAAAATTCTGTTACTGGATGATTAGTAATCGGATATAAAATTCCTTGAAGGGTTGTTTCGCCCGTGGCATCTACTTCATATTGATGGATGACTGCCCAGCCCTTTGAATTTTCAGTGGCCGGAGCTATTATGTAATTGGTACCAGGCTCGATACTTAAATGTCTTTTTATGGCTTCATACAACTCAGATCGGTAAGCTGTCTGAAGTCTTTCTAAAGTTTCCTGCTCGAGCGGAAATCCTCCCGCATGCCTAAAATTTACTTGTTTCATTTTGATTAATTTAAATGTCTTTTCGTTTTGTATTTGCTTTTAGTTTTCTACTGTATAGGCATAGCTTTCATAGCTTTTGCCGGCCAATTTGTAGAAATTAAGAAGATTATGATATTCTCTCGTACCAATGTTAATAGCTTCTGAAGGATTGTAATTACCTTCTTTAGATTCTATAAGAAGAGTTCCGTTTGTTATTAAATCTTTAGGTATAAACACCCTGAAATTGGCATAATTTACTTTGGTGTAATCTTTACGATGCGCGAGATAAACAGGTTTTTTGTCCTTGTCTGTATATTCAAAATTTCTAAAAATCTCAAACAACGGAATTCTCAAATCTCCTTGAACTTTATTTCCATTCTCCAAGGTTTTGTCTGGCTCATAATATTCTTTGTGGAGATATAGATATTGTAATGTAGGCTTGACAGATTCATCGATATAAATTAATCTTTCCTGCCTTTTTTGTTCGATACTGAAGTTTGGATTGTAATTTTTGGACACGTTAAAAGCTTCGTTCAATACTTTTTCCAGATAGATTACTTGTCCAGTATGCTGCATCTTGTAAAGTGTCTCTTCGTAAATGGTATGAAGCGGTTTCAGTAGAGCATTGAGCCAGTCATAATGTGTTTTTTTCCTGAGAATAGGAGGGATGAGCCACAACAAGAGCTTTTCCCATTTTAAAATGGTGTATTTATTCATTGTATCTGTATTAGACTATTGTTTATCTCTGTAAAATGTGTACGGAATGTAGTTGACTTCAATATCAAGGGCATCCAAATCAAAATAACCTGCTCTTGGAATAAAATATTCGATGTTGCTTACATCAGTTAATACAGGATCTGCCAGATCATTAGGATTTTTAGCAATTGAGGTTTTTACATTTTTCAAAACTGGAATTTTGATTCCTTCTGCTTTCTGAATGTCATCAACGAGATAGGTTTTTACAAAAGCGCCATTAAACTCAATGTTTTTCAAATGATTTTTTATAGCATCGAGAACGGGAAACGAATTTGCGCTTAGAATTAATGAACCATTCAAAGGATCTGTTTCGTAATCTTTTCCGTAGGATTCCAGTTTGGCGATTTCATCAGCATTTAAGTCTCGACTTAAACTTTTTAATTGGTAATATTCAACGTCCTGCGGGTTGATTTTAATGATTAGCGGATCGATGTAAACGTTTAGTTTCAGTTTCAGAACATCTCCATCATCAGAAGTAATATAAACTTGATTTCCTGCATCTTTAATTTTAGCGATATATTCCTTAAAGGCAAAAAGTTCGTTAGGAACATCAATCCTTGCAATTTTATCGCCTTTTACTGTGGCCACTTTTATAAAAACAACGCCAACTTTGTTGTGGAAAAAATCGGAGAAAACTTCTTCTGGCGCTTTCTTAAAATCAAGAACTGTCGCCAAATCGATTTCACTTACCGCACAATGTTTTATGATTTTATAACTTTCAAGATCATCTCCAAGATCAGTAGTGTCAAATTGGTAGGAACCGTCTTTCCAGATAATGGGAACGCTGTTATTTAAGGATACACCGTATAGAAAATTTAAAGCCTGTTCGCGATACCAATTTAAAGTATGCGGTCTTGAGATTAAGGCGTTTTTTTCGACTATTTTTTCATGGACCCAAATAGCGGTAGCCACGATATTAGTCCATAGCCCCCAAATACTTGTTTTTGAGTCGCTATTTAAGCCTTTGAGGGAATTAAGCTTCCCTTTTTCAGTCAGAATTTCGTTCTGAATTTCAGCAATTGTACGTGCCATATTTTATTTTTTGATATAGTTTAGCCTGTAAGACATGTGTAGTATGCTTATAGTTAATTGTTTATGTTTTTTTTTGTAAATACTACGATGAGGTAGTTTTTTGAAGATTCTGTTGGAATGTAATGCAGATTACATATTTAGTAAATGATGAAATCGTCTTCAATAATCATGTAGTCGATTCCTGAGAAGTTTTCCATTAAAAATTCCTCTTCTTCGCTTAGGGCAGTAGCAGGTTTTAGGTTTCTTGAATTGTAATATTCTACAATATCTTTTTTAAAAGCTTCTCTTCCTGTTTTTAATTCTTTGTATACAGAAAGATCTTCTGTAAGGTCAAATTTGTCATTGTCTTCTAAAATGTCGAATACTTTTTCTATGCTTCCGTATTCCTGCAGAGACATATCAAAAATGTTTTGATTTTCTTGTGGTTTAATAGTTTCCATCGATTTTAATGTTTTGTAAATCGTTGACATCTAATGTTTTTACATGAAAGTTGTCATACGCTAATTGTTTGTCTATTTCGTTTTCTAGTTGCAACCTCGAAGTCGCATCGGGGCTGTTGATGTATTTTTTGATTCCTACACCCAGAATTGGGAATTCTTTATAACTTCCCTTTTGGCTTAGCAGTAAATGTTCTATGTTTTGCTGATCGGAGTCTTTAATGGCTAAATCGCCATTTTCTATTAATAGATCTTCGTCTATGATAAAATCTTTCATATATCGTTACTGTTTACTTAAAATTATTTGTGATTTTCCTTTGAATTTGCGCGCTCTATTCATCGGATTTTGATACTGTAAAAATACGCTCTGTTTTTGCCTTAACCAAGATTTTTAGGCTTGTGAATCTGTAGTTTCAGTAAGTAGTTTTGCTTGATTATTAAGTGCTTAAGATTGAGATTTGATTAACCCAATAATGAAGTTGAAAATCAATTTTATGATATTGTTTTTGAGTGTATTCAGTTTGATTTTTGATATTCCCGCTGTTTGCAATGCCTGAAGCGAAACCAAATCCAGCTGACTTTTTAAGAGCCATTCCAGTTCTTCTTCATTTATAGATTCGGTAGTGTAAAGCGTGGCCCAGCGTTCTAGTTTTTCGGCAGATGCCTGCAAAAATGCTTTTACATCTTTTTCCAGTTCAGGTTTTAGATTTTTGTAGCTTTTCGAAATAAGTTCTTTGAGCTTGTTTTCCAATTCTTTTGTCAAATTATTGTTTTCCATATTTTAGCTATTTAGGTTTAGTAATTCTAAAAGTTGTTCTTTTGATTCCTTATCTTTTTTTATTTCATATTGAATCAGTAAATCCAACGCACTTAAAATCTGTTTTTTAGATTCGTCAATAAAATAAGGAGATAAAATTCCTTTGGTTTGCCAGCGTTTAAAGAATCCTGCCAAAAGGTTTTTTTCTTTATCATTAAGAACCTGCCACATAGCAAAAGTGATTTGATTGTTGGGTTTGTTCTTTTCGTATTCTGCTAATTTTTCAATTTCGAAAAGTAGCTCTTCCACTTCCAGTTTGTGGTCTTGATAAGGCGTAACGGCTTTATCCATAATTTTAGCCGTTTGCACTTTTATTTCTGTTGTTTTTTGATACGAATATTGATCGAATAAAGCTGTTTTGGTTGATTCACAAGAAGTTATTAAAAAAGAAACAGCAATTAAGAATAGCGATAGTTTGAGTTTTGAATATTTCATCTGATTATTTGTATAAGATTACATAGTTTTTTCGGTCTCGTTTTAGCTTGCTGAGCACCTTCCAATCGGCATATCCTTTTTTGTCAAAATGAGGAAGGTCTTTAAAGGTTTTCCAATCTCCGCCCCAGTTCCATCCATGTTTTTTGAAGATGTCGACACATTCCTGCCAATCCGAAATCTGGTCGTTGTCCCAATCTTTTGCAGTATCCCAAGAAGCCGTTTTTCCGTCAATGATTAAGCAAATGTCTACTGCAAAACCATAATTGTGAATAGATTGTCCGCCTTTGGCATTGGTGACTTTTTTTCCTGGTTTGGTTCTTCCAAAAGCGTAAAGATCTTCCTGTTCCTGAAATGTCCTGAGCCCTTGAGTAATGCGTACTTTTGCTCTTCCCGTAAGCGCCAAATCGCATTCTTCGATGATTTTGGTGACTTCTTCCCGAACTGAAGGATGAAGCAAATCAATGTGTTTTTTTGTTGTTTGATCCATATTGTGTGTATTAATGATTTAAGAATAGAAAGCCTTTCGCAATTGTTTTAAAAACAATCAGAGTACTAGTGGAACAATAAAATTATTTGTGTGTTTTGGAGTTTTTTGCAATTAAAAACTCTTTAATATAATCTCAATTTGAGACTAAAATTACGGGTTCAATCAGACTGTAAAAATACGGCGAAATGACTGGTTTGGGAAATATTACAGCTTTGTAAGTCAGTAGTTTCAATAAATAATGGATTCTTTTTTGGAAGATTGTTTTGCAGTTTGATATGGACGAAAATGCAAAAAAAAGACCCGTTTTTCTAGTTTGAAAAACGGGTTTCTTATTCTAGGAATTTATCAAAATATAAAAACATTTTTCAAAGAAAAACTAGATTTATGAAGAGAAGAATTCAAAGAAAAAATCAGATAAATTTCTTTAAAAATGAGATCGATATTGTGTTGTAATTTTCATTTTTAATCTAAAAAGACTTCTTTTCTCAAATAATCTGGCGTCTGAATTAAAATTTCATTTAAGCTTTGTGTAGAAATTTCAAAATGTAATATCTCTTCCGGATTTATTGTTTTCCAAACTTTCCATTGCCATTTGTCTTCTTTTACATATCCGATGAAAGTCCACAAATTAAAAAATCTGTTCGTAAATGGAATCTTGGCAGTATTGAATTTTTCGTCAAATAATTCAATTTCCGGATGTTCCAGCTCCTCAATTGTTTTACTGTTAAAGTAATTGTTCCATTTGTTAATCAGTTCATCATCAGTAAAAGACCAGAAGTAATCATCTTTATACATTTGGATTTCATTGTCAATCGCTATTTTAAAAACTTCAAAATCAACACATAAAAAACTAAGATTTTCCTGCTCTTCATATCCAAAATTATGTTCATTTATAACAAATGAAATTTTTGAAAACCATTTGCCGGAGATTTCTTTGTCTATTGCTATAAAAATTTCTTTTTTAGTTCCTATTTCTTTCATCAATTGCTGATCGAGTTTATAGTGTTGATAAAAGTTTTGCTGTTTTTATTGGTGACTTTGATTCTAAAGTTTTCTGTTTTATAATCTCTCCTTTAGTGTCGATTTTAAAACAAAGGTATATATAACCACTTCCTACAGTTGTGTATGAAAAATTATAAAGTTCAATTGCTAACACTGTGTATGTTGCTTTTTTTGTAGAAGCTATTTTGTTTGGAATTAGACTAGGAAAATCTTTTAGATCAATGCCACCAATAGGATGTTTATTTATATCTATTAATGGATTTTGAGCAGTCTTTACTTTCGCCAACAGGTTTTTACTGATTGTTGTATTGCTGCATTCATTCGTAGTTGTATTTTCAGTTTTTATAATAATAGCAATATCATTTCCATGCAAATTCTCATGAATTTTAAATAGGCTTACAGAATCATCTATCGGTATGCGACATGATTGTATTTCTTTTTCAACAAATTGAGATTTTTGATTTTTGTTTTGAGCGTTTGCGATGCTGCATATGCAGAAAAAAAGAACTAATATTTTCATAGCTTGTCTGTTGAACTATTTTTTAAACTTTTTTGTGATTGATATAGCTGAGATACTTTTATTTGATTTTTATCCATATAAATATTGCGAATAAATACATTATTGGAATACAAGCTATTATGATTTTTGCATAAAATATTTCTCTTTTCATGAGCATGTAAATTATTGCAATTGCAGAAAATATTAGACTAAAAGAAAATGAAGAAAATACTAATAAATGTTTTAAATGTCGTCCTAGGGCATATTCTGGAATAGAGCTTATTATAAAATAAATTACAAAAAAAGCTATTTCGAAAAAAACTAATCGATTCACTCTTGATTCCATTTTATCAGTTTTTGATTGTAATATTGATAATTGTATCTGCATGATTTGCTACCAGACGAGCCCTTATAGTTGTCAAAATTTAAAAAACCAGTTTGATTTACTTTTATCAACTATGTAATACCAATCGTTACTTTCATGGTAAGTCTCTTCAAATTTAATAAACTCTTTGCTTGGTACAACAAATATAAATTTCTCTTTATTCTTTATTAATGAATCTTTTTTTAGGCTATAGAGACTTATTTCGTTTTTTCTGGTACCCCAATCCAAATAATCTAATTCTCCATCATTGTCAAAATCTGCAAAAACTTTTTCGTCTTGATAACCATTATAAAAAAGCCAAGTACTTATTAGTTGACTTTTATGCATTTTGATTAGAAGATAGCTAAAGATATCTCCATTCATATTAAAATTTCTATTTCCTAATTCTATCAAAACATAATCATTTTTACCAAAGTGCAAATAACTTACGGTATGAAAATAAAAATAAGGATTCTTCTCAATAACGTCATTATGCCCTTTTCTCAATAACGAGTCTATACTAATTTTCAAGTTATTAATTTCTAAATATTCTGTGTGAAAAGCAGCATATTCGGGAGGAGTGTATTGGTATGTATATAAATAAATATTATATTTTGTACCAATTCTTTTTTTTATTAATTGAACAGAGTCTGTGTATGATGATGTCCATCCTTTATAATTAACCCCAATATCCCTCTCTTTACTAAATAAGTTTTTTGATTTATTTATCTTCTTTAATAACTCTTCCGAAGATTCGAAATTGATATAATTTTTTTGTGATGCGATAGTATCTTCTGAAGGTGCAATATTTTTTTTCGCAGATGCAACATTTTTTTTGGGAGATTCCCCACAGCAAACACACAGGCATACAAGGCTTATTAAAAACATTTTCTTCATATAATTTCTCTATTTTTTTATCTCTTTGGCTAAATATTCATCATAGGTTAAGTCGGTCTTTTTGCATAGATTAAAAAAAGTGTTTGCTTAATCTTGCTAGCAGACAAATCCTTTCTTGAGGTTTTAGGGAGACAAGATTTTAATTGTTTTATTCCTGATTTTTAGAAATAAAATCTTTGAATCTTTCCATAAAATCAATAAATTCGTCAAAAGTCCAGCTGAAGTCCTCTTCTTCCTGTGGAGTTCTCCAATCAAAAAAATACACGTAATCTTTGTCAACTGAAATTGTTAATTCTGTACCTGGAACGACATAATCATAGATTTCTTTATCCTTTAATTTTTTGGACTCATTAATTATCATTTGAGCTTCTTCGACTGTCCAATGCCTACTACAGATTTGTGCTAACGCAATTATATTATTGTCTAATGATTCAGGTTTAACACCAATCATTTTTTCAATATCGAATGCTGTATTAGTAAACTCAATTTTCTTCATGAGAGAAACAATATTTATTCAAATACGATAAGTAATTTAATAAGAACCATCCACTTCTATGTATCCTGCTTTTTTGTGTATGTAAAGCAATTCTAAAGTATCGGCATCAAAATAGGCAAAACAATACATTCCTTCGAAAAAAGAAATAACCTCGCCTTTTTCATTATATTCTATATTTGTGCTTTTAGTTTTGAAAGAAACTACATAAACTTCTTTTTCGGATCCATCTCTTAATTCTTTTAACTCTTTATTCCAGCAATTTAAAGGAATGCCTTCCTCATATGATATGACTTTTTTTGTTGTCAACCATGTTTTTAGCTTTTCTATTATTTGTTCTTTTGTGGTCATAATGATTTACAGTATTTAATCAATACTCAAATACATTGGTTTGTTTTCATCGAGACATTCTTTTGCGATTAAATAAATATCATTGAAAGTGCTTAAATTCATGTCATGAATTTCATTTCGGGTATCTATTAGAATTTCTTTGCCAAAAACTTTTATATTATATCCTGTTTTAGCTGTTTTTCTAATACTTAATAAATGATTTATCTCACGTTCAAAAATGTTTTTTATTCCTAAAGTTTCTTCAGTTGATAATTCTATATCCATTATCGCTCTCTTACTCGCTTTCTCTAGAATAACTTCTTTTAACAAATTTAAAACAATAGGATATTTTAAGTCTGCGTCTTCATTAATTACTAAAGCTTTATATTCAGCATTTGAACCAAAGAAATTATGAAAAGTTTTATCTTTTATATTTGAATTGCTAATTGTTAACCAGGAACCATTTTCAAAAAAGTGATTTTTCATATATTTTATTCTTAAAAAAAATTAACAATAACTTCATTTTTTTCAAGAGTTTGAATATCTACCGAATGACATCCATTTTCTTTAGCCCCATTGCGAAGATAAATCTGTGCAATCGGGCTTATATAACACCCAATTCCATTTCTCCAATTGAACTATGCCAGAAATTGGTATTAATATCGTCTTTATCTATTAGCATTAATCTATTTTTTAGCTCCTTCGCATATTTTTCAGTATTTTGATAATACTGTCCTAATATTTGAGGGAGTATCACTTCATCTCTAAAACGTATGTCTGTGTAAATATACTCGAGATAAGTTTTTAGATTTTTGTTTATAGTATAGGTTCTTATTCCTTCAGTACGATAATTGGTTCTCCCTATTATTGCCTGAGTTTCAATATCAATGCATAATCCAAATGGTTCATTTATAAAAGTATTTTTAGTTCCTAGTTTTAAATATTTCCCATCCAATAGTTCTACATTTCCAAAAAATTCGTAATCTCCACCAAAAGTATGATGATTAGGTAGTCCAATTTGGTATAAAATATCTGTCGTTTCTTTTGATAGGTTATTGATTAAAACGTTATCTTCAAATTTTACCAAATTATTTGAAAAATATTCTTGTATTTCTAATAGGTTCATTGTTTGTTGAGTTATTTTGAGAAATAAAATCTTTGAATTTTTCCATAAAATCAATAAATTCGTCAAAAGTCCAGCTGAAGTTCTCTTCTTCCTGTGGCGTTCTCCAGTCAAAAAAATAGACATAATCTTTGTCAACTGAAATTGTTAATTCGGTCCCTGGAACCACATAATCATATATCTCCTTATCTATTAGCTTTAGTGACTCATCAATTATCATTTGAGCTTCTTCGACTGTCCATCCATGCCAATTTATATAAGAAAGAGAGAAAATATCTTTATCTAGTGATTCTCTGTCAACTCCAATTTCATAAAATACTTCTCCATTTTCTAAATGATACTCAGTTTTTTTAAATTCAATTTGTTTCATACACAAATTAATATTAATCTTTCTATGCTTTTAATAACTAAGTGAAAAAATCAGTATTTAAATTCTACTTTATAATCTCCATCATTCCACTCTCTTTTTAGCATTTTAATCATGATATCAACAACATGAATCATATCATCTGTATACAAAGGACCTGTCCATTCTACTATTGTATGTGGTCGGTCTTTTAATTTCTGCATTTTATTGAGTTTTTCAGGAGATAATTTTTCTCCTTCTTCATGAATTAACTTTTTTGTTAATTCAAAAACTTCAATAATTTTAGATTCTCTTTCTGGAATAAAATCTAGCGAATCTGCAAATAGAATATGCATAACTCTTTGTTGATGGCCTTTCATTACTTCGTCAAAATCTTCAAAAATCTCTAAATACCATTCTGGTTTATTTTTTAATCCAATTTTTTCAAATGCATTTACTACAAATGCACTAATGATTTCAAAATCGCCTTCTGTAATCCAAAAACCTTTGTTTTTTTCGTATCTAATATATGTTGTGCTTGGCATAATTTTATATTTAAAAAATAATTTCAAATTTATCTTTATTATTCATATACAAACTATAATTGTCCTCTAAATAATCTAGTATTTCTTTTTTTGTTTGAGATGGATATTTATCAATATATCGTAAATCTAATACAAATTTATCTAAAGGAGGACTTTTCGTCAATTTGCCAAAATGCTCATCAATAGATTCTTTGAATCTTTTTAAATTTCTAATAAATTTGTACTCCCAGCCTTTAATAGCTCCCAAATCATTTGGTAATCCCGCAGCGTCAAAAGTTTTCCCTGCCCATCTTCCTGTTAATCCTACTACATCGCCTGCTTCTCCAGCTTCTGATGGTCTAACTTTTGTATCATGAATTAATTCGATTTCAATGAAAGTTTCTAATTGATCATTTGAAAATATTTTCTTTTTGTTATGATCTTTATCTCTCCAATTCCCTTTTTCAGTCTCTTTAGAAATTTCCTTTTTTCTAGATTCTCTTTTTGCATTAATATTCTCTTTTGGAGCTTTTTTTCCAGGAAGATTTTCAGGGGTATCTATAAATTCTCCATATTGCTCTGGATTGTTTTCTTCTTTTTTCTTTGTTTTTCTTATAAATTTTTCGAACTCCTTCTCAGTCATCTTAGAAACATCTTTCCCTGTTTCTGCTTTTACAATTTTATTTGCTTCATCGGCAACTCTTTTTATTTCTTTCGCCTCTTCTGCAGTTTCTGCAAGCTCAGCAGCGGCATTTCCTTCTTTGGCAATTTTAGATAAATTAGGTAATCCAAAAGATGCTAGATCAACCGTTACACTAAAAGCAATCCAAAGATTGGCCAGCCAACCATAACCGTTTTCATGCCATTTTTCTAAAGTTTTGTTGCTTAACAGGGTATAATGAGTGGCATCTTTGGCTAAAACAAGACCTGCAAGAGCTCTAGCGGCTGCTGGTGCTGTCTCTGCTATTACAATACGCAATGCACCATAAGAAGATAATAAACTTAAAAAATCGGTAACAACATTAAACAAGTCCCAATTATATTGTTTAGTGGCCATATTATGGAGTTTCAATGCAATAACAAAAGTGTTTTCATCTCCTTTTTGTTCTCCTAATTCTCCTAGTTTTGTTCCAAAATTTAGTTTTGCTAATGGGTTAAATGATTTATTTTTGATAAAATATTCCTGAGTAGTATATACTTTCTCAACTCCTGGCGGGTACATTTTGTCGAGTTCCTTGGGGTTTACCGCCATTCTTGGTCTTCCAATTACTATGGTTTTATCGATATAGTTGTCTATTGAAATATCTCTTCCAAGCCATTCCGTTTTCAGATGAGTGTCCCGAAACAAATAATAACTATTGTCAAAATATACTGTATCTGTAGGTGTTGTGTCGTCAAATTCGGCAACTAATCGAGTTAAAAAGCGCAGTAAATCTTGTATTTCTTCACCATGAAGTTTAGAATATATTTTATACAGTAAATTAGTGTCTCGAAGCATTGTATATAAGCCTCGTCTGTTTCTTATTGCATACAGAATTTGTAGAACAGCTTTGTCCTCATTTGTATCAAAATTCGTTGGTGTGGCTTTTTCATAAGGAAAAATGCTATGTAAAATAATATTAAGATGCTCATACAGTTCGACATCATCCATCTTTCCAAAAAGAGTCTTTGGCAAAGATTCATAAATTACATCTAATTTGTATGGGTAATTATTAGCTTCTTTTATCTTTTTACGATAAAAATCCATGATTTTTTCTTGGCTAATTACAATTCCTAATGAATTGATTAAGGCAAGAAAGTGGTCAAAATCGTAAACGGTAAATTTGAAGGCAATTTCTTCGAGATTATGGTCAAAAATCTTTAAAGTAAATTCAGTATGAAAGGTGCCAATTTCAATATTTGCTTTGAAGGTTTTTGGAATTAGGTTCAGTCCTGTAAAGTGATTGTATTCTAAATCTATGGCACCTGTTTTCTGTGTTCCTTGACTATCATTGTAGAACATGATTCCAGTTTTTTCTGGGCTACTATTTGGAAGGCCTATCAAATCAATAAAAAGCATTTTTGGGTGAACCTGTCCAATGTATCTTTTGATACAATCTATAACTTCTGTTATAAAAACTGAATAATGGTTGGTGCTAATTCTTGAATTCTTAAAAGCATTAACCATTTTCCCAGCATTCTTATCATCCTCAATCTGTTGTCGCCAAATGTTGAGCATAATTTGTCTAAACCGGGCCATTTCAGAAGCGCTGGTGTCTTTAAGTACGATGTTGTGGTTTTTAATCATGATTTTGGTTTTTACAGAAGAGGGTAAAAAAGATGCTTTTAAAGAATTTCTACTTTTACCGGTTTAGGCTGAATATGGTCTGAGAATGCGGTTGTAATGTTAAGGCGTAAATCATCTTCTTGTTCGATTTTACCGTCGCCACCGAGATAACAGTTTTTAAATAATACTTCTAAAGCTTTGAACTCGTCCATTTTAGAAGCTTGCAGAACAGCAGCACGAATACTCATATCTGGTTTTTTGAAATAGGCAAAAAGGGTAGTGTCGTCATCGTCTTTAATGGTAAGTTTGACCACTTTTTTATGTTTGTGCTTCCATTGGTTTAGTTGTGCTTGCGTAATATTTCCGTCAAGAACTTCGGCGTTTTCCGGTGTTTTTGTTTTCATGTGAAGATTGTTTTATTGTGAAAAAAGAGGCTGTCTGAGCGTTATTTCAGGACGAAAATGCTCAGAACAGCCTTCTGAAGTAAGTAAAATGTTTAAAACGGAATCCTAAAGAGCAGATAAAATGGTTTGCTTGCAAAAATCATGTTGCTCAGAACTTCTTTCTTGCGTAACGCAGGATCAATTGGTTTTCTCTTTTGAGTCGGTTTTTTAAACAGTTTTATGGTTGGGAGAGATTTTTTTATGGATTAGTTCCACTCAATGTGAGAGCAGATCAAGTCGAAAGAAACAGCAATTTTAGTGTCTCCTTGGCTGATTCCTCTACTGTTTGAATTGAATTCGCAGTTTCTTACCGTGTGTGTAATAACTTCATTGCTGTCATCCAAATAACTTACGATGATGCTGAAAGGGTTGATGTCCTGTAATCTTTGGCCTTTTGGCAAAGCAGCTAAAATGGCTTCAACTTCATAATTGTATAAAGTGATTGATGCTTTTGCTTCGTATTTGCCTCTTCCTCTATGAACAGGCATGTCTCCGGCTCCGTAATGGTTTTCTTTAGAAACTGAGTCGCTGTAGTTTACGGCAGTAATTCCGGTAACGATATTACCCGCAATGCTAACTTCGATTGATGACCAGCTGTGTTGTTGTCCGTTAATTAATGGCAATTTATTCATATTTGTTTGTTTAAATGTTTTTGATGACGTTTCGTGACTATCACATCACGATGCTGTCTAATGTTTTAAAAGTTTAGAAATTGAAATTTGTAAAGATTACGCTTGATCGATTCCAAATGGATTTTTAAATCCTAAATCGACTTTAATCTTACGGGCAGTTCCAACTGGAGTGATTTCTGCTTTTACTTTTAATTCAGAAGTTGCCAAAATGTTTTGTTTAGGATCTACATAAACATCAAAAGCAGATACTTCCTGGTTTGCAACCATTCCTTCAAGGGCATTTCTGCATAAACCTTCGAAGCTTTTTGAAACAGATTGTGGCAATTTACCATCAATGTCTACCAAAACCGGAGAAGCCAATTTTGGAAGCAAAGCAGTACGAAGCAAACGTGTAGCTTTGTTGATTGTACGGTTGTTCTCGATATAAGCAAAATCTTCTGTACCCGCTGTACAAGTGTGGCTATCGTTAAAATAAACACCTGCTAGCCCTGTGTGAGTCTGTGTAAAAATGTATCTTTTATCGTTTAAGGTTCTTAAATCACCAAGCGATTTGATTTCTTTTCCGCCCACAAAACCAGGTTTAGAAAAACCATCACCAGTAAGATTGAATTTTTCAATCCATGCGATGTTTTCAGAGACTTTTGCTTTAGACAAAGTTCCCAATGCTAATCCTACAGCAGCAGAGTTTGTGTAGTTGAAGTTTTTTTCTTTTAATTTATCGAGATCCATAGCTATTACCACAGAAACGTTTTCTGAGTTAAGATCAGCTAAAGAAGATGAGTCGGCTTCTGACTCGAAATCAAAACCTTTTCCTTCCAAGATAATTTCAAACGGCATATAGTCTGCGTAAGCAAGATCAGCTTGAACCTGAGCTTTTGCAATAGCGGCTAGTGTCTGGCTAAATGGCGTTGAAGCGGAATAAATAATGGCCATTTGACGGATGTTTCCGTTTGCTTTTTCTTGCATTTCCATTGCTTTTTCTACAACTTCGGAATACGATTCTGCAGCTACAGCCATAATGTATAAATCTCCGGAAGGATTCATTCTAAAAAACTGCTGAATTTGATAGTAAGCAGACTGTCCTTTAAAATCGTAATCTTCTGTAATGCCAAGTGCAATAGCATCTTCCAATGATGCAATACGCTCTAATTTGTCTAACGCAAGTTTACTCGTGGCAATTCCCTCAAAAAGCAATCCTGAAACCATGTCTTGTTCCGGGTTTCTTCTTCCTAATCCGCCTGATAGTTTGGTGATTACTACATCGTTTAATGTACTCATAATATAAATTGTTTTAAATGTTTAAAATTTGATTTTGGATTTTTGCTCAAAAAAGGGCAAAAGTATGGCTGTGACAAACGGTTAAATTTATCAGGATCAATAGTTTGATTTCGAAATCCTCCTTGTAGTTCTTAGTACAAAATGCAGGTTTTTATGTTTTTTTTTGAAATTCTTTTGCTGGCGATTTCCAGCGTAATTTTACCGCAGGCCTTATGGTAAAATTTTATTTTTTTTACAAGAACAAAGTTAGTTCTCAAAGCTGTTTTTTCCAATTTTTTAGATTGTCAAAAGCTGTTATTTCAGTGTTTTAAGCTTTGGCTTCCAAAGAAAGACCTTCGCTGATAATCGTGTAAATAGTGCGTTCTGTAAGGAACAAACTGTCTGAAAGTTCGGCAACTACGACTTTCATTTGTTTGGCTTGATTTGTATTAATGTAATTTAAAACATAATCTCTCCTTTTGTCTAATAATGTTCTGCTTCTTTTCATAATTTGAGGTTTGTATGAGATGGTAAATTTTTGTTTAGGTTTTGTTTTTGGCTGTTTGGTTTAGATTAAGGAGCGGTATTTAGATCTACATTTCCTTCAACTTGATTTGGGTTTATGCCGATTATTCCAGAAGTTAGGTTATATCCAAGATTTTCTAATTCTTCATTGCTTAAACCATTATTGAAAAGAATGTATTTCTTTTTTAAAGCGTTTTCGATTAAGGTCGTTTTATAGTTGATTTCCCAAATGAAATAATCGTTTTTTGCCCAATACACTTCTTGGTTACAATATTGTTTTTCTTTTACTTTGAAAGTCGAATTGGTGTCTATAAAAGCATTGCTGTTATCTCCAGACAAAACGGCTTTGTCTATGCGAGAAGCAATGTCGAATGCTTCTTCGTAGTTCGGTGTCGAAACATTTCCCACAGGAAGTACAATAGAAAGCGAGAACGATACATCTGCCTTATAATTTTTTTCTGAGGATGTTTCCCAGTTTACAGCATCGTATTTAAACATTACTATAGGAGTTTCTACAGCAGTTTTAAAAACGGAATCACTGTAAAGCTGCACAGTTGGAGCAATAGAAACAAGCTCAGTTTCTATTGCATTTTTTTTCTGGTTATAAAATTCTTTTAAAATCATATGTTGGATTATTTTTAAGCAAATATAAAACATATGTTTGATTATTGCAAACATATTACGTATAAAAACGCAGTGATTTCAGTAATATGATTTAACTGTCTGAACGTGAATCTGTATGATATTTCATAGAAAACAATTTATTTAAGTACTGATAATCAGGTGTTTTTTAAATAAATTTAAATCAGTTATTGTTATTTCCCATATATTACGTAGCTTTGCAACATATACTTGAAGTTTTGCTTTAAGTAAACATATTACATAAAAAAACCAAACCGAGTTGCAACATGGAAATACACGATAAAATAAAACGTATTATAGACGAAATGAAGTTAAACAATAACTCATTCGCTAAATTAATAGGAGTTACCAGCACTACGATAGATAGTATCACTAGCGGAAGATTACAATCTGATGGAGAACGAAAAAGGACCAAACCAGGTTTTGATCTGCTGCAGAGTATCATTACACATTGTAATGTTAATCCGGAATATTTTTTTGGAGATAGTGCAGATGTTTTTACCAATAAGACCAATAATGCTGTTAATCTGAATGTGCCAAAAATTATAACGGTAAATGAAGAAGGAGATGAAAACATCAATTTCGTAGGAGTAAAAGCTCGTGCGGGTTACTTAGACGGTTATGCAGATCCTGAATATATGGAAAGCCTCCCGTCTTTTAGTATGCCGATGCTGAAAAACGGCACTTACAGATGTTTTGAGATCAAAGGAAATTCGATGTCCACAACAATTCACGACGGAGATTATCTTTTCGGAAAATATGTCGATAATTTTGATGACATTCTCGATGGAAGAATTTATGTCATTGTCAGCAAAAATGATGGTGTAGTAGTAAAAAGGGTTTTAAACAGGATTAGGGAAAGCGGAAAGTTAATTCTAAAGTCCGATAACCGCGACGGAAATTACCCGATGTATTCTATTTATGCCGAAGATATTCTAGAGGTTTGGTACGCGAGCATGTACGCCTCCAGACAAATGCCCGATCCGGTTAATATTTACGAAAAGCTCCACGCTTTAGAAAGTAAGTATTATGAATTGGAGGAATCGTTGAAAAAGAAATTGTATTAATTACGGTCTATATAAAAAAAAAGAGAAAGTCTAACCGAAGACTTTCTCTTTTTTGTTTTATATCTAAATCTGGTTTCTTATTCAATTCTTTTTATTTTGTTTCTTAAAGATATAAGTTTAACCGGAACTCTATTTGAATATATTTTACCATCAAATAAAACATATCCATTTTCTTTGATTTCTCTTTTTTGATCTTCAGTTATTTTAGATTTAGTGAATAAGGAATCGTTCTTTAAAGAAACTGAACCTTGGTTTGGTTTTAGTTTTTCTGTGTTTGAAATCCATTTTTGGTTATCTCGATAAGGTAAATTAATTATCGATGTAAGATATTTTGTTTCTCCAGGATGTAGTACAAAACAGTGTAAAGATTCATCTGGAGAATCAATTTCTTTTAAGGCATAAATTCTTTCAAGTTTGTTTTTTTTCAGAAAGCTGTCAATAAGTAGACTTCTTTCTTTGGTTTCGAGAATTGGAGTAATGCAAAAGCCTTGTATTCTTGTTGAACGGCCATCTAATATCGAATCATTTTTGTATAAACTAAAATCTAATGAATTTAGTGGCGAAAAGTTCTTTTTACCTAAAGCTTCACGATAAAGATCCCTCTCCAATGTTCCAATAGAATTCTCATTAAACATTATGAAATATTTTTTATTAGAATTATTAGTTATTCGGTAATGAAGTATATTTTTTGATAAACTGTCGTACTCTTTATTTGGCTGATAGCGAGTTTCGATAAAATTAAAACTTTTTAAACTGTCAACGCAAATTATCTCATTGGTCAGCAATTCGATTTTTAAATCTTGTTCTTTTTTATTGCATGAAAAGAGAATTAGAATTAAAGAAATTAAAAGGAATGAATTTTTCATAATATTATGTTGTAAATAACCGCTTTATCTTATTCAGTTGTTCTAAAATGAAAGGGAATTAGGAATCAGTTTTCTTTATACTCCTCATTTAAGATGCCATCTTCGTCTCTTTCAATCACTTCTCCATATGGTTCTTCTAGATTTACGCCAAACATTTCAATGATTAGTTTTTCTTTTTCGGCACCAAGATCTAAGCCTTCTAATTCTTTATCGCTAAAACTTGTTCTTCGAAATATCTGGCTTGGAAATACTATATAGTCTTTGGGTTTTCCATTTTTTACAAAAAGAAGAATGATTTTAGGGTAAGTTTCTTCTATGCCACGACCTGTTATTGTGTATGTACGGGTGATGAATTTATTATGTATTACTTCGTAATAGTTAAAAAGAATATCTGAAATTTTATTCATTTGTTCCTCGGTAACTAAAGTCTTAGAATCATGAAATTTTGATTTTATGTAGTTTCGCGGTTCTTTATCATCATAATATTTGGGTGTCACAATATATACAGAATCATATTTTGAAAAGGGAAACAGTTTTTTTCTTTCTTCTAACGGAATTTTGAAAAACGGCATCAGAGTGTCTTTTTCATGGCTTATTTCTAAAGGAGATGGAGGCCAACTCGGAAGTTTGGAAAGATAGTCTAAATGATTGTGGTAAAAATCACATTGTTCCTCACAATACATATTTCGAAGCTCGATAAGTTTTTTTGTTTGGGCATTGCTTATAAATACAAGAAATAAGATTAGTATGTTAAATGTTTTTTGTGATTTCATTTTAGATTACTTTAATGACTTTCTTTTATTAGAATCTTAGAGTTGGTTACTATTTATAAACGTTATGATAGATAAGTGAGTCTTTTTTCTACAGTAACTCTTCGACTAGATTTCCTTTGTCACTATATAGTTTTAAAGTGTCTGTAAAATAACCATTTTTAGTTTCAATTTCATAATAGAGTTTTCCATTTTCGTGAAAGTCTTTTTCTAGTCCTGTACCATTTTTAAAATATTCTTCTCTATATATAATTCTTTTTTTTAAGAGAATCTAAAGAATCGTAATCAAAACTTCTGCTACTTATCCATTGACCTGACTGTTTTCCATCTATCAATTGGCTTTTTCTGTCTCCAATATGTTCATAAAATCCGCTTATATAATCACCATGATTATATGTTTTGTAAAGAAATAATGATTGAATTACTGGGATATAATTACTGCAAGAACTACATTCAAAATAATGATTATTTAAATAGATTTCAGCTTTACCTACATATCCACCTTGTGTATTATCTATATCGAGTGTATTGTTTTTTGCTAATACAGCTAATTTTTGTTTTCCTCAGTTTTTACAAGATGACCATTTTCATAATATTCTGTTTTTGTAATTGTGGTTTCATCAAATTTTTCACTGTAACTTCCTTGTGAGCAGCCATAATTATAAGTTCCTGATTTGTGTATTATGTACTCTTTTTTGAAAAGTGTATTATTCAAATTGTAATACGTTTTTTCTATAGTTTCTGTTTGTGTAAACGGGTTTTCTGTGAATTTTACATTTAGAACAACTTCATCTGAATGAGATACCTTTTTTTTGTTTTCAAAATAATCTGTCTGGGTTAAAAAATAGATACCATCTTTAATTTTGTCTTTGACCATTCTTAAACTTATATAGGTTTTATTGCCCTGTTCGTCATAGCCCTCTGTACACATAAAGTAAGGATTTTTTTTGCTGCGCTCCAGAATGAATTTATTTTTTATTAATTGCCCGTTTTTGTATTCTTTCTCAGACTCAAAAAGAGTGTCTTTTGCTTTTACTGTTCGAATTGTTTTAGTAACCTGATTTCCGTTTATGGCTTCTCTGTAATTTTTTTCGACACCGTTTTCAAAAGTTCTTTTTGTTTTTAAAATCATTTCTCCTTTGTCATTGTAGGTAAACGATTCGTTTTCGTATTCTTTTTTATAAAGCCAATCGGGTTGATTGTAAGAAGAAAGCCATTTTTGCTTATAAGTATTTCTAACTTTGATTCCGTTTTCTAGAGTATCAACAATATTAGGGTCGTATTTTTGATTAAAAACCAAAGAGTCTTTTTTATACAAAAGCTTTTCTGTAAGTCTTCCTTTGTTGTTGTAGAGTTTCAATGTGTCAGTAAAATAGCCATCTTTAGTGTAAGCTTCAAAGTAAATCTTTCTGTTTCCATGAAATTCTTTCCATAATCCTGTTCCCATTTTGAAAGTGGTTTCGTAGATAACTTTGTTATCTACATCTATTATTTTAAAAATACTGTCTCTAAGACCGCATTTGAAATATTCTTCTTTAGAGAACCGTTTAAGATTGCCTAAATTATCACAGCAACAGGCTTTAGTTATGAATTTTCCTTCTTTATAACCGTTTGATATTTTCCCCTCTCTACTACAACCATCTACAAATTCAGTTCTTATCTCGCATCCGGAAAAATCTTTCTCTCTATTTGGAAAGTCCTTAAATAGGTAATTGCTATTGTAGTTGTCCATTGTTAGGCAGTCTACTTCTACAAAGCCAATTTTTGCTTCCTGTTTTTTTAATATACCACAGGATAGAATTATAAAAAAAAGAAAAAAATAATATTTGTTTTTCATTTATTTGGTTTTTAGGTACATTTTTTTATGCTTTTCCTTCACTGTAATTTTTGAAATCATTTCTCATTGTTTTAATTTGGTTATAACTATAAAACAACTTATCATTATTATAATCCATAAAGTTTTTTGTTGTCAAGTTATCTGTTGAAGATTGTTTGAACATGATATAATTAGAATTTACTTGATTAATAACTAAGTTGTGATATTCTAAACTTTGATTGAGTAATTTCAAGTAAACCTTTTTTAAAAAATTGCCAACTACATTTAATTTTACATATCCTGAATCTTTTTTATCTGAAAGATTTTCTTTTGCTAAAGTATTTTCTCCAATTAAAGCTGTTTATTCTGTTCTTGTGATTCTGGAATAAAAAGGAGCTAAATATTAGTTTTCCTTATTTTGTGATTTCATTTATGAGTATTTTTAAATCCCTTTTTTGAATTACGGCACTTTTACCAAGAAAACATCCTTAAATTCTTTTTTTGTTTTATATCGAAGGGTATTTCTAAGAGATCCTCGCTTTAAATCTTTTGCTTCATAAGAATCTACTTCCACAAAAGTGCTGTCATTAGGGGTGTATCGATATTTTACACACGAATTATTTCCTATGTAATAAACCAGTGTGTCTTTCTGATAAAATCGTTTTGCAAAAACTCTGCCTTCATTGTTGTGCAACCTTAGCGTATCTGTAAAATAGCCGTCTTTGGTATACATTTCAAAATATAATGTTCCATTGCTATGAAATTCTTTCCATAGTCCTGTGCCCATTTTAAAAGTAGTTTCATAGACGACTTTGCCATCATTATCAAATTGTCTGAAAATACTATCTCGTAGGCCGTGTTTAAAATATTCTTCTTTGTATATTTTTCCTTTTGCAACAACATTTTCATCTTTGTCAAAATCCGCATTTCCAATTAACCATTTACCTTCTTTAAAACCATTAATAATTTTACCATAACGTGTCCCACCTTCTTCAAAGTTTTCTATATAAGAAATTTCTCCGTAACCCGGAATATCCTCGCCAGGAAAGTCTGTGTACTGATAACTACCACCATTAATAACAGCCATGCCTTTAGGAGATGCTTTAAAAGGAGTTGTTCGTTTAAAAATACAAGATGTAAAAATTATTGTAATTATTAAATATAAACTGATTTTCATTTTTACTAATTTATTAATTGTTGGTTTATAAAAAATTAGACATAATTATTAATGTCATTTCGCATGATTATAATTTGATTGCGCATAAGAAAGAGTCTTTTATCATTATTATGGTAATCCATAAAGTTTTTTGTTATCAACTTATCTGTTGAAGATTGTTTAAACATTATATAATTAGAATTTATTTGATTAATAACCAAGTTATAATACTTTAAACTTTGATTGAGTAATTTCAAGAAATCTTTTTTTAAAAAATTACCAACTACATTTAATTGTATATATCCTGAATCCTTTTTATCTGAAAGATTTTCTTTTGCTAAAGTATTTTCTCCAATCAACGTATTTGCAAAATCAATCCAAGTATCACATACATCTATATATTGCTTTTTCGTTTGAGAAGAATTAATTTTATAAGAATCAGGATAGTTTTTATATTTAGCTTTTACCTCTTTTTTATCTTCTATATTTTTGTCTTTTATACTTTCATATTTAGTGATAATAGAATCAAGAGAATTAATTAAATCATTCTTTTTTCCGAATAAATTAACTTGGCTATATTTATCATGACTTGATGTTTCAGTTTTCTTTATAGTTTTTAAGATGCCAGCGATATATAGTGGATTTTTTCTACCATCTATTAGCTCAGGTTCTCCATTTCCTAAAATATTATTTCTAATAATGTTATAATCATTCATTTCTTCTAAATGATAAAATAGATGAGGTAATCCAAGCATGTGACTTATTTCATGTGCATAAGTGTCTTTCTTATTTGTATTATTATAAACAAATATTGTGTCATGATTTAGTGGTTCAGTTCTGCTGAAAGCTACTGCCTCATTGTTCATAGCTTTTCCATCTCCCAAAATGATTAAACCACCTGAATATTTTACTTTAAGCTTTTTAGTATATTCCTCAATTGTAACGTAATCAATAGATTTAGTGATCATTATTGGTTCTCCTTCATCATTTTTTTTGCCACTATCCACATCAATTTTATAAAAAAGCATTCCTATATTATTTTCTAATCTGTAATACGATTTGCTTTCCCAATCTTTTTTATCAAAAGCGTATAAATAATTATCAAGATTAACGCTAGGATTATCTAAATTAGTAAACATTTCCTGATTTTCAATTACAACTTTATAGCCTGCCTGATTTAATGAGTTTTCATTAAGGTATTTTGTGATCTCACCATCTTTAAACTTTTTAAATAATGCCTTTGCTTTTTCACTTGGGTTTCCTTCATTTGATACCAAGGCGATAACCCTGAATTTTAGTTCCAAAACCTTATTTTCCATCATATTAAGTCCGCCTACTTCACGTGGGCCAAGTGCTCCAGTATGTACAAAAGCATACTTTATGTCTAAAGATTCTTTTAGACATTTTACTTTAAGTAGTAATTTCTCATTGCTTGTTATTTTTTTTCTTGTAGTTTTTTTGTCTTTTTCTCCTCCTACAATTTCAAATTCGTAGTAGTCATCCCCCGTAATTGATATGTAATCATCTTGAGGGGTTCCTTTAAAAAAAACTTCAAGACTTAGTTTGATGAATACTTCTGGGTCTGGATTTGGTTGTAATAAAACGAAGGGAATATCAACATGATTATAAAAATTAGTAAATCCGTAATTTTCCTTAATTGCTTGTTTTGCATCTTGTTTGTCTGTGTCACTTCTTACAGCTACTATGTCACCTAAATCCGCAGGGGTATTTCCTTTTCTATAAAAATATTCGATATTTTCAAAAGGAACACCTTGTATTTTCTGGATTTCCATTGTTTCTGGATCCAAATCTAACCAATCAAAACCAAATTCTCCTTTATAGTCTTCCAAAGTTCGTATTTTGACATAAACATTTGAAATTTCTGTTGGTTTAGAGGAGTAATCTCCTAATATAACGTTATTTGTTGCAGATTGTTTTGAATCTACAATAGAAATTGTTCCGCCTTGTGTACATTGACATTCAGAATCTTCCAGCAATCCTTTATTTTGAGTCTGAAACACGTCGCTTTTTGCGCTACTCCATGGTGCATCAATAACAGGTACGCATGGAGTAGGCGGGTCAGTTTTTTTACAGCTAACAAAATGGGGTAAGAATGTTTTTTCATTTTCGGTCGCCATTAACTTATTCTGAATGAAAATTTTGTTTTGAGAATTAACCATAAGTGTCCCCTCAGAATCGCTCAAAGTGCATTTACACTTAGCGCCGTTACAGATATATTTTGCCATGATTTAATTGATTAATACGTTTTCTCCTCTTATGGTCGTGTTTTTAGCAGCTTCGACTTGTATTTCCATTTTGGCTTTCATGTTGATATTTGCATTGGCATCGATATTAATATTTTCGCCTTTTAAGTTTATATTACCAGTGGTCAGAATATTAACACCGTGTTGCCCTAAAATTTCAATTAAATTGTCAGCATCTTTTTTTAATTGAATTCTGTCTCTCTCTAAAAGAATAGTGTCGTTTGATTCTGTAAGTTTAATTTCTGCTTTTTCGCTGCCACTAATTTCAAATGTTAGCTTTTCTTTTTCTTCATCATTAAATAAATGAGCTTCAATATTGCTTGGCTTTATTAATAAACTAGTTCGTTTTTTACCATTGTCATCATTTATTTTAAAATCGATTATATTTTTTGTCATTGCCAAAACAGACCCTTCTGTTACCACGTTGTTTTTAATCGAATTAAAAGTCGTTCTAAGGCTATCAGACGCAAAATGCGTAACAGCCAGAGGCTTTTCATCTTCGTTGAAATAACTGATTTTAAAGTTTTGATCTTTGTCAAACTCTATTTTAGCTACATCAGTAATTTTAACTTCATTGGTTTCGGTTTCATTATCTGCTTTGATGTAGCGAATATGAAGTTTATTGCCATCTGCACTGTAATCAAAAAATAATTTCGGATCGTTTACAGCCTGGATTCTTCCCATTATTCGGTCTACTTCGGCATATTGCGAAATAAATGCTCTCGTTTCAACTCCATCAATAATTGAAGCCAAAACCCAGCTGTCTTTTTTCGGAATGCTAATAATTCCTTGTTCCACGTCTTGAATAGAAGCTTTTAAACGCACATTTTTGATAATTGCACCGTCAGCCCTCATGATGTTTACCGTATAAACATCTTCTGGATTATGAAGCGACTCTACTTCTTTGTTTATTTTGATGACTTTTGCCGCAAAAGTTTCAATGTTCTGATTGTTTGCGGCTACATTTTTTATTAAATCTTTTATAGTTTCCATTTTCTTTTTCTATATTGATTCGACTCTTCTTCCTAAATAAATTTTTTGTCTATAGCCGTTTTCGCCATAACTTCGTTCCACTTTTTCGACCTGAAAGGTTCCGTTTTTTTCTTTGTCTTTTGCATTTTCAAGAACCACCTTATCTGTCGGACGCACAAACGGCTCTCCAAAAGTCAGGATATAACCTTCAAATCCGTTTGGTTTTGATTGCATTGCTCTTAAAGCCGCATATTGGTATAATTCTGAAGCGATTTCTGTTGTCGTTTTTGCGAAAGAAGTTTCTTCGTTGGGCAATTCATCGCTGTCGCTATGCAATACATGTGTTTTTATCAATTGTCCGTTTGGATCGCCTAATTCTACATAAATTGGCGAGTTGGAGTTCTTGAAATATTTTTCTACACGGATTCGGATATTTTTTGTCGATTCTTTAACCACAACCAATTTATCTTCGATAATATTATAACGGAATCTGAAGTTTACGGTTCCAGTAAAGCCTCCAGCAACAGATTGAACTGCTTTGTTTAACTGAGAAGCCAAAAGATTGAGCCCTTCATTAATCAGTTTTTTTACCAATGTTCCTGCCAGCGGACTTTTGATAAAATTGCGATCGATAAAACCAGATAATTCTTTGGCATTGTGTTGCTGCGGATTATTGGTAATCGTAAGAACCGGACCTGTAATTTCGGTTTTAAAATAAGTGTAGATTCCTTTGTCTTTCAGCATTTCGAAAACCTGTGCCAAGCTATGGTTTCGACTCACCACTATGTTTCCTATGTTTTCATCAAGAGCATTTATTTTAAAAGGAAGCTGCAGTTCTTTCATCCTCTTTTCAAAAAAAGTTTTCGGATTAAAATTGTCGACATTTGTAGCCGGATTAGCGGCCACAACATTCAAATTGTCTTTTTTATCCTGAACGTCATTATCTTTTACTGCTTTTACTTTTTTAAAAGCATACATAGCATCTTCACAGGTTATTACTGCATTAATATCAGACTGAACACTAGTAATATAGCCTCTAAAAGCAGGTTTGTAATCGCCGTCGTATCCTAAAAAGATTTCGATGTAATTTTCGAGTTTAAAAAAATCGTGAATTGTTTTTTCTTCTCCGTTCGCATTTTTAAACAGATTCTGATCAAATCCTTTCGTGTTGGTGTACACTTTTTGCGGCATCACAATAGTGGCCGTGTCCGTAAGTGATTTGTATGAATTGTTTATGTCTACATTTTTGACATAATTGAATTCATAAAACTTAGGAGTCGGAATCAGTTTTACCGTTTCGTAAACTTTAATTTTGGCATTGAGTTTAAGCATTGTCTCTGATTATTAGTTCGACAGTTTCATCTGATGTGGCACTGGCCGTAAATTTTTGAATATTTTTTGTTCCCGAAATTGAAGGAATCGAGTAGGAGTCTATTACAATTTCGTAGATTCCAAATCGGTTCAAAATAGCGTGTGTTACTCTTAGAGAATATGGAGCATTTAAGAATTGCTTCAACAGGAAAAGTTTTTCTTTTGGATATTCATCTCCGGTTTCATTAGCAATAAGTCCTTCGATAGAAATGCTGAAATCACCATTTGTGATGTGCTCTTTAATGGTAGAATCTCTTCCTTCAACGCCTTCTTTTCGTATCATTTTAGAACGGCTCAGGTTTACGGTAACAGCGTCTACTCTTAAACTTGGCAAGTTGAGGTCATTTTTAGAAAGCGGTTCAAAAACCAAAGGAGCAAAGACTCTCAAGTTAAATTCGCCTCCGGTTTTATCAATAATAAAATCTTTAGATTCCGATTCGTTATAATTAATACCGCTGTATTCAATATCTTTGGTTTCTAAAATTTCGTTAACATTAAAATTGAATTTCATAATGATTTATTTTTTTGATTTTTAGTTTGAAAATGTTTTGGCAAAGGCATTTATCAGTGTGTTTTCCATTCTTATTTCGGTATGTTTCTGCAGCCAAAGCGCTTCTTCGAGCAGTTTATAAAATTCATCCATAGGGAGTTTGTACGGATCTACCGAAAAAGCATTTCTGATAAGTGCTGCCGATTTTTTGAATTCGTCTTTCTTAGGAGTTGCATCTATAGAAAATTCGCTGTCATTTTTTATCATGGCGACAATTGAATTTCCTGCCGAAAGCATAAATTCTTCGTCGTAATTTTCTTTGTCAAGCAAACATTCTTTAAATAAAAACAAAATCGCTTCGTGCGGATTGTCTTTGTATTTGTTCTGATACTTTAAAAATGAACTAAAAGACGGTTTTTTGCAGTAAGCTGTAATCGACAAATCATCTGATGTGAATTTTAAGACTGCTCCGTATTTTTCTTTTAAGTTTTGAATTGCTGTTTCGTCTAACATTTTGTTTGGTTTGAATTAAAATTAGATACTGCTGTCTCTGCTTTCTTTTTTGATGGCTTCGGCAAGGCTTTCACTTTTTTCAGATTTGTTTAAGGTCGAAATAGTGAAATTTTCTATAAAAATGCTTCCTTCTGACGATTGCGTCAAGGGATTTTTAAAATTGCTCATATCGGGCGTCGGAGGAGCTTCTCCTAAATCTTTTGATTTAAAATCCATGATTGATATAATGTTAACGGTTGATATATTTATTAAGTGATTTGCACAATCGAAGTGCTGGCTTTCAGGTATAATCTGAAAACGAATTGTAAAATTTATGCTTGTTTTGGGATTCTAATAGATGAATTAGAGTATGTAAAAGTAGTGCTTAAGAGGGTGAAAAAAGAATATTTAAGCGTTGGTTTTCAGTAGTTTCAGTAGAAAAAAGGATTGTGTCTTTTGCTTTTTAAATAAAAAATACGTCAAAATCATTTTTGACTTTAACGTATTTTTATTTAGTAAGTTATGAATTATTCCAAGTTAGTCAAAGGCGATACTGCCCAAGTATCAGTTCCCGTTTTTATAGCTAACTGCATGGTTTCAAGCTGAAAGTATGATTTTCCTATTGGTGCATCAGGATAGGCCATATTAAGCCATTGTTTAGTTAAGACAGAACTATAAATTATTTTGTCAATAACCGAAGGCAGGCTAATATTTCCATTGACATCAGCCTTTGTATCGTTTACGGATACGGGTAGTGTAAAGTTGCCTTTAACCCCCGTTGGTAAAAAAGCTTTAGAGTTGACAGTTACTCTAGAACTGTCAATGTCAGTTGTTGCAGAACCAGTTGGTAAAAGATTTGTTCTAAATTTTAATCCATTCTGCAAATAGAAGGACTCTCTAACAATCATATTTCCAAGTAACTGTACAACCTTTTTTTGAGTTCCTAAATCATCAATGCTCCAATAATTAAGTCTTATTTCTGGACTTGTAGCATTATTTGTAGGATCTTTGAATACGAGTCCTCCACTACCTAAAAAATTTACATTACTTCTAAAGTTAGTATTGCCTGATTCTATGTTAAAATATTCTCCAGTGATAGTCACTCCTGGTCGCCCCAAAATTTTTACTCCTTCAGAACCTCCCCCTGCTAACGTTAGAATTCCTGCTCTCGAATCGATATAAAATCCCTGATTTTGTGACATGGCCAATTCGCCCCACGAAGAAGCGTCCATTTTAATTCCTTCATTTGAGTTTGATCTTAATGTTATTTTGCCCGTTGATTGTCCGTCAATTTTAATACCGTCGTTATTGCCTATAGCGATTTCTCCTTTTCCTCTTGTTTGCAAATTAATTCCATTTTCTGTATTGAAAAAGAATGCTTTATCGCCACTACCATTTAATTCTAGAAATGCTTTTTCACCTAAAGATACACGCATATTCTGAACTTCTACAGAAGTACTACCTGCATTCAGAGTTTGTTGCCAAGTTGGTGCGCCACCACCTTGACCGCTAATATTTACGTTTCCATTTATATCCGCGGGAATTCCGTTTACTCTCGAAACAAGTGTCACTGATGGTTCGGTTGTTTCTGCTGGAAGCTGATAATTCGTAAGTTTTTGTAAATTATCAGATTTAATTACACCAGTTCCATTTTGAGACAAATTGGTTTTTAGTAATAAACCATTGGTGTTTAGCTTGAAACCCAATTCATTAGCGTAATCACTTCTAGTGTATAATGAAGTAATATAATCAGCACCATATAAAATTCCAGAAAAATTCCCATTATGCGACTTTTCTATTCTTAAACCGCCAGGTCTGAATTGCATACTGTTTAATTCCCATCCAGGCGCATATTGATTGGTAAAACTCATGTAATCATTTTGCCCGTTAGTATAGTAATTATTACCTTTCGTAAGTACATCGCTTATGTTTGGTGCTAGTGTCTCAGCTCCTTCAATTTCGTCTAAAGAAACTTTTTCGAACTTATGTCTAAAAGAATCCCAAGTGTCTGAGAATTGCTGTTCTGTTGGCTTTGAGCCAGTTTTGAACCAGCTTTTAATGATGTTTATAGGTTGTATGGCCATATTTAATTTTTTAAGTTGAATGTTCTTTAAAGTAATTTTATTATTCTGTTTTATCTTCAAATATCGGTGTAATGCCTGGCAGTACTGCAGACAAGACCAAACCAATTAATTTAATTCTGTTGATTGTTACCAACGATAATCCAGCATCTTGTAAAAGATCGAATTTAGTGTCGATAAAACCTGTCAGTACAATTAAAAGACTTGCGATAACGGCAATTTTTTGTTTGTTCATGGTTATATTTTTAAGTTGTTGTTCTAAAGTATTGATAAAGTGCTTGTTAGTTTTTTGAATTTGAAACAATTAAAATGCAATCATTAGTACTCCTACAGAAGTTCTGTAAACATCTCCAGATTTTAAACCAGCAGCCAATGCTGCTGCATTGTTTTCATAAACCGGAGCTGTTCCTATGTTTACTGCGCCATTCAGTGATAATTTAGAACCTCTTGAAACAAATCGGTTACCAATGTTAATAATGCCGTCTACAGCGGCATCTTCTGGAAGCCCTTCAGAGCCTATATAAATATTAAAACTTCCAGTGGTTATATATCTTCCAGCAAATTTTCCAATACCAGTATTTGCAATACCAGTAGTAACAGCGCCTAAAGAATAATTCCCAACAGCATTATTAGAATGTCCCGAAGTATTTAGACCAAGAGCCGTATGTCCGATAGCGGTGTTAGAAAATCCCGATGTATTGTAACGCAAAGCATATGTTCCGATGGCCGCGTTTTTATCTGTACCAGTTGCGTCAGACATACAATACGCGCCAATAGCGGTTGATTGTCCTAAAGCAGAAACCATTTTTGATAAGGCACTGCATCCAATAGCGACATTAAATGGTGAAGTTGCGTTCTCTGCTAATGCAAGGCTTCCTACAGCAGTGTTTGCTGTTGCAGTAGTATTTTTGCTTAAAGCACGGCGTCCGAAAGCATCATTAAAAGTTCCCGTAGTATTTTCTCTTAAAGCTGAAACTCCAAGTGCAGTGTTGCTGGAACCAGTAGTATTAGTGAATAATGCAGCGGCTCCAATTCCAGTATTATGATTACCAGTGGTAGTACTTATTCCGGCATCAGAACCTACCATGGTATTATTCTGACCTGTTGTTAAATATTGTAAAGGGCCTTCGATTTCTCCATCTCCATTTCCAATGGCTACATTATATTGTCCTGTGGTTACAGATGCTAATCCATTTCGGCCTATTACCAGATTATTCTCGAAATTGGCATTTCCTTTCCCAATTCTAATTCCGTTGATTTTTTTATCTGTACCTCCCAATTCTTGCAAGGAATCATTAGTAACGATTCCAGATTCTGTTGCCGAAACAGGAGATTGTGATCCTCCTGCTTCAATAATCACATTTCCGTTGACATCAGCAGGAATACCATTTACTTTTGAGACCAGCGTAACCGAAGGTTCAGTGGTTTCTGCTGGAAGTTGATAATCAGTTACTTTTGTTAAATTGTCAGTTTTGATAATTCCTGTACCGCTTTCAGAAGTGTTGGTTTTTAACAATAAACCTTCCGTGCTTAAATTAAAGCCGACCTCGTTTGCGTAATCACTTCTCGAATATATCGAACCAAGATGATCTCCTCCATACACGATTCCATCAGTTTTCCCTCCATGCGATTTTTCTACTCTGACGCCACCCGGCATAAATTGCATTCTATTAAATTGCCAGCCCGGAGCATATTGGTTTGAAAATACCATATAATCATTCTGTCCGTTGGTGTAGTAATTGTTTCCTTTAGTGAGTACTTCGCTTATGTTTGGTGTCAACGCATCGACTCCTTCGATTTCTTGTACAGAAACTTTTTCATCTTTATGTCTAAAAGAATCCCAAGTATCTGAGAATTGCTGTTCGGTTGGTTTTAAACCTGTTTTAAACCAACTTTTTATGATTTCTAATGTTTGAATTGGCATATTTCTGTTTTAATTATATGATTTGAAAACAAGTAGTTTTACGTTTCTTAATTTAAACAGCTTTTGTCTGGGATTTTAGGTATTTTTCTAATACCTCTTAATGCGTCGTTCATTGTGGTATTTGTTTAATTGGATTAATAATTTGTTCTGGAATAGAATAGCGCAGAAAGTATTTTTTTTATTTAAAAAGAGTACGCTATTAAAATTTTGGGATGTAAAAGTAGGTTGAAAGAATAGAAAAAGTAGAAAATTCAGATGAGGTTTTTCTGTGATTTCAGTAGAAATAAATAAGGTTCAAAAACTGATTAATGTGAAGTAAAAAAGCCAATACAGGGATATATTGACTTTTGGTTTTTGATAATAATTTAATTAAATCGTAATGTTTTTTAAAAATCTTCGCTTATTGATGAAGTGCGATGTATTTTACTGCTAAATCACAAAAATTAATACCCAGATTTATTTTTAGATCTTCATTTGAAGTGTCAGTAAATGTAAGACGTAGAACATTATTACAATACACTGTAACTGTTGTCCCAATACGTTCAATATACCATTGACCATTCAAAATATTGTTATAAAATCCTTGACGTGAATCTCCAGTCGAGGCTTGATAAAAATTCAAATTATTATTCGTAGTTGCATACACACTAATCATTGTTTTAAATTTCATAGCATTATTGACCGACACCAAACTGATATAATCTAAATTTTGATTGGTTATATCGTTAATATAAATTGGCGATTTAGTAGCTTTTCCAGTTATTCTAAAATTCTGACCAGCAGGAATAATATAATCCAAATCTGCAGTTGTCTTAATTCCACGTCCAGTAGTTCTTATAATTCCATCTGCATCTAAAGTTGCAGAACCTGTTAGTATTTTAAAATTTTCTGATGTTGGAGTATAAACTGTTCCAAGAATCACAAACATTGCATTTGGAAATGTTGCTGATGTACCATTGTTTAAAGTAATGCTAAAGAGCCCTTCTTCAATCCCAGTTGTAACATTTATCAATACCAGTGAAGAACTTTTAAATATTACCGAGTTCACTGTTTGACCAGCTATACTCACAGTCATTGTTGGTGTAAAAAAAGAGCCATGGAGATAAACATTAAAAGTTGTATTTGGCAACTGATTATCCGGTACAATATATTCTAAAAAAGGAGCAGGCATAAGTCCGACTGTGTACAAACCTAATTTTCCAGCCGAATTAACAGACAAAACTTTATTTATGGGTATTACACCATCATTCCGATTTTGTGGATAATTACTTAATGCAATATCCTTATTTAAAAAGCTTGTAATTTCAGTTACATCTGCAATTGTGATAGGTGTTTGTCCAACACCAAAACTTCGACCTCTTAGGTTAAGTTCAAAAGTTCTGCCTGTATCTGATGTAATGTATTTAACAATTTCGTTAGGGCCTACAAGAAGTACAGGGCTTAAGGCATTTATATAAGAAACAAAACCTGCAGCGTTTTGAGTATTCAAAACTGTAGAAGCTATTGTTTTTGTAGTTGTTGTCACGGGAGTTAAAGTAGCAAGTTTGGTTATTTCAGATGCATTTATTAGTCGGTCACCAGAAACCTTGTCAACTTTATTCGCTGTCAACAAATCAAGCAGACCTTTCAAGGTTTTTCCTTGTTCTGCTGTCAGTGCTTTCGCTACGCCCCCAGTTGTAAGATTGTTTACTAGAATTGTATTCAGAGACATTTTAATATTTTCAACAGCATCAACAATTTCCTGAACAGAATCTAGGTCAACATTGTCAGAACTTAAAAGCGTATTCATTGCATCGATTTGTTCTTTGAAAATCTGCGATTGTTCACCTAAAATCTTTCCCTGTTCGGCTGTTAAAGGATTGTTGCCTCCTGTTGTAAGGTCGTCTACCATATGCAAACTGCTTGTGGGAATTTTAGACAGATTATCTAAGCCAGCATAACCACCAGCTTGATTTTTATTGGCTTTGTCTTCTTTTTTAGGATGTGAATCGGAACTTGCAAGATGATTTTGGAACTCTGATTTATCAACTTTATTATCTAAGAAAACATCAATATCTTCTATATCCTGGTTCGGTATTTTTTCATCTTTATGTCTAAAAGAATCCCAAGTATCTGAGAATTGCTGTTCGGTTGGTTTTAAACCAGTCTTAAACCAGCTTTTTATGATTTCTAATGTTTGAATTGGCATTTTATTTTTTATAATTGTTAATAGAAATGTTCTTTGTAAAATAGAGTTAAAGATTTTTTTATACAGCTTTTGTCGGGGATTTTAGGTATTTTTCTAATACCTCTTACTACGTAATTCATCTTGGTATTTATTTAGATAGGATTAATAATGTGTTGTTTTGTATATGATTATAGAATAGAAGAAGTGATTTCCCTTGAAATGAAGAATACCATTCTGAAAATTTGAGAGGGTAAAAGTAGTTTGGAGGAATGGAAAAAAAAGAAATTTTGAATGTGGTTTTTCGGTAGTTGCAGTAGAAAAAAATCTTTTAATCAGATTTAAAACAAACAGGATTGCGAGAAAAAATCTTGCAATCCTGTTGTTCTTAATTATATAAAAGCTATGATCTTATTGTCTCTAAATAAAGTCCATAATTTGTATTTCGCAAAACTAGGCTTGCATTTTGGCCATTTGCATTGTTGTTGTCAGCGTAGGCAACAGTATTCACAAAAACAAATGAGAATTGCGCCTCGGATGCTCCAAATGTTCTATTATTTTCTGCATTGCGTAAATAATATGATTTATTTGTTTCAGTTTTTATTTCATTTAAAAAAATCTCCTCAACTAAATCAACTTTTGACCACTGCGCTTTAAGAGGGTCAGAATTTTGAAGTGATGTAATTAAAGAATTTTGATAGCACTTATTGCCACCTGATATTGTACCGGAATACTCTAAAATCTTAACTCTATCTACGGCATTTGAGCCTGTATAATTTGTAGCAAATAATCCATTGTTTACTTTTAAATAAATTTCCACTTTTGATATCGTAGGCAATACTGTTCCTCCACCTTGTCTTGATTGCAATAACTGATTTATCATATTTAATCTTAGGACAGAACTATTTCCAATTTTTCCAATTACTGTATTAGTTGAAGCTTTTTCAATTGTTGTTGAAATAACACCATCAATATTTGTTTGAATACTATTTAAAGATTTATATGCTAAAAAGATAAGTCCGTCAGTGGTTGTAATTAATCTTGATCTAGCACCTGAATGGGTTTCGAAAAGATTTCCATTCTCATCACGTTCGATTGCTCCATCTGGAGGAGCAGTCGTTAAAGGTTTATTTGCAATAATAAGATAAGGTAAAGTCGCAATACCATTTTGATCAAACTTAGTCGTTAAAACATCATTTTTTCTAAATTGTAGCAAATCACCAGTTGAAGCTGTAGCTGAGTTAAAAATAGCACCTATACCATTTGTGATATTAGAAATTTGTTGACCTTTTCCATTGAGGTTGTTAATTATAAAGTTGCCTGTTCCTGTTGAATTATTAAAACAGACAATCCCACTGCCTGTTGAATCATTAACAGAATTAATACCAATCCCTATACCATTATTTGACGCGTGAATACCAAAACCATCTGAAGAATTAGTGACACGAATTCCTAGGCCTTTATTAGTATTTTTTATATTTAAGACTTGTGTTGAAGCAGTACCATTATTAGTCAAATCTATACCGTTTAATTGTGAAGTGCCTATATTAGTTGAACTTTTGATACCATTGAAAGATTCATTGCCAGATTTATGTAATACAGTGCTTTCAATCCAAGTCCACCAATTAAATAACTTAGAACGGCTGACAATTTTATTGTCTTCTGAAACTGCCGATGTAATTTGTGTTTCTGCATCATTTGCAATTGTTGCGGTCAACTTAATTTCATTAAGCTTTTTTCCCATTTCGGCAGTTAGAGCTTTTGTAACTCCGCCAGTGTTCAAATCATTTACCAAAATAGTACTCAAAGATATTTTAACTTCTTCAACCGCATCAACGATTTCCTGAAGTGTATCAAGATCTACATTATCAGACTCCAATAAAGTTTGAATTCCATTAATCTGATTCTGTAAAATTTTACCTTGTTCGGCACTAAGAAGTGAAGTTGTACCACCAGAAACCAAATCATTTACAATGTCTAAGTATTGACTAGTTAATTTTGTGAAATTATTTAAAGGAGCGTATCCACCAGCAATGCCTTTTTGAGATTTATCTTCTTTATTTGCAAATAACAATCCGTGTGCGAGTTGATCGCTTGTATGATTTTCAAACTGCGATTTTTCAGCCTTTGTATTTAATGTCGTTTCTAGATTTTCAATATCTTTTATCGGAACTTTTTCAAACTTATGTCGAAAAGAATCCCAAGTTTCCCAAAATTGATTTTGAGAAGGTTTTAATCCAGTCTTGAACCAGCTTTTTATTGTATTTAAGGGTTGAATTGCCATGTTTTTTGTTTTTTAATAGTTGTTTAAGAGCTTATTTATTGTATAAATGTTGAGGTAAATCTTTAAATGAAAGATTGAATTGTGAGAGAAATAAAAAGTACTCTTGTCGGGAATTTTGGGCATTTTACGAATGCCCCTTGAGAATAAAAAATCCATAACGGCTATTTTTAAATGATTAATAATTAAAGTCGAGTGGTATTTTTTATATGAATGGAAGGATACTTGTTACAATTTATTTTGTAAAAAGCAGTATTCGGAATCTCGTTTTTTGGATAAACAAAAGTAGGAATAGGATTATTTTTTGAGGTAAAAAAAGAGAATGGAATTCAGTAGCTTCATCAAAAAGAATACTTGCTGAAACTACTGAATTCAAGCGGTTTGAAATTTAAAAAATGAAAATTGGAGCAGTATTTTTACAGCCTGAAAAAAACAACGCGATGAATAAAAATACAATCCACAATTTTAATATTTCGGTAGAAAATAGTGCCGACATACAAAGCTCAGAACAATTAACCCAAAACATGATAAAAGAGCTTGCCAAAGTTTCAAGAGAAATCAATCAGCAAAAAGATATCGTACAACTTTGGCAAGAACAGAACCAGAATAATACTGTTCTAAAAAAACATCAAACTCCAGCCGAAGAAGGCGCTATCGATACCCATTCTGCAACAAAAGCAGATACATCGTTTAACACTACTTCTTCGGTTTCGGGTATTTCTTTATCGTTGTCAGAATCAAATTATAACGCTTCAATCGGAGGAGGCGCTGCAGATACTACTCAAGGAACAACAATGAGTTCTTTTACGTCGATTAGCAATACTCTTCCGGTTTCGAAAGCAGATGATATTCTGAATGATTCAATTAGTATTTATAACGGTATGGATGGAAAACAAAGTCTGACAATACCCACAACACTTCAGAACAATGAGCCTTCTGTAGAAGTTGTTAAGGCTGAAATTCAAAAGAAATTGAATGAGGCAAAAAAAGAAAATAATCCTGAAGCTACCGAATATTGGACACGTATTAGTAAAGCTTTTGAGGAAGGGATGGTCGCCTCAGATTTTAATGGCAAGCCAAATGAAATGCTTTTCACACAAATGTACACTGCTTTAAAGCAATCAAAGTCATTAGTAGAAATTAGAAACTTTAATTGGGAGAACGTTCGTAAAGAAATGATTAAAGCAATTGATGCTAATATTCTTAAAGAGAAAATTTCAGGCGATAGTAAAAAACGTTGGACAACGATTAAGATGCAATTGTCTAATGAAAATGCCGATATTGCCAATCTTTTTGCAAATGATGAATTGTTTGCATTGCTTAGAGAAGTTCTAGGTCTTGAAGATTTGCCAAATACGATAACCATAACAACAAAAACAAAAATATATCCTAATTTAAGTCCTGGAAGGCTTTATGCACGTATCGGGAAAAAAGATGTTTATGCATCTCTTAGAAAAATCGATAAAATTGATGAGAAAGGAAGGGCTGTAAATAGTGGAGCTGTAAAAATTAAAAATACCAATGCCGTTTCATTTATGACAGGAGAAAGTTTGGAATTTTTCCTTGATGAAACTTTAATAACCGAAAGCCTTTCTGAAAAGGAAAACATTAACTGGGTTATTTATAAAGACTCCAAAAAACTGGGAGTCGATTTTGTAGACAAAGGAACTTCATTTGCTTATAATTTCACCAGCCCTGGAACTTATATTGTAGAAGCATATGGATCAAGTTCTGGCGCAATTACAAAAACAAGAGTAATTAAGTCAGCATTTGTAAAATTTAAAGTAATTGCTCAGGAGATTGTCATTATGCCACCTGCAAGCAGTGAAGGAGAATTTATAAGACCTTTTGCTGAAGAAAAATTATTTTTAGTATCTCTAAAAAATACTACACTAAAACCTTTAAATCCGATCAAACTTTATTATCAGATTGAAACTACACTAAATGGGAAAAAATCAATTTCAGAAGAAAAAGAATTAGATTCAATCGGAATTATCAAATTGGCGATGCCTGACTTAGGAACTTATAAAATTAAAGTGTCAAGCAAGGACCAATACAGATTGAGTAAAGAATTTAAGACTTCTGTGATTAAAAATGAAGTTACGAGTATTGCTCCTACGGGACAAAAATCAGGTAATGTGTTTTTGTTGGGCAGTTTAAACAGTACTTTAACCTTACAAGCCAAAACTTTTGAAATGGATCCGACAGATGTCGAAAAAAGAGCTGTAAAGTGGATTGTTTATGATGCTAAAAACAAGCCTTATTTGACTCCGGGAACTGCACTATTTACTAACACAAGAGATTCGAAAAAATCATTTGTTCATAAAGGAAATTCTTTTACCATTGTAATTCCCCAAGACGAGGGCAATTACACGGTAGAAGCTTTTAGTGAGCGTCAAAAAGGAGTTAAATCAAAATCTGTTTATAGGTTTGAAGTAAAACATCCGCAAATTACAGAGGCTCATTGGGCATGGAGTACTGGAAACCAAAAAACAACTTCGGGCCTTTTAGGAGAAGGCAATTGGATTAAGACCAGCATTCCACATTATAATAATCAAAAAGTTAGGATTTATTTTTATTTAAACAACAAAAAGACAAGTCATTATATTGATGTATATACCAATAAAAATGGTGAGATTTCTAAAGAAATAAGATTCGATTCTGATTTTCAAAAACGTATTGGATTCCAAGGTCAAAATAATGCCAAAATTGGATTTAAATTGTTAGGAATTCAAAATGGAACACCGTACAAATTTAAGTCGCCAGCTGATTATGATGCTAATACTGTTTTATCTGTCACAACTAAAAAAGAAGTAATCGATGTTTTCTTTAGATATGATGGAAAAAGAGTAAGTTCTGAAGACGAAGTTCCGTTTAACAAAAAAGGATCGGTTGTAACTATAGTTGCTAAAACCCAAAATATGATTGGAGATGAAATTACATTGAAAGCCCATAAAGTAAATGACAAGCCACTGTTTATTAGTAAAGTAAAAGTAAATTCAGAAGGAATAGCAGCCACAACTTTTCTTTTGAGAAACTTTGATGAAAAACTCAAAATAGGAACAAAAATTAGTTATAATGTAGTTGTTTTGGAGTATCCTACAAGACATTTGAAGAATAAAGGAATGGTTTTAATTGTGGGTGAGGGTGAAAAGAAAGAAACAATGGATGAAAACACTCTTGGATTAATTTGGGGAGCAAAAGTTAGTGTTGCGTTTAGGCAAAAAGTTGTTTCAATTTGTAAGGATATGTGGGGAGAAGAAAAAAAATATGAAATGGCAAATGCTTTAATGATTGCTATGTCTGTAGAAACAGGAGAATCATTCAGTAGCTCATTAATTAGATCAACCAAAGAAGGAAAATATTATGGAGTTTCTAAAGAAGAACATAAAAATAATCCAAATTTAGTGCATAATCAACCTATTGGATTAGCTCAGTTTACACCAGATGCCGTTAAATCTCTTATCTTGAATGAAAAAGGAATTTCTGAAAATAAACAAACAGCCGATGCCATAACTATCAGAGAAGTTGATGACTATAAACAAAAATTAGCATTATTATCTCCTGAAGAACAATTAAGTTATGTTAAAACATATTTAATGCTTTTCAATAATCATAAAAAAGTAAAAAGACCAGAAGATGTTTATATGATAATTTTTGCTCCAAGAGCTGCGGGTAAAGAGGATGATGAAGAAATTTATAAAAAGTATTTAACAGAGGAGGATAAAATATATAATAGAGAAAATATAAAATATACCAAGAATGCCTCAATGGATATTATAAACAATGGGTTTAACAGAGGAAATAATGATAGTATAATTCAATACAGAGAGCTGTTGTCTAGATATCGTGAAATGAAAGCAAAAGGATTAAGATATACAATAGATATTAATGAAGCTAGAAAATTAAATCAGGTTTTAGCCGAAAAAATTCTTAAGGGTGGAAGAGTGACTTTTGCAAATGCACATAGTTCAGGTGTAATTGACCAAGCTATGGCAATAGACAATATAACAGATACTAGTATTGGTAAAAATGCAAAACAAAGTAATTACGGGACAGCACTAGGAGGTGAAGTAGAAGTGTTGTCGGAACTACTTTATATAATGTATCAATTAAGTAAAGATTACACTTTCAAAGTGTCCGAAATTAGTGGAGCAGATCACTCAAGAAATAGTAGTCATTATTTTGGAAAAGCATTTGATGTTTCTGAAATAAATGGATTAGATATAGGTCAAGGAAGTGGTGAAGAAGCTGTAGCAAATCCAAAAGTTACGGATCAATTAATAAATGAGTTTAGGGCAAAAGCATTAAGTTATGGTGCATTGTTGGTTTGGAATCGAATTACCGACACTGACGATGTTAAAAAACAACATCATAATCATTTTCATGTTGAAGTAAAATAGAATCAAAATATAAAAATATTATTTTCGTAAAAAAAAACATTATGCTGAAGAACTTGGTTAATCTCGTTTTAATTTCTTGTTTATTCATTTCGTGCAAGGAAAACAATAGCTCATCATCTACTAAAACTGCAAAAGTTTCAGAATTTGGTAATACTGGAATAGTTAGTGCTATTTCTGGGACTATTATTTATAGTGAAAATTCTGTAGAGTCAGAAAAAATTGGAAAACTTAATTATGCTGAAAAAGTCACTATTGTTAATTTGAATAACGATAAAAAATTACTGGGTATTAATTTGAATGGCAAATATGGCTATGTAGAAAAAGCGGCAATAGAAATAATTTCACCTGAAGTTAACAAAAAAAGCTATTTTACAAAAGACTGTTATTGCCTGCTCAAATCAAATAAAATCAAGACAATTAACTTTCCAACTAAATTCGATACTATCCATTTTTTGTTTAATGATGATAAAATAAATATGGTGCAGCAAATTTTATATTATAGAAAAGGTTCCGACGAAAAAATAACACCTATCGACACTACGAATTTAGGATATTCAACAGTTTATAGATATATTGACAAAAACAATAATTTTACTTGCCAAGTAATTGATCCCGATAAAAACGAGCGTTTTTTAGATTGTTACAATACAAGAACTAATTATAAGATTAGGGAAAATAAAACTACATTTACTAATAGTTATGATGATGTGATTTTTGAATTATATTTCGCAAAAAACCTATTTAATTTGGATGTTTGCTATGCGAAAATTGATTATCCAGAATTTATTGATCCATTACAAAGTTTTGATTTTAAAAACCAAAATTTAATAATAGAACAAGAAATTTCTCAAATCAATAAAAATATACCAGTACGGTTATATGATATAAATACAAGCGAACCTGTTGCTTATAACCAATGTTTTCTTTTTTTTAATTATCTAAGAGATATTAAAATCATCGAAAAAAACGGAAAGAAAAGATATTTTGCAAAAATCAATATTCCTGAAAATGAAGATTCCGCTCTAAAAGGAGAATTTTATATTGATTTGAAAGAAGTTGCAATGTTTGCTTCGATTACTTATTGATTAAAAAAACAATAATCAAAAGCGCAAAAATTAAAATATTTTTGCGCTTTTTTGTAGTAGTTAAAAATGTTGGAATCTGATTTATAAATGTATTTTAGTAAAAAATAAATAACTGTTGAAAAAAATAATCCTGATAGTAATAATCTGCTTCTTTTCCTGCCAAAACAAAGAAACAAAAGAGCCCAAAACGGCACTAAAAACACAAGAAGAAAAAGGAGAATATTTTAGCCCTTACAACAAAAAAGAAAGTGCTGTTTTAAAATACAAAACAGATACGCTGAATTTATACTACGACGGAAATCAGCTAAATAGAGTAGAGAAAGTTTTTTTTAGTGAAAGTTTTGGAGGAGATGGAACTTCAAGATATGAAAGAGTTGGTTATCATATTAATAAAGAAAACTTTTTGGATGCGAATGTTTATATTACTGACACTTTAAAAGTGAAGGTCGTTTCTGATTATCCAATAAGGTATGAAGAACGCTATAATTTTTATAGAAAGAATTACACATTCAATTATATGTCTTATGATGGCAAAAAAATAAGCAACTACTTTAAAAGTTCTGAAAATCCATCAAAAGGATATACTTATGATCTTTTGAATTTAGATATTTTATTGAGCAAGGTCAGTTTTCCTATCGAAAGAATACCTAAATCATTGTATAACATACAAAACAATGATTACGAATTATATGCCGGGCAAGATTCTTTAAAAATATACGAGCCAAGTAATACGAATAATTATAAAATAATTTCATCGGGTACTCCATTTAAATATTTGAGAGATATAAAAGTGGTTAAGCAAGGTGTCGGTTTAAAATATTTTGCGAAAGTTTCTCTAGCAGAAGGGATAAAATACATCGATCTTAAAGAAATTGAAGGCATTCAGGTTACTGATCCTAATAAGGACGAAGATCGGTTTGTAGTAGCACCAAAAGGACTAGAGTTGTATGATAGTAATAACGAAGATAATTTTGGGAACAAAGACTTTTTGATATCTGTGATTCCAAAAGGAGGCAGGGTTCAATTGATATCAGATTCTCCCAATTATTTTTATATAAAGGGTAAAAAAGGCAGTTTGGTAAATGTTAGATATGACGATCAAGAAGGTGAAAGTTTCGAAGGAATGGTATTTAGCGGTTATTTGTCTATAAATAAGCCTATTTAATACTTAAAGAAATTAAAACATCCATTAAAATGCAACCCAACTTAACCATGAATAAAATTAAAACCCTACTATTAGTTTCTTTTGCTGTATTTATTTCTTGTAATAAAAAAGCAGATGAAAAAAAGCCTGCAACTAAAAGTCAAGTACAATCCAATAACGCAAAAAATAGCATTGAGAACGACATTAAAAAAGCAATAGAATCAAATGATGAATCTTTCGTTACGTTTATCGATACCACAAAAAACATTAATAAATACTATCAATTCGAAGATGTTGATACTTACACTATTTTAGGATATTGCTGTAAGTTTGGAAGGTATGATTTTGTAGAAAAAATAATTCAAAGAAAAGCCGATTTATCGATGGCAAAAGAAGATGAATACTATCAGTATGACGCTTTATATATTGCAATCGAAAATCAAAATGAGAAAATAGTTGATCTTCTTCTAGAAAAGAAAGTTGATGTAAATCGTACTTATACAGAAAGTGGTATTACACCACTGTCTTTGGCTTGTCAATATTCAAATTTTCATATAATTGAGACATTGATTAATCATAAGGCAAATGTTGATGGTACTTATAATCGTGAAACTGACATGGCTTCAATCCCAATATTAGAGGCTGTTATGAGCAAAAACAAAGAAGCAGTTAAGCTTTTAGTAGAAAAAGGGGCTAATATTAATCAAATTGATTTAGAAGGTGTTTCGGCATTAGGATATGCCAAAACCCATAATCAGGAACTACACAAGCTGCTGCTATCAACAATAAAACCTATTTCAGACAAATTTCAAGGTAAGTTTACAGTAGATACTGATGGGGAGTATACCAATAATGGACAAGGACATACGACTTATAATTTTACCATTTCTCAAGACAAAATCAATCTAGAATATGTAGCTTTCAGAGGAGATTTTGTATGCGAAGGAGCTCATATCGGTATTGAGAAAAATGATATTTTAGAAGTGTATTATGACGGACAAGATGATCGTTGCAGAAAATATTTGATAAAAAAAGAACAGAATAATTATTTCATAAAAGGTGTTGGGGGAGAAGGAATAATCCATGAATGGGTGAAACTGGAAAAAGAATTATGAAAAAAGTATTAGCAATTATTGTAATTTTTACTCTGGTTTCTTGTAAAAAAGAAAAAGAAAGCTACAAAATAAACAACATTGACTACATAACGAAAACAGACAGCGTCAACATTCAGGTAGTAAATAAGGATACATTGAAATTTTATTATTTGAAAAATAAATTAAGATCTGTTACAATCAATGATTTTGTTGAACCTGAATATGATACCGTTAAAGATGATCCGTTTTATTTTAAAACGATTTATTTTATAAATGAAAACAATGAATTTAACGCTGTCTTAATCGAATTAAACAATGTTAAACTTATTAGGGATTTCAAACAAAATGCTGAATTTGAGTTCCATGGCGACGTATGGCAAAACAGAGGCACTCTCGAAGATTATTTTTACGACAGCGAATTGCTAAATCTGGACATTGCTCTGACAAAAATCAATAATTATGATTTTCCGAAATCGGTATTGAATACTTCTAACGGAAATTCATTAGATTTGGTAATCAATCAAAATAAAGAAATTGTACTTTATGATGTCAATAGCTTGAAAATCATAAAAAACAAGATTTACAATAAATTTCCATTCGTATATCTAAGAGATATTAAAGTGATTAAGGAAGGAAAAGAAAATCGTATTCTTGCCAAAATCAAAGATAGAGGTGATGAGGTAACATATTACATTAATTTAAAGGACATTGCTGTAGATGTCATTCCAGCAGATTAATAGCAAAAAAGGCATATACTAAAACTGCGTAAAGAGATTTACGCAGTTTTTTTATTAGTAGGAAATGCAAAGAATTATGTTATTTTCGTACAAAAAAGTCATGTTGAAGAGTTTTCTAAAATGTATTTTAATTTCTGTGATGATAATTTCTTGTAGAAACAAGGATTCAGCAACGGAAATTGCTACTATGCCAGGAGTTGCAGCAAATCTTAAGGGATTGGATTTGTTTTCTACAGAAGATTTATCTTCAGGAAAAACAGCACATTTAAATTATGCATCAAAAATCGAAATCATTTCAATCGACACTCTTGCAGACATTTCTAAAATACGGTTTAAAAACCAAGAATTATATGCATCAGCGGAAGATATAGAAATGCTTTCGAAAGAAGAAAATGATAAAAGCTATTTTACAAAAGATTGTTACTGCCTTCTCGGAATTGAAGAAGTCAGAACCATAAATTTTCCCACAAAATTTGACACCGTTCATTTTTATACAAAAAACAATAAAATAAGACTGATTAAGCAAATAGCGGGATTTCATCCAAGTTATGAAGTCTACAAAATGCATGATGTCGAAATCAGTAGAGAAGATTCTAAAGTTTCGGTTCCTAATTTGTATTATTATTCGGTAATAAATAAAAACAACTTTTTTACGGGTAATTCTTTTATCGAAAATAATAAACCTTACTTGGAATGCTATAATAAAAAAACAACTTATGAGGTTACAACGAACTCAAGCAAATTGTTAAAATATTATGTTCCAGAAGGATTTAATTACGCGATACATTTGTTTAACACCGATCTTCTGTATGCAAAAATCGACAGCAGTAATTTTGTGAAACCATTAGAAAACTTCAATTATAAAAACGAGAGAATTTATATCGAACAAAGCGATTTGTATTTAGAAAAAGCCACCTTTGTTAAAATATATAATCCTGAAAGTTTTAAACCGATTGCATACCATCAAGATGCATTAAGTTTCAATTATCTTAGAGAAATTAAGATTGTTCAAAAAGACGGAAAGAAAAGATATTTTGCTAAAATTAATGTTTCAAGAGACGATCACTGGGGTATAGCTGGAGAATATTATATTGATTTAAAAGAGATAGCCGTATTTGCTTCTGTGCAAGATTAGTAATTTGTTTCTTTCGTGATACTTTTAAATCTCAAAAATGATAAATATGAAGTTGTTAAAAACTATAGGTTTGGTCTTTTTATTTGTGTTTTCAATTAGCAGTTGTAAAAATAATGACCAGCCCAAAGCAACTAAAGAAACTCCTAAAGCTGTAATTAAAGATAAAATGGTAGTTGCCGAAGACACAATAGTTAATGATTATCCGACAGCGCCCGTTGATTTTTTAGAAGAAAAATATAAAAAGAACGGTTTTGTTCTTCCCGATGGTTTGGGGCCGTCTCCGACAATTCCAGGTTATACTTTTTTTGATAAAAATTTAGGAGGATTTTCTATTTGTTACATAGGAAAATCAAAGTTGATTCAGGATTATTGGAGCGTCTCAAATTCGGAAGGTTTTTTTGGGCAATTTGAGAATATAGATCAAGCGATGTATGATTTAAAAGATATAAGTAATAAAGTAAGTCAGGTTTTAAAGAATAAACCAAATGATTATTACATTATTGCCGATTTTTTGCCTAAAGAAGCAATTGCAAAATATTATAACGACGAATCGGGAGAATTTGATTTAAAAGACAATGCCTGCACATACTTTTATATTTATGAAAATAACAAGTGGGTTTTTATCAAAAAACTCTTGACTAATACGATTACCGATCCAGGACTTTCACTTTATAATGATTTGCTTCTGTTTCATAAATCAAAAAAAGAGAAGCTTATTTCAGACAAATCAAATTTAAGATAAATGAAAAAAATCAAGATTCTAATTTGGCTCCTTTCTTTAACATTGATTGCTTGTCAGGAACAAAAAAAGCCAATTGAAAAAGCAAAACCTTCAAAAGAAGAAAAAGAAATTCCGACAGCCCAACATGACGATTTAAATGATTTCGTTGGACAATATGAGTACAAACACATTGATAATCCGGATGAAAATCTTCTATTGGTTTTGAAAAAGACAAATCCGAATGATATTCCAGGTTTTGAAGGATTTTCGTGGGAAGAGAAAAATGAAAAAGGAGAAAATGTTGAGGTAACTTTAACTGGACTTCTGTATGGCAATTCAGATTTGTTTGACGAAGCGAGAGAAGGATATTATCCGGGATTTTTTGTTATAGCTGTTCAAGCTGAGCCTTTTGAAGATTACGCATTAAAAATAAGTATTCGTTTAGAGCCTTCAGATGTTTTAGAAAAACCAGTTAGGCCTCCTTTAAAAACAACTCAGGAAGCGTTGAAAAAAGGAAATAAAGCTTGGCAAGTAACAGATTTAAAAATCTTTACCGATTTAATTTTAGAAATAAAGAGTCCTAATGAACTGCTGTTAAAATCTGATTCGGGTCAGGATGATAAACTATTTAGAAAGATAAAATAGTTTTATCCTTTTTTAAAACAATTAGAAAAGACCATTTTTATAAATGGTCTTTTTTTTGCAAAAAATATAGTAGTCATAAAAAAATGACTGCTTGTGAGACACGATTAATTAATTGATTTTTGTTTGCTGTAAATCAAACCAGTTTATAACTTAAATCTTTTCTCATGAAAAAAACATTACCCGAATTAGCTATAGCAGAATTAGATAGAAGAAAAAAACTACTTACCGGAATTTTAATTGGCGGCATTGTTTTATGGCTGTTTTTGATTGGAGCAGTATTTTTTCTTTTAATAAGTAAATCGAAAAATATTACTGCTGGATTTGTTCCAATTTTGGCTTTTCCCGTCGTATTTATGCCGCTTTTTATTTATATGAGTCAGTTGAGCGCTGAAATCAAATCTAGAACAAACAATTAAAAAGAGTAGCATCATGACTAATGAATACTGCTTAAACTGCGAACAAAAAATCGCTGAAAATTTCTGTTCAAACTGCGGACAAAGTACCCATACACATCGTTATTCTTTACAACATTTTTTCGTTCACGATTTTATCCACGGAATTTTTCATTTTGATAGTGGCTTTTTCTACACCATAAAAGAGCTTTTTACTAGGCCAGGACATAGCATAAGAGAGTTTATTCAAGGAAAAAGAGTAAAGCATTTTAATTTTTTCGCAACCGTAATTATCTTGTTGACCATAAACTATTTTTTGTCCAAATGGACTAAAACAGAATTGACGGAAGTGTTTAATAAAGAAAGCGTTTCGGGACTTTCTAAAGTGATAAAAGGATATTCTAAGTTTGCGACTTTTCTTGTGATTCCTATTAACGCTTTGCTTAGTTTTTTCATTTTTAGAAAAAGCCAGCAGAATTACACAGAAAATTTGGTGCTTAATATCTATTTGCTATCCGGAATTATAAGCTTTCGTGCGTTTCTCTATCTTACGATGATTGCAACAAATGATGTTGAGGTCATAAGAACGATAAATTTGATAGTCGTCTTTTTGATTTTTGCTTACACAGCGATTTTCTTTTACCAATATTTTTCAGTTTACAGCTCCAATCGTGTGGTTTTGATATTGAGGGTTTTGCTGATTTCGGTGTTGTTTATCATTATAAAACAAGGAATGAATAATTTGATTAACGAAATCGGAATCAGGTATTTGCATTAAGTACTTATCTAAAACAATAAAAGCAGATTGGTTTTTAGCAAAAAAATCTAATTTAATCTGCTAAAATCTTGTAAAATCTGCGTGAAATACTTTTTGTACATCGATTTTTTTTTTCACGCAGATTTATACAGATGAAAGCAGATGTACACAGATTTAAATCTCAACTGCGAGTAGAGCTAAAAAAAAATACCTAACGAGTTGGTTATTTATTCTTACAGAAATGGATTCAATAGATTTTTGATTAATTTTAGCATCCTAATTAGCCATACTCAAATCTAACAGCCTTTATGAAAATTACTTTTAAAATTGTACTACTGTCTTTTTTGTTTTTCTCTTGTAAAGAAACGCCAGAAAAACGGAATCAAAAAACAACAAAAAAAGCTGAGATTCAACAGAAACAAGATTTAGCAGATAATAACCCCGAAAGTCAAGATTCTGATAGAGATTTCAGAATAAAATTTCCCGATTTAACTCTTTTTCTGAAAGATATTGACATGAGTTGCCGTGAGGAATACAATGAAATAGCCAAGAGCTACGAAGCCACACAGGACACTATTTTCTTTGACCTTTTTGCTGGTGATTGGATGAATGACAAATCGTTTAAAATTGAACAACCTCAAGTTGGAGAAATAGAATTTTATGGAAAGTATGAAATGAGAATTGGAATAAATACAGAAAGAGAAATAGAAGTCCCTTTTTGTGTTTTGGAAGATTGGAAGAAATACACTTCAGAATGGGTGAAAATTGACGTTGATCAGGATGATTTAAGATTTCCGATTACAGATATATTAGAAAATCATTCAAAAATGCCCAAGAATCCGATACCTTATACTCTTGACGAATTAAAAGCTGCCGTAAACAAACATTGTGGAGCTGATTGGTATGATGAAATTAAGAATGTTCAAACTATTGATAAAGTTCCAGTTGATTTTTTTGAATATCGATACATTTATAAAATAAAGACAAAAAACATCAAAACCAATAAAGTAATTGAAAAATACCTTGTTTTTTATACTCCGACAAGTTGTTAAGAATTTATTCTAAACAAAAAAGCTTCAGATGTTCTCTGAAGCTTTTTTGTTTGTTTTCTATCGATAATTAGAAATTAGTATTTACTTTTTTAGAACGATCTGCAATGTGCGAAATCAACCAAGTAACCTGTCCTTCTTTTACAAAGTAAACTTTCTTTGATGCTAAGTTCGGAATGCCTTCTAAAAGAGAAAGCAAGATGCTGTTTGCCGAAATAAGGTATTTCTGGTCGTAAGTGCTTAAAACTCTTGCAGCTTCTTTGTTGTTTTTTGCAAGCGAATTGTACTTGCTGAAATTGTTTTTAAGAATCGCATCGTAGTTGATAACATCTTCCAGAGTTAAAGTCACATAATGCTCTTTAACATTTTCGTTGTAATACAAAGTCGAAAATGCCCATACAGCTCCTCCTGATAAATAGATTTTGTCTTTTTTCGCTAAAAGCGGATTAGAGTCTAGCATTTCTTTGATCTTCTTACGCAAGATTTCATTGTAATTAAAAGACTTTTCTTGAAAAGTTGACATATCATTAACCTGACTCTGATTTACAACCGTTTTCTGTACAGCATCGGTAAGGGTCATTGTTCCAAAATCAAGTTCAAGCGGAATAAATTCAAGCTTATTGTCTGGCTCATCTATATAGCCCCCTTTGGTAGTTTGTGCGCCAATATCAAGCAAAAGAGCACTAGCGTAATCAACTGGCGGAATAGCGCCTTTTACCAATATTTTAGCTTCTTCGTCAACATTCATAACTTCAAAGCTTTTGTTGGTAAGTGTTGTAATTCTGTTTCTCAAAGCGTCAATATTTCGTGCAGATGCAAAAACAGGAGCAGCAACGATAATGATATTTTCTTCAAGAATCTTGAATTCTTCTCTAATTCTCTTTAGCTGGTCTACAACTACAGCGCTGATTTTGTTGATGTCTTCCTGAGGCAGTTCACCTTTAGCGGCTATATGCTCAGCAAAGTTAATCCTGTCTGTAGCAAAAGAAAGAATTTTGTAGTCTGCTTTTTTGATATTATTTACGTCTATAACAGAAATTTTAATGGCTCTTCGCCCGATTTCGATTCCAGCATAAACACTTTTTTGAGAAAACGAATTAATGGAAAAAATTAAATTTAAAAGAATAAAAATTAGAACTTGGGGTTTGTTTTTTTTAAGCATTATTTTTAATTGTGGTATTAATAAAATTTGATAAGCCTTAAAACGGTCATTATCAATTTAAAGTATGTGAAGTGAAAAATTAAATTTGAGTGTGCAAATTTAGCAAAACATAATAGGAATATGAAATCGGATGCCCTGAAAATCGGGTTATTAAATCATTAAATCGTCCTAAAAAAAATATTTGCTTTCTTTGTGGTTTGTAAGAAATTATGAAATTTAACAGCACGCATAAATAATATTAAACGAAATGAATAAAACTGTTGTGATACTTCTAATGTTTTGTTTCATAGGTTGTGATAATCAAAAAACAATTAATCCTGAGGAAATCAGTAAAAAAACTTCAGAAAAGTTCGATTTGGCACTTTTCAACAGCAATAAAAAAGGCAATTTGTACGAATATTTGCTTGGAGATACCATTGTTAGGCTGTATGCGGAAGACAATTTTTACAAAAAAGAACTAAGTTTTGACAATTACGCTTTCAAAAGTGTTCTTGTTTACAGCAAAACCACCAATATGCTGGTCAGCGATTTTTTTTATTTCTATGGAATGCCAATTGGAATTTGGAAAACCTATGATGAAAACGGCAATTTAGTAAATGAGAAAAATAATGATGAAGGATTTGATTTTGCTGTAAAAGATTTGATCGGAATGTTTAAAAAAGAGCTTCAGATAGATTTAATTAACGATGACAATTACAAATCATTAGTTGTAAACAGATTCTCCGACACGACTTTCTATGTTCTAAAGAATTGTCATTATTTAATAGAAATAGCCACTGTAGAAGGCATAAGAACCATAAAAGTCGATGGGAATGATGGAGCCGTTTTAAATGATGAAACAGTTTTTGCTGAAGAATAATCTATTGTATTGAATCTGAGAAAGGAAAATAAGTCTGTAAAAGATTTAAGGTTGTTTCGTAGAGAGGCTTTTGTCTTGATTCTGCAAGCAGCCAAGCCAAAAAGCTCATGATTAAAATATCCTTCGGACCGTTTTGTGCTGTAATTATAAAATCTTCTATTGCTATTTGGAATTTTAGCGTTTGTACAATTTCAGGTTTCATTGCGTATTGCTCTACAAATGAGAGGTATTGTACAACACGTTCCTCATTTACCGTTAGAAGGTATTTTTTGTAACGTCTTTTAAAACTTTTTATTCGAGACAAAGCCAGTTCTGTATTTTCCTGCTGTACATTTAGTAAAATTTCGACAAGACATTTTTTTATAGTCCAGTCCATGCTCATTTTTTTTTCGTACCAGCTGTCTGTGTGGTTTAGTTTTGCCATTTCTTTTGTGGCATTGCGTGCGGCATCTTGCTGTATGTAAAAAACAATAAGCATAAGACGAATGTCATTGCTGTCTCCTGCATCTGATTTTTTATTTGAGTTTAAAGTTTTTTCGGTGATTTCTATTGCTTTTTGAGGATTTCCAAGATAATTTTCATTGAAAGCCAACAGTAAAAGATACCTCAAACAGAAACGCTGATAGTATTTTCCGGACTGTTTCTGCATTTCTGAAGCCATCGAGTTTAGATAAACTAACGACTCCGTAAACGCCCCATTTCGAAAGTAAAAATTGGCTATAAAATAAAGTATGTAGATGTGGTAATATAAATGTTTGTCGGTCAGATCGGCTTTCTTGCTTATAAACCGATAGCTTTTGACCACAAAAGGCTGTATCGCCGAATAATTGTTGTTTATAGAAGCATATTCATTGGCAATAAATAATATTTGATAGAGCGATTTAAAGGTTAGGCCCTGTTTTAATGATATTCCGTGCGTTTCAATAGTATTTTTGATAAGCGCTTGAAAATCGACTATTCGGCCTTCATGATAAATTGCCGTAAGTTCACGGCGCAGAACTGCATAACCCAGATTCAGCTGTTCTTCGTATTCGAGCTGTTTTTTATTGGTCTTGAACTTTTGAATTATTTTTTCAATGGGTTGAGACAGATTAAAATGAGCAAATTGTATCTGAGTCCTGTATATTTCGTTGAGAAGGCTAAAATGCTCGATTCCAATCGCAATCTCTTCGGCTTTTGCCAGGCATTTAAAAGCGGTCTTTTCAAGTTTATGTTCAAAAAATAAACGGCTCACGACGATAAGTCGAAGTATTGCATTTTCTTGAGAAGTATCGTTTTCAAAACTTCGATTAGCCATGAAGCCAATCAGGTTATCGTAAAGTCTTTTTCTAAGCGCATGATACGCATCTGCACTTTTTTTGTCTTTTTTGTTATTATTTTTCTGTTTTATATCGTCAGTTTCTAAAGAATTGAATAATGCTATATTGCCAACGTCTTTACGCTTGTTTTTTTTAGACAAATACTGTATAAATGCTTTTTTATCATTTTCGTTCATTATGTTGGATAATTCGTGAAGTGCATTCATAAAGGATCTTTTTAGTAAAGTAAAAATAGTAAAATTGATATTTATATCGTCAGTTTTTTGAATAAATTGATTTTGACAGCTCCTGTTTCATTCTGACATTTGTCTCATAATTCTAAAAACATAAAAAATTATGGAACCGCTAAAATCAAATGAATCAAACAACAATTCAGAATCAAAAAATGCAAGATTTAATACTGCATATCCTTTAAAGCCAAGTGCCGCTTTCGTTGGTGCTTCTTGGATGACGTTGATCATCGGGATGACTTCCTATTGTATCGGTCTTTATAATTCAGGAATGGCTTATAACGAAAAAGGATATTATTTTACAATTCTTCTTTTTGGTTTATTCTCTGTCATATCAGTACAAAAAAGCGTTAGAGATAAGTTAGAAGGAATACCCGTAACCGATTTATATTACAGCATAAGTTGGTTTAGTACAATTGCTTCTATAGTATTGCTGATAATTGGTCTATGGAATGCCGATTTGCTCTTAAGCGAAAAAGGCTTCTTCGGAATGTCATTTGTCTTAGGATTGTTTTCTGCTTTGGCTGTGCAAAAAAACACCCGAGACCTTAAGCAATTTGAATCTGCAGTATAATTTTTAGCGGGCCTCATTACTGTCACAAAATTGTGCAGTTTTGAGGTTTTCTAACATCTAATTCGAATGATTATGAAATCTAAATACAAATCGTTTATTTATAGTATTGGCTTGTTGTTTTTTGCAACTGGTGTTTTGAATATGAGTTGGTGGATTTATGTATGTACGAAGTACACCAATTTTGAAGAGACCAAGACGGCTTATCTTAACCTGTTTCCCGAATTTCTGCAAAATGCTTTTCTGTTAACTGTAATTACAATATTTCAGTTTGCAATAGCCACATTTATCTTTTTTAAATCTAAAGAAGCTGGCTATTTAAAAAAGGCGTCCCAAATTTTGATGGTGATTTCGTCGATTTTCTGCGGATGGAATATTTTTTCTTTAATGTAGAATCAAAAAAAAGCTTCAGATTACTCTGAAGCTTTGTGTTTGTAGTCCGTGGGGGAATCGAACCCCCCTTACCAGGATGAAAACCTGGCGTCCTAACCGATAGACGAACGGACCTGCTTTGTTATTGCGGGTGCAAAAGTGCAATTATTTTTGGAATACACAAAGGAATTTAGAAAAAACTTTTTTAGAATTTCTTAAGAAAAAGCATTTTAGGCAATGATTGTTGGAGTGTAAAATGAGTTGTTGATGTTGTATTTGTTTGATTAATAAATGATTGTTTTGTCTTTAAAGAATGGTTGAAGTGATTTTTTATTGCGTGATAATTTTTTAGAAAAAGTAAAGATTTTTTTATTTTGAAAGAATATTCTTTTAAAGTGATTGCGTTTTTTAAAGTTTCATTCGGAATGTTTTTTCTAAAAACTCTTTTTAATAAACGAAAAAAGCTCCAAATTTCTCTGAAGTTTATTTTTTGTCTCATCATAAAATAAGAGTAAAAAGGTAGAAACACGATAATGATAACAACCAACTAAAGCTGAATAAGCCTAAGAATACTGATTAAAGAAGCATAGTAATCGGGAATTTTGTAAATTCCCACTACAATTTCAAAATAAATAGAAAGATTAAGCGTAGTGGCGTAGGCACAACAACAACAACAACAACAACAACAACAACAAATTATGAAGATATTTTTTTTTATATTTTTATGTATAACTTTAACTTCATGCAGGTTTGAAAGTAAACCGAAAGGGTCGTTTTTCGAGTTTGTTTCGCAATCTGATACAACTTGTTTGAACGACATAGCTAAAGCAAAAAAAGATTTAGAAAAAGGAAAGTTGACTTACTGTAATTATTCGGGAAATATTATTAATAGGTATTTACGCTATGAAAAAGAATTAATTGAAATTCTTAAAGAAAATAATATTGATTTTAGAAATGAAGGTTCTTCTTGTATTGTCTATGAAAATCAGACAGAACATTGTTATTGTGAGTTAATGGAAGAAAAAATCAATCACAAATATGGAGAGAAGTTTATAGATTCATTGTTGAATATTGCAGATCAAAAATACGTAAGCAAACATATTAATGATACCATGTATTATGCTCAATGTGATACAAGACCAAATTATCCAAATGACAAAGAAGATAGCGCTGATGAATATAGTGAAGTAATGCAAAAGGAAATTGATAATGCAATTATTTACCCTAAAGGGTATGTAAAAAAATTAAATTCTGATGTATCTGCTTTTGTTAATGTTTCATTCTATGTAGATAAACATGGAAGTGCCAAAATCACTTACTTTGGGTTTGTTTTTGATAATAAATCAAATCATAAATTTGAAAAGTATTTTGAAAGAGAATTGAATAAAATTATCAAGACAACAGGATGGAAACCAGCCAAAATAAGAAACCAAAACGTAAACTCTGATATGGTAATGAGATATTGGTTTGAATAAAAATGACTTTGTATTTGAAGTGTGTTGCAAATCAGAAAATTGAACTTAATGATGTTGACATTGAAAAGGCTCTTGTAAAGAAAAAAGAATTACTATTTAATTGTTATTTTGCAAAAAGATAAAAGCAAAAATTAAGTTTATTAAAAATACAAGTCAGCTATAGTCGCTAGACGTTAACATCCAATTTTATGAAGACAATATTACTACAGATTGCATTTCTACTCTTAACGGTTTCGTCTTTTGCACAGACTCAACTTTTAAAGGACTATGATTTTAATAAGAAAGGATATTATATTCTCGGGACTTTTTCTGAAAGCGATGAAAATTCGCTAAGAGACAGTATAGGCGAATTTTATACAGATGACATTGCTGTATTAAACAGGTTTAAAAAGGATTGGGTATTTAAAAAACCAGGAAAAAAGTATGCTTGTGGATATCATTACGATATTTTAGTTTGCAGGCAGGGGGAAATTCTGGAATCATTTTTAATTAACTTGAAATGTAAAGAAATTGTAACAGACAAAGATTACTTTTATTTTGACTCTAATTTATTAAGGCAATTTTATGGAAAACTAAAAAAGCCATATGGCGAAAATCATTCTTTCACGACAATTCAGGAGGCAAGACAATTCAGAGAAAGTATACTCAATGACACGACACTAATAATGGCGCCTAGACCAATTTGGGCAGCATATGAGGGCAGTTTTAGGTTTACCTACAAATGCAAAGAAGGAACAAAAGATTGCTTAGACGAAGACGGGAAAATTTTCAAATCAATTGAAAAGGAGATTAAGAAAAAATATCCAAACGAAAAGTTCATTTTGAGAAATGTAGGCGGCTCCTGGACTACAATTGAACTTGAAATTACGTGTAATAAATCACTTTCTGACAACTTTTATTTATATTATAGAGACAAAGATTATTTTGGAGAATGGAAACCGTTTGATTTAGTACTAAGAACATACTGGACAAAGAAGAGAGAGTAAGGCAACTGTATTTCTGTTCCCATAAATTACTTCAGATTTCTCTGAAACCATTATTATTCCTACAAGGAAATTAGAATTAAAAATTGAATTCGTATATTGTTATGCTGAAAATTATGGCACAACATAAATTTTAAGTCTTTTGTTTTCAAACGTTTTAGGTTCATTTTAATAGAAAAAGTCTAGCTTATGAAAAATTCATTAATGCTCTTTATTGCATTTTTAACTTTTACAGCATGCTCAAAGCATCAAGAAAAAAAAAGTGTTGTCATCACAGGAATCGATTCCACATTGCGGCCTGGAAATGATTTTTTTAAATATGTAAATGGTAAATGGTACGATTCTGTATCAATACCTGCATCTCAAAGTGGAGTGGGTGCTTATATGTTTATGAATTTCCCACAAAGAATACGCCTGCAAGGAATATTAGACAGTATTTCTAAAAGCAAAAATACAGCAGGAAGCATAGCGCAAAAAGTAGGTGATTTTTACGCTTCAGGTATGGATACTGTAACCATTGACAAACGCGGTTATGAGCCTATCAAGCCTTTATTGGCTAAAATTGATGCAATTAATGACTTACCTTCTTTAATGAATTTCGTTGGCAATGAAATGAAGGTAGAGAATTCTTCTATTATAGGTTTTGGAGTGTGGCCTGATGATAAAAACAGCAGTATGAACATTGCTCACATTTCTCAAACAGGTATAGGTTTGCCAGACAGAGATTATTATTTTAAATCAGATCCATCTACTGTGGGTATACAGCAATCGTACAAAAAATATCTTGCCACATTGTTTCAACTAACAGGAAGTAATGCCAATGAAGCTAAAAAGAATGCTGATTTGGTTTACGATATAGATAAACAACTAGCGGCTTCGCATAAAACAAAAGTTGACCTTAGAGATGTACAGGCAAATTATAATAAAATGGCTGTGACAAATCTTGTAAAAAGACATCCCAATATTGGATGGAATACTTTATTGAATAATTTAGGCGCAAAAACAGATTCTATTAATGTCAGCCAGCCAGCCTATTATGATGCGCTGAATAAGCTTTTAAAGACCATTCCTGTTAACGATTGGAAAGTTTACCTGAAAGCAAATTCTTTAGAAAGATATGCAGATGATTTAAGCAAACCTTTTGTAGATGCCTTATTTGCTTATACGAAAGTGCTTTCTGGTCAAGCGGTTCAAAAATCGCGTGGCGAAAAAATGGCGAATGTAGTAGATACTTATTTAGGCGAAGCGTTGGGCGAATTGTACGTAAAGAAATATTTTCCAGAAGATGCCAAAAAACGCATGCTGACGCTGGTGAATAATCTGCAAATAGCATATGCCAAAAGAATTGATAAGTTGGAATGGATGAGCAATATTACCAAGCAAAAAGCGAAAGAAAAATTGGCTGCAATGACTAAGAAAATTGGATATCCAGATAAATGGAGAGATTATAGCAGTGTAAACATAGCTAGGAATACCTATTTTGAGAATATAGTTTCGGCCTCTGCAGCTTCCTATCAATTTGAATTAGCAAAATTGAATAAGCCAGTCGATAAATCACATTGGTATACTACGGTTCCAACTGTTACGGCATACAATAATCCTACAGCAAATGAAATTGTTTTTCCTGCAGGTATTTTGCAAGCTCCCTATTTTGACAATAATGCAGATGATGCCCTTAATTATGGCGGTATTGGAATGGTGATAGGCCACGAAATAACGCATACTTTTGATGATCAGGGCGCTCAATATGATAAGAATGGAAACTTGAAAAACTGGTGGACAAAAGAGGATTATGCACAATTTAAGTCAAGAATACAGCAGGTTATCGATTTGTACAGCACTTATACCGTTTTAGGCGACCTGCATATTAACGGTGCGATGACAGTTGGCGAAAATACGGCAGATATTGCCGGAATAGCAGTTGCTTATGATGCTTTTAAAATGACCCAACAAGGGCAAGGAAACGAAAAAATCGACGGTTTTACTCCAGACCAACGCTTCTTTATTTCGATAGCCAAAATATGGAGAGTAAAAATGAAAGACGAGTTTCTGCGTTTATGGATTAACAATAATCCGCATTCTCCACCAAATTGGCGTGTGAATGGCCCTCTAATGAATACAACACCTTTTTACGATGCATTTAATGTGAAAACTGGAGATAAAATGTTCTTGCCGAAGAAAGACAGGATAACGATTTGGTAGTGTTCTCCAAAGTGTTTTTATAAAAAGCTGCGCAAATTTCTTATTGAACTTTGCGCATTTTTTTGTTTTTTAGAATTTTAAAAAAAAGCTTGAGATTTCTACAGAATTAAAGCATGATAATTTGTAATTCAGATCGTATTAATTGTCTTTTCATTTAGTTTTAATTGTAATTACTTTAACAGTAAATAAAATGAATTAAGTATAGTTTCGTCAAATAAAATATAGGTAATAACCTAAAGAAAACAAAAGAAAAGACGTAACTAAATAATTACTATATAGATTGATCTTTACAATATTTTTTAACACAGCAATTTTTCAAGGAATAGTTCTTGGAGCAATTATTTTAAAATCACCATTATTTAAAAGCAATGCAAACAAATATTTGGCTTATGCAATATTTACTCTGTCTCTTCTTATTGCAAATCTTGTTTTTGAAATAGTTGATCTTTACAGCAGTATGCCTTTTCTGCATTTTCTTGATGATGTAGAATGGGCATTTATTTTTCCGGTTTTTGTTTTTATGTTTGTTATACATCAGGTAAACCACCCCATTAGGAATTCCAAAAAAAATCTATGGTTGTATATTCCGTTTCTCTATTCGGCCATTTCAAATGTCTTTTATGATTGTGATGCTGTTGCGCACATTTTTACAATTCCGACTTTCCTTAAAATCATTTTAGAAACTTTAAGAAATTTTGATTTTTACATTATTCTGATATTTATGCCCTTTATGGCTGTCTACACTTTCAGGTTCATTAAATTTTCAAAAGATAAGCAGGAAAAGAAATGGATTACTTTTTTATGGTTTTTGGTTTATTTGCTGATGCTTTCCTGGATAATGGCTATTTTGATAGCGCTGTTTTTTGAATATGATGTTTCCTATGTTATGCAGATTCTTGCTTTGTTTGCTACTTTTTTAATTCATTGTACAGCTTATTATGGTGTGTTCAGATATAGACTAGCTGATAATAAAGCGGGAATTGAAGAATTATTGAATAAAAAGATTTTGTTAGTTGATGAAGCATCTATCGAAGAAGTGATTCTTAATAAAGAAAATGATACAAATGCTTTGGAACTCTTTACGAAAGACAATCCTTATTTTAAGAGGTTGGAACTTCTTTGTAAAGAACATCAGATTTATACAGACAGTAATCTAAACAGAGAAAAAGTAGCAGAACAGTTAGGGATAAGTCCTGGATATGTTTCGCAACTCATTAATGCGATTACAGGAGACAACTTTGCCAATTACATAAATAACTATCGGGTAGAAGCCGTAAAAAAAATGATTCTCGATTCGGACTATGAAAATTACAGTTTGCTCGCCATAGGTTTAGAATCGGGCTTTACCTCAAAGACAACCTTTCATGCCGCTTTCAAAAAATCGACTGGAATGACACCGAACAGCTTTCGTAATAGCGCTAAATAAGTTCGGATTTCTTCATTTTTGAGGTTTTCGGACTTTGCCGTTTTTTATTTGATATAGGTTTGCTGTTATAAATCAACTTAATCATTTTATATGAAATTAAATCGGCTCCTGTTTACTACTGCAGTTTTATCTGCGGTATCGGTTCAATCACAAACTACTGAAAAAAAGAATCAATTAGAGTTCTCGGTCGGACATAATTTTGGATTTTTAAAAAATCTCGAATTTGCTCCCGTGGCAATGTATGAGTATAATGGGCCAGTGTATAAACTAGACTATACACGAACGAGTAAAAATAAAAATCTATTTGAAGTTGAACTAGATTATCTTAATGCAGAATTAAAAACGGACGTATCACCCAGATTGAATAATGAATATACGAAAGCAGGAATGGGATTTTCCTATCTCAAAAAGATTTATCGCGACGATAGACTTGCTCTAAATTTAGGATTGCAATCGCAGACCAATGTATCGATTTACACTAATAAAAATTTAACTTATAATGATGGAGATTATTTTACTGTTCATCAAGAGTTTGGAATTGCAAGTAAGCTGAGTTATCAATTAAGTGAAAAACAATATTTAGCATCAAAAGTTTTCATTCCTATTGCGCTGTTTAGAGTTACCAGTGCTGCAGCTAAATTTTATGCCTTAGATAACTATCAAAGTGTGTTATGGGATTTGGAATATGGTTACAAACTTTCAAAATATATGGACGTAAAGGCAAAGTATAATTTTAATTACTCCAGACTTCAGGCGCCAGCTGCTTATCGAGAATTACAACATCAACTTAATCTAGGAATTAACTACAAATTTTAATTATGAAAATTATCAAATTTACAATTTACACTTTTATTGTTGTGGCGGTTTTTTCATTAACATCATGTGCAGATATGTTGATTGGTGATGAAGGTAAGTACGACGAAGATATTTATCTGAATTACAAAACAAAAACAGTACTGGAACTGCCTTTTGATGACGAATGGTACATAACCGCGGGAGGAAAATCATTAGAAGAAAATCACCATTTTGCGCCTCATCGTCATCAAAGATATGCGCTCGATATCGTTCAAGTAATAAACAGAAGAGGGAATACAGGAGACGGAACCAAAAATGAAGATTATTATTGTTTTGGTAAACGCTTAAATGCGCCAGGAGACGGAAAAATAGTAACCGTTGTAAACAATATAGAAGACAATGTTCCTGGAATACTCAATGAAAAACAGGCCTGGGGAAACTATATAGTTATTGACCATTTAAATGGAGAGTATTCCTGTATGGTGCATTTTAAGAAGAATTCTATAATAGTGGCAGTTGGCGACAATGTAGTACGCGGCCAAATGGTAGGTCAGGCGGGAAACAGCGGTAACTCTACGGGACCGCATTTGCATTATCATTTGCAGACAACGGCATCTCGTTCAACTGGTGTTGGGCTTCCTATGCAATTCATAAACTACTATGCCGATGATGTTTTTACAGAGAGAGGAGAGCCAATTACGTCTCAAATAATTAGGAAAAATTAAAAAAAAACCTGATAAATTAAATTTATCAGGTTTTCTGCTTTTCTCTGTAGTGGTAAGCATTCAAATATTTAACCAGATTATATCGGATTTTTATGAAGTTGCCTCAATATTTGAATTCTCTTTTGAATTTAATGATAAACTTTATTAATATTTATATTTCTTTCTCTCCAGTTTGTTAAAACCTATATCCCGCAATCAATCCAAATGTTTGCACATTCGTATGATCTGTTTTCTTTACATCGAATAATAGCCCTCCATAAGCAAGATGTGCTTCAAAAAGAAATCCGCTTTTACTGACCCATTTCCAGCCTCCGCCTCCGCCTAGAGCAAAAAGAATAACATCTGGGTTTTCAGTGTAAATTGAATGATCTTCAGAAGCATATATTTTTTTGCCATCAATAGAAGTTAGCATTCCAAATCCTTCCACAAACCAACCTGATGCCTTTTTTTTGCCAAAATATCTTCTGTAATAGGGAGAAATGGAATAATTCATATCTTCATTTGATTTTTCATCATATACATATAAACCTGTAACGCCTATAGATGATTTATTGGTTAGAATTCTTTCATAAGTAGCCTCGAAAGTTCCAATTAAGGGCATTACTAAATTTAATTTTAATTCGTTTTTCTTCTGATTTGGTTCGCTTTCATTTTGAGCATTGACAGAATAAAAGGCAAGTAAAATGATAAGCAGTACATGGTTTTTTTTCATAAAAAAATGATTTGAATTATTTAGTCCAAAATTCAGTCAAGAAAAATTAGAAAAGGTTCCAAAAGCTTAATAATGGATAAAATAGGACTTATTTATGCGAGTTTTTAAATTCGTTTGGTATAAAACTAGTGACTTTTTTAAAGGCTTTATAAGAAAGTCGTTTTAGAAGTACAAGCAGAATCTGCTCCTTGAAGAATTTTGCGAATAGCTGTGCTAATGTCTCAGACTTCGCACCAGCAATCCAAATCAAACATTGTTTTTGAAAATCTTATATAACAAAAGCTTCAGAGAAATCTGAAGCTTTTACTTAGTAGCGGGAAGCATTCAAATATCTAACCAGTTTATTGAGGATTATATTATGATTATTGCACTTGCATCCTAAATATATTGAAAACTCTTTTGAAGATAATTTTCAATTCTTGTCTTTGTTAGCAAAGGAATAATAGGACTAAATTTAATCTATTAAGATCTGTTTTAGAAGCACGGATTACAAATCTACATGATTGGTTACGTATATCCATGAGAAATTAAATTTTTTAGTGCACAAAAATACTGCGTACTAAAGAGGTATCTTTGATTAAATAAATAGCAAAATAGATAATTGCTGATTCTAATCAAAACAAAGCTCCAGTTATGAAAAAAAATGCTACAAAAATACCAGCCAACAACAATGAAATTAATTTATATTGTTTTGTTGGAGAAGCTGTATTCAAAGTCCAAATGGTTGAACAAGCGTTGAGTTATTCAATTACTCTTAAAATGAATCCCACAGAAACAAAAGAGCGAGCGGATGAATTTTTACAACAAAACCAAAGTTATACTCTAGGCAAGGCTATTAAAATTGGAATTAAAGAGGAACTATATAGTTTGTTATTGCAAGATGAACTAAAAGCTTTTTTACAACAAAGGAATTGGTTGGTTCACAAAACTATCATTGGAAACGAAGAAGATTTCAATGCTGGAAACATAAAAGAGGAATTGCTTAATAAAATTAAAGATATTTCAGACAAAGCTGAAAGTATTCTACATGCAATAGAATATGATTTGATAGAGTTTTGTTCTTCTAAAGGAAAAGATATGTCAGAAACTCTAGCATTATTAAATTTACAAGAACAAGGAATAAGAATTCGAAAGTAGCATTTAAGAACCCGTTCCTTTAGCGCAATTGTCACGTTCGTGACGTTCGTGAATAAGACGAGATGTTCAAAAGGTAAGTAAGTAAAAAAAGCTTCAATCTCTATGGAGCTTCGTCTTAGTTGGTGGAAGCATTCAATTACCTAACCAGATTATTGAAGATTATATAATATTTTAAAATGTGCATATTGATTTTTTCTTCTGGTTTTGTTTGCATAACCCCTCACGTAATTGGTAAAGATCATCAATCAAATTAAAAGTCTTTTTGATAATTTGTAGTAAAAAAAGATATAGATTTGAAAGTAATGTGTGAATTTAGCACACATATCTTCCAAATTTAAATTGCTTTGTGTGATTTTGTCACACATATAAACTAGTTGTATGCTATTTTAAATCACATTAACGCTAAAGAATATGAAGTTAAAAGTTGTAATATTTTTTATTTTGATTATTCTGAATTCTTGTTCAAAAAACAAAAAACCTTCAGAGTTAAAATCTAATTTAAAAATAGACACTTCAAGAGTTTCAATAATTAAATACGATTCTGCTAATCTTGATTGCAAAATGGTATTCAAAACTGGGACAAATTCATATCTAAACAAAGAAGATTTAGATAAGATAGAGTTTGCAATTGATAAGATTATCGAAAAACAAAATCCCATCCAAATTGAAAAGTTCAAAGAAATTTCAAAAAGACATCCAGAAGAAAATTATAAAAAAGAAGATTTCATACTTAAAAAGACAGAATATATTAGACGCTATCTTGTTATCAAAAATATTAAAGGTGAAAAAGAAATTTATGTAGCTTTAGTTTGTGATGAAATTGCTAAGTATTCCGATTTCAGAAAAACACTAAAACAAGGTCATGGTGGAGGATCTTGTTTGTTTTCGTTCAAGTTAAACTTTGACACCAACGAATATTACGACATTCAATTTAATGCAGAAGCTTAAAAAAAAACAGTATACAACACACGCTACAAGCAAGCTGGGCAATTGGCTTAATTTGAAGATGGTCTTGTATTTGAAAAATAGTTTTTAACCGAAAGTTTAGACTTTCTTAATTCCAGCTTGCGTGTAGCGCGAGGACGTTATTTGGTAGTTTACCTCAGAATCAACTAAAAATCATTAAATTAAAATATAAAGTATATGAATTTTAATATTTATCATTCACCAAAACTAAATATTCAATTAACATTAATAGCCCAAACAATTATTCTAAAAACCGAAGAAATTGATAAGATACTAGACAAATATTATGGAACTGTAAATCCTCAAATTATTGATGAAAGTAAGTTTTTTAATGAAATTATACTAGAAACTAGTAAAGAAAAGCTTGATGAGTATTTTAGTATTGGAAGAGATGTTTATGATCAACTTTTAGAACCAATCAAAAAATTCTTAGAAGACGCTTCACTTGCTTTAAGTATGTACGAAAATACAAAAGAGTTTAATTCTAAAATAACTCTAGAAGATATTAAAAATAGAAAACCAATTGACGAAATACCTTTAGATCAATTTCAAAGGCTTCTATTTATATATGCTCATTCTTTTCTAGATGCAATAGTCAAAATTGCCAATACTATTTTTGTAATGACTAAACAGAATAAAACACCTTTTATTCCTGATGATGTTAGAGAAAAATTAATTATTCTTAAAGATGAATTTGACAATGAATTCCCTCACATAATAGATATAAGGCATTCTTGGCAACATATAGAAGATAGAATGAGAGGGAAAGGGCAAAATGAAAAAAATATTGAAAGTCTAATGTTAGTTTTATCAACTTTATACAATGATAATCTAACATATACAATTTCTGATGGAACACAACATCATATAACAATTAATTTAGATACTTTTAAAAGAGCGGAATATTATGTACAACAGACATTTGATAGTTTTAAATGGGTTAAAGGGAGAAATAGATAAAAAAATCCGATTGCTCCGATATGTAGACAACGCGCAGATTTGTAATCATAAGTGTTCGAAACATGAAATTAGCGGAAAATTTGAAACGTATTTTCACAAGAATTGATTCTTTTGCATAAAAAAACAAATCAAATTCTGTCTCTTTAATTCTGTTTTAAAATCAAAAAATTAGGTTTCGAACACTTATGATTTGTAATCTGTGCCCCAAGCAAGGAGAATCACAAAAAGGGTAAAAATGAAAAAGCTTCAGAGAAATCTGAAGCTTTTTGTCTGTGTAGCGGGAACAGGACTCGAACCTGTGACCTTCGGGTTATGAGCCCGACGAGCTGCCTACTGCTCTATCCCGCGATGTTTCGGGTGCAAAGATACGCCCATTTTTGAGAAAAACAACGAAAATTTTAAAAAATGTTTTATTTTCTCTATTAACTTGATATGACTACCTTTGCAGAATAAATTATACTCAAAATGTCACATAAAGCAGGGTTCGTAAATATTATCGGAAATCCAAATGTTGGAAAATCAACGCTGATGAACGCTTTCGTCGGAGAAAGATTGTCAATCATTACATCAAAAGCACAGACCACTCGTCATAGAATTCTTGGAATCGTAAACGGAGAAGACTTTCAGCTAGTTTTATCCGATACTCCAGGAATCATCAAGCCGGCCTACGAAATGCAGGAATCGATGATGAACTTCGTAAAATCGGCTTTTGAAGATGCTGATATTTTAATTTATATGGTCGAAATAGGTGAGCAGGACCTTAAAGACGAAGCTTTCTTTAATAAAATCATTCATGCTAAAATACCTGTTTTGTTGCTTTTAAACAAAATCGATAATTCAAATCAGGAACAATTAGAACAACAAGTTTCTTTTTGGAAAGAAAAAGTGCCAAATGCAGAAATTTTTCCAATTTCGGCTTTGCAGAATTTTAACGTACCAGAAGTTTTTGGAAGAATTATCGATTTATTGCCAGAATCTCCAGCTTATTATCCCAAAGACCAATTAACAGACAAACCAGAACGTTTTTTTGTAAACGAAACGATTCGAGAAAAAATCTTGTTGAATTACAGCAAAGAAATTCCATATGCTGTAGAAATCGTTACAGAAGAATTTCACGAAGATGAAAAAATCATCAGAATCCGTTCTGTGATTATGGTAGAACGCGATACGCAGAAAGGGATTATCATTGGACACAAAGGTGCCGCTTTAAAGAAAGTAGGAACTGATGCCCGTGCCGATTTGGAAAAATTCTTCGGGAAACAAATTCACATCGAACTGTATGTAAAAGTGAATAAAAACTGGAGAAGTAACGCCAATATGCTAAAACGATTCGGTTATAATCAATAGATTTTCAAAACTCACATTATAATTATGCAGATTTCATCTAAGTATTCCATACCAATTTGTTGTGGACTAATACTTATTGTGGGTTTAGCATTTTTCTTTAAACCAAAGGAAGATGTTGTAAAATCTGTTCCTGTTAAGAAAAAGCAAGAAATAGCTACAAAAGTAGATTCAGTCTCATCCTTTGATGTCACAGCCTGTTCAGATGCAGAAGTGAAATTATTTTTGAAGGAATTTATCAAACAGTTTCAGACCAATAAAGCAGCTAATATTAATAGGTTTATTAATAAAGAAGATGGATTAGCCGTATTTCTTAGAGATGGATATTATCCTATTTTAAGTTTTCCTGACGGAATTGATGATTGGATTGAATGGTTTGATTTTAAAATTTATGATAATATAGTTTTTGAAAAATTTCCGAAATATCTTGGAGATGGTGAATTTGAGAAAACAGGCTTCTTTTATGTCGATTATAAAAATAAATTTAATCTCGATGATTTTGAAGATACTTATAGTAATCGTACTAATGAAGATAAAAAGCCATTTCGTCAACTGGAGCAGAAATGCAATTACAGGGCAGATGTAATGTCGTTAGACAAAACAACAGTACTTACATTGTATTTTAGTATTTATAAAAACAGTAAACACTTAGTTGGGATTACACAGGATACTGTCGATGATGTTTTGTATATAGATAAGGAAAAGGAATTTATACCATTTGATACCGAAGAACTGGTAAACGAATTTATCCTAAATAACAGAAGATTTTGTGATTTGGAGAACAAAGCTTACATCGATTTTGATAAAAAAGAATTGACTTACTGCGATTTTGGCGATGAGCCGTTTCCATTTAGTAATTATAAAATTGGTCCAATAAATGTTATTTCAGATAAAATAAAAATTCGGGAAATCATTTTTTACAACTCCAATGAAAACGATGGGTTTGCCTTAAAATTATCAAACAAAGGTGCTTTTAGTTCCTACAGAATAGGGGCAAGAGCGCAATATATTTATGAAAAGTGCAATTAAACTACTAGGGAATTAATGAAGGTTAAAAAGATTACGTTGCTAATCATTTCAGTTTTAGTTTTGGGCTACGCCGGAATAAAAATCGTAAAAAAAATAAACTTAAATTCAGACTATAAAATTGGTCAGGCACTAGACAGTTTAAACGGTGTAAAGGTTTATTACAATGGCGGTGTCGATAATATTGAAGGAAGAAACGTTACAAAAGACAATTACAATTTAGGACTGAAATATCAATGTGTTGAATTTGTAAAACGATATTATTACGAACATTATAATCATAAAATGCCAGATGCTTATGGTCATGCAAAAGATTTTTTTGATTCTAAAATAGAAGATGGCAATTTGAACAAAAGCAGAGGATTAATTCAATATAAAAATCCAAGTAAATCAAAACCAAAAGTTGGAGATTTAGTTATTTTTTCAGGCTCATTACTCAATAGATTCGGGCATGTGGCTATAATTTCTAACGTTTCTGAAAATGAAATCGAAATTATACAGCAGAATCCTGGGCCTTTCGGCAGTTCGAGAGAAATTTTTGATTTGAAAGAACAAGACGGGAATTATAAAATAGGTAATGAAAGATTGTTGGGATGGTTGAGAAAAGAATAAAAGTAAACATTCTTTAAACCTTAAAACCCTAGCCCAGATAGGAGCGGCATCCTTTTTCTGGCTCCTTTAGCCAGGAAAAGATAGAGCGGATAGCTGGAAATTGCTCCTGAAAATAACAATAAAAAACTTAGGTACTTAGAATCTTAGCAACTTAGCGACTTTTTTACATACCTTTGCAAAAAATTTAAATAAAGCATTTTGGATTACAAGTGATTAGCTTTTTAGGAAACTAAAAATCTAAAATCTGAAATCTGAAATCTAAAATCCAAAAAAATGAGTAATAACATTGTTGCGATAGTAGGAAGACCTAATGTGGGGAAATCAACCCTTTTTAATAGGCTGATACAAAGAAGAGAAGCTATTGTAGATTCAGTATCTGGGGTTACCCGTGATAGAAACTATGGTAAAAGCGAGTGGAACGGAAAAGAGTTTTCTGTAATTGATACCGGTGGATACGTACGCGGAAGTGATGACGTATTTGAAGGTGAAATCCGTAAACAAGTAGAACTTGCTATCGACGAAGCCGATGTTATTATTTTTGTGGTTGATGTTGAAGAAGGAATCACGCCAATGGATGAAACCGTTGCAAAATTGCTTCGTAAAGTAACAAAACCAGTTTTATTGGCTGTAAATAAGGTAGATAATGCAATGCGTGAAAAAGATGCGATTGAGTTTTATAACCTTGGATTAGGAGATTATTTTACTTTCGCAAGTATTTCTGGAAGCGGTACTGGAGATTTGTTAGATGCTTTAATTGATGCGTTTCCGGAGAAACCAGAAGTTGAGGTAAAAGAAGATTTGCCTCGTTTTGCTGTTGTAGGTCGTCCGAATGCGGGAAAATCTAGTTTTATCAACGCCTTGATTGGTAAAGATCGTTATATTGTAACTGATATTGCGGGAACAACTCGTGATGCTATTGATACTAAATTTGACCGTTTTGGTTTCGAATTTAATTTGGTTGATACTGCTGGTATTCGCCGTAAAGCAAAAGTAAAAGAAGATTTAGAATTTTACTCAGTAATGCGTTCTGTACGTGCGATTGAGCATGCCGACATCTGTATTTTGGTTATCGACGCAACCCGAGGATTTGAAGGTCAGGATCAGAGTATTTTCTGGTTGGCTGAAAAGAATAGAAAAGGGGTTGTGATCTTGGTAAACAAATGGGATTTGGTAGAAAAAGACACCATGTCTACTCGTGATTACGAAGAGAAAATCAAAAAAGAATTAATGCCTTTTACAGATGTGCCAATTTTGTTCGTTTCGGCTCTAACAAAACAACGTTTGTTGAAAGCATTGGAAGCGACGGTTCAGGTTTTTGAAAACAGAAAACAAAGAATTCCGACTTCTAAGTTTAATGAATATATGCTGAAAGTAATCGAGGCTTATCCGCCGCCGGCTACAAAAGGGAAATATGTAAAAATTAAATACTGTATGCAATTGCCTACAGCGGTGCCACAGTTTGTATTTTTTGCCAATATGCCACAGTATGTAAAAGAGCCTTATAAGCGTTATTTAGAGAATAAAATCAGAGAAAATTGGGATTTTTCAGGAGTTCCGATTGACATTTATATAAGAGAAAAATAGTTTGTTAAAATAGGTACATTAAATACACACAAAGCCCTTTAAATCATTTGAATTTAGAGGGTTTTTTTATGTCCTTGTTTTTAGGGTGTTTAAGTTTAATGCACCTTTGGTTTGTATAATGCGCCTTAATTGTGCCTCAAATGACTCTCCATTACATCTCAATAATGTTTCATTTTATCTAATTCTATCGTTATGGTTTGTAAGATTTTGGCAAACTCTAAATAAGTTGGCTGTAATTCTTTCGCAGATTCGAAACATTAACCCAAAATTAAAGTTGTAAATTTGACTTTTTTAAGACTAAAATTTTATTATGGCAAAGCAGTTAGAACTTTTTGATATCTTAAATGAATCCTTATATTTGATTCAAGCTGATGTTTTCCCAGACACAGAATCCGACGAAGTAGAATTTAAATCAGCTGCAGGTGGTTTTCCTAAAGACTTTTGGAAAACATATTCGTCTTTCGCAAACACAAATGGAGGGATAATTGTACTCGGAGTTAAGGAAAAAAATGGGAAATTCTATTTTGATGGTTTAAGCAAAGATCAACTGATCAAATATCAAAAAGAGTTTTGGAATAGTGTTAATAACCCACAAAGCGTATCTGCTAATATCTTAAAAAATAGTGATGTTCGAGAATATAACCTCGGAGGAAATATAGTTCTTTGTTTTAATATTCCACCAGCTGAAAGAAAACAAAAACCTATACATCTTACTCCCAATCCTTTTAGTAATACATACAAAAGAAATTATGAAGGAGATTATCAATGTAAAGATGAAGAGGTTCGTAGAATGTTGGCCGATGCTGATCTCTCATTTAGTCCTGATAGTAGAATTCTAGAAGGTTATCTAATGGATGATATAGATTCAAATTCTCTAAAGCAATATAGACAGATTTTCGCAACACTTAGACCTTCTCATCCATGGATTTCATTAAATGATATGGAATTTCTTGAATATATTGGAGGCTATAGAAAAGATAGAAAATCCCAAAAGGAAGGATTTACATTAGCAGGAATGCTAATGTTCGGAAAATCTGTTAGTATTGTGGATGAAGAATGTTGCCCAAAATTCTTCCCAGAATATAGAGAGATTTTATCTGAAAATGAAGACACTAGATGGACTGACAGGGTTTATCCCGATGGAACATGGGAAAGTAATTTATTTCAATTTTACAAGTTAGTTTATCCTAAGCTTTCATCAAGATTGCCAAAGCCTTTTCAACTTAATAAAGGACAAAGATTAGAAGATACGCCGGCTCATACAGCACTCAGAGAAGCATTTGTTAATGCATTAATACATTCAGACTATAGCGCTCCAGGAAGTATTATTATAAAAAGTTATCCAAATTCTTTTACATTCACTAATCCAGGTACTTTGTTAGTTACTTTAACTCAGTTTTATAAAGGTGGTATTAGTCAATGTAGAAACACTAATTTGCAAAAGATGTTTTTAATGATGGGAAGTGCAGAAAAGGCGGGAAGCGGTGTTAATAAAATTCTTTCTGGATGGAGTTCTTCACATTGGAGAAGACCTTACGTTGTTACAGAAAATGAACCCGATAGAATTATTCTAGAGATGCCAATGTTTAGTATCATCCCCGAAGAAACTTTAAGTGATCTAAAACATATGTTTGGTGATAATGTGGAAACTTTAGGTAAAGATGAGTTGACAGCTCTTGCTGTTTGTCATATCGAAGGAGATATTACAAATATTAGACTTCAGTACTTAGTTGATAAGCACAAGACAGACATTACTAAAATGCTTCAAGAACTATGTAAAAACAATTATTTGGTTTCAGAAAACAAGAGTAGATGGACAACCTATCGGTTAAACTATGAGAATAATATGGATAGTTATGAAGTTAATCTGGATAGTTCGTGGCGTAATCTGGATAGTTCAAGCCCCCAGATACCTACATCTACAGGTAAGCTGGATACTTCTATACGTAATCTGGACAGTTCAACAAATAATATGGACAGTACAACAAATAGTATGGATAGTAATAGAAAACAAAAAAGAGTTAAATATGATGAACTTGAAAAAGAAATAATTGGAGTATGTAGTTTGGAATATAAATCAGTGGCTCAAATAGCTTCTGAAATTAATAAAACTGAAAAGTATCTAAAAAATGATATTCTACCAAAGATGATTGCCAACGAAAAATTAACTAAAATGTATTCAGACAATCATCCTAATCAGAAATACATTGCAAGAAAATAGAACCCCAGCAAACAGCTATCAAAAACAGTTTTAGACGATTGGGTTAATAGAAAGTTGTTTTTTGTATTTGGTATGATTTGGTAAATGTAAAGAATGGGTTAATTTAATCTAAAAAAAACTATTTAAGAACGAGAAATACCATAACTATTTAGTTATTCGACCACTTTTCAAATGTAAGATTTTAAAGAACAATTAAGATTCTGTGCAAAATGTACCTTATTTGTGCCTTGCAATTATTACTAACTAATAATCAATCAATGTAAATTGTTTATATTAGAGAAAAAATAAGAATAAAAAGTCCCCAGGAAATAGGGGATTTTTTTATGCCTTGCGGCTACATAAGTGCAGTATTGATTTTTTTATTGGCATCATATTTGGATAAATGTAAAAAGCACAATTAAACCTTTTGCATTTTTCTAAGTCTTACCAATCTAACTAACCTAAATTTATGACCAGATTTTATTCATTTTTATTGTTTTTAGTTTTTGTTTATTCGGCAAATGCCCAAAACGATATTACTGTTAAAGGAACAATCCTCGATGTCAATACGCAATTACCACTGGAACTTGCAACCGTTTATTTTACTACTGTAAAAGATTCTACCGTAATTGAATATGCTACTACAGACAAAAATGGTGCTTTTAGAATGAACATCAAAAAATTTGATAAACCTGTATTTTTAAAAGTGAATTACATGGGATATCAGACCTATTATGAAGAATACAAAGGACTTACCGAAAGTAAGGATTTTGGAAAAATCTACTTAATAGAAAATGTAAATGCTCTTAATGATGTTGTTATTAAGACTGAAGCAGCACCAATTACAATCAAAAAAGATACTTTAGAATTTAATGCGGCTTCTTATAAAGTTCGTCCAGATTCTAATGTCGAAACATTGCTTAAACAGCTTCCGGGGTTTGATGTCGATAATGACGGAAAAATTACCGTAAACGGAAGAGAAGTCAATCAGGTTTTGGTAAACGGAAAAACATTTTTTGATAAAGATGGAGCCATCGCAATCAAAAATCTTCCTGCTGATATTATTAAAAAAGTTCAGGTTTCTGATTTTAAAACTAAAAAAGAGGAGCTTTCAAAACAAGAATCAACTTCAGATTTCTCAAGTATCAATATTACAATTGACGAAAAGAAAAATAAAGGATATTTTGGTAAAATCATGGGCGGTTATGGTACCGATGATCGTTATGAAGCAAATATAAACTTGAACTATTTTAATAATAAGCAGAAAATAAGTTTGCTGGCTTCTTCTAATAATATCAATTCAACCGGTTTTTCTATGGATGATGTTTTTGATAATATGGGCGGTGGACGAAATAGCGGCGGAAGAGGAGGAAGTACAAGTTCTGGCGGAGGCGGAAGAGGAATTACACAATCTAATTTAGTCGGGATTAATTATTCTGATGACTGGACTGAAAAATTGTTGGCTATGGGAAGTTATAATTTTTCGAACACAGTCAATAAAAACGATAGTAAATCAAATGAAGTTGTTTTTCAGCCAACAGGAAATAATATTACACAAAGCGAGTCTAAAACCAGAAATGAAAATACAGGTAATAATGCCAATTTTGAATTGGAGTACAAATTAGATCCTAAAACTCGAATTGTCGTAGCGCCAAAAGTAAGCCAATCCAGAACAAATGGAATTTCATCATCTTCGAGTTCTACAGAAGATGAAAATGGAAATGAATTAAATAAAAGTGAAGGAAGCTCAATTTCTGACGGTACAAACACAAATTTTGCAAACACGATTAACTTTAATAAAGCTTTTGATAGAAAAGCCCGTAATTTAAGTTTTGTTTTCACAAACAACAATACAGACAGTGATTCTGATGCTTTGAATGTTTCTGAGACAATTTATTACGTAGGTAATACTCCAAATGATTTAAGGAATCAGAATGTAAAAAAGAGAGCGATTAGTGACGCTTACTCTGCAGATATTGAATATACAGAACCAATAACCGATTCGTTGAGAATTAGAATTGGTGCCGATTTAGATTGGAAAAGTACCAGTAATGATCAAAAAACGTATAATTTTAATGATGATACTCAGGAATATACTGATTATGATTCGAGATTTAGTAATTATACAAGTTCAATTCAAAATTCGGTTACGCCAAAAGTTGGAGTTACTTTGCAGAAAAATAAGTTTACTGTAAATCTGGACAGCCGAACTTCAATCGTAAATTTTGAAAATTACTCGCTTTATCAAAATGTTGCAACAGATTTAAGTAAAAGATATGCATTGCCTTTTGCGACTGCTTTATTGCGATACAAATTTAATCGTTCTAAAAATTTATCATTCAAATATGATTATTCAAATGCATTACCTTCGGCTAATCAGTTAATGCCGATTGTAAATCTAAATAATCCTTTGAATACGATTGTTGGAAATCCAGATTTAAGTCCGATTGAAAAAAACAGTGTCAATTTCCAGTTTAGAAATTACGATTTTAGAACACGTTCAGGATATAGCTTTAATGCAAAAGGAGACTATTATAATAACGATATTGTTTCTATTTCCAGCTTTAATGCAAGTGGTCAAAAGGAAACTACTTATACCAATATTTCGGGTGTTTATAATCTTTCCCTAGGGGCAAACTGGAATCAGCAGATTAAAAAAGATGCACACACAATTCGATATGGTGTAGGTTTAAGCGGAAACTATTCGTTTGATAAGGGATATACCAATGACATTTTATACAATTCTAAATCTGTCGGAATTACTCCAAAAGTATATATGTCTTATGATTATGGAGAAGTATTAACAATTGCGCCATCGTATAATTTATCATACAATCAGTCTAAATATGAAAATTATTTACTGGGAAAAACTTCAAATGTTGTACACAGAGTTAACTTGCAGACAACATCATATTGGCCAGAGAATTTAATTTTTGGTAATGATTTCGGATACACATATAATTCAAATATTTCGGATGGATTCAAAAAAGACTTCTTCCTTTGGAATACAAGTTTGTCTTATGGGTTTTTGAATAAAAAATTATATGCTAAGGTTAAAGTTTATGATTTGTTAAACCAAAATCTAAGTGCTACAAGAACAATTTCTGCAACCTCGATTCGTGATGAGGAAAATACAGTTTTAAGACGTTACGTAATGTTTTCTTTGGCTTACAAAATCGGAAACTTTGCTGAAGGCAAAAAAGGTGGAAAAGGAAGGCCGAGAGATTAAATTTTTTTAGAAAAAGGTGCAAAGGTACAAAGAGGCAAAGGCACAAAGTTTCAAGTGATAGTTGAAAAAAAGTCCGAATCAAATTTTTAATTTGATTCGGACTTTTTTTCTAAAATCTAAAATTTTCTATTAATTCTATGATAAACTGTGAAGCGAATAATATCACGGTTGTAAAAATCGATGCCGCTGGAACGTCTTTGGAAGTTTTTGAGATAACCTAATTCTAAACCAAGATTTGGGGTAAAATGATAACGCAAGGCAGCATAAAATCTGTTTTGGTCAAAGCTGTTTCGTTTGTTGTCTTTTCCGTAGTTGAATAGAATTTCATCAGAAATAGTGCCTTTTAAACTCTGTTGTTCTTTTTCCCAAATTGTAAAAGTAGACTGCAAACGGTATCTAAAACGGTATGCAAAGGAAAAGTCATTTAAAAGTCCGTTTTTATCTGCTTTTTGAATAAAACGTTCTTCAATCTGAAAACGGTTGTGAAAAGTAATTTTAGCAATATCATTAATAAAAGTGATGTCTTGTTGCGCACGATATTCGGGAACAGAATAATCCGGATCGACATCTGGATTCTGAGTATTTACATTAAAGTATGCAAATCCGCCTCCCAATTCAATGGTTTTGCTGGTGCGATATCGTCCTTGAACTCGTATGACAAAAAGGTTTTCATGAATAGGATTTACGAAGCTTCTATTGTCAAATTCTGAATGTAGCGACCACTTTTCGGTCAGAGGAAAAATATTGTAATATCGAATCCAAGTCAGAGTCTGATGGTCGATTTTCTTTTGATTCTGACCTGCTAAAAACTCGCTGATACAGAGAAGTACAATAAGAAATAATTTAGAAGATTTATCCAATGTTGTAAAATTCAGGTTGCGAATTTATACAAACAAAATTATTTCTAGATAGTGTAAAAAACTGTTTTAGAATATTTTTTGTGATTTGCGTCAAAAGAAAAACGAGACTCATTTTTTAATGAATCTCGTTTTCTAACTAAAACTAACCAACCGCTTACAGTGAATACTTAAATGTAATTCCGTAAGTTCTTTGATCACCAAGAACACCAGCGTACTGTCCAGCATTTCCACCTGCAGGAAGTAACTGCTCATAGTAATCTTTATCAAAAAGGTTGCGTCCCCAAATGTGAATAGATAAACCTTGCGAAGCACGGAAACCTAAACGGGCATTAAAGATTGCATATCCTTGAACTACTAAATATTTTGAAGCCGAAGGGCTTGAAGAAAACTCAGAACGTGCATATCCGTCGGCAGCGAAGAAGATTTTTCCTGAATTTCCAAAAAATTTCGCTCTATCAGAAAGTTCACCTCCCAAAGATCCTGCCCATTTCGAAGCTCCTGGCAATGCAGAACCTGAAACATCTTTGAAAGATACCGGAGCTCCAGTTTCTTCTAAAGGAAGTGGCGCATTGGTAAATTTGTCATACTTTCCATCTGTATAAGTTGCAGCTCCATTTATGGTTAAATGTTCGTTGACAAAAAAGCTAGCATCCAATTCAACTCCTTTTACACTAACTTTATCAGCATTTGCAAGATAACCGCGGTTTACACCTAATTCTGCAGCCTGAACGTTGGTCTGGAAATCTTTAATTTCTGTGTTAAAGAACGTCAGGTTGAAGATTGAGTTTTTGAATGGAGAAGTTTTTACTCCCAATTCGTAATGATACACTTTTTCTGGTTTAATAACCGCAAGTTCAAGTAATGGCTGACCTGCAGAGTTATTTGGAAGACCGGCCACGTTTACACCCACTGGTTTGTAGCTTTTCGCAAAAGTTCCATAAATATTGATTTTATTAGTCGCTTTAAAGTTAACTGTAATGTTTCCTGAAAAATCGGTGTTGTCTGTGCTTGAATCAAATGCCTGATCAGAATAAACCAATCTTTTCAAAGCCAACAATTGCGGATCAGTTGTTTGTAGACCACCGTATGTTGTACGAGCATAGTGCGCGTCCTTTTTGTCAAAATTATATCTCAACCCAGGTAAAACGTGTAAGCGTTCTGTAATTGCCCAGTCCAATTGCCCAAATACTGCAGCACTTGACGCTCGGATTCTCGCATCCGTTTTGATTCCGTATCCTTCAAATAATCCTGGTGTTTTCCATAAGTTACTTGTTGTGCTTTGAGAGAATCTCCATTGTGCGTTTCCTGATTCTTCTGTACCATCTGTTTGTGAAGTTTGATCGATAAAAAATACTCCTGCAACACCGCTTAATTTAGAAGTTAATTGTCCGGCATAGCGAACCTCCTGAGTAACTTGTGTTTGTCTTGTCGGGTTTTGAGATTTAGCCAAAACCTGTAATCCTGTAAAGTCTCGGTCATTTGATGGATCCCAGTTCCAAAAACGCCATGCAGTTGTTGAGGTAAGAGTACCACCTCCAATTTTGGTGTCAATATTAAGAGAGACACCTCCTAAATCTTGTCCAGAACGCCAAGGTGTATCCTGATCTATTTTACGATCAAAAGCATTTTGGCTTGGAAGCTGGTAATTTAAATCGGCAATAATCGCGTTAAATTGTCTGTAAGCTGCTCTTTGTGTTGGAGCAACTCCTGCGATTACCTGAGCATATCCGTCAGGGCGCTGTGTTGTTAAATCTCCAGAAAAGGTAACATTCGTATTTTGAGTTGGTGTCCATAATAACTGTCCTCTAAAACCTTGATTGTTTAAAGTATTAGTCGCTCTTCCAGTTGAAACATTGTCAATTAAACCGTCACGTTGTGTTCCCGAAAAAGACAAACGTCCCGCTACTTTTTTTCCTAAAGCTCCCGTTACAGAAGCTTTTGCCTGAAGAAAAGCATAATTACCATAGCTTAACTCAAAATCGGCTCCTGATGTAAAGCTTGGTTTGCGAGAAGTAATATTAAATGCTCCTGAAGTGGTGTTTTTTCCAAATAAAGAACCTTGCGGACCTCTTAAAACCTCAATTTGTTCTACATCGATAAAATCTAAAGTCGTGGCAGCTGGACGTGCATAATAAACTCCGTCTACATAAAATCCTACTCCAGGATCGATACCGTCATTTGTTAATCCGAAAGGAGATCCCAAACTTCTGATGTTGATTCCGGTATTTCTTGGATTGGAAGAATATAGTTGTACTGAAGGAACTAATTCTTTAATGCGATTTACGTTAAAAGCTCCTTGTTGTTCTGCCTGTTTACCCGTTACAACTGAAACAGCGATGGGCACATCCTGAACTTTTTCGATTCTTCGTCTTGAAGATACAACTACTTCGACCAATTTGTTTTCTTCGTGTAAAGTAATGTTGATAGGAGAAACAGGAATAGAACTGATTTCGAGTTCAGTGGTTTTATAACCTACGTATTGAACTAATAGTGTTACAGGTAGTTTTCCTCGAGAATCGATAGTAAAACGCCCTTCCGAATCTGTGATTGTACTAAATGTGGTTCCTTTTATCACAACATTCGCTGCTTCTAAGGGAACGCTTTCGTTATTGATTACAACTCCTTGAATGTTTTGTGCAAATGAAATTGAGAATGTTAAGACTGCAAGTATAGTAAAGATGTTTTTTATAGATGTTTTCATTTTTTTATATTAAGTATATGTGATTAGTAGAATTTAGAATTAAATTTTTTTACCAGCACATACACATCATAGATGATGCAGTTTTCACAGTTGTGAATTGTTTATTTTGTTTTTGCAAAAGATTTGTGACACCTGATGAATTTGATTTTAGTTTCATGGGGTTAAAATTTTGTAAATGGTTAGTTAAATATTTTTGGCAAATATATATATAAATTCTATCGATTTACTAGGAATTAGGAAAAAAATTTTATTTTTTTACAAGTGAGGCTATTGTAATGCCTTCCATGGCCTTTAAAGTTTTGTCTCTAATCAGCATTAAACCGTGACGCAGATTGCATTCAGACTCGGTTTTACAGTCAGAACAAGGCTCGTAAAAATTTAAGGAAGCGCATGGCAAAAGCGCAATTGCACCGTCAAATAATCGGTGAATTTCTGCCAAAGTGATGTCATTTTTTGATTTTATCAGATAATAACCGCCAAATTTTCCCTGCTTGCTGCTTACAAAACGGCCACGTTTTAAATCCAATAAAATCTGTTCTAAAAACTTCTTAGGTATATTGGCGCCATCAGCAATTTCCACTGTTCTGGAAATGTGATTTTCGTCTTGTTCTGCTAAATAAAGTAAGGCCTTAAGGGCGTATTTTGCTTTATGCGATAACATCTGTTAATAAATTGTAAAGTGTAAATGTATGATTTTTTAAACTTGAAACCTAAACTTGAAACCCGAAACAAGAAAAACTTCAAAACAAAATGAATCTACCAGCTTCCGCTTGATCCACCGCCTGAGAAACCTCCTCCGCCAAAACCACCGCCGAAGCCTCCGCCACCGCCAAAGCCACCGCCAGATGATCCGCCTCCGAAACCTCCAAATCCGCCACTGTTTCTTCCAAGATTACTCAAAATAATTACGTCTAGAAGGCTTGGACCGCCTCCGCCGCTGTTGCCTGAATTTCCGCCACCTTTTTTATTTCGCACCAGCAAAACTATTATAATTACAACAATTATAATAAAGGGGAAAATCGGAAAACCTTGCCCTCCTTGTTCTTTTTTGCGTTCGCCTTTGTATTTTCCTTTAAATACATCAAAAAGTGCATCGGCTCCTTTGTCAAGTCCTCTGTAGTAACTTCCTGCCTTGAATTCAGGAATTATAATATTACGAATAATGGTTCCGCCAATACCAGCAGTCAATCGATCTTCTAAACCATAACCCGGATTAATAGCGATTTTCCTTTCGTTTTTGGCTAATAAAATAATAACACCATTATCTTCTTTTGCTTGGCCTAATCCCCAAGTGTGGGCCCATTTTGTAGCCAACTGACTAACATCTTCGCCTTTTAGGCTTTCGATGGTAATCACAACAATCTGAGTTGACGTAGAATCAGAATAACGAATTAGTTTTTTTTCTAACTGATCTTTTTCAGAAGCACTTAAGACATTCGCATAGTCATAAACAGAAGTCTGAAATTTTGGTTTTTCTGGAATTGTAAATTGTGCAAAAATAATATTGCAGCTAAAAAATGTAATAAGCAAAAAAGTAAACTGAAAAACTCTATTGGAATTTAAGATTTTATTTTTGGAATTTTTCATTCTTTTATCCTTTTGAGATTTCGTTAGATAGTTCGTTTGTATCGTCTTCTGTAGAAGGAAAATATTTTTTTAATTGTTCTCCTGCATTCAAAATTCCGTCTACTATTCCTTGCTTAAAATTTCCTGCTTTAAAATGGTTTACCATGATGTCTTTGGTACAATTCCAGAAGTCGTCTGCCACGACATCGTTAATTCCTTTGTCACCACAGATTACAAATTTTTGGTCTTCTACGGCAAAATAAAGCAAGACACCATTTTGCAGTCTGGTTTCGTCCATTTTTAAATCATGAAAAACTTCTAAAGCTCGGTCATAATGAGCTTTAGAAGTCGTTTTTTCTATGTGTACTCTAATTTCGCCAGAAGTATTTTTTTCAGCCTCAACAATGGCATTTACAATTTCTTGTTCTTCTTCCTTGCTTAAAAAATCTTCTACTTTTGACATTGTTTAGATTATTTTTTATCAAAATTAAATTCTACATCTTTAACTTTATCAGCACCAGCTACAGCTTCAAAGTACGGTTTTTCTTTATATTGTCCTAAAAACCAATTATTAGGAATTGCCAAAACATAACCATTGTATGCTTGAACTGATTCGTTAAAACGAGTTCTTGCAGTCAAAATTTGATTTTCTGTACTAGAAAGCTCATCTTGTAATTTCAAGAAGTTTTCATTAGTTCTCAAAGTTGGATATTGCTCTACAGAAACTAATAATCTTGATAAAGAAGAAGTTACTCCGCTTTGAGCCTGATTAAATTGCGCCAATTGTTCTGGAGTCACATTGCTTGGATCAATAGTAACCGAAGTAGCTTTTGCACGAGCTTCTATAACAGCAGTCAACGTTCCTTTTTCAAAATCTGCGGCACCTTGTACTGTTTTTACTAAGTTTCCGATAAGGTCATTACGTCTTTGGTAAGCCGTTTGAACATTTCCCCATTCTTTATTAACAGCCTGATTGTATTTTAATCCGTTATTTTTAATTCCAATTGACCAAAAAGCAATTATTGCAATCAGTACCACAATAATTCCTACAGGGATTAACCATTTTTTCATATTAGTTTAATTTAAGTTTATTTCAATTTTTAATTACAATTCGTTTTTGATGTCGTTTAATTGCGTTTTGATGGATTCTAATTTACGTATTATTTCGAATTTATCTAACGTTTTTTTCTGGCCTTCTTTTAAATGTATTTTGGCACCTTCGAGCGTAAAACCTCTTTCTTTAACTAAATGATAAATCAGCTGCAAGTTGGTAATGTCTTCGGGTGTAAACATCCTGTTTCCTTTTGCATTTTTTTTAGGTTTAAGGATGTCAAATTCGCTGTCCCAAAAACGTATCAATGATGCATTGACATTAAAAGCTTTGGCCACTTCGCCAATGCTGTAATATCTTTTGTCTTTGGAAAGTTCAATATGCATGATTTGTTTTTTTCTATTTTATTTCAAAAATACTACTTTTTTAACAATACTAATCTAATGATTGATTTTCTTGGTTTGCCATCTGCGAAATTGCCACATATTCTACAGCCGAAATATTTCCGTAATAAAAATTCAATGGGTTCACCACTTTTCCATCTTTATGTACTTCGTAGTGACAGTGCGGACCTTCGGATCTACCTGTACTTCCTACATAACCAATTACATCACCTCGTTTTACGCGCTGTCCAGGCCTACAGTTGTATTTACTCAAATGCGCATACAAGCTTTCGTATCCAAAACCATGCCTGATTACCACATGATTTCCGTAGCCCGATGCTGTATTATCTGCTCTTTCTACAACTCCATCTCCCGTTGCGTAAATTGGAGCTCCGGTGTTAGCGGTAAAATCCATTCCGTTATGCATTTTTCGCACTTTCGTGAAAGGATCAATTCTGTATCCAAATCCTGAAGCAACACGTTTTAGATTCTCATTCTGCACTGGCTGAATGGCAGGAATGGCAAGCAGTAAATTTTCTTTGGCTCCAGCCAATTTCAAAATTTCATCTAATGATTTTGACTGAATAGCCAATTGTTTAGATAGCTTGTCAACTCGTTTTGTAGTGTTTAAAACCAATTGCGAATTATTATATCCTTCAAGGGTTTTGTATTTTTCTGAATTTCTAAATCCAGCTTTTCTAATCGAATCTGGAATTTCAGTTTTGTTAAAATATACTCGGTAAATATTATTGTCGCGTTCTTCTAAAGCTTCAGCAGCTTCATCAATTTCATCCAGTTTTTTATTTAGAATGGCGTAATGCAATTTCAAATTTTCAATTTCACGAGCTTGCAGACGATCTTTTGGAGTTTCAAAATAAGGAGTGTTGATTAAAAGAATAAAAACTAAAAATCCGAACAACGCAGAGGCCAGCAAAAACAGTAATGCGTAGCCTGCTTTTATTCGTTTTCTGGTTTTTATTTTCGTATAAGCCAGATTTTCTGAGTCGTAATAATATTTTACTTTCGCCATATTTTAAAATACGCTATTTTTGCAGCTTGTAAAATAAATTAGACGAACAAAATTGATAAATGTTTCAGTTGTCCGTATTTTTTTTACAAGAAGTAATGATTAGATATTGGGGCTATTTTATCATTAAGATAATGCGCAAAATAGACAATTTATTGTTTATAATTTAAGTTTTTTGAGTTCATTTTTAAAACTTAACCTATTATCAAATGAAACAATTATCTAATTGTCTAATTTTCAAATTGACACATTAAATTGACACATTTTCTAATTTAAATATGAAATCACAAGACGTACGTAAGCAATTTTTAGACTTTTTTAAAAGCAATGGACATTTAATCGTTCCATCGGCTCCTATCGTTCTTAAAGACGATCCAACCCTTATGTTCAATAATTCTGGTATGGCCCAGTTTAAAGAATATTTTTTAGGAAATTCGACACCAAAAAGTAAAAGAATAGCCGATACGCAAAAATGTCTTCGTGTTGCTGGTAAACAAAATGATCTTGAAGAAGTAGGTATTGATACCTACCACCATACCATGTTTGAAATGCTAGGGAACTGGTCTTTTGGTGATTATTTTAAAAAAGAAGCGATTAATTTTTCTTGGCAGTTATTGACAGAAGTTTTTAAAATTCCGAAAGAGAATATTTATGTTTCTGTTTTTGAGGGAAATGCTGAAGAGAACGTTCCTTTTGATCAAGAAGCTTGGGATATCTGGAAAGAATTAGTAGATGAAGATCGTATTATTCTTGGAAATAAAAAAGATAATTTCTGGGAAATGGGAGATCAAGGACCATGCGGGCCATGTTCTGAAATTCATGTTGATTTGCGATCTGAAGAGGAGAAAAAACAAGTTTCTGGAAAAAGTTTAGTAAACAACGATCATCCGCAGGTAATCGAAATCTGGAACAACGTATTTATGGAGTTTAACCGTAAAGCGGACGGATCCCTTGAAAAACTTCCTGCACAGCATGTAGATACCGGAATGGGATTTGAGCGTTTGTGTATGGCTTTGCAAGGAAAAACATCAAATTACGATACAGATGTTTTTACGCCTCTTATTGAAAAATTAGAGCAGATTACAGGTTTAAAATATACTTCAAACGAAATTAAAAATATTAGCGAAGAGCAGGATAAAACCAATATTGCAATTCGTGTTGTGGTAGATCACGTACGTGCAGTTGCGTTTGCAATCGCAGACGGACAGCTACCATCTAATACTGGAGCAGGTTACGTAATTCGTAGAATCTTGCGTCGTGCAATTCGTTACGGGTTTACATTTTTGGGGACAAAAGAGCCTTTCATCAATAAATTGGTTGAAGTTCTAGCAGACCAAATGGGAGAATTTTTCCCTGAAATCAAATCGCAGCAACAATTGGTTACCAATGTAATTCGTGAAGAAGAAGCTTCTTTTTTAAGAACTCTTGATCAAGGATTGCAATTGTTAGAAAATGTGGTTGCTGAAACGTCAGAAAAAGAGGTTTCTGGTGCTAAAGTTTTCGAATTATACGATACTTTCGGATTTCCAAAAGATTTAACAGCTTTGATTCTGAAAGAAAAAGGTTTCTCTTATAATGAAGAAGAGTTCGAAGTCGAATTACAAAAACAAAAAGCGCGTTCTCGTGCCGCTTCTGAAGTTTCTACGGAAGACTGGTCAGTTTTGATTCCAGGTAATGTTGAAACATTTGTTGGTTATGACAAAACTGAAAATGAGGTAAAAATTACTCGTATCAGAAAAGTCGATTCTAAAAAAGACGGTATTTTGTACCAAATCGTTTTAGACAATACGCCTTTTTATCCAGAAGGAGGAGGTCAGGTTGGCGATAAAGGAACATTGGTTTCTGCTAACGAAACAATCGAAATTATCGATACGAAGAAAGAAAACAATTTGATTCTGCATTTTGCGAAACAGCTTCCAGAAAATCTAGAAGCAGGTTTTGTTGCAAAAGTAAATACAGATTTAAGAACATCAACTTCTAAAAACCACTCGGCTACGCACTTGATGCACTTGGCTTTGAGAAACATTTTAGGAACACACGTAGAGCAAAAAGGATCTTTGGTAAATCCAAATTACCTGCGTTTTGACTTTTCGCATTTCAGCAAAGTTTCTGATGAAGAAATCAAGAAGGTTGAGGCTTCTGTAAATGCTCAAATCGAAGCACAATTGCAATTGGTTGAACACAGAAATATCCCAATTCAGGAAGCATTGGATAAAGGAGCAATGGCTTTATTTGGCGAAAAATACGGCGATACTGTTCGTATGATTGAATTTGGAGACAGTAAAGAATTGTGTGGAGGTATTCACGTAAAAAACACAGCTGATATCTGGCATTTTAAAATTATTTCTGAAGGTGCTGTAGCTGCAGGAGTTCGTCGTATTGAAGCGATTACGGGAGATGCAGTTAAAGATTTCTACTTAAATCAGGAAAATACGCTTACAGAAATAAAAGAAACGCTTAAAAATCCGCAGGACGTTTTAAAATCAGTTGCTTCGCTTCAGGATGATAACGCAAAATTGAAAAAACAAGTTGAGCAGTTGTTAAAAGAAAAAGTAAATGCTTTGAAAACTGTTTTAGAAAATGATTTCCAAGAAGTAAATGGTGTAAGTTTCCTTGCAAAACAAGTAGATTTAAGCATGGCTTCAACAAAAGATTTGGCTTCTGCTTTAGGAAGTTCAAAACAAGATGCTTTTGTGTTTTTGGCTTCTATTGAAGACGGTTTGCCAAATATTCACTGTTATATTTCGAAAGAATTGGTTGCAAGTAAAGGTTTAAATGCAAATGCAGTAATCAAAGAATTAGGTAAATATATTGAAGGAAATGGAGGAGGACAACCTTTCTTCGCATCTGGAAAAGGAAAAAATGCTGCAGGGATTGCTGAGGCACTTTCTAAAGCTGAAGATTTCGTAAAGTAATTTTTTTAATCTCGCAAAGACGCAAAGTCGCAAAGTATTAATGCTTTGCGACTTTTTTATTTTAAGTTTTTATTTTGTAAGTTTAAACTTAAATTTTTTAAAGATGACAGAGAATGAAATTTCAACAGTTGTAGTTGATATTTGTTATAAAATACATGTAAAACTTGGACCTGGATTATTGGAATCTGTTTGTGAAGCAATTTTATTTCATGAATTAACTAAAAGAGGTTTAAGTGTAGAAAGGCAGAAAGTATTGCCTGTAATTTGGAATCAGATAAATTTAGATATTGGTTTTAGAGCTGATTTAATAGTCGAAAATAAAGTGATATTGGAAATCAAATCAATTGAGCAACTTACAGATATACATGCCAAACAAGTCTTAACGTACCTAAAAATCACAAAAATGAAATTAGGTTTGCTGATTAACTTTAATGTGCCAATGATTAAGTACGGAATAAAAAGAGTAGTTTCAAATCTTTAAATCTTAGAAAAAAGCAGAGTCACAAAGCTTAAAAAAACTTTGCGACTCTGCGTCTTTGCGAGATTATTTCTTAGTGAAAAAAGATTATTTACGCTCCCCAATTTGCTGGCGCCACATCGCGTAATACAATCCTTTTTCGACAATCAAATCTTCGTGTTTGCCTTGTTCGATGATTTTTCCTTGTTCCAAAACAAAAATTCTGTCGGCGTGCATTACGGTTGATAAACGGTGCGCAATTAAAACCGTGATTCTGTTTTTATCTGAAATATTTCGAATAGTATCATTAATTTCCTCTTCTGTAATGGAATCCAAAGCAGAAGTTGCTTCATCAAAAATCAATAAGTTCGGATTTCTTAAAATGGCTCTTGCGATTGACAAACGCTGTTTTTCGCCACCAGAAACTTTGATTCCGCCTTCTCCGATTGTGGTATTTAAGCCGTCTTCTGCACGTCTTAAAAGTTTGTCACAGCTCGCACGTTTTAAGGCATCGTATAAATCTTCATCGGTTGCGTTTGGTTTTACGAAAAGTAAATTTTCACGAATCGTTCCCGAAAACAGTTGCGCATCTTGCGTTACAAAACCAAGTTGTTTTCTTAAATCGAGTAAATCAACATCTGTAGAATCGATATCATTATAAGTAACATGACCTTCGGCTGGCGTATATAAACCGACCAATAATTTTACTAAGGTCGTTTTTCCTGAACCTGACGGCCCGACAAAAGCAACGGTTTGTCCTTGTTTGATTTCAAAATTAATGTTTTCTACCGCTTTAAACTTAGCTGTTTTATGCTGAAAACTCACATTTGAGAAAAGCAGTTTCTGAATTGCGCCAATATGTTTTGGATTTTTTGGACGGAACTCTTTTGGAGCGCTCAATAAGTTTTTGAAGTTTTCCATAGAAACTTTTGTTTCATTCAATGCAATAATAAAGTTTCCTAATTCCTGTAAAGGTCCAAAAATAAAGAACGTAAAAAATACCATTGTCAATAAGTCTCCAACGATAATTTTTCCTCCAAATAAGAAGTAATACAAAGCGAAAACAACACAAGTTCTTAAAAAATGTACGGTCGTTCCCTGAATAAAACTCAAACTTCTGATAAAACGGATTTTCTCCAATTCCAATTGAAGAATTTTAAACGTATTCAGATTTAAACGTTTTTCTTCCTGATAGGTTAGTCCAAGACTTTTTACAAGCTCGATGTTTCGTAAACTTTCGGTTGTAGAACCCGCCAATGCATTGGTCTGATTTACAATTTTACGAGAAACGATTTTGATTTTCTTTCCTAAATACAAACTTACCAAAGCGATAATTGGAGCTGTAATTAAAAAGATAATCGAAATACGTAAATCAATACGTGCAACATAAACTATAACGAAGATAAATCCGATAATGGTTTGGAAAATTAGAGAAATCGAAAGGGTAATCAGTTTTTCAGAATCAATTCTAACTTTAGTTAATTTACTTAAAGTTTCACCGCTTCGCTGGTCTTCAAATTCGGCATAAGGCAAATCAAGAGACTTTTTAATTCCGTCCGTGTACATTTGCGCGCCTGTACGTTGAATAACAACGTTTGTGAAATAATCCTGAAAGTTTTTGGTAATTCTGGAAATCATGGCCGCACCCAGCGAAAGTCCAAGCCAGAAGGCCAATGATTTTATAAATCCGATTTCATTGCCTTTGTATTTTGTGATGCCAACACCGCAATCCTGCATTAATTTTCCGGTGATTACTGAGTCTGATAAACTGAAACAAATGTTTATGGTGGCCATTATCAAAGCAAAAAACAATAACATTTTATGTTTGATGATGTAGGTATATAATAATTTCATAAGTGATTAAAAAAAATGGAAGATGCAAAAGTAAGGAATTGTTTTAGTTTGTGATTGTGTTTTTTGTTATTAAAAATGTAATTTTTTAACGCTGTTAAGTTCTAGTAAAAGTTGATAATTTTTGGTTTCTCCACAAAGTTTATTTTTTAAGATTTAGGCATAAAAAAAAAGAAAAGTATTTGTTAATGTGGAATGCCGTAAGGTTTTTGTTTTTGCTTATGTTACGTTTGCAGCAGTAATAAATTTAACAACAAAACAAAATGAAAAAATTTTTATGTCTTTTAGGAGCGTTAGCCTTGTCTCTTAACTCTTGTTCAAGTGATGATAGCAACTCTGACGGAGAGTCATCAACAAATGCTTTACCAACAAAAATTACGCTGACAACTGTTGAAGACGGAAAGTCAGGATCTCTTGATTACACTTTTTCTTATGACGGAAACAAATTGAAGCAAATTTCACTTTCTGATGCTTCAAAATACGTTTACACTTACACTGGAGATGTTATCACTAAAGTAGAATATTTTAGATCAAGTGTTTTAATTTCTACCGACGTTTACGCATACGAGAATAACAAACTTGTTTCAAAAATAACTACACAAGCGTTTAATTCTACATACCAAGATAAATTGACATTTGTTTACAATGCGAACGGAACAGTAAATGCAAACCAATCGCAAATAAGAGACAGACAGGAAGTTAAATACGATACTACCACTCTTTACACATTTGCAAATGGAAATATCGTTTCTGCTGAATATAATGATGGTTTAAAAGAAAAAACCACCAATACATTTGACGATAAAAAAAGCCCTTTTGTTAATATTACTGGTTTAAAACTTTTACTAGATTTAGCTCAAGTTGACAGTGATGATTATCAATTTGATTTTCATTCTGCAAATAATGCATTGACTAGCGTAACAGTAAATTATGATGCTGACGGAAAAGCTGTTCAAACTTTATCTGTAGACTATAAAACGAAATATAATTCTAATAATTTTGCAAGCGAAGTATTTGCTGGAGACGCAAATGATTCTTTCAAAATTCAAATTACTTATTAATAATTAATAATCGTTTTTTAAGAGTCCTCATAATCTGTTTGATTATGAGGACTTTTTTTATTGGTGAAAATTGATGAAATTCGTACTCAAATAAAAATTATGCAATTCAGAACACAAATCCCAATATCAAAAAGTAATACTCCAATCGATTATAATTCGAAAGTGCTTTCTATTGGTTCTTGTTTTGCAGAAAATATGGCTTCAAAATTTGATTATTTTAAGTTTCAGAACGAAACCAACCCGTTTGGAATTATCTTTAATCCGGTTTCGATAGAGAAATTATTCAACAGAGTTTGTAAAGAAGAATGGTTTGAAGAAAAGGATGTCTTTTTTCATAATGAACGCTGGCATTCTTTTGAAGTGCATTCTGATTTAAGCAATTCTGACCGACAAGAATTACTGGAAACGCTAAACAAAGCCATTTCAGAAACACACAAACAACTCAAAGAAGCGACTCATCTCATCATCACTTTTGGTACTTCGTGGATTTACAGAATTCTGGAGAAAGATGAAATAGTTGCCAATTGTCATAAAGTGCCGCAGAAACAATTTTCGAAAGAATTATTATCGGTTGAAATAATCCGCGAAAGTGTGCAAAATACAATGAGTTTAATACAGACTTTAAATCCGAATATCAATTTCATTTTCACCATTTCTCCCGTTCGTCATATCAAAGATGGATTTGTAGAAAATCAATTGAGTAAATCGCATTTGTTTAGCGCTTTACATAACATTCTAAAATCTGAAATCTATAATCTAAAATCAGAATACTTTCCTTCCTACGAAATCATGATGGACGAGCTTCGCGATTATCGTTTTTATAATGAAGATATGCTTCATCCGAATCAAATCGCTATCGACTATATCTGGAAGCTTTTCAGCGAAAATTATATTTCAGAAAGCAGTATTTCTACAATGCAGGAAGTAGACGAAATCCAGAAAAGTCTTCGTCACAGAAGTTTTAATCCCGAATCAGACCAACATCAAAAATTCTTAGCAAAACTTCAGCAGAAAATAAATCGGTTAGGAGAAAAATTACCGCATATTAAATTTTAGGTTCAGAGATTCAAAGAAACAAAGGTTCAAAGGTTTTCTTTGTAATCTTGTCAATTTTGACGAAGTAGATTCGAGCAATAGTGACAGGCCAAATAAGTCGAATCAAGAAACTCTAAAATGATTGGATTTTTCGTTGCGGAGTTACTCGCGAAGATTTCTCCTTCGTCGAAATGACATAAAATGAGAAAAAAACTTCGCGTCTTAGCGCCTTCGTGGCAAAAAACAACAATAAAATTTTAGAATAATTGCTGAGAATTATGTAAATTGTTACTAGTTAAATTTTACATTTTTGTAAAATGTGTAACCCTGCTTTTTTCAGAAGCGATTTTAATCTAATCGATTTTATTGAGGTATGAATAAGAAATCCATTCATTATTTAAAGAAAACACTTCGTGTACTTGCGTGGTGCGTGGTTTCTGTAATTGCACTTTTATTACTTCTTATTATTCTGATTCAGGTTCCGTCGGTTCAGAATTTTGTTAAAAATAAAGCGGTTACATATCTTGAGGATAAAATAAAAACCAAAGTTTCCTTAGATTATATTTCGATAAAATTTCCGAAAGATGTAGTTCTGGAAGGTTTCTATTTTGAAGATCAAAAGAAAGATACTTTGCTGGCAGGTAGGCGATTAGAAGTTGATGTGGATCTTTTTAAATTGGTTAGCAGCGAACTCGAAATCAATTCGGTTTCATTAGAAAATACCACAGCAAATATTTCCAGAAATAAAGACGGCGTTTTCAACTTCGATTACATCATCAAAGCATTCGAATCGAAAGAACCTAAAGTAGAAGACCCGGATGCGAAACCGTTTAAAATTTCGGTTGTAAAAGTCAATCTGGATAAAATCAATTTCAATTTTAAAGATGATTATGCGAAAAACGATATTCGCGTAAACCTTACGCATTTTGATACCAAATTCAACACCTTTGATTTGGATAAAATGGATTTTGACATTCCGAATATCACTCTTGATGGTTTGAAACTGGTTTTGGATCAAGATGTGGTCGAAAAAATTGCGACAGTATCTGTAGAAACGGTTGATACCATTTCGAAAAGAAAAGATTTTAAATTAAAACTAAGAAAAATTGCTTTGTCAAAAATTGATATTGCATATGATAATAAAGATTCTAGATTAGATTCTGGAATCCGTCTTGGAAACTTAAATTTAACAGTAAATGAAATCGATCTTACTAAACAGCTTTTGGATTTTGATACTTTTGAAGTTAAAAATCTTAAAGGAAATTTACGTCTGGGTGCAAAAGATAAGCAGATTCAGACACCAAACCTCGACACCACAGCCATAAAACAAGCCGGCTGGAAAGCAAAATTGAATAAAGTTGATATTCAGAATGTAGCTTTCAAATTTGATGATATGCAGTCAAAACCTGTTGCAAAAGGGTTAGATTACAGCCATTTGGATTTGAATAAATTCAACTTTGAAGCAGAGAAATTGTATTATGGGAATGATACCTTTTCAGGAAATATAAACAAGCTTACGGTTAATGAAAAAAGCGGTTTGCAGATTCAGTCCTTAAAAACCAATTTCTTTTATGGCCCTAAAAATGCTTCTCTAGAAAGCTTGTATTTAAAAACGCCTCAAACGCTTGTTCAGGATAAAATTAAAGCCGAATACAAATCATTAGAATCACTTCAAAAAGATTTAGCAAATCTTGCGATTGATGCCAATTTGAAACAATCCAAAATCGGTTTCAAAGACATTTTATTGTTTGTGCCTACGCTTCAAAACACGAATCCGTTTAAGAGCAATCCAAATGCTATTTTGTATGTGGACAGCCGTGTAAGCGGAAAAGTAAAAGATCTGAATATTTCTAAATTCGAAATGAGCGGAATTGGAACGACAAAAGTTTCCCTTTCGGGGAAAATCGCCGGATTGCCGGATGCTGAAAAAGCGTATTACGATTTGAATATTAAAAAAATGTCCAGCACCGCAAAAGACATCAATATGTTTGTGCCAGCTGGAACAATCCCGAAAAACATTCAATTGCCTTCTCAATTAAATTTACAAGGAAAATTTAAAGGTTCGGTTCAGAATTTTAAAACCAATCTAGCTTTAAACAGCAGTTTCGGAAATGCAAAAGTGGATGCTTTATTTGATCAGCGTATTAAAAAAAGAGAAAAATACGATGCAACAGTTTCCTTAAATGAGTTTGATTTAGGGAGATTAATAAAAAACGATTCAATCGGGAAAATTACGCTTAACGCGAAAGTAAAAGGATATGGTTTAGATCCGAAAACGGCAAATGCTGTCATTGACGGAATTGTTCAGAAAGCCGTTTTTAACCGATATACCTATAAAGATCTAACGCTGAAAGGAAACATCGAAAACGGAACTTTTGCTGTAAAATCAGGAATGGAAGATCCAAATCTGAATTTTAATTTAACAGCAAGCGGAGATACAAAAGACAAATATCCAACGGTAAAACTGAAATTAAATCTTGATATAGCCGATTTAGAAAAACTAAATCTTCATGCCGGCCCGATGAAACTGCGCGGAAATGTTGATGCTGATATTGCCAACAGTAATCCGGATTTCTTGAACGGAAAAGTGTTCTTGTCGAACATTCAGATTTTGCAGGACAAAGAACCAATAGTTTTAGATTCTATCCGCGTTTTTGCGTTTGCAGATAAAGACAGTAATTCAATTAAAATTTCGTCTCAATTTCTACAAGCGGAAGTAACTGGAAAATATAAACTGACGACTTTGGCCAATTCGGTTCAGAAATCATTATCGAAATATATTAATCTTCAAAATCCGAAAGTTAACGCCGAATCAGACGAACAAAGAGTAGCCTTTACTTTGAAAGTGGATAATGATCCTGTGCTTTTGAAATTATTGCCGAAATTGACCGCTTTAGAACCTTTTACGATAAATGGAAAATACAACAGTCAAACCGATTCATTAGAAGTAAAAGGAATAATTCCGAGAATTGTTTATGGCGGAAATACAATCTCGGACGGAAAAATAAATATTCAAACAAAAGAAAATGCTTTAGAATATTTGATTTCTGTGGCCACTATTGAAAGTGGTTCGCTTAAAATTCCGCTTACGAGTTTATCAGGAAAAGTAGAAAACAATGAGCTTACGTATGCTTTGGAAGTAAAAGATGCCAAAGAAAAACAGCAGTATTTTATTGCTGGAAACTTGAATCATGAAGACTCGAAAAACATCTTTAAAATCGATGCGGACAGTTTTGTTTTAAATTATGATAAATGGACAGTTGATTCGGAAAATGCAATTGAATTTGGAGATAATCGACTTTATATCAATAAATTTTTCTTGAGTAATTCAGGAAACGAATTAAAAATCCAATCGCAGGGAACTGAAAATAATGCGCCGCTTCAGGTTGATTTTGTGAATTTCAAAATCGAAACCATTATGACTATGGTCAAAAAAGACGAACTGTTGATGCAGGGGTTAATTAACGGAAATGCTTTGGTCGAAAATGTAATGACCAAACCCACTTTTACATCCGATTTAAAAATAGATGATTTTACTTTTAAAGGAGAAAAAGTCGGCGATTTAGAAATAAAAGTAGACAATAAAACCGAAGATACGCTTGCTGCAAATATTGTTTTAAGCGACGAAGGAAATGATGTAAAACTGACTGGTGAATATAAAATTGAAGAAGGCACTTTTGATTTAGATATGGCAATTAATAAGTTGTACATCAAAAGTATTCAAGGTTTCAGTATGGGAAATATTACCGAAGGGAAAGGTTTTCTGTCTGGAAATTTCAAGGTTACAGGAAATACTTCGGCCCCAAAAGTGAATGGCGAATTGAACTTTAATGACGCTGGTTTTAGAGTGACGCAACTGAATTCTTATTTTAAAACTGGAAAAGAAAAAATCACTTTTAACGAAGGAGTAATTTCGTTTGATAAGTTTTCTCTTTTAGACGAAAACGATAATGAATTGTTCGTTAACGGAACCATTGAATCTCCTGATTTTACAAAGTATAATTTTAATCTTTTGGTTGAGGCAAATGATTTTAGAGCCATAAATTCTAAAGCCGCCGACAATGATTTGTTTTATGGCGATTTATTTTTAGATACAAAATTAAATATCAAAGGAAGTTTAGAAAGTCCCGTTATAGATGGAACAATCAAAATAAATAAAGAGACCAAATTTACGGTCGTTATGCCTCAGTCAGATCCTTCGATTGCGGATCGAGAAGGGATCGTAGAGTTTGTGGATGAAGATAATATGTATCTCAAACAAACGGTTGAAATGCAAAATAAACTCGATCAATCGGAACTGAAGGGAATGAATGTTAACGTTGCCATTGCAATCGACAAAGAAGCCGAATTGACTTTGCTGATTGATAAATCAAATGGAGATTATTTGAACTTGAAAGGAGAAGCTGAATTAGTTGGAGGAATTGATCAATCTGGAAAAACAACTTTGACTGGAAAATATGAATTCTCGGATGGTTCTTATCAAATGAATTTTAACGGAATCAAAAGAAAATTCGATATCCAGAAAGGAAGTTATATTACGTGGAATGGCGAACCGACTTTGGCAAACATAAATATTACAGCTATTTATAAAGTTGATGCAGCTCCGATTGATTTACTCGGAAATCAGTTAGCAGGAATGGAACAGTCTATTCAGAATACCTATAAACAAAAACTTCCGTTTCAGACTTTATTGAAAATGAATGGAGAATTGATGAAACCTGAAATCTCTTTTGGAATTGTATTACCGGAAGGAAATTATAATGTTTCAACAGATGTTGTTACCACAACGCAAGCAAAATTAAAACAATTAGAACAAGATCCAGCCGAATTGAACAAACAGGTTTTTGCACTTTTATTATTAAACCGTTTCGTGGGCGAAAATCCGTTTGCAAGTCAAAGCGGAGGAATAAGTGCAGAAACGATGGCAAGACAAAGTGTGAGTAAAATACTTTCGCAGCAATTGAATAATCTTGCAGGAGAATTGATTACAGGATTTGAAGTCAATTTTGATTTAGAATCATCAGAAGATTACACTTCTGGAACTATGCAGAATAGGACAGATTTGAATGTTGAAGTTTCTAAAAAACTGCTGGATGACCGATTAAAAGTAACTGTTGGAAGTAGTTTTGGAGTAGAAGGTGCAGAGCGCGCCAACGAAGAAAGTACCAATATTGCCGGGGATGTAGCTTTAGATTATCAATTGACAAAAGATGGTAGATATATTGTTCGTGCCTATAGAAAAAATCAATATCAGGTGGCGGTAGAAGGACAGGTGGTAGAAACTGGTGTTGCTTTTATTATCACGATGAGTTACAATAAATTTAGAGAACTTTTCCATCGCAGTGAAAAAGAAAAAGAATTAATTAGAGAAGAAAAGCTTCGAAAAGAAAAAGAAAAGCAGAAAAAAAAGGAAGATAAAGAGAAGGAGCAATTGCAGGAAAATCAAATTGAAGGAAATGAACAAAAAACATAATCATATAAAAAATCAGCTAGTAAAGTATTTTGTGTTGCTATCCCTGTTTTTTGTTTTTGGATGCAGTAATACAAAATATCTTCCAGAAGGCGATTTGCTTTACACTGGAGGTTCGGTACAAGTGAAAGATTCTATCATGAAAAAGAAAGACAGAAAAGCACTTGAAACTGAGCTAGAAGCACTTCTTCGCCCAAAACCAAATAAAACGTTTTTAGGATTACGACCAAAATTATGGTTTTATAATATTGCTGGCGAACCCAAAAAGCAAAAAGGTTTTAGATATTGGCTTCGAACCAAAGTGGGAGAAGAACCAGTGCTTTTTAGTAAAGTCGATTTAGATTATAATTCATCAGTTTTAAGAAATTTTACAGAGAATAGAGGTTATTTTAAAACTCGTGTCAGCGCAGATTCTACGGTTAGAAATAAAAGAGTTACGGCAGAATATACTGTTGTTCCAAAAAAGCAATACATTATTAAAAGCGTGACTTTTCCAGATGATTCTTTAAAAATGTCAAAAATAATCGCAAGATCAAGCCGACGAAGTTTATTGAAAGTTGGAAATCCGTACGATTTAGATGTTATAAAAGCAGAAAGAGAACGTATCGATGCCAGACTGAAAGAAAAAGGATATTATTATTTTAATCCTGATTATCTTTTGGCAAAAGTAGACAGCAGTAAAGGAGATCACGAAGTGAAAATCAGATTAGTTATTAAAGACGAAACTCCTGCAAAAGCATTGAGAGCTTACACAATAAATAACATTTTTGTGTATCCAAATTATTCTTTAGCAAATGACAGTATGGTTTATCGAAAAAAGAATATTACGAAGTATAAAGATTTTACGATTATTGATACCGCAGAAACTTTTAAACCAAGAGTTTACGACAGAACAATTTATTTCAAAAAAGGAGATTTGTACAATCGAACCGATCATAATTTGACTTTGAATCGTTTCGTAAATCTGGGGACTTTCAGTTTTGTTAAAAATGAATTTAAGCCTTCAGACAGTATCGACAATGCTTTGGATTCGTATTATTACTTAACGCTTTTGCCTAAAAAGTTTATTCGTGTCGAGGTTTTGGGGAAAACCAATTCGGCGAGTTATACAGGTACCGAAGTAAATTTGAATTGGAACAACAGAAACTTTTTAGGTGGCGCAGAATTGTTTACGGCATCCATTTTTGGTGGAGCCGATTTTCAGTTGGGTGGAGCCAATAAAGGAAAGAATATTTATAGACTTGGAGGAGAAGTCAGTTTGACTTGGCCCAGATTTATTACGCCTTTTAATATTGAAGGAAACAGTGAATATGTACCAAGAACCAAAGCAACAATTCGTTACGAATATCAAAAACGAACGCAATTATATGCGCTGAATTCTTTTAATACCTCTTTTGGTTATTTATGGAAAGAAAATATTCGAAAAGAGCATCAATTGAATGTGATTGATGTAACCTATGTAAGTCCAAATCATGTTACGCCAGAATATTTAGCAGATATTGAAGAAGATGAAGCGCTAAGAAGAGTAATCGAAAAGCAATTAATTTTTGGTCCGACTTACAATTATACGTACACCAATACGATGCAAAAACGCCGAAAAAATACTATCTATTTTAATGGCGAATTAGATTTGGCTGGAAACCTAACCGGTTTGGTAACGGGTGCAAATATCAAAAAGAATGATACGATAAAGATATTTGATGTTCCGTTTAGCCAATATGTAAAAATTAAAACCGATTTCAGACATTATTTAAAACTAGGGAAAGAAAGCGAACTCGCCAGCCGATTAATAGTTGGAGCTGGATTTGCATATGGAAATTCGAATACAATGCCGGCTTCAAAACAATTTGTAGTAGGAGGAACAAATAGTATTCGAGCTTTTAGAGCCAGAACGCTGGGTCCCGGAAGTTATGTGATTCCCGAAACCACAACCAATATTAACTATACACCGGATCAATCAGCCGATTTAAAATTGGAGTTTAATACCGAATACAGAGCGAAACTTTTTAGCATTGTGAGAGGTGCAGTATTTTTAGATGCCGGTAATATCTGGCTTTTGCATGCCGATCCCAACAAACCTGGAGCAGAAATTTCAAAAGATTTTATGAAAGAAATAGCTGTTGGAGCAGGTGTCGGGTTGCGTTTCGATTTATCGTTCTTGATTCTCCGAACAGATTTAGCGATTCCATTAAGAAATCCGGCTCTTCCAGATGGACAAAGATGGATTATCGATGATATTAATTTTGGAAACAGTTCCTGGAGAAAAGACAACCTCATTCTGAATATCGCTATTGGCTATCCGTTTTAATTTTTTTAGCCACGACCCGAGCGATAGCGAACTGGCGAAGTAATTAACGAATTAGCACAAATTTCTTTTCTATGTTTTTTAATATCACAAATTAAAAATTCGAAAAAATTAAAATTTAAACACTCCAAAAATTAGTGTAATTAGTGAAATTCGTGGCAAAAAAACTAAAAAAAGAAGTAAATTGGTCTAAAATATTTTAGAGGAATGCAAAACTTAATCAAAAGAATTATTGGTATTAGTGTGATTGTTTTAGTCATTATTCTGGCTTTTAAATATTGCCAGTTTAAAAAAGAAGACGATTCGGATATTCAATACAATACCAATTTAATTCAACAGCAGATTCTTAATGTTGGAAAACTGGTCGTAACCGAAGGTCATTTTTCGGAAGTGGTTACCTATAAAAATCAGCAGAAGTATTTGATGGACATGATTTCTTTTGAAAAGAAAGCGCTCATTGTAGTCAATGCAAACGTAACTGTTGCTTACGATCTGCATCAAATGAAATACGATATAGACGAGAAAAATAAAACCATTACGATTTTAAACATTCCGAAAGAAGAAATTACGATCAATCCAGATATTCAGTTTTATGATGTTGAACAAAGCAAACTGAATCCGTTTACGGGAGAAGATTATAATAAAATCAATAAATCGGTAAAGGCGAACTTAGCCAAGAAAATCGAAAAATCAAGCCTTAAAACAAATGCTCAAAACAGATTAATCAGTGAATTGTCTAAGATTTTAATTTTAACCAATTCAATGGGCTGGAAACTGCAATACAACGGAAAAACGATTGAGTCAGAAACGGAGTTGACTCAGGATTTGGGATTAAAATTATAAAAGAATCTCGCAAAGAGGCAGAGTCGCAAAGCAAACTTTTTAAGTAAAATACTTTCCGACTCTGCGTCTTTGCGAGATTAAAAAAATCTGCAGAATCAGCTTAAATCTGCAAAATCTGCGTGAAAAATCTTTGCGTCTTAGTGTCTTTGTGGCAATTGAGAAGAATTGTCAAAAATCAAAGCCAAGCCTCCAGAAATTAAATGTGCAATTTCAGGACGTCTTTCTTTCATTTCCGATAGGTAAACGACTATTTCATGTAAAAGCGGACTTAAATTTTCCGTTAAAAGTTCGGCAATTTCTACAGCTAAAAGCCAATCGTTCGGATGATTATTTTTTAATTTATTAAATACTAACTGAAGTTCTTTTTTATCACCATTATTATTTCGAACATCACGAACACTTGCATATAAATGCTCCAATTCGTCGCGTTCTTCTGTATGTTTCGCTTTGATAGTTTTACTTGAAGGAACAATGTTGATTAAATCAAAACTATTCACATCGGCTGGACCAGAAAAAGCAGAAATCACTTTTTTACCAATTGCCATATCGTAATTACCCCAATCCGGTTGAAATAAAACAGTTTCATCGTGAGTTACGGTGCAGTTTTTAAAGCTAATTAAAATGATTTCTCCGTGAAGATTTCGAGAACCGGTAATAATTTCACCTTCAACAATAATATTGCCCTCAAACTCCAGTTTAATCGTTTCGCCCTCTACAATACTGTAAGCTTGTAAATCTTTAGGACTCATATCTTCAATCGCCAGATTGAACCCTTTCAGTTTCCCAATCGGACTTCCAAAACCGTGCGGATGTGTTAAAGTTCCGTGTCCGACTAATTCTTTTTCGCGGTAAGCTAAAGCTGTTTTTCCAGTAGTTTGAATATAAATAGGTTTTCCTTCTTCTTCAATTACATTCGTGAAAATTCCTGAAATTTGTAAACCTGTGCTCAATTCAATTGTTCCTAAAGCATTCGATTGAATCAGTTTTTTAATTCCAGATAAACCGCCAGTTCGTAAAGCCATTTTATTAGCAAATTCTTCCAGAATTAAACTTAAATGAGAAAAAGTCGGTGTTACATAAAGCTGAGGTTGCAACTGCGTAATATCAAAATTCTGATTCGCTGCCGAAATATCATAAGGGATTTTCTTCACATTATCGGTCATACAGTGCGCACTTTCACCAATAGAAGAAAGCAATCCAGCACCATATATTTTTGGGTTTTCAACTGTCCCAATCAAACCATATTCAACTGTCCACCAATGCAGGTTTCGAATTTGTGCCATTTCAGACAATTCGCCCATATCATTTTGCAAATCGGCAACTGCTTTTTCGGCTTCATCAATTTTTTCCTTAGGTGTATCTTCTGCTTCTTTTAAAATCGAAAGCAAACGAATCGCCTCATACATTTGATAATCTTTATGAGATGAAATCGCTTTACAGCCAATTTCACCAAAACGTCTTAAATATTCCGCATATTCAGGATTAGCAATAATAGGAGCGTGGCCGGCACCTTCGTGAATGATATCCGGAGCAGGCGTATATTCAATATGTTCTAATTGCCTGATATCTGAAGCGATAACCAGAACATTATAAGCTTGAAATTCCATAAAAGCATTCGGCGGAATAAATCCGTCAACGGCAACGGCAGCCCAGCCAATTTCACTTAAAATTCGGTTCATGCCGTACATAGAAGGAATGGAGTCAACTTCGATTCCGGTTTTTTTCAAACCGTCCAAATAAGAATGATGTGCTACTTTAGACAAATAATCAACATTTTTACGCATCACATATCGCCAAACCGCTTGATTGATAGGAGTATAATCGCTATAATCTTGTGGCTTAATAAATTGCTGTAAATGTTTAGGCAATCTTTCTAATAACGGATTGGTTTCAATATTTGGATTCATTTCGAAAACGTTGTAGATTAAAATGTAAAATTACGAATTTCAAGTGCTAAAATAATTTTTTCTGGCATAGATTTTTAAAAATAAGATTGTTTTATTGCGCAATCTTTAAATTGTTGGCTTAGTTGTAAAAAATAATTTTAAGAATTTTTCTTTATCCATTTATCTTAATGTTCCTCAAGAGAAAATGGTTAGTTTTACAGCTGTTATTAGAATTCAATATTTAATTATGAAAGTTTTTTATATAGTTTTAGCCATAATCGTTTTGATTGTCTTAGGCATAAGATATTTTGTGTTTAGAATCGGAAAACCTGTAAATTTAGAAGTATCCAATTCTTACTTTCATCATTACAGAAAAAATCTAATTGTTTATTCGCCAATGGGAAATTGGTTCGAATTAGGTTATTTCGAATCTGAGGCAGATGTTGCAACTTTTCAGCCTATAAACGAAGATTTCGGAAAAGATAAAAACAATGTTTTTTGGAAAGGAAGAAAGCAATTGGTTGATCATGATACTTTTAAAGTTGAGGATTTTTACATCATCAAAGACAAAAATCATGTTTATCATCTTAATGGCAGAAAGTTTTACGAATTAGAAATAATAAACGGTGCAGACCCCAAAACCTATCAATTATTAGATGCGTCGATTACAGATTACCGACGTCATTACTGGACAAAAGATGGTTATTCTGTTTATTATAAAAATAAAAAAATCAATGCTGACCCGAAAACTTTTAGGCCTTTAAATAACGCAATTGCTGTTGATGCCGATTTTATTTACGCAATTCTCAGCTATAGAGGAGAAGGCAATGAAATGGTTGAGGTTGATGAGGTTATCCAAAAACACAAAATGATTGAAGGCGAGATTCATGCTATCAACGAAACGTACGCCAGAATTGGTAATTCGGTGGTTTCTGCTTTTACTAAATCTGAATTTGAAATCAACACTTTTGATTCTATTGCAACAACTCAGGAGATTGATTATTGGAACATTATGGTTAATGATGTTCTGATAAACAAGGGAACGATTTATCCTGAAATTGATGCAAAATCTTTTGAAGCATTACGATACGATTTTTCAAAAGACAAAAACGGCGTTTACTACGATTTCAAAAAAATCAAAGGCGCAGATTATTCAAGTTTCGAAATTCTTTCAGATCAATATTCTAAAGATAATCAACATGTTTATTTTGAAGATGTTATCTTAAAAGGAGCAAATTCTAAAAAATTTGAATTCTCTTCTCAGCACGCAATCTGGGAAGACGGAGAAAACCAATATAAAAATGGGAAAATTATAACATCGAAAAAATAAAATTTTTAAAGTCCCTGATTCCTAAAATACTCAATTTTATGGCTGAACATAAAAGCCATGTTAGTAGCGCGCATTTTAGCTTCTTCTGTAATTGGACCTGCAAACTGTGCATCGATTGTAGTATTAAAAATGGCAATCCAGCGATCAAAATGAGTTTTATCAACAGGCAACTGTTTGTGTGGCGGAAAAGGTGTTCCAGAATAGGCACGAACATCAAAAAGAATGGTCTGCCAGAAATTATACATTTTTTGCAAATGCGGTTCCCAGCGATCTTGTAATTTATCGTTGAAAATAGGACCAATTAACTCGTCTTTTCTAACATTCGCATAAAAGCTGTTTACCATTTGCTGTATGTCTTCTATTGTCGAAATGTCTTTTAAATCTGCCATTTTGTTTATTCTAAAGTTAAGCTGCAAAAATACGCTATAAGTTCTTTTTTATTTCCTGACAATTATCATTTTGAAAATGATTATCCAATCAATTGCGTAAACAAATCCTGATTGTCATTTAGATACTGAAATTCAAATCCGTTTTGGGTCATGTTGATTTTTATCGCCATAATATCATTTTTGTTTTTCAGTTCTAAACCAACAACTACAGAGCCTTTTTCGCGGCTGTTTTTCTTAGCAAACTGAAAATAAGTAATGTCATCATCTGGGCCTAAAATATTATTTACGAATTCTTTTAGTGCTCCCGGACGTTGCGGAAACTGAATCATAAAATAATGCATCAATCCTTCATACAATAAAGAACGTTCTTTTATTTCGGCAGTTCTTTCAATATCATTATTGCTTCCGCTCACAATGCAGACTACATTTTTGCCTTTAATTTTATCCTTATAAAAATCCAAAGCAGCAATAGTCAAAGCTCCCGCAGGTTCTACAACCATTGCTTCTTCATTATATAATCTTAAAATGGTCGTGCAGACTTTTCCTTCGGGAACCAGAATAATATCTTCCAAATTGTAACGGCAGATTTCAAAAGTCTTATCGCCGACTTGTTTTACAGCAGCGCCGTCCACAAATTTGTCGATTGTTTTTAGCGGCGTATTTTTATTTTCTTCAATTGAAGTTTTCATCGAAGGAGCGCCTTTCGGTTCAACGCCAATGATTTTAGTGTTCGGACTTAAATGCCTGAAAACTTCAGACAATCCAGAAGCCAGTCCGCCGCCACCAATTGGAACAAAAACATAATCGATTGGTTCTTTACAGTTTTCTAGAATTTCCAACCCAACAGTTCCTTGTCCAGCAATCACTTTTTCATCATCAAAAGGATGAATAAAAGTTTTATGGTTTTTGATGGCATCTGCGGTTGCAGAAGCATAAGCATCATCAAAAGTATCTCCGGTTAAAACAATTTCAACAAACTTTTTTCCAAACAATTGTACTTGTTTTACTTTTTGTTTTGGAGTTGTTTTCGGCATGTAGATTTTACCTTGAATATTTAAAAGATTGCAAGAATAAGCAACTCCTTGCGCATGATTACCTGCACTTGCACAAACAATTCCATTTGCTCTTTCTTTTTCGTTTAACGAAGAAATCTTATTGTAAGCCCCTCTAATTTTATACGACCGCACAATTTGCAAATCTTCTCTTTTTAATAAAATAGTCGATTTGAATTCGTCTGAAAGATTCAGATTTTGTGTAAGAGGAGTAGCGGCAACTACACTTTCAAGTTGCTTTTTTGCATTAAGTACTTCGTTAAATAAACTCATGATAGTTGTTTTAGTTTTTTGCCACAGATTAAAAAGATTATAATGATTTTTAATCTGTGAAAATCCTTTAATCTGTGGCAAAATAATTTTATTTTAAAATAAAAAACCTCCCAATTGGGAGGTTTCTATAAATTATTATTTTACAAACTTATATAACACCTCGCCATTACTGCTGAATTGCAATAATGCTGATAATAGCGATAATAATGTTGTTAAAGTTCTTCATTTTTTTAGCTGATTGAATGACAAAAGTAAAAAATTATTTTTTTACTGGCGGATATTGAGCTAAAATTTTGTTTACAAACTCAGCAATTTTTTGATCTTTTTTATCAATGTTTCTGGTCAAAGTTCCCTGACCTTCGCCTTGCCAGATCATTTCTTTCTTTTTAGCATCAATCAAATCAATATACAGCGTTCCTTCAGTAGAAGTAGAAACAGTAGTCTGGTTTCCTCCGTACATCATCCACGGATTCCATCCCCATCCCCAACCGTAACCCCAGCCTGCGCTGAATTGGTTTACATTTACCTGTTCTCTCGATTTGGTAAAAATATTAATCAATAAATCAGGATTATCACTTTTCGTAAATCCTTTAGCCTGCATTTCGTTATCAATAGCATGAAGAATTCTTCTTTTGTCAAGATCAGAAATTTCGACCTTATCAATTCCTGGCTTAAAATAAGCATAAGTCTTATAAGGCGCGAAATCTACATTTTTATCGTAATCAGAATAAACAGTAATACTGCTGCAGGAAGCCAGTATTAAAAGCAAAAAGACAGGAATTAATTTTATAGCTCTCATATTTTTATAATTAAGTGTTCTCAAATTTAGTTAAAGCAAACTTTCATCTACCAAATTAGGCAAAGTCACTTTTAGTAAAGGCTCAACTTCCATGGCTCTTTTTATGGCAAAAACTGCACCTTCATTTCGAGCCCAGCTTCGTCTTGAAATTCCGTTATTCACATCCCAGAAAAGCATTGATGCTAAACGTTTTGAAGCCTCAGTAGAACCATCAAGAACCATACCAAATCCTCCGTTTATAACCTCTCCCCAGCCAACACCGCCGCCGTTATGAATTGATACCCAGGTTGCTCCTCTAAAGCTGTCTCCAATCACGTTATGAATCGCCATATCGGCTGTAAAACGAGAACCGTCGTAGATATTTGAAGTTTCTCTGTATGGAGAATCAGTTCCTGAAACATCATGATGATCACGGCCTAAAACCACGGCACCAATTTCGCCTTTTGCAATTGCTTGGTTAAAAGCTTCCGCAATTTTGATTCGACCTTCGGCATCCGCATAAAGAATGCGGGCTTGAGAACCAACGACCAGTTTATTTTCCTGAGCTCCTTTAATCCATTTAATGTTATCCTGCATTTGCTGCTGAATTTCATTTGGAGCAGTTTCTGCCATTTTTTCTAAAACTTCGCAGGCAATGGCGTCCGTTTTTAATAAATCTTCAGGTTTTCCCGAAGTACAAACCCAGCGGAAAGGCCCAAATCCGTAGTCAAAACACATTGGTCCCATAATATCCTGAACGTAGCTTGGATATTTAAAATCGATATTGTTTTTAGCCATTACATTTGCACCAGCGCGAGAAGCTTCTAACAAAAAGGCATTTCCGTAATCAAAAAAGTAAGTTCCTTTTGCAGTGTGTTTGTTTATGGCATCTGCATGACGACGTAAACTCTCCTGAACTTTTTCTTTGAATAATTCTGGATTTTCAGCCATCATTTTATTGGCATCTTCAAATGAAATTCCAACTGGATAATAACCTCCAGCCCACGGATTATGAAGTGAAGTCTGATCTGAACCTAAATCAATTTTGATATTTTCTTTATCGAAACATTCCCAAACGTCAACCACATTTCCTAAATAAGCGATAGAAACCGTTTCTTTGTTGGCTTTCGCCAGAGCAACTCTCTGAACCAATTCTTCCGTTGAAGTTACAATTTCATTAATCCATCCTTGTTCATGGCGGATTTTTGTGATTTTCGGATTTACTTCGGCGCAGACCGTAATACAACCTGCAATATTTCCGGCTTTTGGCTGAGCGCCTGACATTCCGCCGAGACCAGAAGTGACAAATAAGCTTCCTTCAGGATTTTGTTTGATTTTTCTAAAACCGTTTAAAACTGTAATCGTTGTTCCGTGTACAATTCCCTGTGGGCCAATATACATATAACTTCCCGCTGTCATTTGTCCGTATTGTGAAACTCCAAGCGCGTTCATTTTTTCCCAATCGTCAGGTTTAGAGTAATTCGGGATTACCATTCCGTTTGTTACTACAACTCTTGGAGCTTCTTTATGAGAAGGAAATAATCCCATTGGATGTCCCGAATACATCGTTAAAGTCTGCTCATCTGTCATTTCAGACAAATATTGCATTGTCAATAAATATTGCGCCCAGTTCTGAAAAACTGCTCCGTTTCCACCATAAGTAATCAATTCATGCGGATGCTGCGCTACAGCATAATCCAAGTTGTTCTGAATCATGTGCATAATCGCTTTTGCCTGCAATGATTTCCCTGGATATTCGTCAATCGGGCGAGCATACATTTTATATTCTGGACGAAGACGATACATGTAAATACGCCCATATTTCTCTAATTCTTCTGAAAACTCAGGTATTAATTCGGCGTGATGTTTTGGTTCAAAATAACGTAGGGCATTTTTTAGCGCCAGCTTTTTCTCTTCTGCCGAAAGAATTTCTTTTCGTTTCGGAGCATGATTAATTGCTGGGTCGTATGTCGCCTTTGGAGGTAATATATTTGGAATTCCTTGTTGTATTTGTTCTTGAAAAGTCATTTTCTTTTAGAGATGCTAAGTTGCTAAGGTTCTAAAACGCTAAGATATTGCGGTTAGATTAACAGCAGATTAATTTTTTGTTTTTATAATGTCGCTCCTTTGGAGCTTAAATGTCACGATTCGGAATTTATTCAAATTATCTAATTCTCAAATTGTCACATTTTCTAATAAAAAAAACTAAGGATACCGGATATCCGACCTGTGATACGATTTATAAATCGTAATCTTAAACTTTCTTGAACGAATATCCATATTAATTATTTTAGATTTAAGATTGTTGATTTTAGATTTTCAAAAATTATCTCATTTTCTAATTAAAAATACACTTCCTCATTAACACAATACGGCATTTTTTTATTTTCAAAAAGCGCTATTATATTTTGTGCAGCGCAAACCGCCATTCCGTTTCTTGCTTCATAAGTTGCTGAACCAATGTGTGGCAAAATGCAACAATTTGGCAGACACAATAACGGATTATCATACTTCATTGGTTCAGGATTTGTAACATCCAGTCCAGCGCCCCAGATTATATTATTCGTTAGCGCCTCAAATAAATCCTCTTCATTCTGAAATTTTCCTCTTGCGGTATTGATGAAAATCGAATTCGGTTTCATTTTGGCAAAAGTATTTTTATTGAAGAGTTTGTTGTTTTCTGCTGTATAATTAGCATGAACGCTTAAAACATCACTTTCAGCCAGCAAGGTTTCAAAATCTACGAATTTAGCATCCAATTCTTTTTCGGCATCTTCTTTACGAGAGCGATTATGGTAAATAATGTTCATTCCAAATGCAACTTTGCATTTTTGAGCCATTTCAAAACCAATTCGCCCCAAACCAAATATTCCTAAAGTTTTGCCATACAGTTCCTGTCCTAAATTGGCTAGCGGATCAAAACTTCCCCATTGGTCATTTAAAATTCTTTTATGATTGAAAAATGACTTTCTGGCAACGCTCTGCATCAATAAAAAAGCAACATCAGAAGTAGCTCTGCTTAAAACATCAGGCGTATTTCCAACCGGAATTTTTCTACTGTTTGCTGACGGAATATTGACAGAATCAAATCCTACAGAGAACAAAGCAATTCCTTTTAAATTACGACATTGCTGAAAAAAATCTTCATCCAAATTATTGGTTCCAACATTCAAAAGGGCATCATTTTTCTGACAGATTTTGATGAATTCCTCTCTGGATAATACACTCTCCGTTGGATTTACAGTTAGATTAATGCCTTTTTCTTGGAGCAGTTTAATGCCCGCTTCCGGTATATTTTTATTGATAAAAACGTTCATTTGTTGTTGTAATTTTTATGAAGGTTTATTTATTCTTCCTGTTTTTTTATCATATCCGTACGGACAATGGCGACAACCGCTTTTACAGCAGTAACCGCGTTTTAAATGATGTTTCTCAGTAAAGCATTTATAACCCTCGGGCGTATAGTAAAAATCTTCTCCTTCGATTAATTTATTTTCATTACTTTGCTCTTTCATAAATCTGCTTCGTGTTCTTTATTCGAATAATTAAAATCAAAAATATAAATAGTTGATTGTGATTTTATCGAAATCGAACAATTCTATAGCTACAAATTTATAAATTTTACAGCCAATGTTTCTGATTGTTGCCAAATATTTAATTCCGAAAGGATATCGTGGAATGGCTGTATTTCCGTTCGTAATTGTAAAATATGATTTTGATAAGACGAATGAAGTTTTCGTTAATCATGAAAAAATTCATTTAAGACAGCAATTAGAACTTTTAGTAATTCCGTTTTATATATGGTATTTTTTGGAGTATTTAATTCGTTTAATTCAATATAAAAACGGCGCTTTGGCGTATCGAAATATTAGTTTTGAAAGAGAAGCTTACGAAAAAGAAAGAGACTTAAACTATCTGAAAAACCGATCATTTTTTCAGTTTCTACATTACATCAAATCAAAATGAATCCAGTTTTCAATCAACCTATAAATATCAGTTTTCCGAATGACATTTCTTTGACGATAAAACGTGAAGATTTAATTCATCCATTTGTTTCGGGAAATAAATTCAGAAAATTAAAATACAATTTACTTCAGGCGAAAGCCGAAAACAAAGGCGCTTTACTAACTTTTGGTGGCGCTTTTTCCAATCATATTGCTGCAGTAGCTTATGCAGGAAAAGAGCAGGGATTTCAAACAATTGGAATCATTCGCGGAGACGAATTGTCTGATAAAATTGAAGAAAACCCAACTTTGAAATTTGCTCAGGAAAACGGAATGAAGTTCGAATTTGTTTCCAGAGAAGACTATCGTTTAAAGAGTGAAATCTCTTTTATAGAAAAATTAAAAGACAAGTTTGGCGATTTTTATTTAGTTCCCGAAGGCGGTACAAACGAACTTGCAGTAAAAGGCTGTGAAGAGATTTTGACAGAAGAAGATTCGGTTTTTAATTACGTATGTTGTGCGGTTGGAACAGGCGGCACGATTTCGGGATTAATCAATAGTGCATTGCCAAATCAGAAGATTTTGGGCTTTCCGGCGTTAAAAGGTGACTTTTTAAACGATGAAATTCGTATTTTTGCAAAAAAAGATAACTGGAATTTAATTTCTGACTATCATTTTGGAGGTTATGGCAAGATAAATTTAGAATTAATTGAATTTATCAATGCTTTTTTTGAAAAAACAAAAGTGCCCTTAGATCCAATTTATACAGGAAAAATGGTTTTTGGCGTTATAGATTTAATCAGCAAGAATTATTTTCCCGCACATTCAAAAATTTTACTCATTCATACAGGTGGATTACAAGGAATTAAAGGAATGAATATAAAGTTGAAGCAGAAAAAATTACCAATACTCAAAACCAATGATTAAAAAAATTGTATTGCTCTTTACAGTACTAGTTTTGGCGAGTTGTTCTTCGAGCAAGCCAGCTATCGCGACGACTCAAAAAGCGGCAGCTCAGAAAGCGAGAGTCACGGCAACCAAGAAGCCTGTAAAAACCGTTAAAAACTATCCTTCTACCAATAATACAACTGAGGTTATTCAATCTACATCAAAAACAGTTGTCACCAACAACGTAATCACCGATTATGTATTGCAATACAAAGAAATTGCAATGGGAAATATGAAAACTTACGGAATTCCAGCAAGTATCATTTTAGCGCAGGGAATTTTAGAATCGGGCGCAGGTAAAGGAGATTTAGCAATTGAGGCCAATAATCATTTCGGAATAAAATGCCACAAAGACTGGCTGGGAGAGAGCGTTCGCCATGATGATGATGCCGCTCAAGAATGTTTTAGAAAATACCCACAGGCATCAGAATCTTACAGAGATCATGCTTTGTTTTTGGTCGGAAAAAAAAGATATGAATCGTTATTTGCTTATGAAAAAGACGATTACAAAGCTTGGGCAAAAGGTTTACGAGCTTGTGGTTATGCTACAGATCCAAATTATCCAGAGAAATTAATCAGTTATATAGAGCGTTATAATCTTCATCAGTACGATTGTCAGGTTACCGGAAAAAATTATACACCAATAAACACATCAGCTCCTGCAAAAAGCACTCCATCGAACTCAAATTCAAACGACCCTAATTTATATGAAGTACAGAAAGGCGATACTTTATATTCGATTTCAAAGAAATTCAATTTGTTAGTCGATGATTTGAAGAAAAAGAACAACCTAACTGATAACGCTATTTCGATTGGACAGAGGCTTAGAGTTAAGTAATCAGTGTTCAGTTTTTAGTGTTCAGTCTCAGTTTTCAAACAATCTAAAATCTAATATCAGAAATCTAATATTATAATGTTATATAAAAGAAGTAGTCAGCTTTTTGCTGCAGCAGAAAAAGTAATTCCGGGAGGAGTAAATTCACCAGTTAGAGCGTTTAAAGCCGTTGGCGGAACTCCAATTTTCGTAAAAAGTGCTAAAGGCGCTTATTTATATGATGAAGATGGAAACAAATTAATAGATTACATCAACTCTTGGGGACCAATGGTTTTAGGTCATGCGTATCAGCCGGTTGTTGACGCCGTAATCGAAAAAGCAAAACTGGGAACTTCATTTGGAATGCCTACAGAATTGGAAACAGAAATTGCTGCTCTAGCCGTTTCTATGGTTCCGAATATAGATAAAATTCGTTTTGTAAATTCAGGAACAGAAGCTTGTATGAGTGCCATTCGTTTGGCAAGAGGATTTACAAAAAGAGATAAAATTGTAAAATTTGCTGGTTGTTACCACGGACATTCTGACTCATTTTTGATTCAGGCTGGAAGCGGGGCTGTAACTTTTGGTTCTCCAAATAGTCCTGGAGTTACGGAGGGAACAGCAAAAGATACTTTATTAGCAAAATACAATGATTTAGAAAATGTAAAAACATTAGTTGAAGCAAATAAAGGAGAAATCGCAGCCATTATTATCGAAGCAGTTGCAGGAAATATGGGTTGTATTCCGCCTGCAAAAGGTTTCCTTGAAGGATTGAGAGAATTGTGTACAGCAAACGGAATCTTATTGATTTTTGATGAGGTAATGACAGGTTTCCGTTTGGCTCGCGGTGGTGTTCAGGAATTATATGGTATTGATGCTGATATCGTCACTTTCGGTAAAGTTATCGGTGGTGGACTTCCGGTTGGAGCTTTTGCGGCACGCGAAGAAATCATGAACTATTTAGCGCCTCTTGGACCAGTTTATCAGGCAGGAACATTATCTGGAAATCCGTTAGCAATGGCGGCGGGATTGGCAATGTTGAAAGCTTTAGATAATGACAGAGCAATCTTTACTCGTTTAGAAGAAAAAACAGCTTATTTAGAAGCAGGAATCGACAAGGTTTTAAAAGCAAATAATGTTGTGTTTACCATCAATAGAGTAGGTTCTATGATTTCTGTTCACTTTGATGAAAACCCTGTGACTGATTTTCAAACTGCAGCAAAAGGAGATAACGAAACATTTAAAAAATTCTTCCACGGATTATTGCAGGAAGGTATTTATATCGCACCATCGGCGTATGAAACTTGGTTTATTACAGATGCATTGACTTATGAAGATTTAGATTTTACCATTAATGCAATTGACAAGGTTTCTAAAACATTTTAATTTCGAAATAAAAACAAAATCAAAAGGTTTAACAGGATGCTGTTAGACCTTTTTTTATGATTGGATTTTATCGTTTTTCGGAAAAGGATGAAGTGTTAAACATCATTAGAGTTTCTATATAATTGGAATAAAAAATTATTTTTGTTAGCAGATAATCATTAAAAGTTCAATAAATGAATAAATTTTTCATTTGTGCAGCTTCGGCATTTTTGTTATTGCTACCTGCTGTTCAGACCGCTCAATCCAAAAAAGAAAAATCTAAAAAAAATGAAGAAGCTGTTGCTCCAACTCCAGATAAGAGACCAGAATCGGGAATTAAGGAATACAGCAAAGTAATTACCAAATCGGCTGTGTCAGACGAAGGTCTTTTTACGGTTCATAAAGTAGATAAAAAATACTACTTCGAGATTCCAAATAAATATCTGGACAAAGACATGCTTTTAGTGAGCCGATTGGCAAAACTTCCTTCTAATTTGGGTGGAGGCTATGTGAACGCAGGTTCTGAAACCAACGAACAATTGATTGTATGGCAGCGTTTTCAGGATAAGATTTTAATCAAGTCGAAATCATTTAATGCTGTAGCAAATGATAGCTTGCCAATTAGTATTTCGGTCAAAGCCAACAATTATGAGCCGACTTTATATGCTTTTGATATCGTGGCTTTCAGCAAAGATTCGGCAAATACTGTTATCGATGTAACCAAATTTTACAGTACAGATGTAAAAGCAATAAGCGGTATTTCTGCAGAAATGCGTGAAACATACAAAGTAAAAGGGCTTGACGACTCGAGAACTTTTATTACGGCAATGAAAAGTTTTCCGATGAATATTGAAGTGATTCAGGATATGACTTATAACGCTTCAAAACCGTCAATGTTGGAAGATACAGAAACAATAAGTATTCAGATGAATCAATCTATGATTTTATTGCCTGAAGTTCCGATGAAACCAAGAATTTTTGATTCGCGCGTAGGCTGGTTCACCGTAAGCCAGTATGATTATGGAAGTAATGAATTAAAATCAGATCTTAAAACCTACATCCGCCGTTGGAGATTGGAACCTAAAGATCCAGAAGCGTATGCAAGAGGAGAATTGGTAGAACCAGTAAAACCAATTGTTTACTATTTAGATCCTGCGACACCAGAAAAACTAAAAAAATACATCAAACAAGGTGTCGAAGAATGGCAGAAACCTTTTGAAGCGGCTGGATTTAAAAATGCGATTATAGCAAAAGATGCGCCGACAAAAGAAGAAGATCCTGATTTTAGTCCAGAAGATGTACGTTATTCTGTTATTCGATATGTAGCCAGTACAACAAGAAATGCGGTCGGACCAAGCGTTTCTGACCCTAGAACAGGCGAGATTATAGAGAGTGATGTTATTTGGTATCACAATCATTTACGCTCGTACAGAAACAGATATTTGCTTGAAACAGGTGCAGCAAATCCCAAAGCGAGAACTTTGCAGACCAGTGATGAAGAAATGGGAGAAATGATGCGAATGGTAATTGCGCATGAAGTAGGTCATGCATTAGGATTTCCGCATAATATGGGAGCAAGTTGCGCATATGACACCGAAAGTTACAGAAATGGAGAATTTACGCAAGAAAACGGAATCGCAGCGAGTATTATGGATTATGCTCGTTACAATTATATTGCACAGCCAGGCGATAAAAACATTCGTTTTATCAGAAAGATGGGCGAATACGATTATTATGCCTTAAATTGGGGATATAGAGTGATTCCTGATGCAAAATCGCCTGAAGCAGAAACAGCTGTTTTGGACAAATGGATTTTAGAAAAAGCAGGAAATCCAGTTTATAAATTCGGAAAACAAAGCAGCACTTTCGATCCTTCATCACAAACAGAAGATATTGGAAACAATTCGATGAAAGCAAGTTCATACGGACTTAAAAACCTAGAATATGTAGCTGCGCATTTAAGCGAATGGACCAGCAGTGTAACCAATAAATATGAAGATTTAGATGAATTATACAAGGAATTGCTAGATGTTTGGGGACGTTATGTCGGCCATGTAGTAACCAATGTAGGCGGAGTTTACGAAAATACAAAACGACCAAACCAAACTGGAAATGTATACGAAGTGGTGCCAAAAGCGAAACAGATTGAAGCAATGAACTGGCTTCAAGAAAAAGCCTTTGCTTCTCCGACTTGGATTGTAAATCTAAACAATCTGAAAAATACAGATTATGCTGGTTATACCGAGAAGTTTAGAAATATACAAGTAAGACATCTGAATAATCTAATGAGCTTAGCGCGTATCGGAAGGTTAATGGATAACGAAATTCTGGGCGCTGATACGTATAAAGCTTTGGATTTCTTTAAAGATTTACGAAGAGGAATTTGGAAAGAAACTGCAGCTGCATCAAATGTAAGCATTTACAGAAGAAATCTCCAGCGTGGATATATTGATAGAATGGCATTTTTAATGACAGAAGAAATAAAGCCAAATGATAGATTTACAGTTTATTACAATGTTTCGCAATCTGATTTGAGAGCCTTGGTTCGAGGCGAATTAACAGCATTAAAAAGATCGCTTTCAGCAGCAAAAGCAGGAGCTGTAAACACAGAAACAAAATATCATTACGAAGACTGCATCAAACGAATAGATTTGATTTTAGATCCTAAGTAATAGAATTGCAAAAACAAAAAAAGAGGCTTTTAAGCCTCTTTTTTTTGTTTAGATTTTTTCTTTTCGTTCTTTCATTTTATCCCTCATCTTGTCTTTTTTCTCTTCTTGAAGCGTTTTCCATTTGGTATATTGGTCTGCTTTTAAGATTGATTTCATTTTAGCATCATTTGCAGTTGCTTCGTCTTCCATTTGTTTTTTGAAGGCCGCTTTTTCTTCAGCAGTAGGTTTTACGTTGCTGTCTTTTCTGTCTTTTCTCGCTTCTTTGAATTTTTCAGCTTTAGCACTTCTTTCAGCCAAAAGTTGTTTTACCTGAGATTGTTGGCTAGCATCCAGATTTAATTCTGAAGTCAATTTTTGAAGCTGTTTTTCATTACGCTGTTCAGGAGTCAATTTTTCTCTTCTGTCTTGTGCAAAACCTGCTATTCCAACAAATAACAAAGCCGCAATTAATAGTTTTTTCATGATGTAAGTTTTTTAATTGTTTATAGGAATTAGACTTTAATCGTTATAATTGGTTTAATTGAAGTTTTAGAATTATAATTTTTTTAACAAATTGATAGCGAATATCTTAAAATCGGATTTGCTGTTTAAAAGCACGAAAAATTTGCGTATTTTTAAGGTATTAACAAATTTAGAACTAGAACTAAATCCTACTTTCCATGAATAGAATAGCCTTTTTTTCTACCCAGCCTTACGATAAAACTTTTTTTAATCAATACAATTCTGATTTTGGTTTTCAATTAGATTTTTTTGAAACACAGCTTAATCCGCAGACCGTTGCTTTAATCGAAGAATGCGAAATTGTATGTGTTTTTGTGAATGATATTGTAAACGAGTCAGTTATTAAGCAATTGGCAGAAAAGAAAGTAAAAATCATTGCTTTACGCTGTGCTGGTTTTAACAATGTCGATTTGGAAGCAGCAAAAAAATACAATTTAAAAGTATGCCGCGTTCCAGCTTATTCTCCTCAGGCAGTCGCAGAGCACGCCATGGCAATGATTTTGACATTAAATCGAAAAACACACAAAGCTTATAATAGAGTTCGTGAACAGAATTTTTCTCTAAATGGTTTATTGGGTTTTGATTTGTTTGGAAAAACTATCGGAATTATTGGAACAGGAAATATTGGTAAAGCATTCGCTAAAATTGCTCTAGGTTTTGGCTGTAAAGTTTTGGCTTATGACATTTTTGAGAGTGAAGAAATGATAAAAGATGGTGTTTCTTTTGTGGGATTGGAAGAGATTTTCAAATCAAGTGATATTATTTCATTGCATTGCCCGCTAAATGATCAAACGAAACACATAATCAATAAAACCTCGATTGCTGTAATGAAAGAAAATGTTATGATCATCAATACCAGCCGTGGCGGATTAATAGAAACGGCCTGTGTAATTGAAGGATTAAAGGAAGGTAAAATCGGTTATCTCGGAATTGATGTTTACGAACAGGAAGAAAAATTATTCTTTAGAGATCTTTCTGCAGATATTATTCAGGATGATGCCATTCAGCGTTTGATGAGTTTTCCGAATGTTTTAGTAACAGCGCATCAAGCGTTTTTCACCAACGAAGCTTTAACGCAGATTGCGTTAGTAACTTTTAATAATATAAAATCATTAGTGGCGCAAAATGATATTGAAAATAAAGCCGCTTTATTAGTCTAAAATAGCAATTTACAGGTTTCTAAAACCAGTTGAGGTTGTTAAATGCTTAACCTAAAAAAACGATTATGAAAAATAAGATTATAATTCTAGTCGGAATTTTGACATTGAATTCCTGTCAAAATAAAAACGAATCGAAAAATATTGTCAAAATAATTGTTCGGGATACTTTGTCTAAAACGATTGGAGGAACAGCAGATTTAAGCGATGCGCCACCAGAAGATGATAAAGCCGTTGCACTGATTCGAAAACAATTGAATGTTTTGCTGAAAAAAGATTTAGCTGCAATGACAAAAGAAGATCGCTATTTTTACTACGAAGCTTTTGATCTGAATAATGACGGAAAGGATGAATATTTTGTAGGTTTTTCAAATTCCTATTTTTGTGGAACTGGAGGCTGTTCAGGTTTAATTTTGAATAATGATGGAAGTGAAATCAATAAGTTTTCAGTAACCGATTTTCCAATTTTGGTTAAAACATCAGCAACAGAAAAGTTTTATGATCTTTTGATGAAAAGCGGCGGTTTATTTCATCTCGTAAAAATGAAAAATGGGAAATATCCATCAAATCCTTCTGTAGAAGATAAATGGCAGGGAGAAATTCCAAGAGAAAGCACAAAAGTACTGGATATTTATGATAAGAAATTGGCGAAATATTCTTTCTAAAAGAGTAAAAAACGAAACCCGATAGGTTTATAAAACCTATCGGGTTTGAATATTAATAAGCTTTGTAACTTCTAAAATTCAAATTCTCCAATTAGAATCTTACTGTCGTTTTCACGCTTGTTTTCTTTTTGACTCTGAAAAACAGCAATTTTTCGTTCTTGTCTTCCATCAGAATAGTAAAGGTACACTTCGGCCATAATAGTCGTTGGACCAGACAAAATGTTTTGTCTTTCGCCAAAAAAGTTGGTTTTAATTTTATATTTCCCTTTGATAGCTTTTTTTAGTAAAAACTGTTCAGGACCAAAACCTTGGGTGAAATCGTTGCTTAATCTCCCTCCGATTTCTGTCGATTTATGCGAGTAAGAACAATCTTCTCCTCTTGGATCGGTAACCCAAAGATCGATATCGGTATTGTCTTTATTCCAGTTGATTACCACACGGATGTCAACAGGAAGATTTGCTTTTAGACGGTCATCAACTTTGCTTGCATCGACATTTTTGTTCTGGCTCAAAATATTATTGATTTCCATAATCAAAATCTCTTCGATACCATTATCTCTAACAGAAATTTCATCTGTATATTCCTGATAAAGCATTGATTTGTATACGTTAAGAGCCTCTTGAGGTTTTTTATTGTCAACCAAAGCCAATGCATAATCTCTGTGACTTTGAGTGTCAAATGGTCTCCATTCTAGAATCTTTTGGGTAATCCACAATTCTTTATCATAATTACCTCTCTGTTTTAATAGATAAGATATTGTTTTGTATAATTCTTCATTTTCTAAATCCAGTTCAGCTAATGTACTTAAAACCTTTAAAGAAAGAACTTTATCACCTTTTCTGAATAACAGTTTTGAAACATCAAAATAATAAGTTACCTGTTTTTCATATTTAGGGCGATTTTCAAGATATTTCTGGTAAATCAATTCAGGCGATTGTAAAGACTGAAAATCTTTCATATACTCTTGAGTACTTTCTACATCTACTAAAGTTATTTTACCTGTAGATGTTTTTTTATCGCCTGATCTGCTCTCTCTTTCTGCAGAATATACAGCGTTATCGCTAACAACACTTTCTTCTGAAGACAATTTTTGTGACTGTTTAGAAATTTTAGGATACTGTTTTTTTTCTGTAGCCTTAAATTCAGAATTCCACCAAGTTGTCAGTTCACGAGTTACATCAAAAGCTTTGGATAGAAGATTTTTTCTTTTTTCTAAAATTTGCCTTTTGTTTTGCGAAACGATTTTGTTGTATTCTGATAATAATTCTTCTGGAGGTGTGATTCCAAAACGTACATAATCATTAACGTCTTCCAATACTATAAGGCTTGTATTCTTGCTTACGACCCCAAACTGTTCGCTTAGATTTTTTATTTCATCACGGTTTTGAGTCGAATTAAGTTCAAGATCATTAATTTTTCGTTGTGCCCAAAATTGTGCAATAGGCCAATTATCTACTTGTGTAGCGTTATTAAAATCTACAGGAACTTCGAATTTCTTATTTCCTACTGAAAAAACAGCGGTAAGTTTGCCCAAATTTGGTGCTGAAATTCCAAATAAATTGACTGGTTCGTTTACTGCCGTTCCAACGTTTGGAAACAATTCCTGAATGGTATTGTTTTCTTTAAATCCTAAAAAGATAATAGGCAATCTTTTATACGTTTTTAGAGCAGATTGCGTATCTAATTCGTTAAGATTTATAAAATTTCCTCCTGATTGTAAAGCTAAAAGTCTAAGCAGATTAAAATCGGAAGTCGGCGTGCTTGTTATGCTGTTGACAGGTTTTTTGAATTTTAAAGTCAAATCACCAAAATTCGAAATCCCGTCAGAAAATAAAAGGTATTCGTCTATTTGTGAAATTTCTTTTAAGGCACTAAAGTCGGTTCCACCATCATATTTCAGATTAAGAATTCTGTCTTTTAATACGTTCCAATTTCCTCCAGAAACGGTAAATTCTTCTGTTTTTTCGAGAATATTATTCAAAAGAACAAAAGATACTGCGATATCCTTATTCTCTGCAAAATAAGCATTAAGGAAGTCCAATTCTTTTTGAATGTTTCTCTTCGATCCGCTGAATGAATTATCCCAGATAATTGCAATTTTTTGAGATTTTGTTTTTTCCTTTATTGGAATATTCATCGAAACATTTGTTGCAAAATAAAACTTATCGTCAGAAGTTTTCTGAAGCAGCACATTAGAAGATTCGTTTACCTTTGGAATCGTAATTTTAAGGCTTTCGCTTGGCGTAAAATTTCTTTTGTTGATTTCAGCTACCCATTGATTTCCTTTTTTTTGAAAAGCAAAACTCCCATCTGGATTTTCCGTAATTTTAGGAGTTGTCAGACTTTCATTAATCAATACTTTCAGATTAAATTTTGGAATATTGACTGCATTGCCAAAACTTAAAAAATACAGATAATCGGTAGCAGAGTTTTTTAATTCCTGATTATAAGTAATCTGAATCATTCTGCTGCCTTTCGCTGTAATTGGATAAATTCTGGTTCTGAAATTATTTCCAGTTACTTTTTCAATAATACCAGGATCTACATTTCTTTTTTCGATGCTTTCGAATACTTCTTTAGCTCGTTCTTTTGGAACAGGAACGGCTTCCCTTAAACTTCCATTTATGTCTAAAGCATAGCCGCTTATGCTCACTCCTTCAGGCAGCGGAAGCGTAAAATTCCCTTCTAGAATTCGGTCACTAGAGTTATAGAATATATATGTTGCAGTTGTTGTTGCAAGATTTCCTAAAATTTTGGTTTCAATTTCTACATCCTGTAGGGTTACTGAGTTTTTTTTCTGATTTTCGACATCCAGAGTTGGAATCTGTGAAAAAGCGGCACTAAAGAATAGTAGTGCACAGATAGTAAGAATTTTATTCATAATTAATAAGCGTGATTTTTTATTCGATTATAAATGTAGGAAAAATCTTTTATTTTGAAAGTTTTTTTGTAATTTTTCAAATTACAGAGAGTTGATATGCTTAGCTACAATTCCAAAATTTATGCCTTGAACCTGATCTACTCCACTGAAATTAATCGCAATCAGCTGACCACATTCATTAAAAACTGGCGCACCGCTAGCACCATGTGTAGAAGTTATGCTGTATTGAATTTTATTGCCGTCTGATTCTTTACTTATTTGACCGTTGTAAAGTTGCACTTTTATACCTGAATTTGTTTGTGCCAAATCCATTCCTAATGGATATCCTACCATAATTGCCTTTTGTCCTGGTACTAATGAAGAATCGTTTTCAACTGCATTATCAAGATCGATTACATTGTTAACAGTTCCTGGAGTACTTTGATCAACCAATTTCAAAATGCCTAAATCTATATTGTTGTCTTCCGACACTTTTTTAATTTCGCAATCAATCCACTCATCATTAGAGTCGTGAAGAGCTACTTGAAGTTCTAAGGTTTTTACATATACTTCAATATTGTCTATAGAAACATATTCTTTTACAGGAATAGATGCTGCAATATCAGTTGATGCTGTATCTGTTGTTGTTTCTGTTTCATCTGAACTAACAAATTCTTCACCCGCTGATTCACTAGTTTCTTCGCTTGATTCCTCATAATCTCCCTCTTCTTCACTTTCATTGTATGATATTGAAGCATGCGACCAGTTTCTGCTGATAAAACTTTCATACTCATCTTCAGAAACATCGGTAGTAAGAATAGAGGCAACCTTCATTCTTAGATTTCGGATAGTGGTATTTACTTTGTCGCTTTCTTCATCTGATGAATTCCATGGCTGTAAAACATGTCTATTGGTTAGCATGTTTCCGTTTTTATCAATAAAAAAGCCAGTTCCGTAAATTGTTTCTTGTTTAGCGTCCTCAGCGCTAAGTTGAATTTCTTTTCCATTAATTTTGGCAAAATAGCCATATCTATGTTTTATAAGTACAACTGCATCTTTGTAAGTGTCATAGATTTTGGTGTCTGTGCCTAAACAAATAGTTTCGGTTTTAGGTTTGAAATATTTAAATCCTAAAAATCCTGCGGCTGAGAGCAAGATAATACCGATTACAACAAATTTGTAACGATTTCCTTTTTTCTTGTTTGTTGCTGCCGCTAAGTCTTCGTTTGGGGCGATTTTTCTAATTTTCATTTAGAGTATTGGTTGAAAAATGTTAATTGAATGGGTTTGGTTAAAAAAAAATTAGACCTGATATCAAGTCTAATTTTTTTTTTCAAATGTAGTAATTTGTTTGCAAAAGAATGTAAAAATAAAATCAATTCAATGTTCAGTATTGGCTCGATTTTGATTTGTTTTTTACGTTAGTCCTTGTATTTTATTGCAAGGAAGTTTTTAGGGTGTTAAATTATTGTTTATTAGTGGTTTAAAAATGATAGGCGATTCCGACCTTAATTTTTTAATCTATAAACTTTCCGCTTGTCTTCGATAATAATTCCAGTTAATCTAAGAGTAGAAAGATTTTTTTTTGAAAAAAAAGTAAGTATAAAAAGAGGTTTTTAATATAAAATCTATCAAAGAATCAGGTTTTGTTTTGTCCTGAAAAATGCACTCTGATTTAGTAACGAGGGCGAAGATCTGCTTTACAAAATAAGCCCAATTCAAGTTTTTTTGAATCCCTCGGTCTTTTAAATTCTTCGCTTGTTGGTTACATAATTAACTTAATTATATAGTCAACTGTTTTTAGGACGAGAGAAGCCATAAAAAAACCTGTTAATACGATTAACAGGTTTTTTTTAGTTTTGATGGCGAAATATTAGTTTATTTCTTCAGTATTGTTTTCTGGATTATTAAGTCTTGCTCTTTTTTTGCTGTAAGCAAAATATACAATAATACCTAAAGTTCCCCAGCATAAAAATGCAATCCAAGTTTCATGTCTTACTTGAGTCATTAAGAATAAATTAAAACAAACACCAAGTGTTCCAACAAGATATACCGCAGGAGTTTTGTAGTGTCTTTCTAATTCTGGTTTTTTGTATCTAAGAATCATCACGGCAACACACACCATTCCAAATGCTAATAATGTTCCCATGCTACACATTTCGCTGACTTTCTCAATTGGTGTAAGGGCAGCAACAATAGAAATAATTGTACCAACTAAAAAAGTGCTTTTATAAGGAGTCTTAAAATTAGTATGAAGTTTACTGAAAAATGGAGGCAATAAACCATCTTTAGACATTCCTAAGAAAATACGTGTCTGACCAAGCATCATTACAAGCATTACAGAAGTTAGTCCTGCAGTTGCGGCTATAGTAATGATAAATACAGCCCATGTTAATCCGTTTTCACTAAAAGCAGAAGCCACAGGAGCAGCTTTGTCTAGTTGATCGTAATGAACCATACCTGTTAATACTAATGAAACAAGAATATAAAGAATGGTACAAATTACTAAAGAAGCAATAATAGCAAAAGGAACGTCTTTCTTAGGGTTAATAGCTTCTCCTGCCTGAGTAGACACAGCATCAAATCCGATATAAGCAAAGAATACAATTGTAGCGGCGGTCAATACACCTCCAAAACCGAAATTCATTTTTCCGGTTGCATTTCCAAGAGAGTCAAGAGCTGGTACTTCGGTGGGAATAAATGGATACCAGTTGTCTGAATTGATATAAAAAGCACCACAAACAATTACAAAAAGCACTACCGCAATTTTAATAATTACAATCATATTATTTGTGCTAGCGGCTTCTTTAATTCCTTTTACAAGAATTGCAGTTACAATCCATGTGATTATAAAAGCAGGTAAATTAAAGGCAAATGTAGGAACGTCAATTAAATCATTTGGGAAAGCTTTATTGTGTTCTAGTATTTTTTCTGTGGCTGTGTGTAAGTCATTACAAAGCCATATGGGTATATTAATTCCAAACAAGTGCAACAGTTTTACAAAATAACCACTCCAGGCGACGGCGACGGTCGTAGCTCCCATCATGTATTCCAGAATTAAATTCCAGCCTATGAACCAAGCAAAAATTTCGCCGATTGTTCCGTAGGCATACGCATACGCAGAACCTTCTACCGGCAATACAGAGGCAAATTCAGCATAACAAAGAGAAGCAAATAAACAACCTATACCTGCAATAACAAAGGATAACGCCAAGGCTGGGCCTGCATAATCATGAGCGGCAATACCTGTTAAAGTGAAAATACCTCCACCGATTATTGCTCCAATTCCTAATGAGGTTAGTCCCCATCTTGTAAGTACTCGTTTTAAATCACTTTTTTTCATATCAGCCTCAAAGGCAGATATTGGTTTAACTCTCCAGATTGACATACTATTTTATTGGTTTATTTGTTATTAAGCTCCAAATGTATCGTTTTTTATAAAAAATAAAAACAATTATCATGTTTTAAGTTATAAAATGTTTATTTTTTTTACAGAAGACGCAGTTAATCTTGTTTGGCAGTTGAATTTCATCAATTTAATTGTGATTTAACAGCAGAATAAATAATTCCGTAAAGTTTATAAAATTTACTATTTTTCTTAATAATTTTGAGGTGTATATTTAAAAGCTTTGACTTTTATTTAATTGCTAAATTGTATTAATGATGAATTTACGTTTTTTAAAGCCTTATTTTGATTACACGAATCAGCAGAAAACAGGCTTGCTGTTTTTGTTTGTGATTATATGTGCACTGCAATTTGCTTATTTCTATGTAGATTTTGATAATCTGCAGGAAAAATTTCCAGAACAGGAAAAATGGCTTGGGCTGCAATCTGAAATAGATAGTTTGAAATCTGAAAAATATAAGACAGAAAACAAAGTGTATTTATTTAATCCCAATTTTATTTCAGATTATAAGGCTTACAAACTAGGAATGTCGGTTGCAGAAATAGATCGTCTGTTGGCATTTAGAAAACAAAATAAATTTGTGAATTCGGCAGAGGAGTTTCAACAGGTTACCAAAATCTCAGATTCTTTATTGCGAGTGATTTCACCTCTGTTTAAATTCCCAGAATGGACACAGCATAAAAATTCAGAGAAGAATAAAGAAACTTATACCTATAATAATAGTGTCAAAAAAGAGAAGATTGTAGTGATGAATCTCAACGAAGCAGGCCAGGATGATTTAATGAAGATTTATGGAATTGGCGAGGCGCTTTCGAAAAGAATTTTAAAACAAAAAGAAATCTTTGGAAGTTTCGTCTCAATGGAACAGCTTAACGATGTTTGGGGACTTTCTCCGGAAGTTATTACGGAATTAAACGCTCGTTTTAAAATTACAACCTCAGATAATATTAAGAAAATAGAAATTAATGAAGCATCGCTTAAAGAAATAAGTCAGTTTCCTTATTTTAATTATGGGTTGGCAAAACAAATTGTGACATATCGCAGCATGAACGGAAATTTTAATAATATTGAAGATTTGGCAAAAATTAAAGGTTTTCCTGTTGAAAAAGCAAAAATAATTAGTTTATATTTGAAGTTCTAAAAAAGAAAGTTTATTATGAATTTTGAATATAATGAAACGCAACTGTTGATTAAGCAGTCAATAAAAGATTTTGCAGAAAAAAATATCAGGCCTAATATAATGGAGTGGGATGAAGCGCAAATTTTTCCAGTTCCTTTGTTTAAGCAACTTGGCGAAATGGGATTTATGGGTGTTTTGGTGCCGGAAGAATATGGAGGTGCAGGTTTGGGGTATCATGAATATATTACGGTTATCGAAGAAATCTCAAAAGTAGATCCTTCAATCGGGCTTTCTATTGCTGCGCACAATTCCTTATGCACCAATCATATTTTGACTTTTGGAAATGAGACTCAAAAAAAGAAATGGCTCCCTAAACTGGCTTCGGGAGAATTTATTGGCGCTTGGGGTCTGACAGAACACAATACAGGTTCTGATGCCGGCGGAATGAATACTACTGCCGTTAAAGATGGAGATTACTGGGTGGTAAATGGAGCGAAAAATTTCATTACGCATGCCGTTTCTGGTGATGTTGCTGTGGTAGTGGTGCGTACGGGAGAAAAGGGAGATTCTAAGGGAATGACCGCTTTTGTTTTTGAAAAAGGAATGAAAGGCTTTTCGTCAGGTAAGAAAGAAAACAAACTCGGAATGCGTGCCAGTGAAACAGCAGAATTAGTTTTTGATAACTGTCGTGTTCCCGACGAGAACCGATTAGGAGAGGTTGGAGAAGGCTTTGTTCAAGCTATGAAAATTTTAGATGGAGGCAGAATATCGATAGGTGCTTTGTCACTAGGGATTTCAAAAGGAGCTTATAAAGCGGCACTTAAATATTCAAAGGAAAGACATCAGTTTGGTCAGGCGATTGGGAATTTTCAGGCCATTTCTTTTAAGTTGGCAGATATGGCGACAGAAATCGAAGCGTCTGAGCTATTACTGCATAAGGCGGCGTTTTTGAAAGAAAAACACAAACCAGTAACGGTTAACGGTGCAATGGCAAAAATGTATGCATCTGAGGTTTGTGTGAAAATAGCAAATGACGCTGTGCAGATTCATGGCGGTTACGGATTTACCAAAGATTACCCAGTAGAGAAATTTTACAGAGATGCCAAGCTATGTACAATAGGAGAAGGAACAACAGAAATTCAAAAACTTGTTATTTCAAGAAATCTGCTGAAAGAATAAAGAATAAAGAATAAAGAATAAAGAATAAAGAATAAAGAATAAAGAATAAAGAATAAAGAATAAAGAATAAAGAATAAAGAAGTTGAGCAATAAAGTCTATTTTCTTTTTTCTGTATTCTATGCTCTTGAAAAAAAAACAGCAAAAAGATAATTGTAATTCATAATTAATTTTTACATTTGCAGCCTTAACGAGAGGAGGTGTCTATATTATGTTAATTATACCAATTAAAGACGGAGAAAATATCGATAGAGCATTAAAGCGCTATAAAAGAAAATTTGATAAAACAGGAACTGTTCGTCAATTAAGAGCACGTACTGCTTTTATTAAGCCTTCTGTTATCAAAAGAGCTCAAATTCAAAAAGCTGCTTACATTCAAGGTTTGAGAGATAGCCTAGAGAGTTAATATACAGCTTAGCTTAAAATAAATTACCGTTAGTGGTCAAAATGAACTAATTTTGATGCTGACGGTTTTTTTGTGTCTTTTTGTTAAATGAATTTAGAGGTGAAAACAAATAAAGAAGCTTTTCGGGATTATCTGGAGCTGGAGAAAAAATATTCTCCTCATACTGTAAGTGCATATCTGAATGATATTTCGTTTTTTGAATCTTTTAATAAAGATCGTTTTGAGCAAGATTGTATTGATAGGGTGAATTATGGTCAGATAAGAAGCTGGATTGTTTCGCTGGTTGATGATGGCGTTTCGAATGTTTCTGTAAACAGGAAAATGGCTTCTTTGAAAGCCTTTTTTAAGTTTCTTTTAAAAACGAAGCAGATTGATGTTAATCCGATGCTAAAGCATAAAGCTTTGAAAACGCCAAAGATTGTTCAGGTTCCTTTTTCTGAAAAAGAATTAGGCGATTTGATGAAGGTGGTAGGTGAGGCGTCTGGTTTTGAAGAGGTGAGGGATAGGCTGATTGTGGATTTGTTTTACAGTACGGGAATGCGGAGGGCTGAGTTGATACATTTGATGATTTATAATGTCGATTTGTCTTCGAATGTCATAAAGGTTTTGGGAAAGCGCAATAAAGAGCGTCTTATTCCGGTTTTGCCTGTTGTGGCAGAAAATGTGAATCTGTATTTGAGCGAAAGGCGGGAGGTGGAAAGTATAGTAGATTCTGATTATTTTTTTATTTCGAAAAAAGGGTTAAAATTGAGTGAATCTTTTGTGTATCGATTAATAAATTCTTACTTTAGTAGGGTCTCGGAAAAGGTGAAAAAGAGTCCGCATGTGCTTAGGCATACCTTTGCGACTCACTTGCTGAATAATGGGGCGGATTTGAATTCAGTTAAAGAATTATTGGGGCATTCTAGTCTTGCTTCGACACAGGTTTATACTCATAATAGTTTGGCAGAATTAAAAAAGGTATATGGTGATGCGCATCCTAGGAATAAACGATGATTCTTAATGTTTAACCCTAAAATAAGTATTATGAAGGTAGATGTTCATGCAGTTAACTTTACTGTTGACAGAAAGTTGGTCGATTTTATCCAAGAAAGAATGGGTAAATTGGAAAAATACTACGATCGCGTAGTCTCGTCTGACGTTTTTTTAAAAGTTGAAAGAACCAGTGATAAAGAGAATAAGGTGGTGGAGATAAAGATTAATGTACCTGGGGATGAGTTTTTGGTTAAAAAGCAGTGCAAAACTTTTGAAGAAGCAGTTGAGCTTTCGGCAGAATCTTTAGAGCGTTTACTTGTAAAAAGGAAAGAAAAAATAAGAGCGCATATTTAATTGAAATTTTTTTCGAAAAATGTTTTGATTAAAAGATAAAATAGCTACATTTGCAGTCCGTTAGAAATAGCGGACTTTTTTAATGTATTCGCCGATGTAGCTCAGCTGGCTAGAGCAGCTGATTTGTAATCAGCAGGTCGTGGGTTCGAGTCCCTCTATCGGCTCAAAAATATTTCAAATGCGATTTGAAATTTGTTCTTTTAAAGTATTGAAAAATAATGTTTTAGGATATTGGGTTTTGTTTTAGAGAAATCTAAAGGTTGAAAACTAAAATTATAAAATTATTAAAAAGGGGAGATACTCAAGCGGCCAACGAGGGCAGACTGTAAATCTGCTGTGTGAACTTCGCAGGTTCGAATCCTGCTCTCCCCACAAAAAAAAGAAGTTAAGATTTTGGATTGTAGATTTCGGATTAAGGTCTGGGTCTAAATTCAAAAGTCTAAAATCAGAACTCTCTGCCGGTGTAGCTCAGGGGTAGAGTGCTTCCTTGGTAAGGAAGAGGTCTCGGGTTCAAATCCCGACATTGGCTCAAGTAAGTAGGAAATTGAAAATTAATATATAACTAAGATTAAAAATTAAGTAAAATGGCAAAGGAGAATTTTAATCGTTCCAAACCGCACTTAAACATAGGTACAATTGGACACGTAGATCACGGAAAAACTACATTAACTGCTGCAATCACTAAAGTATTGTCAGATGCTGGTTACTGTCAAGCAAAATCGTTTGATCAAATCGATAACGCTCCAGAGGAGAAAGAAAGAGGTATTACTATTAATACATCACACGTAGAGTATGAAACAGCTAACCGTCACTACGCTCACGTTGACTGTCCAGGTCACGCGGATTACGTTAAGAACATGGTTACTGGTGCTGCTCAAATGGACGGAGCTATCTTGGTAGTTGCTGCTACAGATGGTCCAATGCCACAAACTCGTGAGCACATCCTTTTAGGTCGTCAGGTTGGTATTCCAAGAATCGTTGTTTTCATGAACAAAGTGGATATGGTTGATGATGCTGAGTTATTAGAGCTTGTTGAAATGGAAATTAGAGATTTATTATCTTTCTACGAATATGATGGAGATAATGGTCCTGTAGTTCAAGGTTCTGCTTTAGGAGGATTGAATAATGATCCTGCTTGGGTGCCAAAAATCATTGAATTAATGGATGCAGTTGATGCTTGGATCGAAGAGCCAGTGCGTGACGTTGCTAAACCATTCTTGATGCCAGTTGAGGATGTATTTACAATTACAGGTCGTGGAACTGTTGCTACAGGTCGTATCGAAACTGGTATTGCTAATACAGGTGATGCTGTTGAAATCATTGGTATGGGAGCTGATAAATTAACTTCTACTATTACAGGAGTTGAGATGTTCCGTAAAATCCTTGATAGAGGAGAAGCTGGAGATAACGTAGGTTTATTGTTAAGAGGTATTGATAAAGAATCTATCAAAAGAGGAATGGTTATCATTAAGCCAGGATCAGTAAAACCACACGCTACTTTCAAAGCTGAGGTTTATATCTTGAAAAAAGAAGAAGGTGGACGTCATACTCCATTCCACAATAACTACCGTCCACAGTTCTACGTACGTACAACTGACGTAACAGGGGTTATTACTTTACCAGAAGGAGTAGAGATGGTAATGCCAGGAGATAACTTGACTATCAATGTTGCTTTATTAAGCCCAATCGCAATGAGCGTTGGTTTACGTTTCGCTATCCGTGAAGGTGGTAGAACAGTAGGAGCAGGTCAGGTGACTGAAATCGTAGGATAATCCTATAAACAATTATAAAAAGCCAGCTGATTTTCATAACTGAAATCACTGGCTTTTAATTACGGGCGTAGTTCAAGGGTAGAATAGCGGTCTCCAAAACCGTTGATGGGGGTTCGAATCCCTCCGCCCGTGCAATAAAAAACAGATCAAATGACAAAAGTTACTAATTATTTATCAGAGGCTTTCGAAGAGTTAAAGTCAAATGTTACTTGGCCTGCATGGGCTGAAGTTCAGAAATTGACAATTGTTGTAGCTGTATTTTCGGTTCTATTTGCTTTGGCAACTTGGGGAGTAGACGAATTTTTTGCAAAAGCTTTAGCTGGATTTTTTAAATGGTTAAAAGGGTAATTTTTTGTGATGGCAGATAATAATGTGAAAAAATGGTACGTAGTTAGAGCAGTTAGTGGTCAAGAGAATAAAGTGAAAGCTTATATCGAGACTGAAATTGCGAGATTAGGTATGGAGGATTATGTTTCTCAGGTTTTGGTTCCTACTGAAAAAGTGGTTACTGTAAAAGATGGGAAAAAATCATCTAAGGATAAAGTTTATTTTCCTGGATATGTTATGATCGAGGCTAACTTAGTTGGTGAGATACCTCATATTATTAAGTCGATTACAAGCGTTATTGGATTTTTAGGAGAAACAAAGGGAGGTGAACCTGTTCCTTTGAGACTTTCTGAGGTTAATCGAATGCTAGGTAAAGTAGATGAGCTTACTGTTAATACGGATACTCGCTCTATACCATTTAGTGTTGGTGAAACTGTAAAAGTAATTGATGGGCCTTTTAACGGATTCAATGGATCTGTTGAGAAAATCAATGAAGAGAAGCGTAAACTTGAGGTTATGGTTAAGATTTTCGGAAGAAAAACGCCATTAGAATTGAGTTTTATGCAAGTAGAAAAAGTATAATTTTTGTTACACTATAATAAACCATCGTAGTCGCTTCCATTGATTGCGGTGTTAAATTTTTTAAAAATGGCTAAAGAAATTAGTAAGGTAGTTAAACTACAAGTTAAGGGAGGTGCTGCGAACCCGTCGCCACCGGTTGGACCTGCTTTAGGAGCTGCTGGGGTTAATATCATGGAGTTTTGCAAGCAATTTAATGCTAGAACTCAGGATAAACCTGGCAAAATTTGTCCAGTGCAAATCACTGTGTACAAAGACAAATCATTCGATTTTGTTGTTAAGACTCCTCCAGCAGCAGTTCAGTTAATGGAAGCTGCAAAGCTAAAATCTGGTTCTGGTGAGCCTAATCGTAAAAAAGTAGCTAGCGTTACTTGGGAACAAATTAGAACTATTGCTGAAGACAAAATGCCAGACTTAAATGCTTTTACAATTGAGAAAGCTATGAGTATGGTTGCTGGAACAGCTAGATCTATGGGTATAACTGTATCAGGAGATGCTCCTTTTTAATTAAGAAAAAGACATGGCAAAATTAACAAAAAAGCAAAAAGAGGCTGCTTCAAAAATTGAAAAGAACAAATTATACTCTCTAAAAGATGCTGCTGCATTATTGAAAGTTGTTGCTTCTGCAAAATTTGATGAGTCTGTTGATATCGCAGTTCGTTTAGGTGTAGACCCTAGAAAAGCGAATCAAATGGTGAGAGGTGTAGTAACTTTACCTCATGGAACAGGAAAAGACGTTAAAGTATTAGCATTGGTTACTCCAGATAAAGAGGCTGAAGCAAGAGAAGCTGGAGCAGATCACGTTGGTCTTGACGATTACTTACAAAAAATTAAAGACGGTTGGACTGATGTTGATGTTATCATCACTATGCCAGCTGTTATGGGTAAATTAGGTCCATTAGGTCGTATTTTAGGACCTAGAGGTTTAATGCCAAACCCTAAAACAGGTACAGTAACTATGGATGTTGCTAAAGCTGTTCAAGAAGTTAAAGCTGGTAAAATTGACTTTAAAGTTGATAAAACTGGTATCGTACATGCAGGAATCGGTAAAGTTTCTTTTGGAGCTGAGCAGATTGTTGACAACGCACACGAAATTATTCAAACATTAATAAAACTTAAACCAACTGCTGCTAAAGGTACATACATCAAAGGTATTCACCTTACAAGCACAATGAGTCCTGCTATTGCATTAGACCCGAAAGCAGTATAATTGGTAGTTAAAAATTTTTAGTATGACTAGAGAAGAAAAATCAATCGCGATTGAAAATTTAACTGCGCAGTTAGCTGGTACAAATATCGTTTACATATCTGATATTTCTGGTTTAAACGCAGAGACAACTTCAAACTTACGTAGAGCTTGTTTTAAAGCAGGTATCAAATTAGAAGTTGTAAAGAACACTTTGCTTGCAAAGGCAATGGAAGCTTCTTCTAATGATTATGGTGATTTACCTACAGTTTTATCTGGTAACAGCGCTATCTTTATTTCTGATGTTGCTAATGCACCTGGAAAAATTATCAAAGATTTCCGTAAGAAATCTGATAAACCAGTTTTAAAAGGAGCTTATATCAATTCTGAAGTATACATTGGAGATAACCAATTAGATGCGTTAGCTACAATTAAATCTAAAGAAGAGCTTATTGGAGAAATCATTGGATTATTACAATCTCCAGCTCAAAGAATTATTTCTGCTTTACAAAACAAATTCGCAGGAAGCGAAGAAGCAGCAGAGTAATTTTGAATGTAAGGATGTATTCTTCCTTACTGCTTAATTAAGCGCACAATAAATAAATTATATTTTTTACAAATCATTTTAAACGATAGAAGAAATGGCAGATTTGAAACAATTCGCAGAACAATTAGTTAACTTAACAGTTAAAGAAGTTAACGAATTAGCAACAATATTAAAAGATGAGTATGGTATCGAGCCTGCTGCTGCAGCTGTAGTAGTTGCTGCTGGTGGTGGAGAAGGTGCTGCTGAAGAAGCACAAACTGAATTTACAGTTGTATTAAAAGAAGCTGGTGCTTCTAAATTAGCAGTTGTGAAATTAGTAAAAGAACTTACAGGTTTAGGTTTGAAAGAAGCTAAAGATGTAGTTGACGGAGCTCCAAGCAACGTTAAAGAAGGTGTTTCTAAAGAAGAGGCTGAAGGTCTTAAAAAATCATTAGAAGAAGCTGGAGCTGTAGTTGAATTAAAATAATTCAACTCGGTTTTAAGAACTAGGTTTAGGTCCTGAGTTAACACTCAAAGGCCTAAACCATTTTTCGTATAATAAAATACATTAAATTTTATTATCAAATTAGTTTAAAATACGAAAAAGTTTTTGATCAATACGAAGAAAAAAAATTGAACCGAAATTTATCTGTTTATTTTTAAAGATGTATTGATTTTAAAAAGAAAGTATAAACTACGCAATGTGTTTTACACAAAAAAAATTACTTTTTTTTAATCAAAATTTTGTCCATTGATGATAACAAATCAGACTGAAAGATTGAATTTTGCCTCTACAAAAAACATTCCTGACTATCCAGATTTCTTGGATGTTCAGGTTAAATCTTTTAAAGATTTCTTCCAATTAGAAACGAAATCTGACGAAAGAGGCAACGAAGGGTTATACAACACCTTCATGGAAAACTTTCCAATTACAGATACAAGAAACAACTTTGTATTGGAATTCCTAGATTATTTTGTTGATCCACCACGTTATACAATTCAAGAATGTATAGAGAGAGGTCTTACTTATAGTGTGCCTTTAAAAGCTAGGTTAAAACTATACTGTACAGATCCAGAACACGAAGATTTTGAAACAATTGTACAAGATGTTTATCTTGGAACAATTCCTTACATGACTCCTAGTGGTACTTTTGTTATTAATGGTGCCGAGCGTGTTGTAGTATCTCAATTACACCGTTCTCCAGGGGTTTTCTTTGGACAGTCATTCCACGCAAATGGAACTAAACTTTATTCTGCGAGAGTAATTCCTTTTAAAGGATCTTGGATAGAATTCTCTACTGATATTAACAGCGTAATGTATGCTTATATTGATAGAAAGAAAAAATTACCTGTAACAACTTTATTCCGTGCTATCGGTTTTGAAAGAGATAAGGATATCCTTGAAATTTTCGACTTAGCTGAAGAAATTAAAGTATCTAAAACAGGTATTAAGAAATATATTGGAAGAAGACTTGCTGCGCGTGTATTGAACACATGGCACGAGGATTTCGTAGATGAGGATACTGGAGAGGTAGTTTCTATCGAGCGTAACGAAATCATCCTTGATCGTGATACTATTATCGACAAAGATAATGTTGAAGAGATCATCGATTCTAACGTAAAATCTATTTTGTTGCACAAAGAGGATAACAATCAAGCAGATTATGCTATTATCCACAACACGTTACAAAAAGATCCAACAAACTCTGAAAAAGAAGCTGTAGAGCACATTTACCGTCAGTTGCGTAACGCTGAACCGCCTGATGAGGAAACTGCTCGTGGTATTATAGATAAATTGTTCTTCTCTGATCAACGTTATAACTTAGGTGAAGTTGGTCGTTACAGAATGAACAAAAAATTAAATTTAGATATCCCTATGGATAAGCAAGTGCTTACCAAAGAAGATATTATTACAATTGTAAAATATTTGATCGAATTGATCAACTCTAAAGCAGAGATTGATGATATTGATCACTTATCAAACCGTCGTGTTAGAACAGTTGGTGAACAATTGTCTCAACAATTCGGTGTTGGTTTAGCACGTATGGCTAGAACTATTCGTGAGAGAATGAACGTTAGAGATAACGAGGTGTTTACACCAATTGATTTGATTAATGCTAAAACATTATCATCAGTTATCAACTCTTTCTTTGGTACTAACCAGTTATCTCAATTTATGGATCAAACGAATCCATTAGCTGAGATTACACACAAAAGAAGACTTTCTGCACTTGGACCAGGTGGACTTTCGAGAGAGAGAGCTGGTTTCGAGGTTCGTGACGTTCACTATACACACTATGGTCGTTTATGTCCGATTGAAACTCCAGAGGGACCAAACATTGGTTTGATTTCATCTCTTGGTGTTTATGCAAAAGTTAACGGAATGGGATTCATAGAAACTCCATACCGTAAAGTAACTAATGGTGTAGTTGATTTAGAAAGTACTCCAGTTTACTTAAGTGCTGAAGAAGAAGAAGGTAAAATGATTGCTCAGGCAAACATTGAAATGGATGCTTCTGGTAAAATTACAGCTAGCAATGTTATTGCTCGTGAGGAAGGTGACTTCCCGGTTGTTGAGCCATCAGTAGTTCATTATACAGACGTTGCTCCTAACCAGATCGCTTCGATTTCTGCATCATTGATTCCTTTCTTGGAGCATGATGATGCGAACCGTGCGTTGATGGGATCGAACATGATGCGTCAGGCGGTTCCTTTGATCCGTCCTGAAGCTCCGATTGTTGGTACAGGTTTAGAGCGTCAGGTAGCTTCAGATTCAAGAGTATTAATCAATGCTGAAGGGCATGGTACTGTTGAATACGTAGATGCAAATATCATTACTATTAAATACGATCGTACAGAAGACGAGAGAATGGTTAGTTTTGATGCTGATGAGAAAACATACAACCTTATTAAATTTAGAAAAACCAATCAAGGTACAAGTATTAACTTGAAACCAATCGTAAGAAAAGGTGATAGGGTTATTCCTGGACAAGTATTATCAGAAGGATATGCTACTCAAAATGGTGAATTAGCTTTAGGTAGAAACTTAAAAGTTGCGTTCATGCCATGGAAAGGGTACAACTTCGAGGATGCGATTGTAATTTCTGAGAAAGTAGTTCGTGATGATATTTTTACTTCTATCCACGTTGATGATTATTCATTAGAGGTTAGAGATACTAAGTTAGGTAACGAAGAGTTAACAAACGATATTCCTAACGTTTCTGAAGAAGCTACTAAAGATTTAGATGAAAACGGTATGATTAGAATTGGAGCAGAGGTTAAACCTGGCGACATTCTAATCGGAAAAATTACACCAAAAGGAGAATCAGATCCTACTCCAGAGGAGAAATTGCTTCGTGCAATCTTCGGAGATAAAGCAGGTGATGTAAAAGATGCTTCATTAAAAGCTTCTCCATCTTTACATGGTGTAGTTCTTGACAAAAAATTATTTGCAAGAGCCGTAAAAGATAAACGTAAACGTACTCAGGATAAAGATGCTTTAGGCGCTTTAGAAATGGAATTCGAAACTAAATTTGTTGAATTAAAAGACAGATTGGTTGAGAAATTATTCTTAATCGTTAACGGAAAAACATCTCAAGGTGTAATGAATGATTTGGGTGAAGAAGTTTTACCAAAAGGTAAAAAATATACTCAAAAAATGCTTTACGCAGTAGAAGATTTTGCTCACTTAAGTAAAGGTCAATGGGTTGCTGATGATGCTACAAATAAGATGGTTAATGATTTAATTCATAACTATAAAATTAAGCTGAACGACTTACAAGGAGCTTTAAGAAGAGAGAAATTTACTATTACAGTTGGAGATGAATTACCATCTGGAATCTTGAAATTGGCTAAAATCTATATCGCTAAAAAACGTAAGTTAAAAGTGGGTGATAAAATGGCGGGACGTCACGGTAACAAAGGTATTGTTGCTAGAATCGTTCGTCATGAAGATATGCCTTTCTTAGAAGATGGAACACCGGTAGATATCGTATTGAATCCACTTGGGGTACCTTCACGTATGAACATTGGTCAGATTTATGAGACTGTTCTTGGATGGGCTGGTATGAACTTGGGTAGAAAATTTGCTACTCCAATTTTCGACGGTGCTTCTCTAGACGAAATCAATGCTTTGACTGATGAAGCTAACGTACCACGTTTCGGACATACTTATCTTTATGATGGTGGAACTGGAGAACGTTTTGCACAAAAAGCAACTGTGGGTGTAATTTACATGCTTAAATTAGGACACATGGTTGATGATAAGATGCACGCACGTTCTATCGGACCATACTCATTGATTACGCAACAACCACTTGGAGGTAAGGCTCAATTTGGAGGTCAGCGTTTTGGAGAGATGGAGGTTTGGGCACTTGAGGCTTATGGAGCTTCTAGTACACTACGTGAAATCTTAACTGTTAAGTCTGATGACGTTATTGGTAGAGCTAAAACTTACGAAGCTATCGTTAAGGGTGAAACTATGCCAGAACCAGGTTTACCAGAATCATTCAATGTATTAATGCACGAATTGAAAGGTCTAGGATTAGATCTTCGTTTGGAAGAATAATAAAAGTTTTGGAATCAGTCCCGATTAAAATCGGGACTGATTACTCATTTATAATAAGTTTTTAAAGATTTATACCCGTAACCCGTTCCGATTTTTTATAACAATGCGAGGCATTTTATAACTAGCACTTCAAAATTCAGTTTTGAGGTTTAGAGAAGTAACCCGAGGTAGTAGCTGAATGATTAACTCTTTATTTTTTAAAGAGTAGATTATAAATCTAAATTCAATTTTTTAATTGCAAAATAAATCAATAGTAAAAACTATGATGAATAACAGAAACAATAAAGATAAAAATCCAGTAAAAAGATTTAACAAAATTTCTATTGGATTGGCTTCACCAGAATCTATCTTGAAAGAATCAAGAGGAGAGGTTTTAAAGCCAGAAACTATTAACTATAGAACGCACAAACCAGAGCGTGACGGACTTTTCTGCGAAAGAATCTTCGGACCAGTAAAAGATTTCGAATGTGCTTGTGGTAAGTATAAAAGAATTCGTTACAAAGGTATCATCTGTGACCGTTGTGGTGTTGAAGTTACTGAGAAAAAAGTACGTCGTGATAGAGTAGGACACATCAACCTTGTTGTGCCAATCGCTCATATCTGGTACTTCCGTTCTCTTCCAAACAAAATTGGTTATATCCTTGGTCTTCCATCTAAGAAATTAGATATGATTATTTACTACGAAAGATACGTAGTAATCCAAGCTGGTATTGCTAAAAATGCTGATGGAGAATCTTTACAAAGACTTGATTTCTTAACTGAAGAAGAATACCTAAATATTTTAGATACTCTTCCGCAAGAAAATCAATATTTAGATGATTTAGATCCTAATAAATTTGTTGCCAAAATGGGAGCAGAGTGTATTATGGATTTATTAGCACGTATCGACTTAGATGAGTTGTCTTACCAATTAAGACATAGCGCTAACAACGAAACTTCTAAACAAAGAAAAACTGAAGCTTTAAAAAGATTACAAGTTGTTGAATCTTTCCGTGAGTCTAATGAAAACCGCGAAAACCGTCCAGAATGGATGATCATGAAAGTGGTTCCAGTTATTCCACCAGAATTACGTCCGCTTGTGCCGCTTGATGGAGGTCGTTTTGCAACTTCAGATTTGAACGACTTATACCGTCGTGTAATCATCCGTAACAACCGTTTGAAAAGATTAATGGAGATTAAAGCTCCTGAAGTTATCTTAAGAAACGAAAAACGTATGTTACAAGAATCTGTAGATTCATTATTTGATAACACTCGTAAAGCTTCTGCTGTTAAAACAGAATCTAACAGACCGTTAAAATCATTATCTGACTCATTAAAAGGTAAGCAAGGACGTTTCCGTCAAAACTTGCTTGGAAAACGTGTGGATTATTCTGCTCGTTCGGTAATTGTCGTTGGTCCAGAGTTAAAATTATATGAGTGCGGATTGCCAAAAGATATGGCTTCTGAATTATACAAACCTTTCGTTATCCGTAAATTGATTGAAAGAGGGATTGTAAAAACAGTAAAATCTGCTAAGAAAATCATTGACAAAAAAGAGCCGGTAGTTTGGGATATCTTAGAAAACGTAATTAAAGGACACCCAGTATTACTGAACCGTGCTCCTACTTTGCACAGACTTGGTATTCAGGCTTTCCAGCCAAAATTAATTGAAGGAAAAGCGATCCAGTTACACCCATTAGTATGTACGGCTTTCAACGCCGATTTCGATGGTGACCAGATGGCGGTTCACTTACCATTAGGACCAGAGGCTATTTTAGAGGCACAATTATTAATGTTGGCTTCTCACAATATCTTGAACCCTGCAAATGGTGCTCCAATTACTGTACCTTCTCAGGACATGGTCTTGGGTCTATATTATATGACCAAAGAACGTATTTCTACAGAAGATCACATTATTTTAGGTCAGGATTTGACTTTCTATTCTGCTGAAGAAGTAAACATTGCATTAAACGAAGGAAGATTAGAATTAAATGCTCGTGTAAAAATTAGAGCAAAAGATTTTAATGACGCTGGAGAATTAGTGTACAAAATCATTCAAACAACTGCAGGACGTGTATTATTTAACGAAGTAGTACCTGAAGCAGCTGGATATATCAATGACGTATTGACTAAGAAAAACCTTAGAGATATTATTGGACACATTTTAAGTGTGACTGATGTACCTACAACGGCAGCTTTCTTGGATAATATGAAAGATATGGGGTATAAATTCGCATTTAGAGGAGGTTTATCATTCTCTTTAGGTGATATTAGAATTCCAGAACAAAAAACGAAGTTAATTGCAGATGCTAGAGAGCAAGTTGAAGGTATCTCAACTAACTATAACATGGGTCTTATCACAAATAACGAGCGTTACAACCAAGTTATTGACGTATGGACTTCAGCAAATGCTCAGTTAACAGAATTAGCAATGAAAAATATTAGAGAAGACCAACAAGGTTTCAACTCTGTATATATGATGCTTGACTCTGGGGCGAGGGGTTCTAAGGAACAGATTCGTCAGTTAACTGGTATGCGTGGTTTGATGGCTAAGCCTAAAAAATCTACTGCTGGTGGTGGTGAGATTATTGAAAACCCGATTCTTTCTAACTTTAAGGAAGGTCTTTCGATTCTTGAGTACTTCATTTCTACTCACGGTGCTCGTAAAGGTCTTGCGGATACGGCTCTTAAAACGGCCGATGCTGGTTACTTGACAAGAAGACTTCATGACGTTTCTCAAGATGTTATTGTTAACATCGAAGATTGTGGAACTTTAAGAGGTGTTGAGGTATCTGCATTGAAGAAAAATGAGGAAATCGTTGAATCTTTAGGAGAGAGAATTTTAGGACGTGTTGCATTGCAAGACGTTATTAATCCTCTTACTAATGAAGTAATGGTTCAATCTGGTCAACAAATTACGGAAGCAATTATGAGAACTATCGAAGCTTCTCCAATTGAAAAAGTAGAAGTTAGATCTCCATTAACTTGTGAAGCTTTAAAAGGTATTTGTGCGAAATGTTACGGTAGAAACTTAGCTACTGGAAAAATGACACAAAGAGGTGAAGCTGTCGGAGTTATTGCAGCTCAGTCTATTGGAGAGCCAGGTACACAGTTAACACTTCGTACGTTCCACGTTGGAGGGGTTGCTGGAGGTATCTCTGAAGAGTCTAGTATTGTTACAAGATTCGCAGGTAGACTTGAAATTGAAGATTTAAAAACAGTTAAAGGAGAAGACGGAGAAGGAAACTCTGTTGATATCGTAGTTTCACGTTCAACTGAGTTGAAATTAGTTGACGAGAAAACTGGAATTGTTTTAAATACACATAACATTCCTTACGGTTCTAGTATCTTTGTTGGAGATGGAGAAACTGTAGCTAAAGGAACTGTAATCTGTAAATGGGATCCATATAACGGTGTAATTGTTTCTGAGTTTACTGGTAAGATTGCTTACGAAGATTTAGAGCAAGGACAATCGTTCATGGTGGAGATTGATGAGCAGACTGGTTTCCAAGAAAAAGTAATTTCTGAAGCTAGAAACAAAAAATTAATCCCAACTTTATTAGTTTATGGTAAAGAAGGAGAATTGATTCGTTCTTACAACTTACCAGTAGGTGCACACCTTATGGTTGAAAATGGCGAGAAAATTAAAGCAGGTAAAGTATTAGTAAAAATCCCACGTCGTTCTTCTAAAGCGGGCGATATCACTGGAGGTTTACCAAGAATTACTGAGCTTCTTGAGGCTCGTAACCCTTCAAACCCAGCAGTTGTATCTGAAATTGATGGAGTTGTATCTTTCGGTAAAATCAAAAGAGGTAACCGTGAGATTGTTATTGAATCTAAATTTGGTGAGATTAAAAAGTATTTAGTTAAACTTTCTAGCCAAATCTTAGTACAAGAAAATGACTTCGTAAGAGCGGGAGTTCCATTGTCTGATGGTGCAATTACACCAGATGATATCTTAAGAATTCAAGGGCCTGCTGCTGTTCAACAGTACTTGGTAAATGAAATTCAAGAGGTTTACCGTTTACAAGGGGTAAAAATTAATGACAAGCACTTTGAGGTTGTAATTCGTCAAATGATGCGTAAAGTAAGAGTAGAGGATCCAGGAGATACTTTATTCTTAGAAGATCAATTAATTCATACTAAAGATTTCATCGTTCAAAATGATAAATTATACGGAATGAAAGTGGTTGAAGATGCTGGAGATTCTTCAGTATTGAAACCAGGTCAGATTATTACGCCTCGTGAATTACGTGATGAGAATTCATTATTGAAACGTACAGATAAAAATCTTGTTGTAGCAAGAGATGTAATCACTGCAACTGCAACGCCAGTTCTTCAAGGTATTACAAGAGCTTCGTTACAAACTAAATCATTCATTTCTGCGGCTTCATTCCAGGAGACAACGAAAGTACTTAACGAAGCTGCTGTAGCTGGTAAAGTAGATGACTTAGAAGGATTAAAAGAAAATGTAATTGTTGGACACAGAATTCCTGCGGGAACTGGTATGAGAGAATACGATAACACTATCGTAGGGTCTAAAGACGATTACAACGAAATGATGGCTAATAAAGAAGAATACATTTATTAATTTAGGAAACTATGAGTAATCCGAAACAACAACAAGAGCAAATTAATATTGAGCTAGACGAAACTATTGCAGAAGGAATTTATTCTAATCTTGCAATTATTAATCACTCATCATCAGAGTTTGTTTTAGATTTTGTGAGCATTATGCCAGGTATTCCTAAAGCCAAGGTAAAGTCAAGAATTGTCTTGACACCACAACATGCTAAAAGATTGTTAAGAGCAATAGGTGAAAACATCCATCGATTTGAAGCCGCCCACGGCGAAATCAAAGAGACAGAACAAGCGCCAATTCCGCTTAATTTTGGTCCTGCGGGACAAGCATAAATTTTAAAGCCCCATTTTCGAATGGGGCTTTTTTTTCTTTCACTAAAAATGCATTTTAACGGATTAATCTTACTTTAATCGAGTAAATTTAGTCTGTTCTTTAAAATCAGTTAATTTAGGAAACAAAAAAACGAGTTTGTTTTTTGTTGGATAAAATAATAGAAATAGTAAGGTTGAATTAATTCAAATATTAGAAAGTGCCGATTTGTCTTCGGCACTTTTTTTATGCCTAAAAAATAAATATTTTTTCTTCCCAACCTTTCGTGTAAAAATGTTCTCTATACTAAATATACGACTCAATTAAAAAGAGAAATTATGAAAACGAAATTCACTTTAGAAATAGCAGATCCTTGTTCTGAAAGTTTTGACAAAATGATTCCCAATGCAAATGGTTCATTTTGTAACTCTTGTATGAAAAACGTAATTGATTTAAGTAAAAAGACCAATTCAGAAGTGGCTAAATTCATTGCGGAAAATAAAGATAAATCTATTTGTGCGAGATTGAGAACCACACAATTAGAGGAGCAGTTTGAATATAATGAAACTTCTAAAATCAATTCTTTAAAATATGCAGCAGTTGCAGCATCAGTTTTGCTTGCATCAAATCTTTCTGCACAAGAAAAAGAGCCGATAAAAACAGAAATAAATTGTACAAAACCCAATGCTTATGAAATAGGCAAAGTTGCGTACAATCATAGTACAAAAGAGGAAGTTTCGATAATCATTCAAGGAAAATTACTGGAGGCAAAAACAAAGAAACCTTTTGATAGAAAAGGATATCCTAATTTAATGATTGCTGTTGATGGTTCGCAAGCTGTAGAAGTAAATTCCAAGACCGGGGATTTTTCAATAAAGACTAAAATCTCAAAAAGCAGTAAAACCTTCATGATCACCATCACCGGAAATGATTATTATCTTTCAAAAGAAATATCTTTTTCTGCAAATGCGGTAAGAAATAAAGTTTTATCTCAAAATATAATTATAGAAAAAGAAGAATTTACTAAAGTCTATATTGCTGGCGGATTAGGAATTAATTATCGATAATTATAAAGAAATTTACATTTTGGGGAATGTAAAGAAAAAAGGCTGTCTATACTATTTTAGACAGCCTTTTATATGTTTTTCAATAAAGAAAGTATTAATCAAACTCAGATGTAAAGAATAATTTTACACTTGGATATTTACTTTGTGTCATTTGAATTGTAAAATCAGAATCAGCTAAAAATACCAATTGTCCGTATTTATCATGCGCCAAGAATTTTTGCTTGATACGCTTGAATTCTTTAAATTCTTCATTTTTAGCATCATCAGGTTTTACCCAGCACGCTTTATGTACAGGAAAGTTTTCATACGTACATTTTGCACCGTATTCGTGTTCCAAACGATATTGAATAACCTCGTATTGAAGTGCTCCAACCGTTCCAATTATTTTACGGTTGTTCATTTCCAACGTAAATAATTGAGCAACTCCTTCGTCCATCAACTGATCAACTCCTTTTTCTAATTGCTTAGCTTTCATTGGATCAGCGTTGTTAATGTATCTAAAATGCTCAGGAGAGAAACTTGGAATACCTTTAAAGCTCATGATTTCGCCTTCTGTTAAAGTATCTCCAATTTTAAAATTCCCAGTGTCATGTAAACCAACAATATCGCCTGGATAAGAAATGTCAACAATCTCTTTTTTTTCTGCAAAAAAAGCATTTGGACTAGAGAATTTTAAATTTTTCTTCTGACGAACATGATAATAAGGTTTGTTTCTTTCAAAAGTTCCAGAAACGATTTTGATAAATGCTAAACGGTCACGGTGTTTAGGATCCATGTTTGCGTGGATTTTGAAAACAAATCCAGACATTTTTTCTTCTGTAGGCTCAACGTTACGGGTTTCAGAATCTTTTGCTCTTGGAGACGGAGCAATTGTAATGAAACAATCTAATAATTCACGAACTCCAAAATTATTTAAAGCAGAACCAAAGAAAACTGGCTGAATTTTTCCATCCAAATAATCCTGACGTTCAAATTTAGGATACACTTCATCAATCAATTCTAATTCTTCGCGAAGTTTATTTGCTGCTTTTTCGCCGACAATCTTGTCTAATTCAGGATTGTTCTGCACATCAGAAAAAGCAATGGTTTCCTCAATGTTTTTACGGCTGTCTCCGCTGAAAAGGTTAATGTTTTCTTCCCATAAATTGTAAATTCCCTGAAAATCATAACCCATTCCGATTGGGAAACTAAGAGGCGTCACTTTTAAACCAAGTTTTTGCTCAACTTCATCCATCAAATCAAAGGCATCTTTACCTTCACGGTCTAATTTGTTGATGAAAACAATCATCGGAATGTTACGCATTCTACAAACCGCAACCAATTTTTCTGTTTGTTCCTCAACCCCTTTTGCGACGTCAATCACGACGATTACACTGTCAACAGCAGTTAAAGTTCTAAAAGTATCTTCAGCAAAATCCTTGTGTCCTGGAGTATCAAGGATATTGATTTTTTTATCTTTATAATTAAAAGCAAGTACAGAAGTCGAAACCGAAATACCTCTTTGGCGTTCGATTTCCATGAAATCACTCGTTGCTCCTTTTTTAATTTTGTTGTTTTTTACGGCTCCAGCTTCCTGTATAGCCCCTCCAAAAAGTAACAGTTTTTCAGTTAAAGTAGTTTTACCGGCATCGGGATGCGATATGATTCCGAATGTTCTTCTGCGTTGTATTTCTTTTAAAAAACTCATATTTCGTATAAATAGGTTGCAAAAGTACTATTAATTACGGCGGAATAAAAATATTTCTTGTTTTGGTTTTCTTTCCTTTAGCCTACAGAACTCATACAAAAGTTGCTTTTTTGAGAAGATTTTTTTTAAAATGCAGAGAACTGTTGCCGAATTTAATCAGCTCTCCCATAATTTTTTGTTAATACTATAGCTGATAGTTGTATTATGTAATTGAATTGTTATTTTTGTTCGTTATAAGTTAGAAAAGAACTAGACTTTAATTATTTATGTTTTTAGATTTATCTGAAAAATAAAATTGAAGTAATTTTGACAAAAGTTTAAAGCAGGTCTTTACATTCAAATTAAATTTAAAATAATGTTATTAAAAAAATTACAGCTAAAAACAATCGGATACAAATTGATGTTTGTATGTTGTTTTTCATTTTTTTTCACTTCAATTGTTTCTGCACAGGAAATAATTCCTGATGCGGTTGCCTTAAAGCCGGCTGAAGCGCCTACAGGAGGAAAGCTTAAAATTGATGGTATTATTGCAACAGTTGGAGAGTATATTGTTTTGGATTCTGATATTGATAAAGGATTTTTAGAAATCACCAGTCAAGGAGGTTCTGTAAAAGATATTACAAGATGCCAGATGCTTGGAAAACTACTAGAAGATAAACTTTACGCTCACCAAGCAATTCAGGATAGTATTATTGTAAGTGACGCCGAAGTAAGAAGCATGATGGAAGAAAGGCTGAACTACATGGTGCAGCAGGTCGGTGACATAAATAAGGTAGTACAGTATTATAGAAAAAATTCGGTAGAAGAGTTTAAAACTTATTTTGCAGATATTTTGAAAGAGCAGAAACTTGCCTCAGAAATGAGAGATAAGATTGTTAAAGATGTCGAAATCACTCCTGAAGAAGTTCGTAATTTCTTTAAGAAAATCCCAAAAGACGAATTGCCGACTTTTGGTGCTGAAATGGAAGTGGCGCAAATTGTTGTAGAGCCAAAAGTTTCTAAAGAAGACAAACAAAAAGTAATTGACAGATTGAACGCAATGAGAGATGATGTTCTTGCTGGATCTAGCTTTGCGACTAAGGCCGTTTTGTATTCTCAGGATAAAGCATCTTTGCCTAATGGAGGTTTTTATAAAATAACCCGTAAAACTCCATTTTTAAAAGAATTTAAAGATGTTGCTTTTAGCTTGCAAGAAGGTGAAATTTCTGCTCCGTTTGAAACTATTTATGGTTTTCATATTATTATGGTTGAAAAAATAAAAGGACAAGAGATTGAATTACGACATATTTTGATATCGCCTACTGTTTCTGAAGATGCCTTGAAAGAAGCAAAAGAAAGAATTACAAATATCAGAACTAAGATTGTAAATAAAGAAGTTTCTTTTGCCGATGCAGCAAGGTCAGATTCTGATGAAAAAGAAACAAGAGCAAATGGTGGAACGCTGGTAAACCCAAATACACAAGATACTCGTTTTGAATTGACAAAAATGGACCCGACTTTGTATAGTCAAGTTTCAAATTTAAAAGATACTGAAGTTTCACAGCCGCTTTTAAATACAGATGAAAAAGAAAAAAAGACCTATAAAATTATCACGGTTACGAACAGAATTGATGAGCACGTAGCAGATTACGCTAAAGATTATACAAAAATTAAGGAATTAGCATTAAAAGAAAAACAAATCAACGCAATTGCAAAATGGTTTGATAATAAAATAAAAGATACTCACATCAAAATTATTGGAGAATACAGAGACTGTAGTTTTGCTAATAACTGGTTGAAAAAATAATTTTTATTAAATAAAGAAAAAGAGTTAGTTTTATGAATTCATAAAACTAACTCTTTTTAATTTTAAATACACTCATAAATGTCTGACGTAACAGCAATTCACAATTTAGTTCAGAAACGAAACGAATTAAAAAACGAAATAGCAAAAATCATTGTAGGCCAAGATGCCGTTGTCGATCAAATTTTACTTTGTATATTTTCCGGAGGTCATGCATTGTTGATTGGGGTTCCGGGTTTGGCAAAAACCTTAATGATAAATACGCTATCGCAGGCTTTGGGGTTAGATTTTAAAAGAATTCAGTTTACTCCCGATTTAATGCCTTCTGATATTTTGGGAAGCGAAATTTTGGATGAAAACCGAAATTTTAAATTCATTAAAGGACCAATTTTTTCAAACATTATTTTAGCCGACGAAATCAACAGAACGCCACCAAAAACTCAGGCCGCTTTACTTGAAGCAATGCAAGAACGTTCGGTTACAATTGCAGGACAGCATCATAAATTAGATTTGCCGTATTTTGTTCTGGCAACGCAAAATCCGATAGAGCAGGAGGGAACTTATCCGCTTCCGGAAGCACAATTAGACCGATTTATGTTTGCCGTAAAGTTAGAATATCCAACTTTTGAAGAAGAAGTTCAGGTAGTAAAAAGAACTACTTCAGACGTTAAAACATCTATAACACCATTATTTACAGCTCAGGAAATTATAGATTTTCAGCATTTGATTCGCAGAATTCCTGTAGCGGATAATGTTATTGAATATGCCGTAACTTTAGTTAGCAAAACACGTCCAGACAATAAACTGACAAATGATTTTGTGAAAAATTATCTAGATTGGGGCGCAGGACCGAGAGCTTCTCAGAATTTAATTTTGGCAGCAAAAGCACATGCAGCTTTTAATGGCAAATTTTCTCCAGATATTGAAGATGTCAAAGCAGTAGCAACCGGAATTCTTCGCCACAGAATTATTAAGAATTATAAAGCTGATGCTGAAGGAATAACTGAAGAAGTTATTATTCAGAAATTACTTTAAGTTTTTTGTGATACAGAGACAGATAATGACGATATAAGAAATCATAAATAACCAACTCATGAACTCTTCCTTTAGATTTGAAAAATCTATTCATTGTCATGTGGATATGGCTCATTAAAAAATTATTTATATCGTTTTTTGTTTTTTTATTAGTTGCAATGATTTTTTTTATTGTTTCTAAAGATTTTTTTTCTTTTTCATTAAGCAGCTTCTGTATCTCAGTGTAGTTAGAGTTGGTGCTAAAATCATTTCCTAAAAAAAGTTCGATTTTCTCACGATTATGGCGATATTTTTGATCTAGTTGTTTTTTTAGAGGTCTTGACATATCAAACTCATTCGCATAACCTGTTTTTAGTCTATTTAGAAGATCCAATTTTTCAGTTATTGAAAAATAAAAACTGTCAAGAAATTTATCAATGGCTTTTATTGCAAATAACCATCTTAGTTCCTCTCCTTCTTCTCCTTCTATTAAACTGATGAATTTTGCTATCATTTTACTGTCATGAAAAAATAAATCTTCAGATAATTCAAGCATTTTTTTTCCATTGTAGCGTTCAATCTCTTGCTTATAAGTGTCTAGTTGTATATTCCAGATTAGGTTTGCTTTAATATATTGCTTTAATGCGGTTTTGAATTTTAGTATTACAATATGAAAATCATTTGAATTTTGGAGGTGAAATCTCACTCGTAAATGATTTTCGGGATCGGAATATCTAATAAAAAACCACTTGTCAATGATTTTTTCCTTAAGTAATGATTGAGATATTGGCAGAATTATGTCAGTTAAGATTGTGTCAGAAGTAGATTGGCCAGTATAAATTTTGTAGTAAATCCATTCGTCTCCAAGTATATAATTGCGTTGTGTTGCGTTACTCATGTGTTTTTTCTAGTTTATTGCTATTGTAAAAAGAAACTATTATTTCATTCGTGTAATATTCTTTTTTAAGATCTTTTACAGTGCTTTTTTCAGCATAAAGGAATTCTTTAATAATAAAAACGCTCTTTTTGCTTATAGCATCAAGAAGCATTTTTACCGAAGTGAGGTTTTGAAAATTTATTAGTAATTCATTATCGTTTTCTGAAAGTAGTATAAATTGTGGTATGTTTTTGTCTGCTCTAAATTTTGCTATTTCTTGCTGTAGTAAAACGTCATTGTTTTTATTTTTTAATAGACTTTCTACATCTTTACGATTAATATTCCAGGTTGCTTCCTGTAATATAATATCATCGCATTCAATTCGAGGTATAAAATCAAATGTATTTGAGGCATTACCTAAGTTGAATGACATTCCTGGACTAATGCCTTCCGTTTGAAGATCGCATAAAAAATGATAAATTGGTAAAGAATTTTGAGAGTAATTATGAGCGTTTGTTAAGTGAGGAATTACCTGACAGTTGTTTTGTTTGGATCTTAAGACTAGTCTTTCGTTTTTTAGTGATAAAAATAAATCATCAATCGGAATTTGAAATTCATCATTTAACGTAGAATTACCTAAATATGGAATTTCAAAATTTCTAAAAGAAGGTCGCATTAGTATATTTCCTACTCTGGATTCGGGTAAATGAACAATTTCTGCCAAAATTATGCGTTCGTTCATCTTATTTTCAATTTGGATTATTTCATCAACAAATTGATGAATTTTTTCGTCTCCATGACAAAATCTTCCGAGCAAGTTTGCAGCGCTTGATCCTCCAATTCCGCTAAAACGTATTTTTTCTTTATTATCAATACAAACTACTTCAATTATAGAAGATATTGTATCTGGTAAATTGTTCCAGTTTTCATCTAAATGTTTAAAATCATTGAAAGAAAGACTTATCACTTGTTGATTGTTTAGATTAGCTTGTAATATCTTTTTGTGAAAAAAAGAATTAAAAGCATTCCACTGGATGTTCTGATTAGCATTTTTCTTTTGTCGACCTGGTAGAACTAAATCATCAATAAGTGGATTATTTACATTTTGCTCAAATGTTTGACTGTAACCAATTCCAATTTCAGCATCAAGTACTTTTGATAGAGAAATTTCTTGATTTTCATATCTTTCGTAAAACTTCTTTTTAAAATCTGACAACAATGGGTTTTCATTATATACTGAAAACTTGTTAAGAATTGCCATTCCTTTTTTTACAGAATTGATTACATTTTGGCTTAATGTATTTTGAGAAGTACTGATTACCATATCTGTCTGAAACAAATGACTTAAATCAAATTCAGTGTTTAAATCTCTTAAAATTGTAATTATTGTTTCATACTTTTCAATCGTATTTCCTATATTTTTATCAATTTCAATGAGTTTAGATTTTAAGAGCACTAATTTTTGGTGTAAATCTTTATTGTGATTTAATTTTTCTATAATTAAGATTATCTGTTCATAAAATTCAGGGCCTGTTATTGAGGGTTCGAGATTGCTTATTAGTATTTGATTGTCAACTAATTGATTGATAAAGCTGTAAGCAGTATTGAAATCAATTTTTTCAGACACAATTTCCTCTGCAATTTCTTTAATTCGCGCTCCGCTTTTAGAAAAATTGATGATTTTTTGTATGTATTTTGAATTACTGATTGATACTATCTGATGGTTTCTTTTTCCATTTATATAATAATATTCTATATATCGAATTTTATTTCCAATTTCATAAATACTATTATTAGGACGAAATAGTAACTGTTCTTTCACAAAATCAATTTTAGTTAGATTTTGCGAAAGCGCTACAAGATAATTCATGTCAAAGCGAGTATGCCTTTCATTATGCAACGAACCTTTTAATATAATATTTGTTTCGTTATTAATACTTCCAATTGTACATCCAGCGAACAGACCAAAAGGAGTGCATCTTGAGGATAATCGTGAAATATATTTTAAAATGGATAATTTTAATTTTTCTGGATTTTCTGAATTTTTTCCAGCTTCGTCTTTATTAATCCATTTTGAAACGGCATTGTAAAGAACTGGCGAGGCTAAATATATAGCTTCTTTTAAGACAGGATCAGTAAGAACGGTTAAGAAGTCTTCATCAGTAATATTTGTTTCCTTGGTAAAATTTCTATAAAATTCTAAAGAATAAAGAGGAGTTCTTAAAATGAACTTATCAAATGCTTGGTACGGGTTTTTATTTAACATTTTTTAGTATTAGCTGATCATTAGACATTCATCCCAATTGAATTCATTATCCGTTAGATAATCGATTATAACCAATCCGATTCCACTAATGCCTTCTAATAAGGATAATTCGTTCTCCCAAATCTCTTGGCCACCGACCCATTTTTTGTAACCTGCAAAACCATCTTGATGAGAACACATTTCTAAACCTTCGTTTAGCCAATGTTCTGTAGCCGCTTTAAAAATGGGTTCATGAGTTTCTTTGTAAACTCGATTAAAAACTTTTGCTACACCAAATGCTCCATGACATATTCCAGCATCTTTAATCATTGTGTCATGCTGTTGTACCCTTTGTGCAGAGTGTTTTAAAATGTCTATAGCAATTTTATTTAGATTTTTATCTTGGAGTGTTTTAGCCGCCTGCAATAGTGTTATTCCAACTCCTAAGTCCCCATAACACCATGCTAATCTGCTGTGTCTGTTTTTATTGGTAGATTCGCATTCAAAATTGGGAAATATAGAATAATGATTGGGTTCTGTATTTTTATGATCAAGTATATATGAAATGCTTTTTTTTATCAACGGATCTACGCTTGATTTAAAATCAGAAAAACTATGCAGTCTACAAAGAAAGTTTATGATGCTAGGAATTCCATGTGAAAGGCTAAAATTGTAACCACGTTTTTGAGTTTCCATACTAAGAATAGATTCCCATTTTATTTTATTTTCAGATTCTATCGCGAATTCTTCAAGTGAAGAGATTAGTTTTAAAAGATAGATTTTGTATCTCTTTTTTAGTTCTTGTGAAGCTGTATTTTTATATCGGGCAAGAAAATAATAACCATAACCAATGCTTCCATGTAAAAAGTCAAAGAGACCTATTGAGGAATCTAGTGATTGTCTTTCGAAAAGATAATGATCTAGATCTGATAATATTTTATCGTTATCAAAATCAATAAAATTTTCTAAATATAGATGCTCAAGGACCCATCCAAAACTGGCAATTCCACTGCAATATGTTGAGATTTCGTAATTCTGGTTTATTTTTTCAAAGCATTCAGCTATAATTTTTACTCCTATTTCTGATGGCTCCTCTGTATTGCTAAATCTTGAATAATAAAAATGAAACAGCGCATGTCCAGTTAAGCCAGTTAATACTCCCAAATCTTCGGATTCATATTGTTTTTTGAGAGTTTCATTAATTTCTAATAATTTGGAATTCAGCTTTTTTGTAATGGAAATTTGATTAATATTTGTATTTTGCGTCATACATTGACAAATTAGTGGTTGTATAAAAGTTTAGGATCTCATATTAAAAATCATAGTAATGGTATTTATAGGGTAAAAATATTATTTATTTTAAGACATATGTAGTTTTTTATTTATAAATAGAAAAAATATATTTAGATTTGGTTTATTATTAACTTACAAGAACATTAAAATGAAAAAAAAATCTATTAACGAGTTGCGTTTAGACAAGAACGTTATTTCTAAATTTTCTGCTAAGGTTATTACTGGGGGAGCCAATACTTACACTTGTGCGGGTAGTCCAATGACATCATGTAATGGGGGGTGCCAGCCTGGGCCTCACAAGACTGCTGTGGCGGCTGGATGCATAGAAAGCCGTGATCTTTGTGCTATTGAGGCGCCACCTAGTCCAACTGATTTTCCTTGTTTAGGTATTGATCCAGAGCTTGGCCTTTAAGTAAAAGACAATTAAAAAGCGATACAGTAGATGTATATTCATCTACTGTATTTTATTTCATATTTAACATAAAATTATGTAGCATAGTTTTTTTTTACTAAAAACAATCAACATTAATATAATGTCTTCGTTTTGTTAATAAGGTATACTGGCTCGTTGCTGATTAATTTCATATACATAACTTCGATAAATGAAGTGTATTTTTTTGTACCGCATTTGTACCACCAATATGAATAGTAAATCTGATTGTCTTTTTCCATTTTGTTAAACCAGATTTCTTCGTTGTTTACTCTTATTTTTTTGGTTTCGATTATTTTGTAGCCGTTGCCTGTCCAACATATTAGCGGATTGTGACTAGGTGTCTTAATGTAAATGAGATGCTCTTTGGTATCAATTTTATAGACTTCATTATTAACCCAGCTTCCTTTTTCCTTTTTATATTCTGATGGAATTTTAATTAAAGGTTCTGCTGTTTTCTGATTGTTGATTTTTAAACTGACAATCAAGAGAATAAGGAACGAGAATGCTGTTAAATATATTTTAGGCTTGATTCCAATTACAGCGCTGTCTAGAATTTTTGGTTTGATATATCTAATAATGAATAGCATAGGCACTATCTGATAAATTACAAAACAAACTAAGCCAATCGAATGATGCAAGAGGTTTTCCTGCGTGCAGTTCAGTAAGACAAGTGTAATAATTCTGAAATAATTAGATAAAATGTTAAGTGCTACAGTGAGGATGCAAAATAATACAATCTGAAAAATGCTGTAATAATGTTTTTGTTTTCGCTCTTCCAAAGTCATCAAAACGGCGCAGGATAATAATCCCGTTTTAAACATTGATAATCCCATACAGGCGGTATCGATTGTGACTTTTGAGTGATTGATGTAAAAACTGACCCCTTCAATCTTATTAATGGTTATAAAGTTTTTTAATGTCAGATAAACTGCATAACATAGATTCTGCTTGATTTCGGAGGTCAGATGGATGAAAAAAGTATTAAAGATTGTTGAAAATAAGATGATACAGATAAATGCAATAAATGAAAATCTTCGAGTGAAATAATGAAAAATCAAACACAATACTAAAACCAAAGCCAGAAAATGAACAGACTTGGTATTGAGACGATAACTTACAAATTCTAAAATCAGAATTAAAACAAACAAAAGATAATTGATTTTGAAATTTGTTTTTCTGCCTCCGACCAAAAATAAAAACAGCGAAACAATAATTCCGATAAAGTCATTATTTAAGGCAATAACCAATATTTCGCTGTTAAGGATTAAGAGCGGTAGTATCGAAAGAATTCCCAATAGGATTGGTTTGTTTTTCAAAATTAGATTTTTCATTAACTGGCTAGTTTTTGCTTTCTGTAATAAAATAAAAGCAGCAGTGCTGCGGCAATAATCATAGCCCATTCATGAGGTTCAGGAACAGATCCGTCGTTGTTTATTGACGCATTTCCGAGTGTATTGATATTTTTCTCGATTCCGTTTTCTTCGTAGTCACGATCCGTTTCTAAAACAATCAAAGATGAAATCGGAGTAACAATATTGGCATCTTTTGCAAGTTCAACATATTGATTTTGCGCGAGTGTGTCATTTTGAATTTCAACTTGGTCATTCAGAACTTTTCCAAAACAAAACATTCTATACAAATGATTAGAACCTTTTTGTTCTATGTTTTTTATTTCCGGACTTTCATGAATAGAAATCCCAGCAGTTTCTAAGTTAATACTGTTGATGTCAGTTTTGAATTTTATAAAACGACTTGTTTCAATTAGACTTACGCATTGGTCTATATCGGTTTGAAAATAGCTCACATAACGCTGTTCTTTTACAGTCTGCCAGAACTGATTCGTGTTTTCAGATATATTAATTGCTCTAATGTTTTTAGACTTGACTTCAGTTTTTATCTTTTTTAGATAATTTGAATCTTCCAATTCTTCGAAATTTGGAGAGAAAGCGCCACATTTTGTAATGATCAATGTATTTTCCTTAAAATCAAACATTGGCAGAAGCGAATAGTTTAAGTCTTTAAAACTTTGAAATATAGCGCTGTAATTTGCAGGATTGATTTCTTGTTTTTTTCCATTTAAAACAACTGTATACTTTTTGTTTTTGATGTTTAGAATTTTTTCTATTTCAGATGATTTCCAATTACTGGTAAGATCTAAGATAATTTCGCTTGGTTTAAAAACGATTTTCTCCTTAATAAGCGGTTTTGTTTCGTAGCTTTTGTTTTTCCAAGTAAAAACACTGTTTGCTTTTTTTGGATTTGCATCTAATTCTGCCTCCCATTTTTCTAACCCGGTAGCTTTGTTTGTGTAGTAATTGTTTGCAAAATCAAAATCTTTTGTAGCTGTGAAATTTTGCCCATCGCTGATTTGAATTCTCGAAATCGTCTCGGCATTGTTAATGTTAGGGCCTTTTATGCTCAGACTTTCGTAAACCAGCTTGTTGTTTTTCGTTTTTAATGGAGTCGTAAAACCACATTTGAAAATACGTGGAAGATTGTTGGTAATCGGAAAAATCCTTACCGTAACTCTGTTTCCTTCTTTCCACTGCATTAACGAAGGATCACGCATTTCAACACCAACGACTTTGTTGTAGGCTTTTTTTGCTTTCTCTTTGGTAGTTAAAACGCCTTTTCGTTCAATGCCGTTTACCCACAATGATAGCGAAGTTGCAACAGCACCTTCAGGAAGCTGAAAAGAGTAAATGGCTTCTTTTTGTCCCCAGCTTTTATCCTCGCAGGCCACATCAACAGATAGTTCTGTATAAGCCAAGTGATCGTTTGGATAAATTTTTACATCTTCTTTAATATTTTTGGTGATCAAATCTTTGCCACTCCACAAATATTCCTCTGCTTCAAGTCTTTTGTCGAAGTTTGATTTTAGAATATTTATTTTATCATCATCGCTTAAATAGATGTCTGAGGTAAAATTATACGCAATATTGTATATCGGATTATGCGTTTTTCGTTCGCTGTATTGCACATTTCTTCCAAATGCTCCAAAACCGTCCAAACTAAAAAAATCTTTAGTGGCGATATAAACAATGTCTTTTTTAAGAAGAATTTCGTTTAGAAAATTAGGACTTAAATGTTGCGAAATTCGAATGTAAGCTGGCAGATCTTCATCGGTTTCGAATGTTTTGGTAATACTGTTCTGATTGATTTTTTTGCTTTCAATATTTAAAAAGGTAATAAAAGTTGCGATTCCAATAATTACCACTACTATCCCTGAGCAGAAAGCTAAAAGATTGTTTTTGTGAACAAAAAGTTTTTTGGAAAGTATTACAGAATGGATAAAAAGCACAACTGCTGGAACCAAACCGTAAAATCCCAAACCTAAAACAATGATCCCGAAGAAGGATATAATACTAATCGGAATAAGAAAAACAGCGTAGTAAAGAATTAGTAAAATAGAACATCCATTTATAAAATAAGAAATAGTATTCAAATAGTTGTTATCGACGCCTTTGTAGATAACGAAATTAGATAGGCAAAATAAAAAAGTGGTGCAGTAGACCCAGATTGGGAGGTTTTCGAAAACATTCATTCCCATGTTTAACGAAAAACAACCAATAAACCAGTTAAGAAATAAGAAAGCCAGTAAATGCTGGTATTTTTCCTTGTATCGTAAAACTAAGTAAGCGGTGACAAGGGCATAAGGAATTTGGATGATGATGTTAAGAAAAGAAAGATTTTCGAAATTATCGTAATCGAAATTGCTTCCTATTAGGGACGAAATTAATATCAGTATGGTGAGAAGAGTAATCATCAAGCTTACTCCGATACTGCTATTCCAAAAGACATAAAGAGGTTTTGTTTCCATATAAAGTTGTTTTTAAATAAAAGTACTTTGAGTTACAAAGTTATAAGAATTATTGAAATAGCAAACATTTCGGATTTTATTTTTTGAGATTAAAATTTTGAAAATTTAGGAAGAAGAAAAAGTGAAATTGTAGCACAAAAAAGAACTACTATAACGTTGTAATTCTTTATTTAGAATGGTTCTTTTGTAAAATAGGGGTAAAATCTCACTTCCGTCGTAACAATAAATTTCGACTTTGTTAAAGAAAAGATTTTAAAATATCAAAAAATCATTTTTTTAATTTAAAATTAATTTTTTATCAAAAACAAGCATTGAAAATCGTTTTTTAACAATAATAATTTTTGAAAAGGCGACTTCTATTATATTTTTTTTAATTCTCAGCTTTAATTTTTAAATTTGCGTACAAAAAAAATACTTCTACTTAATTATGAATACTTACAAAGATTACATTCAAGAAATTGAAGAAAGAAAAGCCCAAGGACTTCATCCAAAACCTATTGATGGCGCTGAATTAGTAAGCGAAATCATTGCTCAAATTAAAGATTTAGATAACGAATACAGAGAAGATTCTCTTAAGTTTTTTATTTACAACACCTTACCTGGTACTACAAGTGCTGCTGGTGAAAAGGCAAACTTCTTAAAAGAGATCATTTTAGGTCAATCTGTGGTAAAAGAAATAACTCCAGCTTTTGCTTTTGAGTTATTGTCACACATGAAAGGTGGACCTTCTATTAAAGTACTTCTTGATTTGGCTTTAGGAAATGATGCAGCTATTGCAAAAGAAGCAGCAAAAGTTTTAAAAACTCAAGTTTTCCTTTACGAGGCAGATACAGATCGTTTGGTAGAGGCATTCAAAAATAATAATGAAATTGCTAAAGAAATCCTTGAGAGTTATGCTCAAGCAGAATTTTTTACAAAATTACCAGAAGTAGCTGACGAAGTTAAAGTCGTTACTTTTATTGCTGGTGAAGGAGATATTTCTACAGATTTACTTTCTCCTGGAAATCAAGCGCACTCGCGTTCAGATCGTGAACTTCACGGGCAGTGCATGATTACGCCTCAAGCACAGCAAGAAATTAGAGCCTTACAGGCGCAGCATCCAGATAAGAGCGTGATGTTGATTGCTGAAAAAGGAACAATGGGAGTTGGTTCTTCTAGAATGTCAGGTGTAAATAACGTGGCGCTTTGGACAGGAAAACAAGCAAGCCCTTATATTCCATTCGTAAATATTGCTCCAATTGTTGGAGGAACAAATGGTATTTCTCCAATTTTCTTAACAACAGTTGACGTTACTGGAGGTATCGGATTAGACCTTAAAAACTGGGTTAAAAAAGTTGATGAGAATGGTAATGTTGTTCGTAATGAAAACGATGAGCCAATTTTAGAGCAAGCTTATTCTGTAGCAACAGGAACAGTTTTGACTATCAATATTAAAGAGAAAAAATTATATAACGGCGATCAAGAATTAATCGACATTTCTAAGGCATTTACGCCTCAAAAAATGGAGTTTATCAAAGCTGGAGGATCATACGCTATTGTATTTGGTAAAAAACTTCAAACATTGGCTGCAAAAGTTTTATGTGTTGAAGCACCGCTTGTATTTGCTCCATCAAAAGAAATTTCTATTGAAGGACAAGGACTTACTGCAGTAGAAAAAATCTTCAATAAAAATGCTGTTGGTATTGCTCCAGGTAAAGTATTACACGCTGGTTCTGATGTTCGTGTAGAAGTAAACATTGTAGGGTCTCAAGATACTACAGGTCTTATGACTGCTCAGGAATTAGAATCTATGGCGGCAACGGTAATTTCGCCAATCGTTGATGGTGCTTACCAATCAGGTTGTCATACTGCATCAGTTTGGGATAAAAAAGCGCAGGCTAACATTCCTAAATTGATGAAATTTATGAACGATTTTGGTTTGATCACAGCTCGTGACCCAAAAGGCGTTTATCATTCAATGACAGACGTAATCCACAAAGTACTTAACGATATTACTATCGATGAGTGGGCTATCATTATTGGTGGTGACTCTCATACAAGAATGTCAAAAGGAGTTGCTTTTGGTGCTGACTCTGGAACTGTTGCTCTTGCATTGGCTACTGGAGAGGCTTCTATGCCAATTCCAGAGTCTGTAAAAGTGACTTTCAAAGGAGATATGAAAGGATATATGGATTTCCGTGATGTGGTTCATGCTACTCAGGCTCAAATGCTTCACCAATTTGGTGGTGAAAACGTATTCCAAGGAAGAATCATCGAGGTACACATCGGAACACTTACAGCTGATCAAGCTTTTACATTTACTGACTGGACTGCAGAAATGAAAGCAAAAGCTTCTATCTGTATTTCTGAAGATGATACTTTAATCGAATCATTGGAAATTGCTAAAGGCAGAATCCAAATCATGATTGATAAAGGAATGGATAACGACAAACACGTTCTTCAAGGATTAATCAACAAAGCAGATAAGAGAATCACTGAAATTAAATCGGCAGAAAAACCTGCTTTGACTCCAGATGCAAATGCTAAATATTATGCAGAAGTTGTAGTAGATTTGGATTTGATTGCTGAGCCAATGATTGCAGATCCGGACGTAAATAATAAAGATGTTTCTAAGCGATATACTCACGATACTATTAGACCTTTATCTTTCTACGGAGGAGAGAAAAAAGTAGATCTAGGATTTATCGGATCTTGTATGGTTCATAAAGGAGACATGAAAATCCTTGCTCAAATGTTGAAAAATGTTGAGGCACAAAAAGGAAAAGTAGAATTCAATGCGCCACTTGTAGTTGCGCCGCCAACATATAATATTGTAGACGAACTTAAAGCAGAAGGAGACTGGGAAGTTTTACAAAGATACTCAGGTTTCGAATTTGACGATAATGCACCAAAAGGAGCGGCTCGTACAGAATACGAAAACATGTTGTATTTAGAGCGTCCAGGATGTAACCTTTGTATGGGTAACCAAGAAAAAGCTGCAAAAGGAGATACCGTAATGGCAACTTCAACACGTCTTTTCCAAGGAAGAGTTGTAGAGGATAAAGAAGGTAAAAAAGGAGAATCTTTACTTTCGTCTACTCCAGTTGTAGTATTGTCTACAATTTTAGGTAGAACTCCTACTATTGAAGAATATACTGCTGCCGTAGATGGTATTAACTTAACTAAGTTTGCACCTTCAAACAAATCGTTAGTTATGTAATCTTACAATTATTAATATTTCAAAGCCCGAGTCGTAAAACTCGGGCTTTTTTCTTTAATTACTGCTCTATTTTTTGTATCTTGTGGAGAAAATAAAATAATAAAAAACAATTATAAACTTATGGCTTTTGATATTGAAATGATAAAAAAAGTGTACGAAAACATGCCTGCCCGTGTCGATAAAGCGCGCGAAATTGTTGGCCGTCCACTTACTTTAACGGAAAAGATTTTGTACAATCACCTTTGGGATGGAAATCCGACAAAGGCGTTTGGAAGAGGGATTGATTATGTTGACTTTGCGCCAGATCGTGTAGCTTGTCAGGATGCAACGGCTCAGATGGCATTATTGCAATTTATGCATGCTGGTAAATCGAAAGTAGCAGTTCCAACAACGGTTCACTGTGATCACTTGATTCAGGCAAAAATAGATGCGGCAACCGATTTGGCAAGAGCAAAAACACAAAGTAATGAGGTTTTCGACTTCTTGTCGTCTGTTTCTAATAAATATGGAATTGGCTTCTGGAAACCGGGAGCAGGAATTATTCATCAGGTTGTGCTTGAAAATTATGCATTTCCGGGTGGAATGATGATCGGTACCGATTCTCATACTGTAAATGCTGGTGGTTTAGGAATGGTAGCCATTGGTGTTGGTGGAGCTGATGCTGTAGACGTAATGTCGGGTATGGCTTGGGAGTTGAAATTCCCTAAACTAATTGGAGTTAAATTAACAGGTAAATTATCAGGCTGGACAGCTCCAAAAGATGTTATTTTGAAAGTGGCTGGTATTCTAACTGTAAAAGGAGGTACCGGAGCAATCGTTGAATATTTTGGAGAAGGTGCAACCGCGATGTCTTGTACTGGTAAAGGAACTATTTGTAATATGGGTGCTGAAATTGGAGCTACAACTTCGACTTTTGGTTACGACGATTCTATGAGTCGTTATCTTCGCTCTACAAATCGTGCTGAAGTTGCTGATGCAGCAGATAAAATCGCTTCTTATCTAACAGGAGATCCTGAAGTTTATGCTGATCCGCACACTTATTTTGATCAGGTAATCGAAATTAATCTATCAGAATTAGAACCACACTTAAATGGTCCTTTTACGCCAGATTTAGCTACTCCAATTTCTAAAATGAAAGAGGAAGCCATAAAAAATAACTGGCCGTTGCAAATTCAAGTAGGATTGATTGGGTCATGTACCAACTCTTCTTATGAAGACATTTCGCGCGCTGCTTCATTGGCAAGACAAGTTGCGGATAAAAATTTAAAAACGAAAGCCGAATTTACGATTACTCCGGGTTCAGAAGTTGTGCGTTCGACAATTGAGAGAGACGGGTTTATTGAAACTTTTAATAAAATCAACGCTACCGTGTTTGCTAATGCTTGTGGACCATGTATCGGTATGTGGGATAGGGAAGGGGCAGAAAAAGAAGAAAGAAACACTATTGTGCACTCTTTCAATCGTAACTTCTCAAAACGTGCAGACGGTAATCCAAATACTTTAGCTTTCGTAGGTTCGCCAGAATTGGTGACAGCATTAGCTATTGCGGGTGATTTAGGATTTAATCCGTTAACGGATAAATTAATCAACGAAGACGGAGAAGAGGTAATGCTTGACGAACCTACAGGAGACGAACTTCCGGCTAAAGGCTTTTATGCTGAAGATCCAGGATTCCAAGCTCCGGCACAAGACGGTTCAGGAGTTCAAGTTGTTGTAAATCCAGCTTCTGATCGTTTGCAATTGTTGGCTCCGTTTGATCCTTGGGACGGTAAAGATATTACAGGTGCTAAATTATTAATCAAAGCATTTGGAAAATGTACAACCGACCATATTTCTATGGCTGGACCATGGTTGCGTTTCCGTGGACATTTAGATAATATTTCAAACAATATGCTGATTGGAGCTGTAAATGCTTACAATCAAAAAACAAACTCGGTTAAAAACCAATTGACAGGACAATACGATGCTGTTCCTGCGGTTGCTCGTGCCTATAAAGCGGCAGGAGTTCCTTCTATTGTGGTTGGTGATCATAACTATGGAGAAGGTTCTTCTCGTGAACACGCAGCAATGGAACCACGTTTCTTAGGAGTTAAAGCGGTATTGGTGAAATCTTTTGCACGTATTCACGAAACAAACCTTAAAAAACAAGGTCTGTTAGGATTGACTTTTGCTAATGAGACTGATTACGATAAAATTCAGGAAGATGACACGATTAATTTCTTGGATTTAACGGAATTTGCCCCAGGAAAGCCATTAACGTTAGAATTTGTACATGCTAATGGAACAAAAGATATTATTCTGGCAAATCATACTTATAATGAAGGTCAGATTGGCTGGTTTATTGCAGGTTCTGCCTTAAACTTAATTGCAGCTGGAAAAGTTTAATTTTTAATTTTATATTTAAAAAATGCCCTGTTTTGGACTGTTTCCAAAAGTTTAGGCAAATTTTATAATTAAGTTTGAAAATAATGAGCTCGATATTGTATCGGGCTCGTTATTTTTATATTAAGTTTGATTCTTTTTTTATTATGATAATTTATTTATTCGGTAATCTTTTGTTTCAATTGATTGGTGGAATTGTATTTTAAAAAAGACAATATGAAAATAATAATAATCTGTTATTTTGTTGAGCTTTGGGTTAAAGTTTTGATTCTGCTAGGTTTTGTGCTCTCAAATTCGTCAACAGAAATACTGTAGACATCACCAGTAGGCTTACTGCTAAGTTCGTCTTGTGATATTCCTCCAACTATATATAATTTATTTTGGAATAAGTGCATTGCTGCGTATCTAATGTCTATATCCACAATAAACTCTTTTAGGAGTTTAGTTGTCACATTATATGAGTATAATTTTTTGTTGTCAAAAATGTAGATAAGATTGTTTTGTGAGGCGACTGCAGGTCTCTCTAATTCAGAGAATAATTCGCCTTCGTTTAGCCATTTGTCATTAATCAAATCAAAACTTTGAATTTTAGACATTGCTATTCCGTTATTTCCTCCAATAAGATAAACTTTGTCTTCAATTAGGATTCCGTTTGCTTCTTGAGCAATCGGCATTTCTGATAGTTCATACCATAGCCCTGAAGTTATATTGTAAAAATGAGTTTTATTTGTAAAAGTCTTTTTGCCTTTAGTAGTTGTTTTAATGGCTCCTCCCATTACAATTATGTTGTCCTTGTATATAAAAGATAAGGAATTTATTGCTTGATGTGGATTGGTTTTGTCTGTTATAACTTCATTTTTAAAGATATCAAGAATTTCAATTTGATTTTCTAAATATTCAAATTTTCCATTTGCAGAAATTCTTTTACCTCCCAATATGTACAATGAGTTATCATAAAAATGTAAGTTGTGATAGGCTCTTTTGATGAATTTTGTTTTTGAAGTTTCCCAAGTATTAGTTTTGATGTCATAGATGGAAAGGTCTCCACTATAACTCGTGCTGCCTTCTTGACGACGCAATTCTTGAAAGTAAATGGACATAAAAACTTGTGGGTCGTGAGAAATTGTTTTTGTTTTAGCTATTTCAAAGGCATTAGAGCTATAGGATGTTTCGCCTCCAGCAACATAAATTTTTCCGTTATATAGTAAGGATGCAAAGGAAAAAACAGCATTTTTTAATGGGGCTAGTTTGTTAAAATGAATTTTAGATTTTAATTTTTGCTGGATTTTGATTTCTACATTCTTTAGGGTTTCAATTTCCTCCTGAAGCGAAATAGTAAAATCCGATTTTTTAAAATCATTAACTGCGATTTTTGCTGTGATATAACCAATGTGTGACACCTGAAGGGTGTCATTTGTTTTTACCTTCACTGAGAATTTTCCATTATCGGTGGTTATGGTTCCTGTTTTAGCATGAAGTGTGTATATATTCGCGTCTTGGAGTGGTAAATTAGTAGTTTGGGATTTCACAATTCCATTTATGGTTTGTGCATTTGTGAAAAAAGGAATTAGAATGAAGAGAGGTAATAGTTTTTTCACAGAGAATCGGGTTTAATTTGTTTAAGGAGGTATTGATTTTTGAAAAACAGATATTCTGCATAAGAAACTGCTTTTCAAAATATTGACACAAATTTTATGCCGTAAATTCTTAAATTGTAAAAAATAGTTGTTAAAAAGTGTGTTTTTTTTACTTTAAAAAGTTAAATTCGCCATGCAGGTAATAAAATTAATTTTTTTGAGTTTGGAAATAAAAATTTTTAAGCTCTTGAAGTAAAATAAAGATGTAAAGCATGGTTTATAGGGTAATAATAGTATTGTTTTTTTTTAGTGTTGGTGCTTTTTCTCAAGAAAATTTCATTAAACATAAAATTTCAAAAGGAGAAAACCTTACTGTTATTGCAAAAAAGTATGGAGTTAAAGCAAAAGATATTGCAGATGCAAATCCGAATGCTCCAAAAGTCTTAAAACTTAATTCTGTTCTTTTAATTCCGAATAAAAATAAAAAAAGCAGTGCTCCTCAAACTGCAGAAAAACCATTAAATGAAACTCCAGGTTTGCATGAAGTTGCTGCAAAAGAAACACTTTGGGGGATTTCTAAAAAATACGGCATCACTGTAGATGATTTAAAAAAGGCCAATCCGATACTCGAAACAGAAGGATTGAAAATAGGGCAAAGTCTTATTGTACCATCAAATAATCCGATACAAATTGCTGATGCATCTACAGGAAATACTGAAAAAGATAAAAATGCAACCGAAAATGAGGTTGAGGTAGATGTGCAAGTACAGCCAAAAGAAACAAAATACGCTATAGCAAAAAAATACGGTATTACTGTTGCAGAGTTGGAGCGTCAGAATCCTTCGGTTAAAGCAAAACTTCCAGTTGGACATATTCTCAAAATAAAAACAACAAAAGAAAAGGCAGATGCGGTTGTCGCGCTTAATATCACACCTCAAACTGAAATTAAGTCTGAAACAGAAGAAAGCATACAAGTTGCTGATAATTCATCGGAACAAGTAGATACTGCTACGGTTCGCATTAGCAATCATACAGAGTTGGTAGATCAGTTGATTTTAAACGCTACAGGAAATATCGGGACTCGTTATCGATCGGGCGGTACGACAAAAGCAGGTTTTGATTGTTCGGGTCTAATGTATTGTACTTTTGGTAGTTTTGACATAAAACTTCCTAGGAGCTCAATTGAGCAGTCAAGAATAGGAACAAAAGTTACTACAGATGAAGCTCAGAAAGGAGATTTGATTTTCTTTAAAACCAATGGAAGGCGCCATATAAATCATGTTGGTATGATTGTGGAGGTTTCAGAGGGCGAAATTAAATTTGTGCATTCTTCGACACACGGAGGGGTTATTATTTCTTCTACAAAAGAGCCTTATTATACAAGGGCTTTTTCTCAAGTAAATAGAGTTCTAAATTAATCGTGTAAAAACTCATTTTTCAGCATTTCGGACGGAAAAGGTTTTTGAAGAAATTTGGTAACGTTTTTATTTTCTTTGAGCTTTTTTATTTCGTCGCTATCGAGTGTTGAGGACAAAACATAAATTTTTATTTTCTTTTTTATCTCTTCGGTTATTTTGTCAAATTCGTTCAGAAAATCTAGTCCGTTCATTATTGGCATCTGAATGTCCAGCAGAACAATCAAGGAGTCAAAAGTTAGGTGATTCAAAAGCCAGTCAAGTGCTTCTTTTCCGTTATTTGCGACAAAAACTGGTTCTTTGTCAAACGCTTTTTTCAGAAGCCTTTGAGCTACAATTTGGTCGACAAGGTTGTCTTCTACTAATAAAAAATCAGGTTTAGATTCCATTTGGATTTGGTATTGTTACAATAAACCGGCTTCCGATTTTGTTTTCAGAAATTACAGAAATATTTCCTTTGATATTTTCAACGGCCTCTTTTACGATATAAAGGCCTAATCCGGATCCTTTGTTTTTGTTGGTTCCAAAATACATTTCAAAAATACTGTCTTTATATTCATCGTTAATTCCGATTCCGTTATCCGATATTTCAATTTGATTTACATCTTCGTTTTTATAACTTTTAATAGAAATAATCATCTCTTGTTTGCTGTTATCGGCATATTTTATTGCATTTGAAAGCAGGTTGCAGATGATTATTCGAAGACGGAATCCGTCGCTTTCTATTTCGTCTACTAAAAGTTCCTGCGTAAATTTGATTTTATTGGCATTCTCAATATGCATCAATTGCGAAATGGCTTCATTGAAAAGCTCTTTTAGGCTTACAGGCTCTATGACAATCTGTTTTCTTTTGTTTTTAGAATAATCAATAATATCGCTTATAAACTGATCTTGTCTGGCAAGGCTTTGATGCATTAATTTTAAATAATCACGAATTTGGTTAACATCGTCTTCAAGAGCAGTTAATTCGATAAGTCCCTGAAGTGACGTAATTGGCGATCTTAAATCATGCGACGCACTGTAAACAAAACGGTCTAGTTCGCGATTTGCCAAAGCGAGATTTTCATTTTTAACTTCGGTTTCTTTCTTAGAAATTAGAAGTCTTTTTACCATAATTGAATAATAGAGGCAGACACTGCAAATGATAATTAAGGTAAAAACAACATTTGTGATAATCAGTAAATCTTTTATTTTTCGGGTTCCTTCGCCTAGTGTATTCGAAAAATTTCGTTCTTTCACCGTAAGCAAATCGCTAATCGAGCTAATTTCTTTGAGGTATTTGTGCTGATCGGCAGTTGTCAGGAGATTGTGTTTTATTTTGGCATTAATCTGCTGTCCGATTATGAATAGCTTAAAAATAAGATCGTCTCCTTGTCCCCATTCATCGATTGCCTTGGATAAGAAAGAAACGTTTTTGAAATTGTCAAATACCCAGATAACATCATCTAAGTCTTCTTCGTGATTTCGGCCGATTAGAAATCCTCTTCGTGCAATTTGATTATCGCCCGCTTTCAAAAGTGTGATTCTTGCAATTCCGTCTCCCTGTGGAACCTCTATTTCCTCTAGATATAATTTCCACTGTTTTGGGTCTTTGGTGTATAAATAGGTGATAAGATGTCGCGAAGCGTCTTTTTGCCCTTTTGAATAATGCGATTCGCCATTCACATAAGCTCGGGTAGCAGATAGAATTTTGATTGTAAAAAAATTGATACAGATTAACAAGGCGCACGAAATAAATACAATTAAAATAAGAACGTAAACATTTGGGAAGCGAAATTTTTTTAAAGCTTGCAATATACGCATAGTTCAAAGTTGTAGGTTAGTGGTCTGTTTTCTGTCTTATGCTTTACTGACTCGAAACGATTTTTATTTGTTTTTTTGTAATCTTTGGGGAAGATTGTTTTTAGTTTTGCAATGAACAATTGTTAATAAAAAAATAAATATTTTAAGATTAATTGACATTTGTATCAAAATTAATTAAAAATACAATACAACTTACAATGCTGTCTGAAATTATTTTTTGATTTGAGTTTTTTGTAATTAAGTATTTGATTATTAATTGTTTGTTTGTTTGTTTTTATGCGAATAACTTTTTTTTGTCACATTTTAAAACTCTAGAAGCACTTATTTATTGCGATTTGTTATTAATTAGAACTTGTGGTTTTTTGTTTAATGTTGGAGTGTTTTTTTATTTCTATTTAAATCACTAGAAATAAAAAAACAGCAGTATTTAGACTGCTGTTTTTTAAAAGTTTTTAGGATTTGTTTCTTTGTTTTGATTTCTATTCTGCAAATTCATTTGCATTATTGAAATTTGATGTTCTTAGTTTTTTAATTGTAAAAAATATAAAAAGACTCATAGCCAAAAATGGAAGAAAATAGGATGCAACAATTAGGAAATCTTTTAGGGTTTCCTGCATAGAATGCACGAGAGTGCCAATACTCCAGATTACAGTTGCAACCGCATTTATAATCTTTGGGATTTTAGTTGAAATGGATAAAAGAAGTATTGCAGTTACATTTAGAATAGTGCAGATTATAAGGAATAAATGTATAATCGCAGCTGTTATGCCTTGATAACAAGAACCTCCGCCAATATAGAATATTTTTGGAGTAAAATAATACGTTAAAAATGAAATGCAAATTAAAATAAGCAGTATAAATAATTTCTGTTTCTTAGGCATGAATAGTATTCAGATTTTGGGTTATTATTCAAAATTTTAAAAGTTAGTTTTGTCCTAACAGATTAGATTTAGCTGTAGATGATAACAAAGATAAATTGTAATCTAAAATGTACAAGTCTAAAATCTAAAATCTCCGAAAAAACTATATCTTTAGCCAACCCTAAAAACCAAAAAACCAGAAAAATGGAGGAAAACCAAGAAAATTTTAAAAGAGAGCTAGGATTATTAGATGGAACAATGCTTGTGGTTGGTTCCATGATTGGATCCGGAATATTTATTGTAAGTGCCGATATTGCCAGACAGGTCGGTTCTGCCGGCTGGCTTACACTAATCTGGCTTATCTCAGGATTAATTACAATTATTGCCGCAGTAAGTTACGGAGAACTAAGTGCAATGTTTCCAAAAGCAGGAGGTCAATATGTTTATTTAAAAGAATCGTATAATAAACTGATTGCCTTTTTGTACGGCTGGAGTTTTTTTGCTGTTATTCAGACTGGCACAATTGCAGCTGTCGGGGTTGCCTTCTCAAAATTTGCAGCTTATCTTTATGAGCCTTTCAGCGACGAAAACATATTATTTGAAATAGGCTTTTTTCAGTTAAATGCGGCTCAAATTGTTTCTATTTTCACCATCATCCTTCTGACTTTCATCAATAGCCGAGGGGTGAAAAACGGAAAAATCCTCCAGACAGTCCTTACAATTATTAAGATTTTGTCTTTATTAGGTTTAATTGTTTTTGGATTGACATTGGCGGCAAAAGCTTCAGTATGGAATGACAACTGGACCAATACATGGGAAACTTCTACTTATGTTAAAGAAACAGGATGGGCTCCTATAAGTGGATCGGCTTTAATTGCTGGAATCGCGGCGGCTATGGTCGGGTCTTTGTTTTCGAGCGATGCTTGGAACGGAGTTACTTTTATTGCTGGTGAAATCAAAAATCCAAAACGAAATGTAGGCTTTAGTTTGTTTCTTGGAACTTCTATTGTGACCATTATTTATGTATTGACCAATTTGATGTACTTGGCCGTTATTCCGTTAAACGAAATTGCAACCGCAAAATCGGATCGTGTGGCTGTTGTGGCTTCACAGTACATTTTTGGAGATAATGGTGCAATAATTATCGCGGTTATGATTATGATTTCGACTTTTGCTTGCAATAATGGATTGATTATGGCTGGTGCAAGAGTGTATTATACCATGGCAAATGACGGTTTGTTTTTTAAGAAAGCAACTGCTTTAAATAAGTTCAGCGTTCCAGCTTGGGCATTGTGGGCGCAGTGTATCTGGGCTTCAGCTTTGTGTCTTACCGGAAAATATAATGCTCTGCTTGACTTTGTAATGATTATCGTTCTGATTTTTTATATTCTGACGATTTACGGAATTTTTATTTTAAGAAAAAAAATGCCAGATGTAGAACGACCATATAAAGCTTTCGGATATCCGTTTCTGCCTTTGCTTTATATCGTTATTGCATCGGCGATCTGTATTTCGTTGCTGATTACAAAGTTCTCAACTTGCGGTTGGGGAGTTTTAATAATGGTGAGTGGTATTCCGGTTTATTACCTGACAAAACCAAAAGAAAGTTAATATTTCTTTGTTTCAAATTATAAATAGAAGCGCTTTGTAACTTACAAAGCGCTTTTTTATTGACCGAAGACTTTGAGTGAAAAATAACAAGCAAAGACGCCGATTCACAAAGAGTGCTACTTTGTGTCTTAGCGTCTTTACAAACAAAATAACCTGCTAAAATTAACGTTCTCTATTTTAGATATTTTTTCAGTTCGGCTGCTGCCTGAAGAAATAATGCTTTTGTTTGCGGAATCTCAGCCAGTCCGTTCAACAATCCAAAATCATGAATGACATCGTTATAACGAACAGTAGTTACTACAACTCCAGCATCACTTAATTTTCGGCCGTAGGCTTCTCCTTCATCTCTTAAAATATCGTTTTCTGCTACCTGAATCAAAGTAGGAGGAAGGCCTTTTAATTGTGATAAACTTGCCTGTAAAGGAGATGCATATATTTCTTTTCGTTTAGAAGGCTCAACATATTGATTCCACATCCATTGCATTAAAGATGAGGTTAGAAATCTTTGTTTGCCATATAATTTATAAGATTCGGTTTCGAAGTCGGCATTGGTAACCGGCCAGAACAAGATTTGTACCTTATACAATGGAGTTCCTTTTTCTTTAGCCATCAGCGCGCTTGCGGTAGCGAGATTTCCGCCTGCGCTATTGCCTACAATTCCGAGTTTGCTTCCGTCAACATTAATCTCGTTTCCGTGTGCGGCTATCCATTTCGCGGTAGCGTAAACTTCATTTACTGGTTGTGGATATTTATGTTCAGGAGAAAGCGAATAATTCACAAAAACGCCAGCAAAACCAGTCAGTACGCTCAAATCGCGAACCATGCGTTTGTGGGTAGGATAATCTCCTAAAACCCAGCCTCCGCCATGAATGAATATAAACACAGGCAAATTTCCTTTAGCGCCTTTTGGACGCACAATATTCAATTTGATTTTATAACCATCAACAGTAATCTCTTTTTCAGATTCTTCAATTCCAGATAAATCAACCTTAAAAGCATTCTGTGCACCGACCAGTACATTTCGGGCATCGTTAACAGGCAGCGATTCAAGAGGCGCTCCTCCCGAATTTAAGGGTTTCAAAAAATCTTTTACCGCTGGAGTCAAGTGCGGATCAGAAGCATAATCTATTTGTGCGTAGCTTTTCATAACAACAATTTGTAATAGGATTAATAAAAAAGCGGTCTTCTTATAGTAATGTGATTTTTTCATTAGGATTATTTTAAAATTATTTTACAGAATAAGGGAGAGATAAGTTTCCGCTTGCAACGTCATATACTTTGTAAACTCCCAGCATTGGCTTTGTTCCTTCGCTGTCATGTGATCCGCCTGCTCCGGTGCTTACTTCCATGTAGCAGCTCACAGCATCAAATTTGAAATTGATTTTATTGTTGATTCTGAAATCTGGAACAATCACCTTTATTGAATTTCCTTTGGTTACGATATTAAAACCGGGACTGTCCATATACATCGCCATTCCGGGATTGGTTGGAGGCAGTACAACATTGGGGTCGCCTTTTTTAAATTCCCTCACCGAAAGTCCGCCTCCTACACGTTTATCTTCAACCAAAAGAACCCAGTGAGCATGCCAAATTAAACCATCATTAAGATAATTGCCATCGAGATTTTCGTCCCAAAGCGGAGTGTCTTCAAAATCAGGATGCGAAGTAAGTGCCAGTGCGACAATTCCTTCGGCTTGACCGAAACCAATATCAGCAGCTTTTAAAGTAGTCGGAAAAACATAGCCTAAAACTGGAGCGCCATTGAGTTGTCCCACAGGTTTAGGCATCGTTTTTCCTGCAGATCCTTCAACTTTTATAGTCCAGACTGTAATGCCTAAATCGTCATTGTGTGTGATTGATGCCGATTTTATTTTGAAATCGCTGTTGTTGTATGTGCTGCATTTGTCGCAGGCAATTGAAACAGCGTGGTTAAGAAAGATAATCAGCAGAAAAATTATAGATTTTTTCATAATAAATGGTTTTTTAAGGGTTAATCATCCCCTAGAAACCAATATACATGCCACAGCCCAAAATGCATTATTTAGGCTTATTTATTCTGATTTTCAATATTATATATCGCTAATTGAATTTTGTTTAGTGAAATTTCGCTAAGATTTTGAAAAGCAAACTGCCAGATTTTCGGGTTGATTTTTTCCCGTAAATCTGGCAGATTAAAATAAGATTGTATGTTTTTGCGTCTTTAAGAAGACCGATTAATAAAGAATATTACAAATCCTGAAGGTCATTTTTAATGCGCTCTTCGGTAGGTCTTAGAACAATAATGTAAATAATGATAAGAAAGCCGAATAAAACAAAATCCGGTTTTAAAAACAAGATCAGAAAAGCGGCACCTTCTAGAACTGCCCATCGCATAATCGATGCGCTTTGATAAATAGGAAGCTGTGATTCGATGCTCTTTTTTTTGTCAATTTGCTTCAGTTGTGATTTAAATAAAAAGTTACCAAGAACTACGGCTAAAATAGGAATAAACACATATACAACTGATGAAGAATCAATGGCTGGAATTTTTTTCAAATGTTCGATTGAAATATTTCCCACCATAAAATAAATTAGTAATACACCGGCACAGACGGCAAGATGAATAATTCTAAGAGTCTTGATTTTTTCGGTCATTTTGTTTGGTTTTAATTTGAGGTTTTTTGTGAATACTAATATAACAACTATTATGCTTACAAAAGATTAATTTATTGAGAGCAAAAATTTGTCATTACATTAAGGATAAAGACAAAAAAAGGCACTCAAAAGTGCCTTTATGTTTTCAATTGAAAATGAAGCTTAAATTACCTCAGACTCAACAGAAGATTTTATTGTTGAATTAATAATAGACAAAGTAAGCGGATCGGTTTCTCCAGAGAAAAATGCATTTAATACTTCCTGAAATACCGGATTTGCATTTTCGACCATAGTAAATAAAGTCATGCTTGAACGAAGTTTTCGGGCGTCTAAATCACCAAAAATTCCGTCGGCAGATTTCATTCTAAAGGTTAATAAAAGCTCTGAGATTTCAACAAGATGTTTTCCTAGGATTGGATGTTCTAAAAAATCGGCAGCTTCTCTTAAATCGTTAATGGCATACAGATTTGCTGTATCGCTTTTTCCTAATCCTTTTATCTGCGGAAAAATAAACCACATCCAATGTGTTTCTTTCTTCCCTTTTCCAATTTCAGAAAGAGCCGTAAGATAGAGTTTGTTCTGCGCATCTAAGAAGCGCGCTAAATCGTTGTTTGAATAAGCCATTACGGTATTGTATTTTTTTAAAAGTTTGCAAAAATAGTAAAAAAGGAAGGTTCAGCCTAATAAAACGTTCATACAATCAGTATTTTAACTTTTTTCGACAGAATTTTCCTCGTCGGGATTGAGCTAATAAATCAGCTAGTTTTTAGTTCCTAATGACTTACGCATTACGTTGCGTTTGTCTGAAAGTTAAATTAATTCTAGGTAAAACTTTACGTGCGGTTTTCGGAACATGATGCTGCCAAAAACTATTCGTAGTTCCCGCCATTAGTAAGAAAGAACCATGATGAAGCGGAATTTCTACTGGCGGAATATCTTTTCTAAATTTATGACGAAGTTTAAACATTCGAGTCTCTCCAAAAGTGACAGAGGCTATAATTGGATCCTTGCCAGAATTGTCTTCGCGGTCACTATGCCAGCTTACGCCGTCTTTTCCGTTTCGGTATAAATTTAACAGTAGACTGTTAAAATCGTGTTGGGTTTCTTTCTCCACGCGGCTTCTTATTTTTAATAATTCATAGGTCCAGTCAGGTCCATTTGGATCTGCTCCTGTATTGTCTTTATCTTCATACCAGGCAATCATTCTCGGAACGGTATAGGTTTTATCGTAAATTTCCATTTCGTATTCTCTCCATTTAGTCTTACGAAGTATTCTTTCGTAAAAAGAATCCGATTCTTCTTTGCTAAAAAAATTATCAATTAAAATCAGTTCACAATCTGGAAGATTGAATACTTTTTTACCTCTGTGTCCGGTCGTAAATAATTCGGTATCGCTAAATAGTGTCATAATTTTGATTTTTTACAGCTCTATTTTTTCTCTAATTTGATTTTAGACTAAGAAATGCTTTTTAAAGATTGGCGCTTCCGCCTGTGGTTTCAATATCGGCTATAGCATATTCTGTGTTTTTCATTTTTGTATGACGTAAAATGTTCTATTTCTGTTGTTAATTTAAGCTTTGACTGTAATAACATCTTTAAGTAAAGTCGAAAACTTGGGAGACAATCTATTCTGTTTCATTTTCCATTGCCGCCCCAAAGACTGTACGCCAAATTTGATTTTGTTGTTGCCATAATTCCGGTTCATTTCATCAATCACACTCATCAAAGGCTGATGTTTAGGGTTTGAAGTGTTGAATAAATTGAGCTGTGTTTCACTGTTTGGTGTTAGCCCCATTACAATTACGCCAGCTTTTTTATAACGATAACCCTTTTTAAAAATAGCTTTAAATCCTTTTTGAGCCGCGGCATTAAGTTCTATCGTAGAATTGGTTGGAAAATCTGTTGTAATGGTAATGCTTCTCGAATAGTGAGATTCTTCGTTTTTTATGAAACTAGTTTGGATAAAAACCGTTACCATATTGCAATGACAATTTTGACGTCTTAGTTTTTCGGCACAAGAAGCGGTAAACGTGCTGATTCGTTCTGATATTTCTTCATAAGTGGTATATCTTTTTTCGAACGACCTTGTCGTAGCAATCATCTTACGTTCTGTTGCCTCTTCTAATCCTAAAGTTGGTTTTCCTTCTAATTCATGTTTTAGCCGAAGACCGACGACAGACATTTCTTTTCTTACCCAGGCATCTGGAAGCTGGGTAAATTCATAAGCTGTATTAATTTTTTTTGCTTTAAGTCGTTTGGCATGTTTTCTTCCAATTCCCCAAACGTCTTCAATTTTTGCCCATTTTAAAGCTTTAATTCTTTTCTCTTCAGAGTCAATACAATAAACGTTTTCTGTACGTTCTGCAAATTTTCGGGCAATTTTATTCGCCATTTTTGCCAAAGCTTTTGTAGGTGCAAAACCTATGCTTACAGGTATGCCTGTTCCTTGTGTGACTTCTTTTCGCATTTTTAGTCCAAGCGTATTCAAATCAAATAAATCGTAACCCGAAAATTTCAGAAAAGCTTCATCAATACTATAAATTTCGATTTCTGGGGTATAATTTCGAAGTAAATTCATTACTCGATTACTCATATCGCCATACAAAGGGTAATTAGAAGAATAAACAAAGATGTTCTTTTCTTTAAAAATGGATTCATATTTAAAAGCGGGAATAGCCATTGGTATACCCAAAGCTTTAGCTTCATCAGAACGTGAAATAACACAACCGTCATTATTAGAGAGAATAACAATAGGTTTTCCTCTTAAATGTGGTTCAAATACTCTTTGGCAAGAAGCATAAAAATTATTGCAATCAACTAAAGCAAACATTCCTAAATGTGTTTTTATTTCTATTTTTTCAGTCTGAGCGAAGTCGAATCGCTTTATAGTACAAAAGGTCTTCGACTTCGCTCAGTGTGACGTTAAATTCAAAAAGTTTTAATACAGTGAGTTACAATTCCCCAAATCACGAAATTATTTTCTGGAGTTACTTTTATAGGTTGATAATCCTCATTTTCAGCAATAAGCCAGACAATGTCTTTTTCTATTTTAATACGTTTTACAGTAAATTCGCCGTCAATCTGACAGACAGCAATTTTATTGTTTTGTGGCTCCAGACTCTTGTCAATAATTAATAAATCTCCGTCATTAATACCAGCATTTTTCATAGAATGTCCTTTTACTCTAGCAAAATAAGTAGTGTATTTATGTTTGATGAATTCTTTGTTGAGATCAATCGATAATTCTATAAAGTCATCAGCGGGAGAAGGAAAACCAGCACTTATACCAACATCAAAAAAAGGAACCTGTACGTTTGAACTTAGGTCTGGAACGTACAATTCTATTAATTTACTGTTGTTGATATTTCTCAATTTCATAGCCCCTCCCAAAAGCGTTTTTTATAAAAACAAAATTAGTACAGATAATAACATTTTTCCATATATTTGCTGTTCCAAATTATAACAAATTAATTATGTCCTTATTTTCAGACAACATCAGAGCATTAAGGGTTAAGTATAAAATATCACAGGAAAAATTAGCAGAAAACCTGATGATTACCCGAGGAAGATACGTGAAATACGAAGATGGAACTTCAGAAGCACCGTATGACATTTTAAAGAAGATTGCGTTATATTTTCATATGAGTATCGACTTGATATTATCTGTCGATATACGCAAAATTGATGTGCAAAATTTGATAAAATTAGAAGGCAACCGACTTATTTTACCAATTCAGGTAGATAGTTTTGGAGAAAATTATATCGAAATCGTATCTCAAAAAGCAAAAGCAGGTTATCTAAACGGATATGCTGATCCAGAATATATTGAAAGTTTACAGCAGATTACACTTCCTTTTTTAGGCCCAGGAAAACATCGTGGTTTTCCAGTTGAAGGCGATTCAATGCCTCCACATGAAGATGGTTCTATTATTATTGGTCGTTATGTAGAAAAGCTGGGTGAGGTGATGGACGGCAAAACCTATATTCTGATTACCAAGAATGAAGGAATGGTATATAAGCGTCTTAATAAAAACAAAAAGAACGCTTTGGTTTTAGAATCCGATAATAGTTTTTATCCGAATTATGAAGTAAAAGCTTCTGATATTTTGGAGATTTGGGAATACGAATGTAATATTGGACGTTCGGATAAAAAACAAGAAATGACGGAAACCGGAGCCATGAAAGATTTGCTTTTAGAATTGAAAAGAGAAGTTAGGGAAATTAAGAATAATACTTCGAATGCTTAAAAAGTTTATATTAGCTTTAAAGAAAAATCATGAAAAAACATCTATTATTTTTTCTATTTGTAGTTGGTATGGACAAATCAAATAATAAAAACCAAAATGGGCTCTTAATTTTAATTTTTCACGTTTTGCTTGCAGGATTGATTTTGGTGTTTGCTGGTGAAAATTGGAAATAAAAATATAATTATGGAAGCAACTCGATTTATATTTTGCCTTTTACTATCTATTTTTCTTTTAAGTTGTAAAAAAGAAAATGAGAAATACGAATCGGTTTTTGTAAAAACATGGTACGATACAGAAATGGATATTCCATACATGGCAAAATTAGAAATAAATAAAGACCATACTTTTGAGTTTATTGGAGGAGCTTGTACAGCTAGGTTTCATTCTAATGGAAATTGGATAGAAAAAAACGACACATTAATTTTAAATAGTGTGCTTCCTAAAGAATGCTTTCAGATTCATGAATTTGGAAAAATCTGTTATTCTAAAGAAGAAATTGAAAAAATAAGATTTACAAAAACTATAGCAGATTGTGAACCTAAAAACGATGATAGTTTTGAAAATTTTAAAGACAAAAAATTTTATTTAAGAAATGATTCTCTAATTCTGAAAAAAAATAAAAACGACACCTGTACCGAAAAAGAAATTGTGTTTTTTAAGTATAAAAAGCAAAGATGAACATTCAAAAAGCCAAAATTGAAGACCATATCTGTTTAACGGAAATCACCAAAAAGTCAAAAGCGTATTGGGGATATTCGGAAGAACAAATCGAAAAATGGACTAATAGTCTAACGATTACGGAAGAGTATATAAAACAAAACCCTGTTTTTAATTTAATTGATGAAAATCAGATTATTGGTTATTATTCTTATCTCACATTAGAAAAAAATCAGGTAAAATTGGACAACTTATTTATTTTACCTGAATATATAGGAAAAGGGTTTGGCTCTTTTTTAATGAATGATTTTTTGAAAAAAATGCGAAACGAAAAAACATCAAAAATCATTTTGGATTCAGAACCCAATGCCGAACCATTTTATAAAAAAATCGGATTTATAAAAATTGGCGAATTTGAAACTTCAATCAAAAATAGATTTATGCCGATTATGGAAATGAATCTATAATACTTAAAAATAATTTATTTTTTCCGCGACGAATTCACGAATTATTTCAAATAAAAATCCGTGGCTAATAAATTTCCACAAATGAATTCAAAAATCCTTTATCTGTGGAATCTGTGACCTTTAAAATAAACTTTGTGCCTTAGCGCCTTTGTGGCGAAAAAAACTAAAAAACCTTTGCAAATCCCAAACCATATTGCTGTCCATTATAAAAAGGCATTATCATAGAAGTTGATTTGTTTTCAGAAGAAGATTTGAACAGTTTTTTTGTGATATACGGATTAATCCAATAGGCTATTTTGGTACTCAAAATTCCGATTCCGGCTCCGGCAGCGACGTCAGTCAGCCAATGACGATTGTTGTAAATTCTGAAAAGTCCAGTTCCAGTTGCAACAGCATAACCGGCAATTCCGTACCAAATCGATTTGTCTTTGTATTCTTGATATAAAAACTCAGCACCCATAAATGCGGTTGCCGTATGTCCAGAAGGAAAGGAATTGTTCGAACTTCCATCAGGTCTTTCTACATGTGAAATCGATTTTAAACCTAAAACCGTTGTCGCCATAATTGCATACGAAGTCACAAATATTACAGAACGGTCGCGCATATTATTTTTGCCTTTTACGCCAAAAGCATTTAGTGCATAAACCGATGCGGCGGGTGCGTACTGAGAGAAATCATCAATGGTGATTTTCTCGTCAATATCTTCAGTAACTTCATCTTTAATCTGGTGATTAAAATTCAAAATCTGATGACTTTCTAACCCAACTACGCCATAACCAATTAAAACTGATGGAATAATTAGTTGTTTGTAATTGAATTTTAATGAATGAGAAGTACTGTCAATTTTTGTAATCGAATCATTTTGCTGTGCATTTGCAGAAAATAATCCGAACAGGAATAGGAAGGGAACTGTTTTGTAGAACATTGTTTTTGTCGTTTATATTTTGCAATAGTAACGAATGTTCAATGTAGGTATTTTGGTCTTAATTGAACCTTAAGCGAACTTTAATCTGTTGGTTTTAAATGAGGTAGTTGAATTAAGATTGGCTTATTTTTTAAATTCCGTAGGAATGATGGATATTGTAGCAACGGATTTTAATCCGTTGAAGTTTGATCAGACCATGTCTTAAAGTCCCATAGGGACGATTTATATTGTAGGGCTAGATTTCAATCCAATCTAAAATAATTACGGAATTTCTTTGTCAACCGGATTGAAATCCGGCCCTACAAAATGGTTCGAGCCGATGGCTCTTTTTCAATAATTTGTGAAAATTTGTGTAATTCGCGGCAAACAAAACCACGCAAAGCCGTTAAAAATCTTTTTAATCTGTGGCTAAAAAAATTAGCGTCTTAGTGCCTTTGTGGAAAAGCAAAAAATTAAACCTTCAACGATAACCAAAACGTACTTCCTAATCCCAAATTACTTTCAACGCCAACACTTCCATTCTGAGCTTCAATAAATTCTTTGCTTATTGCCAAACCTAATCCCGTTCCGGATTTCTGACTTCCCGGAACTTGAAAATATTTATCGAAAACTCGGTCTTTATATCTGGTGTCAATTCCTTTTCCGGTATCGATAACCTGAAAAACTATTTGATTATTTTCTTTTTTCAGTTTAATAAGAATGCTGCTTTTTTCAGATGAATATCGAATCGCATTCGATAAATAATTAATCAAAACCCAACCTGTTTTTTCGCTGTCGGCTTTTACTTCGGTCAGCTTTTCATCAGCCTCAACAATTAACTGAATCTGTTTTTGATCTGCCTGTACTTTTACGGCTTCTACGGCATATTTTACGATTTCGTGCGGATTGCTTTTTCCAATATTCAGTTGAATATTTCCCGTTTCCAATTGTGATAAATTAAGCAATTCGCCTGTAATTTTCAACAATCGCTGACTGTCATCTTTAATGCTTTCGACCAATTGTTTCTGATCGTCGTTCATATCACCAGTTTTTGCATTTTCAAGCAATTGAAGGCTTAATTTTATAGAAGCAATAGGTGTTTTTAATTCGTGCGAAACTGTCGCAATAAAATTGGTTTTGGCAAAATCAAGTTCTTTAAAAAGCGTAATATTTCGCAGAATGATGACATCGCCAATATTAATTTCTTTTTCTTCTCCCGTTGGTGTTATCGTGATATTGTGAATTTCCTTTTCGAAATAACTTTCTTTTCCGTGCGCAAAAATTTTGAGAGGTTGTTTTTTAGGATTTTCGGTTTCTTTCAGAATTAAGGAATGAATCAAATCATTTGACAAAGCCAGTTCCGAAGCCGACTTCCCAATAACATCTTCCAGTTTCAGACCAATAATTTTCAAAGCTTCGTCATTTGCAAACAGAATCATATTTTCGTTATCCAACCCAATAATAGGGTCGTTCATATTATTAATCAGGGTTTCCAGTCGTTTTTTCTCAAAAAGAAGTTTATAAACGTTGCTGTCGTGATATTCTTCTAGCTTTTGCGCCATCGTGTTAAAGGACTTGGCAAGATCTCCAAATTCGCTGTGGCTTGTAAAATGAACACGTTCTGAGTAGTTTTTATTGGCAATTTCCTTAATACTCAGCGTTAATTCCTTAATTGGATTCGCAATATTATTCGGTAGATTAACTAATAAATTGAAAGCAATCAAAAAACATAAAGTTCCCACAATAGCAATCGACAAATTAGCCGTTTCAGCCGATTGTTTGGCAATATCGCTTTTCTGTTTTATAGCATCAAGATTCAATTTCATAATCGCAAAAATATCTTTTCGGATTTGTGCTTTTATGGCTTCATTGGCGCCATTTTGCTCTAAAAGAGCGAAGCTTTTTTCTAGATTTGCCGTAGCTTCTTTTTCTCCAGGTTCGGTAACATTTTGTGTTTGTTTTTCAAGATATTCCTTGAAAACATGAATATTGCTATCCGGACTGGCTTTAATTTCATCCAAAGACAAAATCATATTTCGGGAATATTCAAGCGTATTATAATTCGCTTTCAGAATATTCTCTGTATCTGCTTTGATCAAAAAAACAGAATATCCGCTAACTAGAGAAAGTATAATGATCATTAAAAATAATAATCCAACTCCCAGATTCAATTTGGTTTTAATTCTCATTTTATAAAACATTTAATTTTTTTTGAACCATATAAGTGATATAAGAAAATATTAGGTTTTCTTTTTTTTAACCGCAAAGACTCAAAGTTTTACGCAAAGTTCGCTAGAGCAGGGCGCAAAGTTTTTTTTTAATCTTTGCGTGCTTTGCGTCTTTGCGGTTAAAAAAAAATCAACGTCCCTAATAAAATGAACTTATATAACTTATATGGTTTAAAAAAATTTTAAGACAGGATAACAAGATCAACATTTGATAAAGACAGTTTGTTTAGCAAACGTCTAAAAATTGTTGTAGACAAAATTACTTTAAACAAATTAAAATGTGGTTTCCCGATACACACCGTTGTAATTTGTTTTTCTTCTACCGTTTTCAAAATAGCATCCGTAATATTTGAATTTTCTAGTTTAATAACTTCCGCACCTAATTGCACAGCGAGTTTAAAGTTATTAATTAAATGTCTTTGTTTGTCCAAAGCAATTTTATTACTGCTTTCTTTTGGCGTTTCGACATACAAAACGTACCATAATCCGTTGTAATAACTCGCCAATCGTGCCGATTTCCGAATTATAATTTTGGCTGTTTTTTCATTACTGCTAATACAAGCCAGCAATTTTTCATGTCGTAAAGCATGCAGATTCGGAACTTCATTTTCTACTTTCCGAACCACCTGACTCGCCACTTCTTTCAAAGCCAGTTCACGCAATTGCAGAATCTGTTCCGATTTAAAAAAGTTCGCTAAAGCAGTCTGAATTTTATCCGGTGTATAAATTTTCCCTTCTTTCAAACGCGCAATCAAATCTTCCGAAGTCAAATCTATATTCACGACTTCATCTGCCAATCGTAAAACATTATCCGGAATTCGTTCCTGAACATCAATATTCGTGATGCGTTTTACAGCTGAATTTAAACTCTCAATATGCTGAATATTAACCGCCGAAATCACATTAATTCCAGCTTCCAAAATCTCTAAAACATCCTGCCAGCGTTTTTCATTTTTGCTTCCTTCAACATTCGTATGCGCTAGTTCATCAACAATAACCACTTCGGGTCTTAGATTAATAATAGCTTGTACATCGAGTTCTTCGAGTTGTTTCCCTTTATAAAAAATAGTCCGTCTTGGAATAATCGGAAGACCAGCCAGCAGTTCATGCGTTTCTTTTCGCATGTGTGTCTCGATGTAGCCAATTTTCACATCGATTCCGTTTTTCAATAACGAATGCGCTTCCTGAAGCATACGAAAAGTTTTGCCCACACCGGCGCTCATTCCAATGTAGATTTTAAACTTTCCCTTTCGTGATTTCTGAATTAAATCGAGAAAGTGCTGTGCATTATTATTTTCGTTTTCCATAATTTTTGCCACAAAGGCGCTAAGTCACAAAGTTTTTTTTAAAAGCCACAGATTACACAGATTAGAAGGATTATTTAAATGTCTCTGCGTTGATTTATCTGCCACGAATTACACGAATTTTCACGAATTATATTTAATAAAAATTAGCAAAAATTTGTGTAATTCGTGGCGAAAAAAAATCCTTTTAATCTGTGTAATCTGTGGCAAGAAATATTCCCCTAAAAACTAATCGCCAAGGAAGTCGTTACAAACGTATTCGTATCCGTTGGAAGATTATCTTTATTGGTGAAGATTTCGTCTTTACTTGAAAGATTTCTTGCTTCAATTCTAAACATAACATTATCAGTAACTAAGTAATCAAAGTTAGCCGAAAATCCGTAAGTTTTAAAACCGTTTGGTGTTTCAGTCCCGATAGCTATCGGGATAATTACACCTTTTTCATCGCTATAATATTCACCTCTTGCCGATAACTGAATTTTATCAATCGGTTTGTATTGCAGAATCAAAACTGGTGAAAACCAAGTGTCATATTTATCACTTCCTTTAGCCGATTGCTGAGATCCAGTATCAAAACCAGCAGTAATATTTGTCTTTTCCGTTACCTTAAACTGTCCGTAAAAGTTGTTGAAATAACGCCATTTTTTGTCAATATCTGGCTGTTCATTTCCAATATAAGTGCTCCAATTTAAAGTAACATTATCCAATGGTTTAAAAGTAACCTGAGTTCCAAAAGCAGGCGTCTGATTTCCTTCTATCTTTTCAATTCTCTGCCAGCCATTTAAATACATTCCGGCCAAATACCATTTTCCAGATTCAGACGTATAGCCAATTTTTACTCCCGCTTCATAATAAGGAGAATTCTCCGCCAGAATGCTTCTGGTTAAGTTTTGACAGTCTTTTCCAATGGCACTTTCAAAACCAATATGCGAAGGCATAATTCCGGCATCAATCCATAAATTATGGCTTTTCGAAATCTTTACACCAACATTCGCCTCATAAACATTTTTCAATAAACCTTGTTCGGCAGCCATATTATATTCGGCATAAGTTCCTGCCATTAAAGCGAAATTCCCCCGAATATTTTCTTTTGAATAATTCACTTTTGCCATTCCCAAATTCAAGTTTACCTCGTTGCTTTTATTATAACTGTAAAAAAAGTTTGGACGAGTATGATTCTCCGGTTTCCCGAAATCATAACTGTAATAAACGTCTACATATCCCGAAAATGTCAACGGACTTTTAGATGCTGACTGTGCGTGTAAATTGCTGAAACCAAAAGCGATTAAAGCAGTAAGTATTATTTTTTTCATTTTTGTGGTATTCAATTATTTGTTTAGTAGATTTTTTAGGAGCTATTTCCCGCTATCCGTTTCAATCTTTTGCTTTTTAAAGAAAAAAGCAAAAGGATTTCCACTACTATCGGGGCTAGGACATTTGGGGTAAAAAGGTGTTTTCTTTCCTGCAAGGTTTTCAAAACCTTGTAGGTATTTATTTTTAAAGATTAGTTTTTATCGTTTAGTTTGTCATTTCGACGAAGGAGAAATCACACTAGAAACTCCGCACAGTTAATCGCCAATCTTTGTCGAATTACGAGTGTGATTTCTCCTTCGTCGAAATGACAAGAATGCGCATAGAAAACCTTAGAATCTCAGTATCTCAGAACCTCAGAATCTTTTTTATCGAAGCGCATCCAGAGCCACATTCAATTCCAAAACACTAACCGTTTCAGGACCAACAACAGCCGAATTAATTTTAGATTCCACTAAAGATTTTACTTTCGCTTCGTCTAATTTTCTTTCTTTAGCAATTCTTTTCACCTGAATCAAAGCGCCTTGCGGAGAAATATTCGGATCTAGACCACTTCCAGAAGCCGTAACCATATCAGACGGAATATCCGATTTTTTCAAGTATGGATGAACCAATAAAAGCGTATCAATTCTTTTTTGAACCAAAGCCAAATAATCAGGATTGCTTGGGCCTTTGTTGCTTCCGGCACTTCCGGCAGCATTATAATCTACAGATGAAGGTCTTCCCCAGAAATAATTTGATTTATCGAATTTTTGTCCAATTTTTTGATAACCAACAACTTTTCCGTTAACCGAAATCTTTTCTCCTTTTCCTTGATTTGGAGCAATTTGTGCGATTCCGTAAATCGCTAAAGGATAAATAACTGAGAACAAGATTAAAGTAGCCACAGTAAGTTTTAATAGTGAAAATATAGTTTTCATGTTTTTAGTGTAAAATGTTAGATGTAAAAAGTGATTTGTAAATTGTTATCTGTGTTTTTGATTTTATCATTTCACATTTTACAAATCACATTTCACTAAATAAAAAGTGTTACGAGTAAATCAATTACTTTAATTCCTATAAAAGGAATAATAATTCCGCCCAAACCATAAATTAAAAGGTTTCTTTTAAGAATCGCACTCGCACCAATCGGACGGTATTCAACACCTTTCAGCGCAAGCGGAATCAAAATCGGAATGATAATCGCATTGAAAATTACAGCCGATAAAATCGCACTTTCAGGACTATGCAAATGCATGATATTTAAACCTTGAAGCGCAGGAATCGCAGTAATAAAAAGAGCAGGAACAATAGCGAAATATTTAGCAACGTCATTCGCAATTGAGAACGTAGTCAAAGTTCCGCGAGTCATTAAAAGCTGTTTTCCAATTTCAACAATCTCGATTAATTTGGTTGGATCATTGTCAAGATCGACCATATTTCCTGCTTCTTTTGCCGCTTGAGTTCCGCTGTTCATGGCAACTCCAACATTGGCTTGAGCAAGGGCAGGAGCATCGTTTGTTCCGTCACCCATCATGGCAACTAAGCGACCTTCGGCTTGTTCTTTGCGGATATAGTTCATTTTATCTTCCGGTTTAGCTTCAGCAATAAAATCATCAACACCGGCTTTTTCGGCAATAAACTTAGCTGTAAGCGGATTATCTCCCGTAACCATAACCGTTTTGATTCCCATTCTGCGTAAGCGTTCAAAACGTTCTTTCATTCCGGTTTTTATAATATCTTGTAATTCAATTACACCTTGAACTTCATTGTTTTTTATTACTACTAATGGAGTTCCTCCGTTAGACGAAATTGTGATTACTTGTTGCACAGTATCTTCAGGGAAAGAATTTCCGGCTTGTTGTGCAATGTTTTTTGCAGCATCTTGTGCACCTTTACGAATGTTTGTTCCGTCTTTTAATACTACTCCAGAAGTTCTGGTTTCGGCAGTAAATTTTATAGAATGTGAAATGTTTTCTGTGAGAAGTGAAATGTCTGATTGCATCTTACTGTTTTCATCTAACATTTTACCAAGCTCAAGGATACTTTTCCCTTCCGGGGTATCATCTGCAAGCGAACTCAAAACAGCCGATTTCACAAAATCATCAAAAGAAATTCCTTTTGTTGGATAAAAGTTGGTTGCTTTTCGGTTTCCAATGGTAATGGTTCCGGTTTTATCCAAAAGCAATACGTCAATATCTCCTGCAGTTTCAACCGCTTTCCCCGATTTAGTGATTACGTTGGCACGCAAAGCTCTGTCCATTCCCGCAATTCCAATAGCAGATAATAAACCTCCTATTGTGGTTGGAATTAAACACACAAAAAGAGAAATAAATGCTGCAATAGTAATAGGAGCATTAGCATAATCTGCGAAAGGTTTTAAGGTTACGCAGACAATGATGAAAATTAGAGTGAAAGTGGCTAACAGAATTGTCAAAGCAATTTCGTTTGGTGTTTTCTGACGGCTCGCACCTTCAACCAAAGCAATCATTTTATCCAAAAAGCTTTCGCCTGGTTCAGAAGTTACTTTTACTTTAATTTTATCAGATAAAACTTTTGTTCCTCCGGTTACTGAAGATTTATCTCCGCCAGCTTCCCGAATTACTGGAGCACTTTCTCCAGTAATGGCACTTTCGTCAATTGTTGCCAGACCTTCGATAATTTCACCATCGGCAGCAATTAAATCGCCTGATTCGCAAATGAAAATATCATCTTTTTTTAATGTTGAAGAACTTACGTTTTTGATTTCTCCGTTTGGTAAAATTTGTCTGGCAGGAGTTTCTTCACGAGTTTTACGTAAACTGTCGGCTTGTGCTTTTCCTCTTGCTTCGGCAATTGCTTCGGCGAAATTGGCAAATAAAAGCGTTGCCAGTAAAATTAAAAATACAATTAGGTTATAAGTAAAACTTCCTTGATCATTTGCACCCATTAATATTGAAATACAGACAGCAAACATAATGGCTGTTCCAATTTCTACGGTAAACATTACCGGATTTTTGATCATCATTTTTGGGTTCAGCTTGACAAAAGACTGCACTAAGGCTTCTTTTACTTGTTTACTTTCAAACAATGATGTAGATTTATTAGTTGTCATTTTTCTTGTAAAAAGTTAAATGTTATTTGTTAAATGTTATGCGCTAAAAACACACAGATTATAGAACATAGCCAGTGGTTTCAACCACTGGAACGCAACGTATACCACATTTGATATCCTCGCAATTCGTTTCCCGTGGTTGAAACCACGGGCTATATTTAAAATAAGAATGAACAATTTGTTATTCAACTATGTGTGAGAAACCAGTTTCTTTTAATTCATCTTTTTAAGGAAAGAAAAAACTATGTTTCTATGTGTTTAAAATATTTTCAGCATTGAAAAATGAATTGCTATTTTAAAGTAAAGAATTCTGCCAAAGGTCCAAGCGCCAGCGCAGGAAAGAATGATAAAGCCGCAATAATAGCAATCACAGCAAAAGTCATAATTCCGAAAATAGTCGTATCTGTTTTAAGAGTTCCGGCACTTTCAGGAATGTATTTTTTATTGGCTAGTAAACCTGCAATTGCAAGAGGCCCAATGATTGGAATGAAACGACTTAATAACAAAACAATTCCAGTTGTGATATTCCAAAACGGATTATTATCTCCCAGACCTTCAAAACCAGAACCGTTGTTGGCAGCGCTCGAAGTATATTCATATAACATTTCTGAAAAACCATGATTTCCAGGATTGTTCAACCAGCCTGTTGCGTTTCCACTGAACCAGTAACCCATTGCAGTATCATGTGCAGCAAAGTAAGAAGCCAACGCTGTTCCCGCTAAAATCAATAAAGGATGAAGAATGGCAATAAAAGCAGCAATTTTAACTTCCCGCGCTTCGATTTTCTTCCCTAAAAATTCAGGAGTTCGACCGACCATTAATCCGGAAATAAATACTGCCAGAATAATGAAAATGTAAAAGTTGAGGTAACCCACACCACATCCGCCATAAAAAGCATTCACCATCATAGACAATAATTGCATAGCACCAGAAACTGGCATTGAACTATCATGCATACTGTTTACAGAACCTGTAGAAATTACCGTTGTGGCTATACTCCAGAAACCTGACATTGCGGGGCCAAACCGAACTTCTTTTCCTTCCATCGCTCCGGTTGTCTGAACAATTCCCATTTTTTCGATAGCCGGATTTCCGTTGATTTCACTCATAACTGTTGGAACAACTAAGAGTAAAAATCCAATCGTCATTACACCAAAAATGATGTTTGATAATTTTCTTTTGTTGAGGAAAAATCCAAGTGCAAATATCATCGCAAACGGAACAATCATTTGTGCCCAAAGCTCAACGGCATTAGTAAAATAAGTTGGATTTTCTAACGGATGCGCTGAGTTCGCTCCGAAAAACCCGCCTCCGTTTGTACCGATATGTTTAATCGCAATAAAGGCAGCGGCTGGCCCACGAGAAACTTCAACATTATCGCCTTGTAAAGTGGTAATGGCATCTTTCCCTTCAAAAGTCATTGGAGTACCGCTGAAGACTAAAGCAATTGCTACAATCGCTGAAAGTGGTAATAATATACGGGTACAGCTTTTTACAAAATAATTATAGAAATTCCCCAGTTTGTCTGTAGTTCTTTCTCTCATTGCAGTAAAAACCATTACCGCCGCAGCGATTCCGACACCAGCCGAAACGAACTGCAAGAACATTAAAACCATTTGTGACAAATAAGAAACACCGCTTTCGCCTGAATAATGCTGTAAATCACAATTGACTAAAAACGAAATGGCAGTATTAAAAGCCAAATCGGGTGTCATGGATGGATTATTATCTGGATTTAGGGGTAAAGAACCCTGAAAAAGTAGCACAAAAAAACAGAGAAAGAACCAAACCATGTTGATGCTCAAAAGTGCTTTTAGGTGTTGTTTCCAGTTCATTTCTTCAGCAGGATTGATACTACTGATTTTAAAAATAAATTTTTCAATTGGATTGAAAATCGGGTCAAGAAGTGTTTTATTTCCCAAGAAAACTTTAGCAATATATTTTCCGAAAGGAATGGCTAAAATAACAGTGAAAATAAAAATACCTATGACGCCTATTAATTCTGTATTCATAATTTTTAGATTATTTTTTAGATTTTGATGTGATTTGTAAAATGGAACAAGCAAGGAATAAACTTTTACCCCTTAACTTATAACTCCTAACTTTTCACATTAGAATTTTTCGGGTTTGATTAGTACATAAATCAAATACACGAAAACGGCGATTGAAATAATAAATAGTGCTGTCATGATTTAGATTTTTTCAAAGAATTCAACTGACAAATAACAAATCGCAAACAGTAAAACTGCCAAAGCGAGAAGAAGAATGGTAATCATAATTTTAGATTTTAGAATGTAGATTTTAGTTTAAACACCAGATGTATTAACCTGTTTGATGTATTCTGCTTTAAGCGTTTGCGGAAAAAGATGCGAGATATTGCAGTGACGCATTTCCATAAAAGACGAAACAGAAAAAACGTATACATTTGAAATAGCATTTTTAGTTTCAATGCTTCCGGTGATAAATAATCGTTCAGCAAGAGCTAAACATTTTTTAGCCCGAACGATATTGCCACAGATAATATTTTTTTTAGTAATCTCAGCAAACCGTTCAGCTTGTTTATAGATTGAGGTAACTTGATTTTTCATGAGAAGGATTTTTTAATGTTTTCCTTTTTATGCCAAAAGATGTTCCGAAAAAATGAAGTTGTGTGTAAAGTGTTGTAAATAAAAGGAATGAGTTTTTATGCCAAAAATTAGGCATAAAAAAAGCCTATCAAAATGATAAGCTTTTATTGAAATGATAAGGTATATCTTGACAATCGATATTTCCTGCAAGGTTTTCAAAACCTTGCAAGACTACGACTGTATATTGTACTCTTCCAGTTTTCTATATAATGTAGCAATCCCAATTTCCAGCAATCTAGCCGTTTCCGCCTTATTTCCTTTCGTATAATTTAGAACCTTTTGAATATGCAGTTTCTCAACACTCTGCATGGAGAAAGCCGACATTGGTTTCGAATTATTTTCATTCTGATGTTGCATTTCGTATGGCAGAACATCAGCAGTTAAAATATCACCACTGCTCAAAATAACCGATCTTTCGATGACATTCTTAAGTTCACGAATATTTCCAGGCCAGGAATAATTTTCTAATTTTTGAAGAAAATCATCACCAATCTGCAATGCTTTTTTATTTGTTTTTTCTGAGAATTGTCTAACGTAATAATTCGCCAAAAGCGGAATATCCTTAACTCTTTCTCGCAAAGAAGGTAATTTGATTTCGAAGATATTCAAACGGAAATATAAATCAGAACGGAAACGATGCGCTTCGCTTTCTTCTTTTAAATCACGGTTTGTAGCCGCAATTAATCTGAAATTTGATTTTTTTGGAGTCGTATCACCAACAGGAATATATTCGCTGGTTTCTAAAACACGTAATAATTTAGCTTGAAGGTCAATTGGCATTTCACCAATTTCATCTAAGAATAAAGTTCCGCCGTTTGCCTCTTCAATAAAACCTTTTTTATCTTTTAAAGCTCCCGTAAAAGCTCCTTGTTTATGACCAAAAAGTTCGCTTTCCAAAATTTCTTTGCTAAAAGTGCTGCAGTTTAAAGCTACAAAAGATTTTCCTGCACGATTACTATTTTCATGAATTGCCTGCGCAAAAACTTCTTTTCCAGTCCCAGTTTCACCTGTAAGCAAAACAGTCGAATCGGTTTTGGCCACTTTTTGTGCGAGATCAATAACCTGTTCGATTCCTTTCGATTTTCCTATAATAGTAGAAAAAGAATATTTATCATTAATTCGTTTTTCTAACTGTTGTACTTTTTTCTGCAATTGTACTTTTTCTACAGCTTTATAAAGAAGCGGAATAATTTTATCATTATCATCGCCCTTTACAATATAATCGAAAGCGCCGTTTTTCATGGACTGAACGCCATCAGGAATATTTCCGAAAGCCGTCAGCAGAATCACTTCTGTTAAAGGAAAACTGTTTTTTATGTTTTGAAGAAAATCAACACCATTTCCATCAGGAAGTTTTACATCACACAAAACAACATCAATTTCGGTTTGTTCCAGTTTTTTGAAACCCGATTTCAAATCTTTCGCTTCAAAAACTTCAAATCCTTCCGATTTTATAATTCGTGCCAGCAGACTTCTCAGTTTCTCTTCGTCGTCTATAATTAAAATTTTATGTGTCATTTGCAGAAATGCTAAAACAAATTTGGTATTTGATGTACAAATTTAGGTTTTAAATCAGTTCTCTTTTTTGAATTAGTGGAAATTCTTGCGAAAATTCAATTTTCAGGATTGTGCCGTTATTGTTTTCGATGGTTAATTTTGCATCAAGATCATCGCTTAGACCTTTTATCAGCATCATTCCAAAAGAATTTCCTTTTTTATCATTGATTGTAGCATCAAAACCAATTCCGTTATCGGCAATTGTCAATATATATTGATGCTCGGTTTTTGTTTCAAGCGTGATAAAAATCATTCCAATTTGATTTTCAGGAAAAGCATATTTGATTGAGTTCGTGATCGCTTCATTCAAAATCAATCCAAGCGGAACAGCGTGCGCCACATCCAATTCTATTGGGTCGACTTTTATTTCAAAACGAATTCTTTGTCCAAGCGAAAAAGATTCTCTTAAATATTCAACCAATTCTCTAATATAATTCGGCATATTAATGGTCGAAATATTTTCTGAATTATATAATTTTTGATGAATGAGAGACATGGAGTGAATTCTGTGTTGGCTGTTTTTAATTGCAGAAAGAGCCATATCATTGTCCAAATAAGCGGATTGCGAATTCAGCAGACTAATCACGGTTTGCAGATTGTTTTTTACGCGATGATGAATTTCTTTCAGCAGCCATTCTTTTTCATCTAAAAGATGTTTAAGATTGATGTTTTTCTGATTGATTTCCTTTTCCTTGATTTCAAGTTTAGCATGATTTCGCTGTTTTAAGCGGTATCGGTTGTACAATAATCCAATGGTGATCGAAAGTAAGACCAAACTCCAGATCGAAACACTGTTCAGCATTTTGGACTTCTTCAAAGCAACTTCTTTTAAATTAGATTCCTGATTTAAAAGCTTGATTTTCTGTTCTTTGTTTTTTGTTTCGTAATCAATTTTAAGTTCTTCAATTTCTTTCCTTTTTGTATTTCTAATAGTAGAATCGCTTATTATTTTATAGTTTTGAAAATGTCTCAACGCACCTTTATAATTCCCTTTTATAGAATCCATTCTAAAAAGTAAAATCTGAAGAGCTTCTGAATTGTATTTTTTTCCATACATATCGCAGAGCGCCGTAACCTTGTCTGCGTAAAACTTTGCTTTTTCGGGTTGTTTTCTATTAGCATAAAACAAGGCCATCAAAGTATATTCGTGAACAATTTCTCTAAAAGTTTCAGGACTGATTATTTTTTGCGCATAAAAATCCATTTCTTTAAAATACTTTTCTGCCAAAGTATAATTTTTGAGAGCTTCATAGCAATTGGCTCTGATGTAAGCAACCGACATTTTGTCGAAATTGCTCTTGGGCGGATATTTTGTAGTTACTGAATTAATATAATCAACAGCTTCCTGATTTTTACCTTTTAATGACAATGCAGCAACAGCACTAAAAAAGCTTTTATACCAAGTCCCAGAATCAATAGTTGTTCGCCCTATTTCGATACTCTTTTGATACATTTCAAGCGCTTCCTGATGGTGACCAACATTATTGTAAACATCCCCTAAACGCATGTAAAAAATATCACCAAAGGTAAAGTCTTTTTCGGCTTCCATTCGCTTTACGCTTTTTAGCGCATAGTACAATGCTGTTTCTAAATTGTGCTGCGCCAATTCAATAAAAGTGATTGTGGTTTCGGCAAACTGCTGATGCTTAAAATTGATTTTTCGTAAATCAATCAGATTTTGATACAGCCTTTTTTTGGCTTCATTTATTTTTCCGCCCCAAAAATAAATGGTTGTAATTTTCATGTAATTCTCAATCCTTTTCTCTTCCATTCCTAAAGAAGCATAGAGCGAAACCGCTTCTTGTAAAATTTTTTCTTTTTCGGGATCTAAATTGAATAAAAGTGTTCCGTAAGCATCCAAAGCTTCGGCAAGAGCTTTTTTGTTATTTTGTTTTCGACATTCGGCTATAACTTTCAAAAATATTTTTTTGCCTTCCGACTGATTATTAGCCTGAAAATAATATTTTCCTAAAAGCAATAAACCCTGTTGCTGCCATTTTTTGTTTTTAAGCTGATGACTAGTATGCACAACATCGTCAATATTGGTCTTGGCGTTTTGAAGGTCTTCTGGTTTTGTGCCAGGCTTAAAGAGATAGAAATTCCCTAATTGAAGCAATAACTTGATTTTTTCTTCTCCTTTGGTTTTTATCAGAAGCTTTTTGGCTGAATTGACATTTCCTTTATCTATTAACTCTTTTCCTACAAGATATGATCCGTCATTAAAGCTTTCGTCGTAGGCAAGAGCAACGGGAAGTTTATAAGCTTTGCAAGCTACAACAACAGAACTGTCAACGTCGATAGCGCCTTGATTAGCATTAAACAAATACATAGAACAAGCTTGAATAAGTAATCTTTTTTTAGAAAGGTCATATTTGGTGACAGTTGGCGATAATTGGCCAAATGAAGCATAACTTACAAGCAAAATCAAATAGGGGATTATTTGTTTCATAACAGGTTAAAAATTAGTTTTTTGGATGAACAAATATAAAAATAAACGCAACTGATTGCTTGAAAAAATATCAAGAAAATTCACATTAAATCTGTTTTTTATGATTTATATTTGGAGAAAAAGTTAATTTCGTATATTTTATTAAGTAATTTTATATCAATATTTTACAGTTGATATAACACTAAAAATACCACAAAGATGAAAACGGCTTCTGCTTATGGTGAAAATGCACCCGAATCTAAATCCAAAAAACGAATTTTGATTGTTGAGGATCAATTTATAGAAGCACATGATTTGCAACTGATTCTCGAAAAAGCAAATTATGAAGTTACTGGAATTGCACGTTCTGTAGATCAAGCTTTAGAGCAACTCGAAACAGAAAAACCTGATTTGGTCTTTTTAGATATTATGCTTCGTGGAGAAGGAAACGGAATTGATCTGGCATACATTTTACGCGAAAAACATATAGCCTTTATTTTTGTGTCGGCCAATTCGAGTAAAAGAATCTTGGATCAAGCAAAAACAACAGAACCATACGGATTTATTGTAAAACCTTTTCGCGAGCAAGATGTGTTAACTACACTCGAAATTGCATTTTATCGCCAACAGTATAGTTTAGAATCTCAGTTAAGGCAACAGCAACTGTTGCAGAATGAGATTACGGAAATAATAAATGCTGGTGTAAAATGGGAAGAAGCTCTTTTATTATTCGCCAAAAAAATACAGACTTTTATACCTTTTGATTACTTAGAAGTTGGTTTCTCGAATACAACGCATTATGATAATCTCGGAATTATGCGTAAAAACCGAGACGATTATCAAATTATCAGCACAGACAAGCTTTCAAAAATTGCAGATGTTTCTAAAAGAGAGCTCGATGAAATTTATAAGAAATCAGAAATAGATTTTATACCTATTATATATAGCGAAGAAAACCTGATTAACAATTTCCAAACCGCACCAATCAAAAGCATTATTGCTCATAATTTCGGAATCAAGTCCTATCTTGTTTTTCCGATTGCAATTGCATCAATCCAAAGATTTTATTTTACGTTTTACAGCCGTAACTTTAATATGTATTCTGATGAAAGCCTGAAGCTTTTATCAGGCCTCGAACATAGTCTGGTGCAGTTTATTACCAGATTATACTCGGGAGAAATATTGAAATCAAGCGAAACAAATACTATGCCCGCCATTACTAAAAATGCAAAGCCAGAAAAAGCAGTTTTAAACTGCGAAGGAATTATTGGGAACAGTACGCATATGATGACGGTTTTTAATTACATCCGAAAAGTAGCTCCTTCAGATACTTCGGTTTTGGTTTTAGGCGAAAGCGGAACAGGAAAAGAAAAAATAGCGCAGAACATTCATGCCTTATCACCTCGAAAAGAACAGCCGTTAGTCATTATCAATTGTGGCGCGATTCCAGAAAACCTTGCAGAGTCTTTATTGTTTGGTCACGAAAAAGGCGCTTTTACAGGAGCATTAGATAAACGTATTGGTAAATTTGAATTAGCTGATGGTGGTACTATTTTTTTGGATGAAATAGGAGAAATGCCAATGGAGCTTCAGGTAAAGCTGCTTAGAGTGCTTCAAGAAAGAGAAATTGAGAGAATTGGCGGACGTTCTCCCATAAAAATAGATGTGAGGATTATTGCGGCAACCAACAAAAACTTAGAAGAGGAGGTTGCGGCAGGCAGATTTAGAATGGATTTGTATTACCGTCTCCATGTTTTTCCGATTATTGTACCGCCATTAAGAAAGAGAAAAGAGGATATTCCGCTTTTAGCAGAACATTTTATGAATTTGTATAGCGAAAAAATGAGCAGAAAAGCTCCCGTACTTTCAGAAAACGCACTTCAGACTATTTTAGATTATCATTGGCCGGGCAATATTAGAGAATTAGAGCATGTGATACAGCGTGCTCTCTTATTGACTGATGGCAATACAATAAAAAACATCGAGCTTTCAATGTCTGCCAGAATACATCCAGAACAAACAGGCGAATCATTTTCAATCAAAACGATTCTCGAAAACGAACGCGATTATATTCTGTACATCTTAAAGAAATGCAACGGAAAAATATCTGGCGCAGGCGGAGCGGCCGAGATTTTAGATATTCATCCTTCGACTTTAAATTCAAAAATCAAAAAGCTCGAAATAAAACGAGAAATTAACTAAACTACCTTACTTAGCCAAGCCGCAATACAATCTGCAGTATCTTTCCAGTTAGACTGGATCAGAATAAAATGATTGGTGTTTTTGCATTCTTTATAACAAGTGATGGAATAAAGGTTTCGGTATTTTTTAAAATTAGAATATGCTAGTTTTTGAGGAATCAATTTATCATCAGATCCAGTCAAAAACAAAAGCGGTACATGTTGTTTCTTAAAATTGATTTTGGTTTGAGCCGAATATAAATCACGTATTAATAGTTTAGATTCAGGAACTGCAAATTTTTCATAAGCATTTTTTTGATGCTCAATTAAGAGGCAGTTGGTAAAAAGCTCCTGCCATTTCTTAAAAGTGATCAAGTATTTTTTCTCAGAAGGTTTTAAGTAACTAAAGGTATTCCAGATTTTTCGGTAAAAATCAAATTTTCCGTTCCAGATATTTTTTGGTGCAAAAGAATGAATGCAGACGCCGCAGATTGCCAAATCTTTCTGAACAAGCAGTTGCGTTAGAAGTCCGCCATAAGAATGGCCTATTAAAATGGGTTTTTCAGAAAGCGTTTCAATTATTTCGGTATAATAATCCACTAAATCTTTTAAACGAAGTGCTGCCGTTTTTGTTTGGTTTTCATTTTGAAGAACAGCCGAAGTTTCATTTCTGTAAGGCCAGGGTGGGGCAGTGGTTTTATAGCCTTTGGTTTCAAAAAAGAGAACCCATTCTTCCCAGCAGTAATGACTCACAAATGCTCCCGTTATAAATACAATTGTTTTGGCATTTGATAAATACATAGTCTTTTAATTGTTTAGGTTTTTTGATAAACAAATGACATGCCTTTAGTAGGTAATGCCTAAAAACGGGACTTTACACGGTTTCGGTTTTCTAGAGTTATTATATTTCGTTAAACGAAAAAAAAATTTCGTGAAATATCATTTCAAGTAATATTCATAAGGAAGAAATCAGATACAACATTTGTAGCTACAAATATTATAATTCAATTAACATTCGAAAAGAAAAGGCATTCATATAAATGAGCTAATTTTGCACTTTAGCTTAATTTTATATGAAAAAACCAATTTCAGTTTCCATATTAGAGCTGGCAATTATCACACAGGATAGTAACGCCGCCGAAACATTTCAAAAAACAAAAGACATCGCTCAATTAGCAGACCAATTAGAATACAAACGTATTTGGCTCGCAGAACATCACAATATGGCTCATGTTGCCAGTACAGCAACTGTGGTTTTGATTGGTTATGTTGCAGAAAACACAAAAAACATAAGAGTAGGTTCTGGCGGAATCATGCTGCCAAACCATTCTCCTCTGGTAGTAGCCGAGCAGTTCGGAACTTTAGAGACGCTTTACCCAAACCGAATTGATCTTGGTCTGGGCCGTGCTCCTGGAACCGATCAGCCTACTGCCGAAGCAATTCGAAAAGATTTTTTTGAGCAAGCACAGCGATTTCCGCAAAACGTATCAAAATTACAGGAATATTTTTCGGCACAAAACGAAAATGGAAAAGTCAGAGCATTTCCCGCAGAAGGTTTAAATGTACCTATTTGGATTTTAGGTTCGAGCATGGAAAGCGCAGCTCTAGCCGCAGCATATGGATTGCCTTATGCTTTTGCAGGGCACTTTGCTCCAAAATTGATGATTCAGGCATTTGAATTTTACAGAGAAAATTTCCAGCCTTCAGGATATTTAGATAAACCGAAGACGATGGCATGTGTGAATATCATCGCGGCCGACACAAACGAAGAAGCAGAATTATTGTCTACAAGTTTGTATCAAATGTTTCTAAATCTAATTAGAAATGACCGCAAAGGATTACAACCGCCGGTTTCGTCATTAGATGACATTATGAATGAAGCAGAACGCTTTCATGTAAATCAAATGACAGCAGGAACTTTTACAGGAAATAAAGAACAATTAAAAACCGATTTGAAAAAGTTTGTTGACTACGCCAAAATTGATGAACTAATGGTGACAAGCCCAATCTTCGATCATAAGGCAAAACTAAAAAGTATCCAAATAACAAAAGAAGCAATAGATGATTTGAACTAGACATATATATAAGTATAAATGTGTACTATAATATGTAAGAGTGTCAAAGTATGCAAATCTAATAGTACAAAAGTAAACTGTTGCTATAAATATATAAGATTGTCAAGCCCGACAGGTTTTTAAAACCTGTCGGGTTTGTTTTTTTGTTGCATATATAATAAGTATAGCGCGCTTTGTAGCTTGAACATGATTATCTTTATTTTTTTGAGGAGCTTCATCCCGCTATGCGCTTCAATCTTTTGTGCCGAACCCCGGCACAAAAGGATTTCCGCTTCTATCGGGGCTAGTGGGGGGGCGTTTTCGGGAGAAGCCTATTGAGCGAGAAGATGATTCGATAATGAAATCAGAACAAAAAAAGGAAAAGCTTTGCGCCTTGGCGACTCTGCGAGATTAAAAAAGGCATTCTAAAGAAGCCTTAAATCTTGCTTTCTCTTCGAAAAAGAGGTGGAAAGACTGAAAACCCGATAAAAGTTGGATATGAAAACCTCTTGAAATCATGAAAACTGCATCATAATTCAGAAAAAAGCGACAGACATGAAAAAAAAAGACAAGCTGTAAAGAATCCGTTATCAGCGAGTTAAGGAATAAATGAAAAAAAGGGCAAAAAAAGAGGTGCAAAAGTCTTGCATAACTGAATAAAGGTGCTACTTTTGCACCCGCAACAACGAAAGACGTTCACTGAAATACTGGCAAGCGAGGCGATTTAAACTGAGAAAATATTTTCAAAAAAAGATTGTGAAAAGCTTGCGGGATTCGAAAGAAGCTTTTACATTTGCACCCCGCAAAACACGGAAAGTTCATTGATAGATTGGCAGGTTTGAGAAGAAAAAACGAAAAGAAATTTTCTGAAAAAAAACTTCAAAAAACATTTGCCGGTTAGAAATAAGTTTTCTACTTTTGCACCCGCTTTGAGAGACAAGCGAAACAAAAAGAAACACGTTCGTAGACATATTGAATTGACAGCCGTTCCGATGCAAATCGGAACAAAAAGAATAAGAGTAATAGGGTCGTAAGATTCGAGAATAACCACTAGAGGAAGCG
>NZ_JBHLYW010000007.1:340992-822836 GCF_042431625.1 Flavobacterium procerum | reverse complement strand
TGTATCTGTGGTTGTAGGAGTCGCAGGGTCAGTTACCGTTACGGTTACCAATAATCTTACTGAACTCTCACAGCCTGTTGCAGCATCTAATAATGAAGCATAATAAGTGCCGCTTGTCAAAGCAGTCGTTGCAGGAATTGCTGTTCCACCTGTAGCTGCGCTGTACCAAACTACATTTGTTTCGTTGGTTTGGATACTCGCAAATGTTGGAGCATTAACTAAACAGAAATCCTGTGTTGTATCTGTAGTCGTCGGTGTCGCAGGATCAGTTACCGTTACTGTAACCAGTAATCGCACTGAGCTTTCGCATCCTGTTCCAGCATCCAATAATGATGCGTAATAAGTGCCGCTCGTCAAGGCAGTCGTTGCCGGAATTGCTGTTCCGCCTGTAACTACGCTGTACCAGACAACATTGGTCTCGTTGGTCTGGATGCTTGCAAATGTAGGAGCATCTTCCTGACAGAAATCCTGTGTTGCGTCTGTCGTAGTCGGAGTTGCAGGGTCTGTAACACTTACCGCAACTGCTAGTCTTACTGAGCTTTCACAGCCTGTTATCGCATCCAACAATGATGCATAATAAGTACCGCTTGTCAAGGCTGTAGTAGATGGAATCGCTGTTCCGCCTGTAGCCACATTGTACCAAACGACATTTGTTTCATTTGTCTGGATGCTTGCGAATGTCGGTGCATCTTCCTGACAGAAATCCTGTGTCGTATCTGTCGTTGTTGGTGTTGCAGGATCAGTTACCGTTACGGTTACCAATAATCTTACTGAACTCTCGCATCCTGTTGAAGCATCTAACAATGAAGCATAATAAGTGCCGCTTGTCAAAGCAGTCGTTGCAGGAATCCCTGTTCCGCCTGTAGCTGCGCTGTACCAGACAACATTAAGCTCGTTGGTCTGGATGCTCGCAAATGTTGGAGCATTAGCTAAACAGAAATCCTGTGTTGTATCTGTAGTAGTCGGAGTCGCAGGATCAGTTACGGTTACGGTTACCAGTAATCGTACTGAGCTTTCGCATCCTGTTCCAGCATCCAATAATGATGCGTAATAAGTGCCGCTCGTCAAAGCAGTCGTTGCAGGAATTGCTGTTCCGCCTGTAGCAACATTGTACCAGACAACATTGGTCTCGTTGGTCTGGATGCTCGCAAATGTAGGGGCGTTTACTAGACAAAAATCCTGTGTCGTATCTGTTGTTGTTGGTGTTGCAGGATCATTAATTATAACTGCTGCACTTTGAAGAGTACCTGCAGCATTTTCACAAGTTGTATCACTTGAAACTGCAACATAATAGGTAATAGGACTCAAAGCTGCTGTTAATCCCGTTGCTGTTAAAACACCAGTACCGCTAATTGCATATGTAACACCGCTTATAACTGCACCATTTGTAATTGGTTGCGTTTTGTTCGCATCAAGATACCATGTAAATACAGGAGTTGTAAGCAGACTTGCCGTTGGTGTTAAAACTGCTGGCTGATCATGACAAATTGAAACATCACTAACCGAAAGGTCGTTTTGGTCTGATGGTCTTAAAATTGTAAAGGTAATTTCTCTTCTGTCTGCCGCTGCGGTTTCACAAAATTCAGTAGAACTTACTCCTACAAAATACGTATATGTTCCAGGTGTTAAACCATTAACAATCAATTGGCTTGTATTTTGACCAGCTATCAACTGACTTGTTGTTCCGTCAAAACTATACCAATAGTAAACCGGATTTGTTAACGCAGGTGTACCTGTTAATCCTGTTGCCAAAGTCACTGTTCCTGTCGGAGAACAAATTGTTGTATCTGATCCTCCATTCAAAGTAATAGCCGCTAACGCATTTGTCGGACTTGAAGCTTTTACTTCAATAGTAACTTCTCCTCTTGCAAAAGCTTCACAACCATAACGTACTGGCTGCACATAATATTTGTATATTCCTGATGCTTGTGTTAGTGGAACTGTATAAGTTAATCCGTTTGCAACGATAGCCCCTCCTGTCGGCGCATCATACCATATATAGGTAGAACAGGCTTCTTCAGGTATTTGCAAAGTCACACCCGTTCCCGGACAGACCGTAACTTTATTATTTAGGTCTCCTCCTATCACAGAAGTATTTGCTGAACGTTCTACAGTATGAACTCGTAGCACATCAAATACACTTGCAACTCCTCCTAAACGAATTCTTACCTTATCATATGAATCATTTGGAGAAGAGACCAAAGCTACCGCTAAAGAATTTCCTGCCAATAATTTTAAGGTTAATAAAGAACTGCTGTTATCAATTGGCGCTCCTACTGCAACATCTCCTAAATAGCGTTGAATAGTAAATCCTGTAAGTAAATTTAAATTTAAAAGAGCAGACGGACGTGAAATAACAATTCTTAAAGTATCGCTTACTACCGATGGTGTTTTAAATTTTACAGTTAAATCAGCTGCAGCTGCAACACCAACTCCGCCATACATTGTAGCAAAAGTAGAAATATCATTATCAGCAATATTCCATGCATCACTAACTCCTACAGTACCGGTAACAGCTCCAATTGGAAGACCTAAATCTGTAGCTCCATAAAATATATCTTGAATATCTCCTGGAGTACAGGCTACAGTTGAAACTGTTCTATTATAATGCGCATCAAATACTTTGGTGTTCTGAATCACACTTACTAGTGAAGCAGACTGAATGCGGATTCCATCATAATCCTGAGGTCCTGCCGCATTTGAAGGCACAAAGGTAAATTCATAAGTATTATCTCCTGATATTAAATTTAATAAGGAACCAGATACTGGTTGCATTGTTCCTATTGGAGTCCCCCCTATAGTTCCCACTACTGATAAATTCTGACCTACCGCCAATAGGCTGTATTCTGAACCTAATTTGACTGTTACTGGAGTACCTTTTGCGATTGGTGCTGACCATGTCAAATTCTGCCAGGCAGTTCCAACTCCCAATAACCCTAAATCAGTAGTTATAGTAGAATAAGTTTGTGGATTTCCGTCGACAGCATTTGCTCCGTCACTAACGCCTCCTGTAATGATTGATCCTGATGTTTGGGTAGTTGCATAAACTCTTTCTCTCAAAGATTGACAGCTGCTTAAATCAATTACATTAATAATCTTTGTAGCTGTACTAGAACAAATTCCATCATTTGCTACAGCAGTATAAGTATAAACTCCTGGTGTATTTAAAACTCCTGTTGTAAATACAGGACCAGTAAGCTGATTTCCCTGTGGATCAAACCATGTGATATTTGCAGTAGAAACTGCTTGCAATGTTACATTAGATCCCACATTTACTGATTCTGAAGGATTTGTTACCACTAAACTTGGCAATGCATTAATTGTAACTGTCACTGATTGACGTGTTGAAATACAAGTTGTCCCATTTTGCTGTGCTTCAATTGAATATATACCTCCTGTAGTTATATTTGCAGCCGCATCAGCGGTAATAACCGCATTTGATGGGTCATAAAAAGTATAAGTCGTATTTCCACTCGAATCGAAATTAGTGATTGCATTTCTCAAATTAACACTTCCACAGCCTGCTAATGTTCCAGTCGTATTTAAAACTGTAGTAGATGGAAAGTTAACCGTAACTGGAAGTAAAAATCCATTTGCATTTTCACAAGTGCCTCCATTTACAACCGATACATAATAAGTAAAAGGTGTCGAAGCTGTGCTTAAGCCTGTAATTGTTAATGCTCCAGTTGCATTGTTTTTATTAAATGAAACTCCAGTCTGACCTGCAACAGTACTTCCCGTTACTATTTGCTGTCCTTTAGTTTGATCTGTATAATATCTAAACTCTGCTCCTGCAATAGTTGAAGACGGTGCCAAAACCGCAGTACCAGTACAAGAAGCTTCTACAGGTGTTGCTATTAATACATCTCCGGCAGTTGGAATTGGCAGTACAGTAACCGTAACCGCTTGACGTAAACTGTTGTCACAGCCTCCACGAGATGCTTGTAAGTAAAAAGTAGTTGAAGAAGTCAATGGATCCGTTGGGTTTACCGCTACGGTACCTCCTCCAACCGCTGCACTATACCATGTATATGTCTCAGATCCGGTTGCCGTTAAATTAGCTGATTGCCCAACGCAAATAGGCGCTGTAGCCCCAGTGATAACAGCATTGGGATATCTGTAAGCTGCTTGGTAAATATATAAATTACTTAAAACAGTAGCCACACCTCCCAATCGTACCTCTATACGATCAAAGGGTGCTGCTGTTGTGAAACTCGCTTTAAATTTATTTCCTGATAATAATTGGATATTCAATAAATTGCTATTAACTGAAATTCTGTCGTTATTAAAAGTTGCGCCATTATAAGTTGCTAAAGTAATATTAGACAGAACACTTAAATCAAGAACTCCTCCAGGTACTTCAAGATCAACATCAATAATGTCTCCTGCCAGTCCTGGATTAGCAAAAATCAATTCCTGCTGAATATAACCTCCCACACCTAAAGGCACACTAAGTTGTGCATAAGTATTGATGTTGCCATCTACAGAATCGTTAGCATTAGATACGGTACATCCTACACATAGTGAAATTGGCAATGTCGGATTTGATGTAATTTGAGTTCCAGCCTGTAAACAAGTACTGGCATTGGCAATAACAATTACATTTACTACACCTCTTGTTGGGTTCGCACAATCTGTTGCCAGACTTGAAGCCTCTACATAATAGCTTTGATTAGCTGTTAGCGCTGGAGTGGTGTAGGTGGTAACATTAGATGCTAAAGACGTCCCACCAGTAGGAGTACTATACCAATTGTATCTAACTCCTGAAACAGGATTGGCAACCGCTAATGTAACCGTTTGCCCTGACTGAATAATAACATCTGACGCTGCAAATGTTGGTACAGCTGGAATCGGGCTAATAGTCAAGTTTACTGCTGCACGTGTTGGTGTGATACAATCTCCAATAACAGCCTCTACATAATAATTGGTATTTGCTGTTAATGCTGGTGTGGTAAAAGAAGTTCCTGTTCCTGCTAGATTTCCTCCCGTTGCTGCGTCGTACCAATTATAAGTAGTTCCTGCAACTGGCGCATCGACTGTTAAGGTTGTACTTTGTCCGCTGCAAATTGTTGTTGGAGACACTGAAACTGTCGGAAGAACAGGAGTTACAATTGAAACCTGCACAGAAGTTCTCTCACTGTTAACGCAACCATTTCTTGTCAGTTCAACATAATATGTTGTTGCTGTTGTTAAAGCTGGAGTTGTATATGTAGTTGTGCTTGCCAGAGGTGCTCCACCTATTGCAACATTATACCATGCAACTGTTTCTCCTACTGATGTCGCTGCGGTCAAAGTTGTAGTCTGTCCACTACAAATTGTTGTATTGCCAGTAACCGTTGGGGCTTTATATCTATAACTTGCCTGATAAATATCTACACTGGTTAAGACCGTAGCCAATCCCCCAAGTCTCACTTCAACACGATCAAAATTAGCTCCAGCAGTTACGCTTGCTCTAAAACGGTTTCCTGTCAATACTTGCAATGTAATCAAAGGATTCGTAGCTGCAACTCTGTCATTATTATATGTAGCCCCATTATAAGTAGCCAAACTCACAGCTCCCAATAAGGTAAGATCTGCAATTCCACCAGGAAGTTCTAAGTCAACATCAACAATATCGCCTGCTTTACCAGGATTATTAAATTGAAGCGTCTGCTGGATATACCCATTAATTAATCCAACAGGAACGGTTAATCGTGCAGCTGTTGCTGGATTTCCATCAACTGAATTGTTTGGATTTGTTGATGAACACAATAAGCAAATTCCGTTTAAGGTTGTTTGCTGGCTATTAGCCTGTAAGCAACCTCCCAACGGAGAAGCAATTACTGTAACTGTCACAGGTACTCGGCTTGTACTTACACATCCTCCAGCAGCACTCTGCGTCTCAGCGTAATAAACTTTTGTTGCCGTCAAAATTGGCGTTGTAAAAACAGGTGAATTTGTTGCCAATGCGGTTCCTCCTGTAGCTGTATCATACCAGTTTATAGTTACACCTGGTTCAGAAGTTGTTGCACTCAATGTTGCATTCTGACCTGACTGAATTGTAACGCTCTGTGTTAAAATAGAAGGTGCACCCGGAATTGGATTTGAAGTTACATTTACCTGAGTTCTGGTTGGACTCACACAAGATCCAATTGAAGCACCTACATAAAAAGTTGTAGTTCCAAGCGGAACAGTTGGGGAATATGTATTTCCTGAAGCTAATACCGTACCACCGCTCGGCACAGAATACCAGTTATAAGTAGTACCTGGTATCGCATTTATAATAGACAAAGTAGTCTGCTGTGTTGCGCCTGATGAACAAATAGCAGTTCCCGTATTACTTACCGCAGGCGCCACCGGATTTGAAACATTTACAACAACTGGAACACGTTCATTACTTTCACAACCCGCGGCTCTTGTTACTCCTATATAATAGGTAGTATTAGCTGTTAAGGCAGGCGTAGTATAAGTGTTTCCTACTGCAAGAGCTGTAGTAGATGATGCAGAGCTGTACCATGCCAATGAGGTACCAGCTGCTGGAGTTGCTGTCAGGTTTGCTGCACTGCCAGAACATACTGTTTGAGTTAAACCTCCAGAAACAGTCGGTTTAGCAAACTCCAAACGCACATCATAAATTCTTAACTCGGTAAGCACTGTTACAGTGCCGCCCAATGAAAATTGAATTTCATTTGCTGGCCCTGGAAGAGTAAGCCTCAAAACTCCCACAGTATTTCCTGGAAGTAATGATAAATTTAGCAGCGGATTATTAACTGCCAAACTAGAACCTACATTGGTTCCGTTGAGTTTTGCTTGTACACTTGCTGTCGACAATAAGGACAAATTCAACAAACCGGAGCCGCTACCGATGTAAGCAACAATCTCATCTCCGGTTTGTGCTGTCTGCCCAAACCTCATTGTTTCCTGCACCGTACAGAGCACACCTACCAATGTATTCATTGCGGTGTAGGTCGTCAGTCCGGGGTCATTATCATATGCCGCCGCTGGACTGGTTAAAGTCGCCCCAACACATGCCAACCCCGATATGTCATTTGTATTTGACACAGGTCGACAAAAGGTTTGAGCAAAATTTTTATTGCAAATCAGCAATAAAAATAAAAGTCCTAATAATCTCTTTTGAATGCTGAGATCATAAATAGTAATTTTTTTTTTCATAATTTGGAAGATTAGAAAATGGACAATAAAACACCTCTTGCAATAAGCACGAATGCTTACACAATTAAACAATAAGTTAAAAATCAAACAGTTAAATAATAAATCTAAATCTTAGTTCGTCAAGATTTTAAGCAACAATTTTTAAAAATTTATACTACATCTGATATGCTAAACAAATCAGATAAACGCAATGCACCCAGCAAAACGGTTTTAATTTTTAGAAAAAAATCTTTGGTTTTCTTTCCTTAGGAATGATTTGCTGCAGGTATAATTCTCATATTGAAAATTTTAGTTTAAGTAGATTTTGGGGAAACTTATTATATATATTCTGATTCATTGTAATGCAACAAGTTGATTAGTCTTACCGCAAATTCTTCTTCTGAAATAAATTCTAAAGATCGAACCCAATTTATATTATTAGAATAGGAATAAAAAAATCCTCGTCTGCATAGTTATGAAAACCAGCGACAAGGGTCTGAATAAAATAGATTTTTTAAATCTATAATGGAAGATAATAGTTTGGATTTTGAATTAGAGCCTAATCTCATATCTGGATTAGTCACATTCAAGGAAATAAAAAATAAAGTAAAAAGGACACCTAATGATGCATACTTGATAAAGAAAGTAGTTGTCAATTCCATACACAGACTAATTAAGTTATGATTCAAATTTTAAACTTTACTCTTTAAACAAAAACACACAACTGAATTAGTTATATAAATGCAATCTGGTTGTTTTTGAAAAAGTACAAAAGAAAACTTTGTTTAACTTTTGTATTCTAAAATTAGCAAAAAGCAAAATAGAAAACAACAATAAAATTCTTATATTTTTAAATTTAACAAATCAGTAATACTCGGTTTTACACGGAATTAGTAGTAAAACCAATAGTTTTTAACAAAATCTTACTACTAAAACTTCGTTAAACAAAATTTAAATATTTTATGTTAAATAGACAAAAACGATGTAAAAACCTACTTTTGTAATAAAAAAATCATAAAAACTATCCGTAAACTGTACCTTTACAAAGTTAAGATTATAAAAAAGAGGTTAAAATCGAAAAAATTAAAACATTAAAAAAAAACGCGTAGAAATACGGGGATAAAATTCAAAAAAAGAATAAACAAAAGTTAAAAACCAACAAAAAAGGCAAACAATTAAAAATCAATTGCTTGCCTATTAAAATTCAATTATAACGCCTTACGACTCAATTATAGTGTTAATTTGCACAAAAAGCTGTCCGTCGCTCAAAAAAGCGCCCTGTTTTATCAATTCAAAAATAGATGCATTTCTTTCTTCTGTAAATACTTTTTTACCTGTTTTCATCTCGATATTGTCCGTAAACATATTATCACTCAACCACTGAAGACCTTCTTTAGTCAAAAAATCTATTTCAGGGCTTAATGATTTCAAAACGATTGATTGTATATCGGTATCAAAACAACGAAACAAAAATATATGGCTTTTAGAAAAATGCTCTAGATATTCTGCTCTCGACAAAACACCTTCCCAGATTAAATCAGAAAAAACATCCAATTCCTGCTCTGCAACTTCCGGCTTATTAACTTTTATCTCATCCCATTCTGCTTTATCAATTGCCTGTGTTGCTAAAAAACTAGCAAATTCCGCATGTAATTCATCAAACTGCTCTTTTGTCAATCTTGCGTATTTCATTTCATAAAGATTAAATTCAACTTAAATAATTTCACAAAAAAAAATCCCGATAAAAATCGGGATTTAATTATAGATTTTAGAAATATTACTTTTCAGCAACGATTTCATATGGTAATTCAACGATTACATCTCTGTGTAAACGAACTGTAGCATTGTATTTACCTAAACGTTTTACAACACCACTAGTGATGAATTTTCTATCGATAGCGTTACCAGATTTCTCTAAAGCTTCAGCGATATCAATATTCGTGATAGAACCAAAAAGTTTCTCTCCACCAGCTTTTGCAGTAAGTTTAATTTCAAGAGCTTTTAATGTCTCAGCCAATGCTTTAGCATCAGCAACAATTTTAGCTTCTTTATGTGCTCTTTGTTTTAGGTTTTCAGCTAAAACTTTTTTAGCAGAAGGAGTTGCTAAAGTAGCAAAACCTTGAGGAATTAAAAAGTTACGACCGTAACCAGGTTTTACAGATACTACATCATCTTTAAATCCTAGATTTTGTACGTCTTGTTTTAAAATAATTTCCATGTTGTTGTCCTTATATTTTAGAAGTTAGGTTCTGATTAAACAGAAACCAGCGACTAGATTTTTTTATACTATTTTAATAAATCGGCCACGTATGGCATTAAAGCTAAGTGACGAGCTCTTTTTACAGCTACAGAAACTTTTCTTTGGTATTTTAATGAAGTTCCAGTTAAACGACGAGGAAGAATTTTTCCTTGCTCATTTACGAATTTCAATAAGAAATCAGCATCTTTATAATCGATGTATTTGATTCCTGATTTTTTGAAACGGCAATACTTTTTAGTTTTGTTTGTTTCAATGTTTAAAGGCGTTAAATATCTGATATCTCCGTCTTTTTTTCCTTTTGCAGATTGCTCGATTGTAGACATAATAATTACGCTTTAGTAGATTTTAATTTTGCTCTTCTTCTTTCAGCCCATGAGATAGCATGTTTGTCTAAACTAACAGTTAAGAAACGCATAACTCTTTCGTCACGTCTAAATTCAGTTTCAAAAGCTAAAAGAACTTCTCCAGCTACTTTGAATTCGAATAAATGGTAAAAACCACTTTTTTTGTTTTGGATTTCGTAAGCCATTTTTTTAAGACCCCAATCCTCTTTCGATACCATTTCAGCTCCTCTACTAGTAAGAAATTCTTCAAATTTCGTTACTGTTTCCTTCACCTGAACCTCAGATAAAACGGGATTTAAAATGAAAACAGTTTCATAATGATTCATAATAAAAACTTTATTTGTTAAAATTGGGTGCAAAAGTAAGCATTAATTTTAAATATGCAACAGAATTTTGCCTTTATTCGGTGTAACGCAAAAAATATGTGCCGATTTTAGTTTTTTTTATAAAAAAACAATACATTTACTACTGCTATCCTGAATTTATTCAAATTAAAATGTTATGAAACTAAACTGTGTTGTTGTTGATGATAGTTCTATACAAAGGACAATTATTGCAAAATTAGTTAATAATCACCCAGGTCTGCACTTAGTTGGTGACTTTTCTAATGCAATAGAAGCAAAAAGCTGTATCTCTTTGAATAATATCGACTTAATATTCCTAGATATCGAAATGCCTGTTATTAATGGTTTTGATTTCCTTGACGGACTAAAATCAAAACCACAGATTATATTTATTACCTCAAAAGCAGAATACGCCTTAAAAGCTTTTGATTATGATGCTACAGATTACTTACAGAAACCAATTGCGGTAGATCGTTTTAATGCTTCGGTAAAAAGGGCAATCGATATGCATTTGCTAAAAAAAGATGTCAAAGAAGAAGAAGGAGAACATATTTTTATCAAAAGTAATCTGAAAAAGCTTAAAATATTTACTTCTAAAATCAAATGGATTGAGGCATTTGGAGATTATGTACGAGTTGTTACTGAAGATGACAGCAATCTTGTATTGTCTACGATGAAATCTTTTGAAAACGACCTTTCAAAAGAAAAATTCATCCGTGTTCACAAATCTTACATCATCAACATTGATAAAGTTGAACGATTCAATAGTAAATTTGCCGAAATCGGAATTACGAAAATACCGCTAAGCCGAAACAAAAAAGAAGATCTTGTAAAAGCGCTTTCGACTTCAAATTAATAAAAATCTACATTTACTGCAGTTTTTACAGCTCGATACTGCGGAACAGCTTCAAAACTATTCAACATCTTTTGAATAGTTTTTTTTGTATTACCTAAATGCAGGTTATGCGGAATTTTAACCAATATTGTTCTAATATACTCATTTCGTATTCTGCTCACTGCAGGTTCTTCTGGACCAAGAACAGGCATTGCCAAATTTTGGCTCAACACTTGGTAAAGCCACATAGAACCTTCTTTTAACTTCTCAAAATCACGGTGTTTTAAAGTCAGCTTTATGATTCTAAAATAAGGCGGATATTTATAAATCTGCCTATCATACAACTGCTCTTTGTACATTCCCGCATAATTATGATTGGTGACCTGCTGGATTGTATTGTGATTGGGATTGTATGTCTGAATGACAACTTTGCCTTGTTTTTCTGCTCTTCCTGCCCTTCCTGCCACTTGCGTCATCATTTGATAACTTCTTTCAAAAGCTCGAAAATCAGGATGATGTAGCATATTATCGGCATTCATAATTCCGACCAAACTCACGTTATCAAAATCAAGGCCTTTTGCCAGCATCTGTGTTCCGACCAAAATATCGACTTCCCTGTTTTTAAATGTGTCTATGATTTTTTCAAAACCAAATTTCCCGCGCGTTGTATCCTGATCCATTCTGGCCGTTTTAGCATTCGGAAAAAGCGCTGCTAGCTCCTGCTCTATCTGTTCTGTGCCAAAACCTTTTGTAGTCATATCGATACTAGAACAGCTATGACAGTGCGTTGGTTTGGCAATTGCATAACCGCAATAGTGGCATCTAAGCTGATTTTTATTTTTATGGAACGTAAGGCTCACATCGCACTGCTGGCAATGAGGTACGTGTCCGCAGGTGATGCACTCGATAACGGGCGAATATCCTCTTCTGTTTTGAAACAAAATAATCTGTTCGCCTAAAGATAAGGCTTCGGCAATTTCTTCTATCAAAAGATCACTGAAATGGCCTGTCATTCTTTTCCTAAAATGCTTATCCTTTAAATCGACCAATACGATTTCGGGCATTCTAACATTATTATAACGTTCAGAAAGCGAAACCAAGCCGTATTTTCCAGCCTGAGTATTGTAATAAGTCTCAATACTTGGTGTTGCCGAACCTAAAAGAACTTTGGCTTTATGATAATTTGCCAATACAACTGCAGCATCGCGCGCATGGTAGCGAGGAGCAGGATCTGTCTGCTTAAAAGTCTGCTCATGTTCTTCATCAACAATTAGCAATCCTAAATTGGCAAATGGCAAAAACAAAGCTGATCTTGCCCCTATTACAATTTGAGCTTTCTCAGAATTTTCGAGTGTTTGTTTCCAAACTTCAACTCTTTCATTATTGCTGTATTTCGAATGAAAAACAGCAACTTTATTTCCAAAATGCAACCTTAATCTTGAAACCAGCTGTGTTGTAAGTGCAATTTCAGGAAGGAGATACAAAACTTGTTTTCCTGACTGCAGATATTCTTCGATTAATTTGATATAAATCTCTGTTTTCCCACTTGAAGTCACGCCATGAAGAAGAGAAACATCTTTTTCAAAAAAGCTGTTTTTGATCCCGTTAAACGCATTTTCCTGCGCCGTACTTAACAAAAGCTCTTTATCTGTTGTTTCTCCCTTAAAAGAAACGCGGTCATGTTGCAGAAAATACTCTTCAAGAATTTCTTTTTCAATTAAAGCTTTTACAATCGTTGCCGATGTATTTGAAATTTCGACAAGTTTTTTTACTGTAACTGGCTTTTTTTCTGACGCTTGTAATTGAAAAAAAGCCAAGACAATCTCTTTTTGCTTATTCGCATTCTTAAGTACCTCAAGCAGATTATTCAAGCCTTCATCTGTTTCATACTTTGAATGCAGTTTCACATAGCGAACGAGTTTTGGCTTATAGCTTTCTTTAATCTCTTCTTCTAAAAAAATAATATCTTTTGAAATCATTTTTTGAAGAATCGGAATAATATTTTTTTTATTTAAGATTGAAATAATATCCTGCACCTTTAAAGAACTTTGGTGCTGTAACGCCTCATAAATCAAGAATTCATCATCAGAAAGCTCTGAATCATTAACAACTACTCCAGCTTTATGCGAAATAATGGTTTCGCTTTCCAACAATAATCCTGTTGGGAAAGCACCACGATAAACATCTCCAATACCGCACATATAATAATCTGCAATCCAGAGCCAATGCTTGATCTGAATCTCAGTAGCAATTGGTTTTTCGTCTATAATCTGGTGGATTTCTTTCGCTTCGTATAAAGTAGGTGCATTTTGATGAACACTCAAGACTAATGCCGTGTACATTTTACTTTTTCCGAAAGGCACAACAACGCGCATTCCTTTTTTAATAAAATGGAATTCGGCCTCAGAAACACGATATGTAAAGGTTTTGGCTAAGGAAAGAGGTAAAATAACTTCAATAAAAAACATGACTATCTATATGAATGCAAAGTTACTTTTTTTCTGTAGATTTTTGAGCCAAATATTCATCAACCAATTTCAAAGTATGATTCAAAGATTCAATATTTTCCCAGTCATCATGTCCAGGAATAATGTATTTTGGTTTCCTAAACTTCATCTGAACCTTTTTTATGGATTTCTGCCATTCTTTCACATCAGCATCGCCTAAATAGCCTAGATTCTCTGCATCTGCACTTTTTATAAAACAGGCTCCATAAAGCACTTTTTCTTTATCAAACCAAACTAAGATATTGTCTGGCGCATGTCCTTTTCCGGGATAATAAACTTCAAATTTATGCTGACCAACCGTAAAAGTGGTATCATTAGAAATTATAAATTCTGCCCTTGGTTCTTTTTTCTTTTCCAGAATAACATCGGTCAATTTTATAGAATAGGTCTTGATTCCCTTTTTCTTATAAAAATCAAAACCTCCCGCACGATCATCATGCGAATGTGTCGCAAAAAGCATGACAACTTCTTTATTATGTCTTGCTTTTATTGAATCTAACAAAGGCAGAAACTGTGTTTTGTCCCAAGGCGCATCAAAAAGCACAACTCCATTTTCTGTAACAAGATACAAAGCGTTTGCAGAAATTTTATTGCCTTGGTAATCATTAAAAGTTCTATAAACATAAAAGTCACCTGTAAGATGACTTATTTGTAATGGCGAACTCTTAGATTGTCCAAAGCTGTTTAAAACTGCAAACAATACTAAAATTATCAAAGCTAATTTTCGCATTTATATTTTAATTAGTTTTTTACGCGTGTCCAGTATTGCGTTCTTCCCATAATCGAAACACCTACATAGCCGCGAAGTTTTAATTTATCTGGAGACTCTAATGTAATATAACATTTGTATTTTTTACCCGTTGTCGGATCCAAAATCGTTCCTCCGTTGTATTCTGAACCATCTTTTTTCAGACCGTTCATAATAACCATTCCTAAAATTGGTTTGTTTTTATCTGCACCTTCACATTTTGCACAAAGGTCTTTTTTATGACTCTCGCGGAGTATATCTACAATCTTTCCATATAGTTTTCCTGATTTTTCATAAATCTCTACTACAGATTTTGCTTCACCGGTTTCATCGTCAATGGTCTTCCATTTTCCTATTACACTTTGGCTTTGCATGGTCAAGGCAAAGAAGAACACTCCGATAGTTAGCATCAAATTTTTCATATTATTTTTCTTTTTTTTGTTTTAATTTTCTGATAGAAGCATTCAATTCGAACCCTAAAAGCAGAATCATACAGTTTATCCAAATATAAAACATTAGAATCAATAAAGTCCCAATTGAACCATAAAGTTCGTTATATTTTGAGAATTTTATAACCCAAATCCCAAAAAAGAATGAAGATATAACAATTAGCACTGTTGTAAAAACCGAACCAATACTAATAAAAGGCACTTTATTGTATTGTTTTGTCCCGTAACGCAATAGTATTGAAGATGTTATCAAAATCATCAGCATAACAAAGAGATAACGACCCAAAATAATGAGCGGAATCCTGTCGCTGAGCACATCCTGAATAATTGTTTTTTGAATAAAAACCTCAAAAACGACAATCGTTGCCACAGTTACAAACAAAATAACCGTCATTACAAGTGAAATGGCAAGCGCAACTAAATATTGCCTAAAAAAACCTCTTTTATCAAAAACGTGTTTAGACGATTCGAAACCGCTTAGAATTCCGTTGATGCCATTTGCCATCAAAAAAATAGAAAGCAAAAATCCAGAAGATAGCAAGCCTGAGTGACTGTTATTTAAGATATCGCTTATGATTTTGCTAATCGCATCATACGTATTTGGCGGAACACTTTGTTGCACGAACTGCAGAAAATCTTCCTGAAAATTTTCTATAGGAATAAACGGAATTAAGTTTAAAATAAACAGCGCGAAAGGAAACAATGCCATAAAAAAGCTAAAAGAAACGGCACTGGCATGATAGGAAAAAGCCCCTTCAAGAATTCCTAAAGTATACATTTCCAACAAATCATACAGCGAAAAACCCTCCAGCCACGGCAGTTTGATTCTCTTAAAAAATCGGGCTACAGAACGAATCACAGGAAGTTTTTCAATCCGAGCTTCTATCTCTTTCGACATATCTTTTTGATTTTAGATTTTAGAATTCAGATTTTAGATTTGTATCTAAATTGAATATGTTTCAGAACCAAACTCATAACTTATAACTCAAAACTCATAACTTCCCTAAAACGCTTTCAGACTCAAATCCATGTTGTAAACAGAATGCGTTAAAGCGCCTGACGAAATATAATTAACGCCACACAAAGCATATTCACGGATTGTCTTTTCGCTGATATTTCCTGAAGATTCCGTTTGACATTTTGAACCAATCAATTTTACTGCTGTTTTAGTGTCCTCGTAATTAAAGTTGTCAATTAAGATTCTGTGAACACCCTCGCTTAAAAGAATTTCTCTTATTTCATCCAGATTTCTGGCTTCTACAATAATCTTCAAATCCAGTTTATTTTCTTTTAAATATTCTTTTGTTTTCGCAATTGCACGGGTAATTCCGCCAGCAAAATCAATATGATTATCTTTTAACATTACCATATCATAAAGAGCAAAACGGTGATTTTCGCCTCCGCCAATTTTTACAGCCCATTTTTCAGCAGCTCTAAAATTCGGAGTGGTTTTGCGGGTATCCAAAATTTTAGCTCCGGTTCCTTCTAAAAGCTCCACATATTGATTGGTTTTAGTAGCAATTGCCGACATACGTTGCATGGTATTTAAAACCACTCTTTCGGCTTTTAAAATAGATTGCGAACTTCCCGAAACCTCAAAAACTACTTCTCCATATTCTACATGCGTTCCGTCTTCGATATACGTTTTTACTTTTAGTTTTGGATCCACATATTCAAAAATCATTTTGGCAAGTTCAACACCTGCAATAATTCCCTGATCTTTTACCAATAATTTTGCTTGACCGTGTGCTGTATCTGGGATACAGGCCAATGAACTGTAATCGCCAGTTCCTACGTCTTCTCTAATGGCATTGCTGATCAAAAGTTGTAATTCGGTTTGAAATTTTGCTTCGCTTATCATTTTTAAAAAATTTTATGAATTGCTAAATTAGAATATATTTTATGGAATTAAAAGTTTCAATAACATGAAAAATGATACAAAACATTAAAATTTTCTTTTCTAGCCTTCATTTTAACCAATAAGATATTAAGAAAAATTAAGTCCGATTTCTTAATATCTTAATGTCTTAATGGTAGAAAAATAGAAGAACATTAAATATCTTTGAGCTTCAATCATGCAAATTTTATGGGATTAATTAAAGACATTTATTCGTTTTCTTTTTACGAAAATTTTAGTCAAGCTGTCGCTGAAGTTCATCCGACATTCGAAAAACAAAAATTTATTGATGCAATTTTTGATGGCAATTTTGCTCAAAAAGAGTGGAAAGAAAGAATGAAACACACCACAGTCGTTTTTCATCAGTTTATACCGCAAAATTTCCCAGAAGCTGTTTCCTTAATAGACAAAATCATAGAAAACTTAAGAAAAAACAACTTTGCAGACAGCAATCTAGCTTTTATTTTCTTTGCCGATTATATCGAAATGTACGGTTTAGACGATTTTGAAACTGCGAAAAAAGCCTTTGTTTCTATAACGCAGTTTATAAGCTGTGAATTTGCCGTTCGTCCTTTCATTTTAAAATATAAAGAACAAATGATTGATGAAATGGTCAAATGGTCATTACACGAAAATCATCATGTACGTCGTTTGGCAAGCGAAGGTTCACGTCCGAGATTGCCTTGGGCAATGGCGATTCCTTTTCTCAAAAAAGACCCATCTTCTATTCTTCCCATTTTAGAAAACCTGAAAAATGATCCTTCAGAATATGTTCGAAGAAGTGTTGCCAATAATTTGAATGATATTGTAAAAGATAATCCGCAAATCGTATTAGAAATCGCTTCAAAATGGAAAGGTCACAGCAAAGAAACTGACGGAATCATTAAACACGGCTGTCGAACTTTATTAAAACAAGGTCATCCAGAAATTCTGAGTCATTATGGCTTAGAAAGCACCAATATTGAACTTTCGTCTTTCGAAATCAAAACGCCGACGGTAAAAATTGGAGATTATCTTCAGTTTCATTTTCATTTAAACAATAAAAACGAAGAGCCAAAAACAGTTCGCCTCGAATACGCTGTTCACTATAAAAAAGCAAAAGGACATTTAGCGAAAAAAGTCTTTAAAATCAGTGAAAAGATTTATCATCCAAATCAATTGACTAAGATTGAAAGAAATCAGTCTTTTAAATTGATTACGACGAGAGTTTTTTATACCGGAGTACATCATTTATCGATTATTATCAATGGAACGGAAAGTGAAGTTTTGGAGTTTGAACTTGTTGACTAATTTTTTAAACACATAGAAACATAGGTTTAACTTTGTGGTTAAAGGCATTTCACTTGCATAAAAAAACATAGCTATATGCACATTTCTATGTGTTAAAATCTAGATTTTTTAAAAACATCTTCCTTATTGAATTTTAAATCTATGTTTCTATGTGTTAAATTTAATCTACACAACGAAAACAACTTCGTAGGTTTTCCTTACTTTTATACTACAATAACAACTTTTCTTAACCTAAATTAAGTTACAGATTTCTATCATCACTGTAATTTTGTTTTCAAATCAAATCAAAATACCACATGTCAAATATCAGTTTAATTATCGAAGAACGTGCCGCCAATATTGGCAACTTTATGGTAGGTCGTTTATTGCCTTTCCGTGAAAAAAGAGCCGTTGGACCATTTGTATTTATCGATCATATGGGGCCTGCGCATTTAAGTGACCACGAAAATATGGATGTTCCTCCACATCCGCATATTGGGCTTTCTACCCTAACATTTTTGTTTGAGGGAAGCATTATGCACCGTGACAGTTTAGGAACAGAATTAGAAATAAAACCAGGCGCTGTAAACTGGATGACTGCCGGAAAAGGAATCGTTCACTCTGAGAGAACCCCTGAATATTTAAGACATTCAGACAAAATGCTTCACGGATTACAAATCTGGGTGGCGCTTCCAAAAGAATTAGAACAAATGGAACCAAATTTCACTCATGTTGAAGCAGATGATATACCGGCTTGGGAAGAGGAAGGCGTTTCGTATAAATTAATCGCAGGAGAAGCTTTTGGAAAAAAATCTCCGGTTCCGGTTTATAGTCCATTATATTTTATTGAAATTAAGAGCAAAGAAGCTAAAAAGATCAATATCGGAAATCATTTATTCGGCGAAAGCGGCTTATATATTTTAGAAGGAAGTATTAAAAATGGCGAACATACATACGATCCAAGACAGATTTTAATTACAACCGAAGCTTCTCTTTGTGAGTTTGAAATTGCTGAAAACTCTACCGTTTATATCTTTGGAGGACAACCATTTCCAGAAGAACATTTTATCTTTTGGAACTTCGTTTCATCAGACAAAAACCTCATCGAAAAAGCAAAAATTGACTGGACAGAACAAACTTTCCCAAAAGTTCCTGGAGAAACCGAATTTGTACCTTTACCTGAACCAAGAATCAAATAATTTATGGATACCGTAAAAGCAACCATCGACACAAGAAAATATCGCACAGAAATAACCTCTAAAACAGGCAATATTTTAATTTCCGACGAACCTCAAGAAATAGGCGGGAAAAACTTAGGTTTCAGTCCGTTTGAACTTTTGGCTTCTTCGCTGGCTTCCTGCACTCTAATTACGCTGCGAATGTATATTGACCGCAAAGCTTGGGACGTTTCTGAACTGACTATTTGGGTCGACTTTGAAAAAAATGAAGCGCATGCCGTTTCTTTATTTTCTACAAAGATTCTAATTACCGGAAATGTAGACGATGCACAAAAACAGCGAATTTTGAAAATCGCAAACAGCTGTCCTGTTCACAAAACACTCGTAAACACAATTAAAATAGAAACTTCTTTAGTATAATCATCATGGAAATTCAACAAATAAACGATACAAAAAAAGGCTATTTTGAAGCCTTAGAAGACGGAAAAGAAGCTGGAAAAATGACTTACACCTGGGCGGGCGATTCAAAATTCATCATTGATCATACCGAAGTAAGTCCAGAATTCAACGGAAAAGGTGTTGGCAAAAAATTACTCATGGCTGCTGTAGAATATGCCAGAAACAACAATCTAAAAATTATTCCGCTTTGTCCTTTTGCAAAAAGTGTTTTTGATAAGGTTGAAGAAATTCGTGATGTACTTTTTTCTTAAGGTTCAAAGTTGCAAAGAAACAAAGAGACAGAGGTTTTCTATCTTTGTCTAAAATTTTATTGTAGAGACGCACTGCTGTGCGTCTTTTTATTTAATAAATCATTTGAACTTTGTCCCTTTGTTCCTTTGAACCTTTGAACCTCAAAGAAAAATTGTATATTTGCATGTAATTTAATCTTAGAGTATGACAAGAATAATTACACTTTTCTGTATTTTGATAGCGCAAATCAGTTTTTCTCAAACAGCTGAAAGTTATTTAGAAAAAATCAGAAATAATGAAGCACTCTTAACCGCTTTCTTTCAACAAATGCCCAAAGGAGGCGATTTACACCATCATTTTTCGGGATCCGTTTATGCAGAACCGCTTTTAGAAAGAGCGATTGCAGAAGATTTTTATTTGAATTTAGAAACTTTGGCGGTTTCTAAAACCAAACCTGCAAACGGAAATTGGGAAAACTTCTCTTCTCTTAAAGAAAAAGGAAAACTAGAATATTATGAGCAACAAATTATGCAAACTTGGTCGATAAAAGATTATAACGGTTCTGTACCTTCTGATGATCAGTTTTTTGATTCTTTCATGAAATTCGAACCTACTATCAAAGGTCATTTTGCAGAGGGAATGCTGGAACTAAAAAAACGCGCCATTGCAGAAAATGTGCTTTATATCGAAACACAATTATCGACTATTCCGTGTGATATGAATGTTTCAGATTTGAGTGATTTCAATACAAAATTACGTCAGGCAGCAAGCCAAAAAGACGAAAAAACAGTTTTGAAACTTTTAGCTGATTTGCATAAATCACTTGAGAAAAAAGAAGCAAAAAAGTATGCCGAGGATTTCAATACTAATTTCTTAGCAAAACTGCATAAAGACCTGAAAATCGATGATGAAAAATTCACCATGCGCTACCAGAATTTTGTATTACGCTTTATGGAACCAGTGGATTTATTCAAAAATCTGGTGATTGCTTTTATTTCGTCAAGCGAAAGTAAATTAACTGCGGGCGTAAACATCGTTTCTCCAGAACATGGACAAACTTCTATGAAAGATTACTGGTTGCATATGGTCATGTTTAAATACTGTCATTCTAAATTTCCAGACGTAAAATATACGCTTCACGCCGGCGAATTGACTTTAGGTTTAGTACAGCCAGAAGAATTAACCTGGCACATCAACGATGCTATTTATGTTGCAGGCGCAAATAGAATTGGCCACGGAGTTGATATGGCATACGAAGCCAATTCGTACGATTTATTGAAACATATGGCTCAAAAAAATATTCCGATTGAAATTAATCTGGCGAGCAACGAATTCATTTTAAAAGTAAAAGAAAATAGGCATCCGTTTACGCTTTACAAAGATTTTAATGTTCCAATTGTTATCAGCACTGACGATGCGGGAATCTTAAGAAGCAATATGACCGAACAATATGTTTTATTGGCAAAAAGATATCCTGACGTAAATTACGAAACGATCAAAAAATACGTTTACAACAGTATCAATTACAGTTTTATTCAGGACGAATCGGTTAAAAAACAATTGATTAAAGATTTAGACAATCGTTTTAAGACTTTTGAAGCGAAGTTTTCTAAAAATTAATCTGTGTGAGATTGCACGCAGATTTTAAACAGATTTAAGCCGATTAGCACAGATTCTTTTGTTCAAAATATTATAAAAATAATCTGCTGAATCTGCTAAATCTGCGAGAGTATAAATTTCTCCCGCAGATCCGGCAGATCAAGCAGATAAAATTAATTTACTATGATTCTAGAAGCCGTATATCTTTTTATAAAACCAGAATTAGCCAATCAATTTGAAGCTGATTTTGCAAAAGCAAGTCAATACATTTCAGCAATCGAAGGTTATTTGGGACATCGTTTGGAAAAATGTGTTGAAGTCGAAAATAAATATCTTCTTTTAGTTGACTGGAATACGCTTGAAGATCACACAATCGGTTTCAGAACTTCTGAAGCCTATTTGGAATGGAAAAAGATTTTACATCATTATTACGAACCGTTTCCTATCGTAGAACATTTTGAAACGGTTTTTGAAAATAAAAAATAGAGGTTTCTTTAGCCACAGATTTCACAGATTAAAAGGATTTTTTAAATAAATCTAATCTTTGAAATCTGTGGCTAAAAAATAATTCGCGCCAATTAGTGTAATTAGTGGCAAAAAACTTTACCAATGAACATCAAACTTCTCGCCATAGGCAAAACAGATAATAAATCGCTTCAGACTTTGATTGACGATTATACCAAACGTTTGTCATTTTACGTCAAATTTGATTTGGAGATTATTCCTGACATCAAAAACGTAAAAAACTTATCTGAAAGTCAGCAAAAAGAAAAAGAAGGCGAATTAATCCTATCCAAACTTTCTCCAACTGACCAATTGATTTTATTGGATGAAAACGGAAAAACGTTCTCCAGCGTTGGTTTTTCAGAAGAACTGCAAAAGAAAATGAATTCTGGCGTAAAAACTTTGGTTTATGTCATTGGTGGTCCTTACGGTTTTTCTGAAACAGTTTATAAAAAGGCGCAAGGAAAAATCTCGCTTTCGCTGATGACGTTTTCGCATCAAATGGTTCGTTTGTTTTTTATCGAACAATTGTACCGAGGCTTTACGATTTTACGAAATGAACCTTATCATCATCAATAGATTTTTGTTTCAAGTTTTGTTTGTTTCAGGTTTCAAGTTAGAAGATGTATTCTATCGGAAGTCTATCAAGATTGTGAGTTACATCTTTTTGCAATAGAATTTTATACTGAATGTACTCTTCATAACTCATATTCTTATCAAATAAAAACACTAAATCAGGTACTCTCTGAAATTTTATACTATAAAAATGTTGTAATATTTCTGAGATCTTAATTTCCTTACCTCCCATAAAAACCTGTTGTTTTCCTTTTTTAAAGTAAACAACAAAAGTTCCTCTAGCAGGTCTTTCCATTTTATAAAACACTTTCGTGAAAGGCAGAAAAGCTAAATTCTTTCCGATAGAATCAGCGTAAGAATAGTAATTTTCAGATTCTTCGTTCTGATGCATTTTTTCATTTCGCTTTTTTTCCTGCATTTTCATGACTTGCGGAATTACCAATTTTAGCGGAAGTCGTTTGTCTATATTAAAAATCCAATTGGTCGAAATAATAGCGCTTTTTCGGTTTAAATCGGCGATTGTATCTTTTCCTTCCGTTTTAAAAAAGATATAAATCGGCGAATGATCTTGTACGTCTTTTACAATTGTCAGGTTTGATTTTGGAAGTAGAACATCTTCTTTTTTCCCGCAGGAAAATAAAAGGCAAGTTATAAACAGTGCAATGTATTTCATTTTAAAACGATTATAGTTGATTTATGAGAACCAATATTGGTTCATTTCTTCTAAAAAAATTTTATGATTTATAGGAAATTTAGAACTCAAAACAGAGTCTATCCCACATAATGGGCAAACTGCAGTTTCACCTTCTCTTTCTTTTATCCATTCTTTGATTTCTCTTGCAGAAAAAACGTTTTTACAATGAAAACATCCGCACAAATCTCCATCCAAAATTTCTGTCTTGTGAGAAGAACTGCCTTTATGTGCGTTTTTTATAAAATCGATATCATATTGGTTTGCTTCCTTTTTCATAATCAAAATCACTTATGTTTTTTAAAATCTGGGATACAAAAACTTCCGGTCGCTCCAGAACTAAATGTAAACACAACATTATCCTTATAAAACATTGTCGAACAATTATCTGAGTTTTCTCTTTGTTCTTCTTTGTTAAGATTTTTATCAAAAATCAAGTAGCTTAAAACTCCCATTCCTCTATGTCCGTATTCCAATTCAGTTGGGTTTCCGCTAGATATACCGAAGCAATTTGCATTATTCAATTTTTCGTAAAGTTCCTTAAAGGTATCATTGTTCCATTTCAATTTCTTTTTAACCACTTCCAATGATCTAGTTCTAGGATCATAATCCTTCTTATCTTTCTGCACTTTAGGTTCAAGATAATCCTCATAATCAACATTCCATTGCTGAAATAATAATTCTCTTTTATCTGGAATATTTGTTGGTTGATAGACAAACAAATTAATATCATCTGAAGAATTATATCTTATTGTGACGATATATCCTTTTGGAACCATTTTATTAAAATATTCTTTTAATTCTTTTAATTCTTTTATTTCATTGAAATTTTCAGAATAATTTTTCTCTAAATCCGATGAAGTACTATCACAGCTTATTGACAGAAGTCCAATTAAAACAAAGCAAACCAGTTTTCTAATCATTTTTGAATTTGAATAACATTAAAAACTCATTTTTCCAAACAAAGTCACACATTCCACAGCTTCTTTTACATCATGAACACGAAGAATTTTTGCGCCTTTTGTTAAAGCAATTGTATTTAGAAACGTTGTACCATTTAAAGCTTCTTGAGGGGTAATTTCGAGTGTTTTATAAATCATAGATTTCCTTGAAATTCCAGCTAATACAGGCAATTCTAATAAATTAAAAAGTTCCATTTTTTGCATGACTTCATAATTTTGATCAGTTGTTTTGGCGAAACCGAAACCAGGATCCAAAATCAGATCGTTGATTCCTAAACTTCTTGCTTTTTTCACTTTTTCGGAGAAATAAAAAAGCATTTCTTTTACGATATCCTCGTATTGCGTCAAGCTCTGCATCGTTTGCGGATTGCCTCGCATGTGCATCATAATGTATGGAACATTGTATTGGGCAATAACATCAAACATTTTATTATCCAATTCACCCGCGGCAATATCGTTTATAATCGCCGCACCACTTTCTATGCTCGCTTTAGCAACCTCGGCTCTAAAAGTATCAATTGATAATAATGTTTCGGGAAAATGCTTTAAAATCAATTCTATTGCAGGAACAATTCGGTCGATTTCTTCTTGTTCTGTAACAAACTCGGCACTTGGTTTACTAGAATAGGCGCCAATATCAATAAACGTAGCTCCTTCTGAAAGCATTTTATCTACTTGAGAAATAATTTCGTCTTCGTTTTTATATTTTCCGCCGTCAAAAAAAGAATTTGGCGTTACATTCAAGATTCCCATTACTTTCGGAATCGATAAATCTATAAGTTCACCTTTGCAGTTTATTGTCATTGTTTGTTTGTTTTGTTTCAAGTTTCAAGTTCATGCAGATTACGCAAGTTTGGGAACTTGAAACCTGAAACCTGAAACATTTTTCCAGTTTCAAGTTCTCAGCGTTAACATTTCGTTTAGAAAAAACTTGAAACAAACAAAACCTGAAACTTGAAACTCTAAAAAAATTATCCTTATTTTTGAAGAAATTTTAGCAAATATACAGCATATAAATGAAGAATACTTCCCAAGAGTTTGATAATGTTATCGGGGTTTGCCGAACCTTGTTCATCAATAAAATGAAAGATTACGGCAGTGCATGGCGAATTTTGAGACTCCCATCGCTGACAGATCAGATTTTCATAAAAGCACAACGAATCAGAAGTTTGCAAGAAAACGATGTTCGTAAAGTTGATGAAGACGAAAAAGGAGAATTTATCGGAATCATCAATTATTCGATTATGGCCTTGATTCAGTTAGAATTAGGCGTTGTAGACCAGCCGGATCTTGACGTTGAAAAAGCTACTGAATTGTATGACGCTAAAGTAAAATTGACCAAAGACTTAATGGAAGCCAAAAATCATGATTATGGCGAGGCTTGGCGTGATATGCGCGTGAGTTCTTTAACCGATTTAATTCTGCAGAAACTCCTTCGCGTAAAGCAGATTGAAGATAATAAAGGAAAAACTTTGGTTTCTGAAGGTATCGACGCCAATTATCAGGATATGATCAATTATTCTGTTTTCGCCTTAATTCTTAATCCTATAAATAAATAAAAGTTCAATTTTAAAATTCCAAATTCCAATACTAAACTTGGAATTTGGGTTTTAAAAAATTGGAATTTTAAAATCAAATATATTCTCATGAAAAACATCATTACTCAATTTTCCCGACTATTTGTCGGTGTATTATTCATCATTTCCGGATTAATCAAACTGAACGACCCAGTTGGATTCTCTTATAAGTTAGCTGAATATTTTAGTGAGCCTGTTTTTAACATGCCGTTCTTAGAGCCATTAGCCTTAGGATTAGCAATCTTTTTAGTAATCTTAGAGGTGGTTTTGGGCGTAATGTTATTGGTAGGTTACAAGGCAAAACAAACCATTTGGGCCTTATTGCTTTTAATCGTTTTCTTTACGTTTCTTACCTTCTACTCTGCTTATTTTAATGTGGTAAAAGACTGTGGCTGTTTTGGCGACGCCTTAAAATTAACGCCTTGGCAATCTTTCACAAAAGACGTAGTTTTATTATTCTTTATTCTGATTTTATTCTTCAATCAAAAATTAATAAAACCTTTATTCTCAACTTCAATAACCAATTTAGCAGTTTATTTGAGCGTTGCTTTATCAGCATTTATGGCTTACTGGGTTTTACACCATAATCCGATAAAAGATTTCCGTCCATACAAAGTTGGAAACAATATCGAAAAAGGAATGGAAATCCCGGAAGGCGCTCCAAAATCTGTGGTTGAAATGATTTTTATCTACAAAGTAAACGGAGTTGATAAAGAGTTTACTGAAAAAGACTTAATGAATATTCCGGAAGGCGCAACGTTTGTTGATAGAAAGGACAAAGTAATTTCTGAAGGTTATGTTCCGCCAATTCACGATTTTACTATGACAAAAGATGATTCTGACTATAAAGACGAATTGCTGAAAGAACCAAAATTGGTAGTTTTTGTAACCTACGATTTAACAAAATCTGATCCGGAAGGAATGAAAAAGCTTTCTAAAGTTACAACAGATGCACAGGCAAAAGGCTATAAAGTTATTGCTATGACCGCTTCGGGCGCAGATGAAATTGCAAAAGCTAAAAAAGAATACGGCTTAAACATTGATTTTTATTTCTGCGATGCTACAACCTTAAAAACAATCGAAAGAGCCAATCCGAGTATTGTTGTGTTGCATAAAGGAACTATTGTACAGAAATTGCATTACAATGATGTCGACAATTTGAAGTTGTCTGATGTTGCATACGGCCTTTAAAAAATTAGAAAAACAAACACCGAACGCCAATATTTTTTATAATTATTGGCGTTTTTTAATAATAAGAAACTATGTTTAAGAATCACATTGACATTAAATTAAAACACGAAAAATTCATAAAAAAAGTTTGTGAAACAAAAATAGTTTATGGATTAGAAGATGACGAAGGATTTTCTTCTTCTTCATCTGTTGAACTTGAAGATGAAGAAGGAGAACCAATTGAAATAATCTGTTTTTGGTCTGAAGAAAAAATGGCCCGAGTAGCAGCAAAAAACGGCTGGGAAGATTATGTACCCGCAAAAATAGATTTGACAGATTTTATCGAAAACTGGTGCATCGGAATGGATAATGACGGATTGTTAGTAGGGACAAATTTTGACCAAAATATGTTTGGTTATGAAATAGAAGGCTATGAATTAATTTTAGAATTGATAGAAGAATTAAAAAAATCCAACGACAAATTAGAATTCAAAAAATTTGACAGTATCGAAGACCTTGAATCTCAAATTAAGGAAATCCTTGGACAATAATTTAAATCTGTAAAAATATATTACATTAAATCAATATTCTAAAAAGCAAAATCACGACGTTTTTTTTCTCTTAAAATGAACTTTGAAAAATAGAAAATTACTTTTTTTCCGATTCTTAAAAAATCACTTTTAAAAAATCATAAATTTTAACCTCTACTATTACGATTTCATTCCTGTTTTTCTAACCAAAAAGCTTGGTTTTGTTACAAAATCAACGAGTCTTCAAATTTTGTTAATCTGCATTTGGCTTTCAAATTGTTTGTTTAACTTTGTGAATTAAGTATCTAAAATAAAAACTTTATAATCGTTATATGAAACAAATTGCTTTGATTGTAATAGCATTTATTACATTTTCATGTTCACAAGCTCAGAAAACAAGTTTCTCAAAAGAGGCTTTATCTGAGAAATTATTAACCCTTGACGGCGGTCAGACTTCTTTTAAAAATATTTTAAAAAAATACAAAGGAAAAACGCTTGTAATCGAAGTTTGGGCTTCATGGTGCGGTGACTGTGTAAAAGCAATGCCGAAATTAAAAGAACTGCAAGCGGCTAATCCTGATGTTTCTTATTTATTCCTTTCTGCGGATAAAACGGCTGAAAAATGGAAAGCCGGAATCGAGAAACACGAATTGAACAAAGGCGACCATTTTATGATGAATGACGGCATGAAAGGCGTTTTCGGAAAAGCAATCGATTTGGACTGGATTCCGAGATACATCATTATAGACAAAACAGGAAAAATTGTGCTTTACCGCGCTATTGAAACTGATTTTGACAAAATAAGCGAAACGTTGAATAGCTTAAAATAATTCGAAAATTTGATTCAATTTTGAATACATTTTTTTGAAATTTCAATAAAACAAAAAAATAAAAAGAATAACAAAAACCACTAAAATGAGAAAAACTATTGTTGCAGGAAACTGGAAAATGCATAAAAATGCGGCTCAAACTGAAGAATTATTAAGCGAATTGATTACAAAAATTCCAGCTAAAACAAATGCACAAGTTATTGTGGCTCCAACATTTGTAAACTTACAAGCTGCAGCTGCAAAATTAAAAAACACAACAATCAGCGTTTCTGCACAAAATGTTCACCAAGCCGAAGGTGGCGCTTTTACAGGAGAAATCTCTGCAGATATGCTAACTAGCATTGGTGTTAACACTGTAATCTTAGGACACTCTGAGCGTAGAGCTATCTTTAACGAAACTGATGCACTAATTGCAAGTAAAGTTGACACCGCGTTAAAACATGACATGACCGTAATTTTCTGTTTTGGAGAAGAATTAAAAGATCGTCAGTCTGGAAATCACTTCAACATTGTTGAAAACCAATTACGTGACGGCGTTTTTCATATTGCAAAAGAGTCTTGGTCAAAAGTTGTTTTGGCATACGAACCAGTTTGGGCTATCGGAACCGGAGAAACAGCTTCGCCAGAACAAGCACAAGAAATGCACGAATTTATCAGAGAAACCATCCGTAAAGCTTTTGGAGCTGAAATCGCCGATGAAGTTTCTATTCTATACGGTGGTTCTGTAAAACCAGAAAACGCTAAAGAAATCTTCTCTAAACCAGACGTAGACGGTGGTTTAATTGGAGGTGCTGCTTTAAAAGCAGATGATTTCTTAGCTATTGTAACAGCTATCTAATTTTAGATTTTAGATTTTAGATTTTAGATTTTAGATTTTAGATTTTAGATTTTAGATTTTAGATTTTAGATTTTAGATTTTAGATTTTAGATTTTAGATTTTAGATTTTAGATTTTAGATTTTAGATTTTAGATTTTACAAAAAACCATTCGCTACGCGAATGGTTTTTTCGTTTTTGGATTTTGGATTTTTTAAATTGGAATTTCTATTATAAGAAGTACCTTTGCAAAAATTTTTATTTATGTCAAACATCTATTTAGGATATCATTTTACAATTGAGCCGAAAGAATTAGGTTCAGAAATTTTAGTTGCTGAATTAGGCGAAAAAGCGTTCGAAAGTTTTACTGAAACTGAAAACGGAATTTCGGCTTTTGTGAAGAAGGATTTGTGGGATGAAAACATTCTGGATGATATTTACATTTTACAATCGGAAGAGTTTAAGATTGAATATACGATTGAAGAAATCGATCAGGTAAACTGGAACGAAGAATGGGAAAAAAACTTCGAACCAATTGATGTTGACGGAAAATGCCACGTTCGTGCTCCTTTTCATGAGAAAACGAATGCCGAATTTGACATTGTTATTGAACCTAAAATGAGTTTTGGAACGGGACATCACGAAACGACTCACATGATGATTCAGCATTTATTAGAAATGGATGTAAAAGGCCTAAAAACACTCGACATGGGATGCGGAACAGCTATTTTGGCTATTTTAGCAGAAATGAAAGGTGCAGAACCAATCGATGCAATTGACATTGACAATTGGTGCTATCTGAATTCTATCGAAAATGCGGAACGCAATAATTGCAAACACATCAGCGTTTATGAAGGCGATGCGGCATTATTGGCTGGAAAAAAATACGATTTGATTATTGCCAACATCAATAGAAATATTTTGCTGAATGATATGCAGGCGTATGTTGACTGCTTAAATCCAAAAGGAATTATTTTGTTTAGCGGTTTTTATGAAGAAGACATTCCGTTTATCGATGCTTCCTGCACTGAAAAAGGACTGACTTATGTTAAAAAGTTCCAAAGAAACAACTGGGTTTCTTTAAAATACGTAAATTAGTTAATCGTAATTACAAGTACAAAAAACTAAAAAAATGAGTACTAAAGAAAAAGTAAGAGAAAGAGTCCGCGAGAAAGAAGCGGTAGTGTTCAACAACGAAATCATTGTCTACAATGACGACGTAAACACTTTTGACCACGTAATTGACACATTAGTTCGTGTGTGCGATCACACACCCGAGCAGGCAGAACAATGCTCATTGATAGTACATTATAACGGAAAATGTACTGTTAAAACAGGTCCGATTGACAAATTAAAACCACAATGCACACAACTTTTAGAAGCGGGACTGAGCGCTGAAATTGTTTAAATTATTAAATAAAATACACTGAAAGCATTCTGTTTTATTCCATTTTGAATAAATTAGAATGCTTTTTTTATTTGACTTGTTTTACTCTAATTAGTATCATTTTTTTAAATTGAACACAATGAAAATTATTCGATTTTGTCTTCTATTACTACCATTACTTGCGATAAGCCAAAAGAAATTCAATACTTTTCGCAATCAGTTGATGAATGACAAAAAATACGAATATGTGTCTGATTTTGAAAATAATTATGCCACTTTCAGAACCTTTAATGATAAAATGGGATTAATTGATTCGGTTGGAAATGTGATCATCAAGCCCGTTTATAATTACATTCACAACGATAAAGACTTGAAAAATCTATTTGAGGCTGGTAAAATAATCAACAAAAAATTCAAAAGAGGTTTTATCGATCTTCAAGGTAATATTAAAATCCCTTTTGAGTATGACGATGTTTTCTATATGGAAAATAATCTGGTTCGTGTTTCCAAAAACAACAAAGTTGGTGTGGTAAACCTAGAAAACAAGCAGATTCTGCCTATTCAACACGATTATATCAGAAATAATAAAGGTATATTATTTGTTCAGACCAACAATACCATTGATTTATTCAACTCTCAAGGAAAACAGCTTACTCGTTTTAAGGCATCCGATATGGATCTTTTTAACTACGGGAAAACAATCGTAACGCTTCAAAATAAAAACACTTTAGTAATTGACAGTCTTGGCACGATAGTTTTAAATTTGATAAAAGACCATCGCTTTGAGGAAGTAACCGAACCTAATATTTATATCATCTTAAATACCGTTACAAAGAAAAAAGGGCTTATAAATTCTTCTGGGCAATACGAAATTGAATGCAAATATGATGACATTTCGCTTTCTGATAATGTTTACACAGTCAAAAATAATGGAAAAGAAGGATTAATTGATGGAAAAGACAAGATTCTGAAACCATTAATTTATGACGTTCTTTATGGTGCTTTTTACGGCGACACTATTTCATTTAAAAATCAATATCACGCTACAAAAGGAAATCTGAAAGGCATTATAAATCCGTTCTTAGAAAAAGACATAATTCCAATTGCGTATAAGCAGGTAGAACGGTTTTATAATTATTACATTACAGCAAACTCAGAAGACAAAAACGGATTATTTTCTCCAAATGGTCAAGTTGTTATTCCAGAAGACTATGATTTCTACAATAGTACTCGAAACAAAATCTTTGCTGTAAAAGATTCGAAGAAATATATTCTTACGGTTGAAAACAACAGTTATACTGAAACAGAAATTTTTACGGGCGAATTTGTTAAAAATGAATACAGTTATATAGGGTTTCCTAAAAGCAATTTTCAAATTTTTAAAGACAAAAAGAAATTTGGCGTTATCAGTAATAAAAACAAAATCGCACTGCCAGCTGAATATGATTCTATTAAAGAAATTTACAGCACAGGAGAGTTTGTTGTAAGCAAAAACAATAAATATGGAGTTGTAAATTCTGAGAACCAAATTTTATTGGAATTAAAATACGACTCATTTAAAATCATCAAAGAATACATTCGATTTGGTATAAAAGGACAAAAAAAGGTTACACCTTATATGGTAAAATTCGAACTCGAGGTCAGATAAAGCTTTTCTGAAATAATAATCTGTTTTACAAAAATCGCAATAAAAAAGCATTAAAATTACCAATAACTTAAAAAGTATTCTATTTTATTATATATTTGAATAATTTAGAATGCTTTTTTTTATGGAAGAATACGGAAAAATACTGATTATTGCGATGCCAGTTTTTTTAGTCTTAATTGTCTTTGAAAAACTGTATGGCATTTATAAAAAAAATGATACAGCTCCTATAATAGACAGCGTTTCGAGCATCAATTCCGGAATTACCAATTCGGTTAAAGATGTTTTAGGGCTAAGTGTTACTTTTCTTTCGTATGAATGGCTGGTTTCAAAAATCGCTTTGCAGCATTTAGAAGCAAATGCACTCTCCTATTTCATCGCCTTTTTTGTAATTGATTTTTACGGTTACTGGAGTCACAGGCTGGCACATCAAATTAATTTTCTTTGGAATAAACACGCCATCCATCACAGTAGTGAAGAATTTAATCTTGCCTGTGCCCTAAGACAACCCATTGCAAGCCTGGTAAATCTGTTTACTTTTCTACTTATTCCTGCTGCTTTGCTGGGTGTTCCGGCTTCTGTGATTGCGATTACGCTTCCGTTGCATTTATTTTTGCAGTTTTGGTATCACACCAAACACATCAAAAAATTAGGTTTTCTGGAACATATTATCGTAACGCCCTCACATCATCGAGTGCATCATGCCATAAATCCGGAATATTTGGACAAAAACCATTCCCAGATTTTTATTTTCTGGGACAAACTTTTCGGCACTTTTCAGGAAGAACTGGACGAGGTTCCACCTGTATTCGGAATCACGAGGCCGGCAGCGACGTGGAATCCTGTAAAAATCAATTTTCAGCATTTAACATTATTGATAAAAGATGCGTGGCGGGCAGAAAATTGGAAAGACAAATTTACCATCTGGTTTAAACCTACAGGCTGGCGTCCAGAAAATTTTGAAGAAAAATACCCTGTCAAAAAGATTGAGAATGTTTATGAATTTGAAAAATACGGCATCTATAATTCCAAAAAACTAATTTGGTGGTCGGTCATTCAAATGCTGATTACCTTGCTCTTTGTAAGCTACTTATTCAACAATATTGCAAAAATCGGCCTTCCAGCTATTTTTATCTACGGATTTTATATTTTTGTCACCATATACAGCTCTGCAGAGTTAATGGATAAAAGTAAGTATTCGGTGTATTGGGAGATGTTTCGTTTTATTTTATTGCTTTTCATAATAACATATTACGGTGATTGGTTTCAGCTAAATCTGATTATTTCTGTAGGCAGCTATATTTTAATCAGCTATGCTTTTATATCATTGCTGATTAGTATGTATTTTGTAACTATCGATTTTAAAACTAGCCAAAACCAATTTATAAATTCATAACCATGATATGAAAAATTCATTATTCTTTAAAATTTTCATTGTTGTCTGCGTTCTTTATCTGATTGCGATGTTGCTCGGATATGAACATTTTGACCTCTTTCTAAAACCAATTCTGATTCCGATTTTATTCTTTGTAACTTATTTTCATCACAAATTTCCAACCAAAAGAAATCTAATGGTCGCGCTTTTCTTTTCGTGGCTTGGCGATATAATTTTGCTTTTTACAGATTTGGGCGAAATTTATTTCATCCTCGGCTTGGTTTTGTTTTTAATAGCGCATATCACTTATTCTGTGCTTTTTAATCACCAGATCAGGTCTTCAAAAAAAAGAAACAAAAACATCTTTATTGCCGGAAGTATTTTAATAGCCGTCTACCTTATTGGAATGGTCAGTTTCTTATTGCCGAATCTCGGAAATTTAGAAATACCAGTTATTGCATATGCGAGCGTGATTTCTACAATGCTCTTGTTTGCCTTCAATGGTTTGTTAATCTGGGAAAAACCAGGAAATAAGCTCGTGTTTTCGGGTGCTTTGTTTTTTGTAATTTCAGACAGCATTCTGGCCGTAAACAAATTCTATAATCCAATAGAAAAAAGTTCGTTTTTTATAATGCTGACCTATCTTATGGCACAATATCTGATTGTAATTGGTATTTTAAAACTCAATCCAAAAAAAACGAAATAAGAAACTGCAAAACTCTTACATTTGTTAGACCAAATTAACCGACTCCATGAAAAAAACTGTCCTTTTCATTATTTTATTAATTGCTATGACTTCTTGTGTAAGCACTAAATCGACCTTGAAAAATGTAGATGATAATGCTCCCGATTTAGTTCTGAAAAAAAATAATACGTTTGCCATTACACTTTTCAGCAATGATAAAAAATATGGCTACGACCCTGATTATCCAGTAAATATTTTTTTTAGAAACACAACTGACGAAGCTTTAAACGAAACACGTTTCTTAAATGCCCTTGCAGGACCAAACGGTGAAAAAATAACCTATACGCGCCTTGAAACCTGTTGCCCTTTTCCGACTAAAAGAAGCAATATGGGCGCTGGATTTTTGAATGTTTATGAACTAAAATGGGACGGACAAAAAAAGCCTGTCAAACTGTATTTGAATATTTATGAAAAAGGAATTTTAATGGTTCCAATGGGATTGAGCATTAAACAGGAATAGTTCTGAATTTATTTAGAACAATCATTACAAACTATTATCTATGTACGGAGAATCTCCATTTATCTTAATCCTTATAGCGTTATTTTTCCAGTTAATCTGTGGTAAAAAAGCTATAAAAAAAACTATTCCGTTAAGTTTTGGCGCTGTTTCTCTAATCAGTATCACATTGCAGGTAATTTTTTCGATTGTTGCTTATTTTATCGCCTATCGTAATTTTTATGAAAATTTCAACGGCAAAGAATACCACTGCGGAATGGGAATGCTTGGCATTATCTTAATCTCATTTTTTATTTTCATAATGCTTTTAATGGTCATCATCATGCAACATCTTACAAGAAAAAATTACCAATAAAAATTACAAGATGAAAATAAAAACAGCCTTTCGAATTTTTCTGGCTTTATCTCTTGTGCTGTTTCCTTATGACATAATCTATCTGCAATCAGATTTTTTATCGTCTTTGGTTCCTGGTTGGAATACAAATATTACAACAGGACGTATTACGGCAAATTTGATAAAATTTGTTTTCTTAACAATTTCTACAGTTTTATATTGGAGACTTTCTCAAATTGCTAAAAGCATGAGTTTAAAAAAATTCATGATTCATTTAGGTTTTACTTTGACTGGTGTTCTTCTTTCAAAATTCAGTCTTTATGAAATTCTTTATTTTAATTCCCTTACTGCAGTCGATTTTGTGAATTCAATTACGATTGTCGTGGTACTGAATATTCTACTAAACATTTTATTTTTTACCGGACAGATTTTATTTTGGAGATTTTATATTCAATCCAAAAGATTTTCTAATGTTAAGAAATTAACTTAAATTTTCTCAATTCGATTAAAGAAACTCATTTTTAAATAAAAGTGGCAAGTGTGACAAAACATGATAAATGTCATTTACTACTTTCATTTGATATCCTAATATTGCTACCAAATTATCACATATGATTTTAGATGAATTTTCTTGATTCCACTAGAGTCCTTAGCCCTGATAGAAGCAGAAATCATTTTTTGAGAAAGCCTATTTTTTCTGGTCGTTGCAGAGCGACCAAAGGAAGCTCCTGCAAGGATAAAGAAAAAAGGATTTGGAAAAAAATATTGAAGCGAATAGCAGTCCCGATGGCTATCGGGATTCATAAAATAATCTTAAATCTTCATCTGCTATTCATAAATCCTAATTACCTTTGTATTACCAAAAATTCATACAATGAACATACACAATATTCCACAAATTAAGCATACTGAGAGCGGAAATTTCTTTTTACTAGCGGGCCCTTGCGCAATCGAAGGCGAAGAAATGGCACTTAGAATTGCTGAAAAATTAGTCGGCATTACCGACAAGCTTCAAATCCCTTATGTTTTTAAAGGCTCTTTTAAAAAAGCAAACCGTTCAAGAATTGATAGTTTCTCTGGAATTGGAGACGAAAAAGCTTTAAAAATCTTAAGAAAAGTGTCTGAAACTTTTCATGTTCCAACAGTTACCGACATTCACACTAATGAAGATGCAGCTATGGCAGCTCAATATGTTGATGTTTTACAGATTCCTGCTTTCTTAGTTCGCCAGACCGATCTTGTTGTAGCTGCGGCTAACACAGGAAAAGTGGTTAACTTGAAAAAAGGACAATTTATGAGTCCAGAAAGCATGAAACACGCTGTGCAAAAAGTATTAGATTGTAATAACGAAAATGTTATGGTTACTGATCGCGGTACTATGTTTGGCTACCAAGACATGATTGTTGATTTTAGAGGAATTCCAACTATGCAGCAGTATGCTTCTACGGTTCTAGACGTTACGCATTCTTTACAACAACCAAACCAAACTGCAGGTGTTACAGGCGGAAGACCTGACATGATCGAAACCGTTGCTAAAGCTGGTATAGCAGTTGGTGTTGACGGAATTTTTATTGAAACGCATTTTGATCCTGCCAATGCAAAAAGTGATGGCGCTAATATGCTTCATTTAGACTATTTTGAAGGTTTAATGAACAAATTGGTTGCTATCAGAAAAACAGTTAACGCATTTTAATTTATAATATTTAAGTTCTTTGAAAACAAAAATTTTATTTTTCTTACTGGCTTGTGTTTCTTTAAACACATTTGCACAGGAAGAAATACCCGTACAAAAATACGCTGCTCACAACAAAGGGAAATTCTTTGTAATGTGGGGCGGTAACAGAGAAAGTTACTCAAACTCTGACGTAAACTTTAGAGGTAAGGATTACAACTTTACAGTTGAAAATATGAAAGCACATGACAAACCAAAAGGATGGCATGTTGATTATATTAATCCGGTGAATATGACGATTCCGCAAACCAATTTGAGATTCGGTTACTTTTTCAGTGATCATTACAGTGTTTCAATTGGTGTGGACCACATGAAATACGTAATGTCACAAAATCAAATTGCAAAGGTGAATGGATACATCAATTTGCCTTCAACTGATCCTGCATCGATTTACAATGGTGATTACAACAATACTCCTGTCGATATGTCTCAAGGAGGCGCTAAAGAAGGTGGTTATGGCAATGGTGAAATAAATGCAAACGGTCCAGCATTTTTAATGTACGAGCATACCGATGGTTTGAACTACGTTCATACTGAGGTGGCAAGATTCGATGATATTTCAAAATGGTTTGGATTGCCAAATATTGATAAAGTTCAGATTAATTTGACTGAGGGACTTGGAGCAGGACTTTTATATCCTAAAACAAATACTACTCTTTTAGGTAAAGAGCGTCATGATGACTTTCATGTTTCTGGTTATGGTGTTTCTGCAAAAGCGGGTCTTAACATCACCTTTTTCAAACACTTCTATATTCAGGGAGAGTTAAAAGGTGGTTATATCAACATGCAGGATATTAGAACTACAACAAGTAATGATGATAAAGCTTCTCAGCACTTTACTTACTTTCAACGAATTATTGCTGTTGGAGGAATCTTCAGAATTTAATCTTTCGAGAAAATATATTTAGAAAATAGCTGCCATATTATTTGTCAGCTATTTTTTTTATCACTTACTTTGCGACTCAAAGTACTTTAGTTCCTATTTATGAAAAAGAAAAAATATTTATTTCCGATTATCACTTTCTTGCTGAGTTTTGCTTGTGCATTGTTTGTGAGCATAAAAATTTTCCCGAACAATCCATTTACAGGAAACAAAGGAAAAACAGGTTTTGAAAATCAAATTCAAGATGGAGATTTAATATTTCAAACTTCAAAGTCTAAGCAATGCGAAGCTGTCAGAATTGCTACAAATTCTAAATTTTCTCATTGTGGGATTATCTTCAGCCAAGATGGAAAATGGATGGTTTTTGAAGCTGTACAGCCAGTAAAAATCACTCCTCTTGAACAATGGATTACGCATGGAAGAGATTCTAAATATGTAATAAAAAGGCTCAAGGAAAATGCCGTCCTGACTCCAGCAGTTATCGAAAAAATGAAAGCCTACGGGAAGTCGTTACTCGGAAAAGAATACGATGCCTATTTTGAATGGACGGATACTAGAATTTACTGCTCAGAATTAATCTGGAAAGTCTATAAAAACGGTGCTGGAATTGAATTGTCTAAACTTAAAAACCTCAAAGCTTTCAACTTAACGGATCCAAGAATACAGCCTATCCTAAAAGAAAGATACGGAAATGAAATTCCGCTAGAAGAAAAAGTCGTAGCGCCATCTGATTTATCCGATTCTTTATTACTCAAAACCATAATAGACACTTACTAAATATAACGGGCTCTGTCTTTTATAAAAACCGAGTCCCTTTTTTTTATTTATTAGCTTTGAAATTCAAAGAACTTTTTAAAAAACTAAAGCAAAATGAAAGACCAATTTATAGAAAGACTTTACGAATACAGCAAAGAACCCTATCAAAAGTATTTTAAGAAAAATAAGCCTTGGGAAATCAACAAAGCTGAACTTATGGATTATCCAGAAAACAGTTTAGGTTATAAACTCGGTAGCTTTTTATATCAGCATCATTTTGATATTCAGCCAAAACTTGAAGATCATGACATCATCCATGTTTTAACCGACACTGGAATCTCGGTTACCGAAGAAATCGGAATGCAGTTTTATCTCTTCGGAAATGGCAAAAAAAGCCTTTATCTCTTTATGGTTATGGTATCGGGAACTATTTTTTATCCTAAAAAGATCAACTATTTTTTTGAACAATATAAAAAAGGAAAACAAGCGCATCCGTTTTATTATCTAGACTTTTCAAAAATGCTTCTGATGCCTGTAACAGATATTAAAAAAACCTTTAAAATTTAAAAAATGAAATCAATCGACAAACCTTTTGAAGAAAAGCAGTCTATCGAGTTGGCTGTTGGTTCTTTTGTAATTATTACATTCTTGTTTGTTCTTTATGTAATAACAAACGGAAATTCTAATGTGCTTATTCTGGCTTGGCCTTTTGCGCTAGCCACTATAATCGCAAATAGCATCATGTTTTTCCACTTAATGGAAAAATTCTTTAAACTTCAGGAACAGCGAAAAGATATCGGTTTTAAAATCTTATTGCTACTTTCAAACCTTCCAATCACTTTTATGTATTGTTTGGTTGTAATGAAACTTTAAATACTATTTTTGGATTATAAAAAAAGCTGCAAGTTGGTACTTGCAGCTTTTTTGAACTCTTTATTGAAAATTTAGTTTGACGCTGGAAGTGTAATTCCATTTTGGTCAAGTAAGTACATTAATGCCGTCATTGTTGCAGCTCCTAATTCAAGCTCTCTTTTGTTGATAGCATCAAATTTATCGTTTGCTGCGTGATGATAATCAAAATAACGTTGAGAATCTGGTTTTAAACCTGCCTTAACAATCGCTTGAGAAGTTAAATGGCTAATATCTGAACCTGCATGCCCTATTGTAAAACTATGAATCAAATAAGGCTCAAACAAATCTTTATACCCTTGGATTTTTTTCAAATTAGCATCATCAGCTTCGATAGAAAAACCTCTTGGCGTAAATCCGCCTGAATCACTTTCTAAAGCAAAAATGTGATTCTCTTTGTTTTGTTTTGAAACTTCTTCATATTTAGCACCGCCTTTTCCGCCGTTTTCTTCATTCATGAATAAAACCACACGAATCGTATTTTTAGGTTTGTAGTTTAAGTTTTTAAGAATACGAATCACTTCCATACTCTGTACAACTCCTGCTCCATCGTCATGAGAACCGTCGGCTAAATCCCAAGAATCTAAGTGCCCGCCTACTACCATAATATTTTGAGGTGTAACAGTTCCCGTTAATTCACCAATTACATTATACGATAATGCATCTGGAAGTGTCTGACAAGATTGTTTGAAATAAAATTTCAATGTTGGATTTGCTTTTAAAGACTTGCTCAACAACTCCGCTCCGTTTGTACTAATTGCTGCTGTAGGAATGTATTGCTCTTTTGGCAAGTCGCCATAACTTTGGTTTCCTGCATGAGGAAAATCGTCTAAACGCAAATTCATTGAACGAACGATACTTCCAACTGCTCCTAATTTTGCAGCTTCTTTTGCACCAGCATATCTTTGATCAACACAAGCTCCGTATGATGTAAAAGTTTCAATGTTTTCTGGATTCATTGGTCGGTTGTAAAAAACAATTTTTCCTTTTACTTTATCAGCTCCAAGTTCAATTAATTCTTTTATTCCCTGAACTTCAATTACCTCAGCCACAAGACCTGTTTTTGGAGTCGCAATAGAAGCTCCCAAAGCACAGATTGGTATATTGGTTTTTACTTTTCCGTCTAAGATATAAGCTGTTTCTTTTTCACCACGCACCCAATGAGGCACCATTACTTCCTGAACATACACTTTGTCTAATCCTAAAGATTCCAATTGGCGTTTGGTGTACTCTACCGCTTCTGCAGCACCTTTTGAACCCGAAAGACGACTTCCGATGTCATTTGACAAATACTCCAGCCAAGTATAACATTTTGCTTCGGTAAGGGCTTTTTTATAAAATAATTTAATGTTTTTCTCATCATTTGACTGTGCAAAAGATGTCAATCCGTTTATAGCTAAAACTGCTAAAAGAATCGTTTTTTTCATAGTTTATATAACATTTTGGGTTGTGCTCTGTTTTTTTGGCTTAATTGACAAAGAAACAAAAAATCTATAAAACTGTCAGAGTTTTTCCACAACCTTTTTCATAAAAAAGCCCTAATTACAAATTCTGCAATTTGCAATCAGGGCTTTTAAATATTCAATAAATAAAAATTATTTTACTTCTATAATCTTATTTTTTTGGCCAATTCCATTTTCATTAAAAGGCTCTATCGTGAAGTAATATTTTGTTCCTTTATCTAAACCTCTAAAATCGTAAGTATCGTCGCCATAAACCATAATATTGTTGTACAATTTGTCTGGAGCAATTCCGTAATAAATAGTATAGCCAACAGCATCATTTTGTTTTTTCCACGAAATCATCGCATTTCTTGAATCTGCTTTATTTCTGTCAACTTTAAATGAAGTCACTGCTTTTGGTTTTGCTGCTAATCCGTTTCCGAAAACTCTGAAATCTGAAATCGCAAATAATCCCGAAGCGTTGTGGATATTCTCCATTTTAATGTAACGCGCTTTAAATGATTTTACAAGTTCGATATAATCATGCGGTGCATCTTTATCGTTTTTAGATTTATCTACTACCAAAATCCAGTTTTGAGCATCATCAGACATGAATATTTTATATTGGTAATAAATATCCATCGCTTTGTTGTACTGTGTTGCTTTATGATCAGCATAATTAATCTGCAAGGCATTTATTTCCATTGGTCTTCCTAAATCCATTTGAAGCCATTCGCCTGGATTACTGGTTTTAGCCGACCAATACGTCTGGATATTTTCATCTGTTAGATTTTCTGGTCCGTAACAGAATTTCTCATATACTTTTTTTCCACCATTATCCATTCTGTGTGTTTCCACTTCCATGCATTCTTCCGAAGAAGAAACTGTTACAGGCTTTTTGTACGAAAGCAACATCCAGCCAGATGAAGCTCCTTTGGTCTGATCGCGTTCGCTTGTCGGCAAAACGATTGGGAAATCTCCATAAGAAGTAATGGAATACATCACGTCATCTTTATCAAATCCAGCTGGAAACATATCAATGCGACGCTCAAAACGGTCTTTGATTGAGATTTTACAAGTTCCCGTATTCCAATAATTGCCGTAGTTATCAGCGAAAGTATTTCCATGTCCTGCACCAATTACAAATCCGCCCGGTTTATAAGACATTGGATTGTGTTTTTGATACGTAAACGGCCCAAGCGGATTATCACCCACATGTACTCCGTTTGCATAACCTTTAAATTCTGTTGCTGGCGCACCGTACTGCATGTAGTATTTTCCGTTGTGTTTGGTCATCCAAGCACCTTCAATAAAATTTCCCCAAGGCGCAGGTTCCATATCGTTATTTGGTCCAAAACGTTCCCAACCGTGAGCTGATGGATCTAGAATGGCAACTTCTTTTATCTGTCCATAAGGCTTTTGAATATCTTCTACTTCTGTTGCTTTGTATAATGTTGCATAATCTGCCTGATTCCCTTTTGGAAGCCAAGTATTGTAATCCACCTCAACACCAACTAAAGGCAGTTTTCCACTTGAACCATAGTACATATAAACTTTTTTATCGTCGTCCTGAAAAATGGCAGGATCCCAAGTCGGCAACATTGCTTTGTCTACGTGACGTGTCCATCTTCCTGATTTCGGATCGGCTGTTTTCCAGATTGGATGATCTCTTTTCCAAGTAGAACCAACGTAAAATAAAGTATCATTTACTACCCAAGCTGCCGGAGCACACTGATCATCGTCTCCCGGTTGTCTTTGGAAACTTCCATAAACGAAATTCCAATCTGACATGTCTTTACTCCAAAAAAAACCCGCCTGATTCGTCGCAAATAAATAATATTCGCCTTTGTACGTTATAATAACTGGATCCGCGCTGGAACGACGAGAATACGGAATTCCGTTATGATTGTGAGTCGTATAATTGTAGCCAATATTAATTGGATTACAATAAGTGGTTGCTGGTTTATTAGGATCAAACCATTCTGTCTTACCTAATTTTTGTGCCAAAAGATTGTGATTGAAAAAAATCACAAACAAAATCGACATTGCAAAAAGTATATGTTTTTTTTTCATTGTTTGATTGATGTTAGTAAGCCTCAAGATTATTTTTTGTTTTTTAATCTCTCGCTTAAAAGTTCAGGTTCGTTTGTCGTAATGTAATCGAATTTGTGTTCTATAATCCAATCCATATCGGAGGCTTCGTTAACAGTCCAAGCATTTAAAATTACTTTATTGTCTTTTGCTTCTTTAATCCATTCCGGATGTTTTTGAAAAACTGAATAATGATAGTCGACACCATTGATATTATCAGCTTTTACTTCTTTTGGAGATTTATTTCCTTCTAAATATTGCAAAGAAGTTTTAGCATCCGCTTTTCTGATGGCTTTGAGAATCTCATAATCAAAACTGATGTAACAAGTATTTTTTTCTGCTTTTAGCTTTTTGATAATCTCAACGGCCATCAAAGCTGTTTTTTGTCCCCTTTCTTTACTGATTTCTGAAGGCTTGATTTCGCAAACTAAAAGTGTGCGTTTGTTATTTCTTTTTCCTTCTGAAATATATTCGTATAATGTTGGAAGTTTTTCTCCGTTAGAAAGCTTAAATTGAATCAAATCAGCATATTTGGTTTCTTCGATAAGCAGTTTGTTGTAATGCGCATCATGATTGATTACCAATGAATCGTCTGCTGTTCTCCAGACATCAAATTCTGATCCAGGCAGTTTTAGGTCAATCGCATGTCTTAATGCAGCAATAGAGTTTTCTGGCAGATTGTTCTTTTTCCACGCACCACGATGGGCTACAATTGCGTTCTTTTGCGCGTGACCGAAAGAAAAAACAATCAGTAATACCAATGAACTTATTATTTTAAAATTCTTCATTTCATTACATTTTAAATTGATATTTATTTCAGAAAAAAAGCCCTTCGTTAACCATACGAAGGGCTTTTACAATAAATAAACCAACTATTTAGTTAACTCAAAACTAACTTTCTTGTCGGCAGTCGAACTTCCTCCAACGAAAATATCAAACTGTCCTGGCTCTGCTACAAATTGTAAATCAGAGTTGTAAAATTTTAAATCTTCAACAGTAATATCAAAACTTACTGTTTGTTTTTCGCCTTTTTTAAGCGTTATCTTTTGGAAACCTTTCAATTCTCTAACTGGTCTTGTTACAGAACCAACTAAATCTCTAATGTATAATTGAACTGTTTCTTTTCCGTCAAAATTTCCAGTATTCGTTACATCAACTGTCACTTTCAATTTTCCGCTGAAATTCATTTTATCAGAAGAAATTTTAATGTTTGAATAATCAAAAGTCGTGTAGCTTAAACCAAATCCGAATGGGAATAATGGCTCGTTTCTTTCGTCAATATAATTTGATCTGAATTTTTCGAATTTTCCTTCAGTGTTAGAAAGAGGTCTTCCTGTATTTTTGTGTGCATAGTAAATTGGCAATTGACCAACACTTCTTGGGAAAGTTGATGTTAATTTTCCAGAAGGATTTACATCTCCAAATAAAACATCAGCAATAGCATAACCCGCTTCCGTACCCGCGAACCAAGCATTTAAAATAGCTGGAACTGTTTTTTCTTCTTCAGTAATTACCAAAGGACGTCCGTCAAATAAAACTACAACAACCGGTTTTCCTGTTTTTAATAAAGCGTTTAATAAATCTTTTTGCGCTTGTGGAATTTCTAAATTCGTACGGCTGCTAGATTCTCCACTCATTTCTGCAGATTCTCCAAGAGCTGCTACAATTACATCAGATTGTTCTGCTACTTTTAAAGCTTCTGCTAATAATTCTTCTTTTGTACGAGCATCACGGTGTAATGTTTTACCGAACATGGTTGCATTCGTTTCGAAAGTTTCATCGTAATCTAAGTTGCTTCCTTTTGCATACAAAACTTTAGTTCCTGCTCCAGCTACTTCTTTGATTCCTCTTAATAATGAAACGGCATTTTCCATTTTGGTAGCCACACTCCAAGTTCCTGGCATGTTTTCTTTCGCATCCGCTAATGGTCCGATCAAACCAATTGTCCCTGATTTTTTAAGAGGCAATAATTGGTTTTGGTTTTTTAATAATACTAAAGATTGTGCAGCAATTTGACGCGCTTCTTTTCTGCTGTCCATTGTGAAGATCTCCGTTTTTGCTCTTTTCTCATCACAATATTTGTATGGATCCTGGAATAATCCTAAATCGTATTTTGCTTCTAAAATCAATTTTACAGCATTGTCGATTGTTTCAATTTTTACTTTTCCTTCGTCTAAAGATTTTTTCAAAGTAGTCAAGAAACCTTCTCCAACCATATCCATTTCAACACCAGCATTTAAAGCTAAAGCCGAAACATCTTGAAGATCTCCCATTCCGTGCGGAATCATTTCAGGAATTCCTGTGTAATCTGTTACTACAAAACCTTTGAAACCCCATTGTTTTCTTAAAATATCTGTCATTAACCATTTGCTTCCTGTTGCAGGAATTCCGTCTACTTCATTAAAAGACGCCATAACCGAACCTACTCCGGCATCAACAGCGGCTTTGTAAGGAGGAAAATAATCATTAAACATTCTAATGTGGCTCATATCCACAGTATTATAATCACGTCCAGCTTCTGGAGCACCATATAATGCAAAGTGTTTCACACAAGCTAAGATTGAATTGTTTTTAGAAAGATCGTGCTGCTGATATCCGTTAACCATTGCTTTTGCAATTTGGCTTCCTAAATATGGATCTTCTCCAGAACCTTCAGAAACTCTTCCCCATCTTGGATCGCGAGAAACGTCAACCATTGGAGAGAATGTCCAATTGATTCCGTCGGCACTTGCTTCTTTTGCTGCAATCTGCGCACTTCTTTCAATTAAGCCCATATCCCAAGTACAAGATAATCCTAGCGGAATTGGGAATGTTGTTTCGTAACCGTGAATAACATCCATACCAAAAAGCAATGGAATTTTTAAACGACTTTTCTCAACAGCAATTTTTTGTACTTCTTTAATTTTTTGTACCGATTTAATGTTGAATAAACCGCCAACCTTACCTTCAGCAATATTTTTTGCAATATTTGAGCTGTTTGCCTGACCCGTTGTAATGTCTCCAGAAGTTGGTAAGTTTAACTGTCCTAGTTTTTCATCCAAAGTCATTTTAGACAAAAGTTCGGTTACAAATTCTGATTTTGGTTTAATGGTTACTGCGTTTTTAGTGTTCTTTTTTTGAGAAAAACCCAAAACAGTACATCCTAAAAAGAGTAAGATTAATTTGTTTTTCATAGGTATTGAATTTATTTTTTGGAATATAAAATCCTAATTTCTCATTAAGCATAAAGTCTTAATAAAACCGATTTCATTTTTCTAACTAATTTTTTGTATTTGTTTTCTTCTGCTGTAACATCCAATTATAGATTTCAGGATTGTCGTAAACCCTTGTCCAGCTGTCATGTCCTGCATCATCAAAAATGGTCAATTGAACATCTTGGGCATTGCATTTTTTTAATTCTTTGTAGGCCGATATCGAATAATTCACATTTACCACATCATCCAATAATCCGTGATAGATTTTCGAAGGAATATTTTTGATTTTACAGATTTCTTCCATTTGAATCAAATCAACATAACCTGAAATAGGCACTACGGCCGCAAAAATTTCAGGATAAGAAATGGCCAGATTCCATGCTGCCCATCCTCCCGAACTTAATCCGGTAACATATATTCTTTCTGAATCTATGTTATTTTCTTTTTGGACTTTTTGAATCAATTGGTAAATCGATTCTACGTCCCAATCTTCATCTTCTTTACATTGTGGCGCCAAAATATAAGCGTCTAATGAATGATTTTTTAAATATTTGAAAGGTCCGTGAACTTTTACTTTCTGAATATCAGTTCCTTTTTCTCCATCTCCTGAAACAAAAACTATCAATGGCTTCTTTTTCTTTACATCTGCAGGTTTATGCAAAATATAGCCCAACTCATAATTGGATATACTTACCGTTTTTAGTTTTCCGGTAGTTTCGCTTTGCGCAAAACCCAAAAAAGAAAAAAACAAGACTAAAAGTGTTATTTTGTATTTCATTTATTGAATTTCATATTTTCCGGATTTAAAACCAAGTTTCTGCAAACCTTGTTTTACTTCAGGAGCATTCATAAACAATTTCCATAACAGTCCTGAACGATAATTTTCAATCATAACTACTTCTGGACCTTGGTCGATTGCTAGGTATTTTTTGGCGCTCCAGTTATGTTCTAAACTAACAGCATCATAAAACCCCGCGGCCCCCCAGGTTAGTTCTTTATGGTTTTCATATAAATTTCTCATCAATGCGATTGATTCTTTAGGCGTATAAACAATCGAACTAACCCCGGCCGTTGGAGAAATAACCCCTTTGTCATTACTTGGCATATGTGCATCATAACCATCGGAACCATCAGGATTTCTAGAATATGAAGCTGTAAGCCCCCAAAAATCAGCTCCATATCCTTTAAATTTATTTGGATTTTCTACACAATACTGATAATCAATTTTTACCTGATTTACATTCAAATCCCAGTAATTGGCATATTTATCTGTTAATTGATTCGGATCTAATCCTACATAAGAATAATGCGCCCAGAATAAAGGTCCGCCAAATTCTGCAGCTCCGTTATGTTTTAAGATAAGCGGTAAATTGTATTTTGTATTAGACGAAACAATAGCTCCGCCTCTTGCCCATCCTTCATGATATGCTTTTGCATCTATTGAATGATTGGGAGAAGATGCGGCCATTATGTATGTAATCAGACATTCATTGTATCCTTCAAGAGGAAAATTCATCTGCCAAGCATAATTTGGCGACCAATGCCAGTACAAGACATTTTTTCCATTGGTAAACCATTGCCAGTCGACACCTTTCCATAATGCATCAAATTTTTGTGCTACAGCTTTTTCTGAGGTACTACCGTCTTTGAGATATTCGCGAACTGTAATCATTCCTGAAACTAAAAATGACGTTTCGACCAAATCGCCTCCATTATCTTTAGTTCCAAAAGGTTTAACTTTTCCCGTATTTCCATCAATCCAGTGTGACCAAGCACCGTGAAAACGATCTGCTTTAGCAAGAAAATCAGCGATTTTGTCGAGTCTCTTTACTCCATCTTCTTTAGAAATATATCCTCGGGACATTCCAGAAACAATTGCCATCAGCCCAAAACCTGAACCACCTGTTGTAACAATATGCGCATCATTCTCAGGATAATTCCCATCAGGATGGTAACGCTCTCTGGCTAATCCTGAATTTGGTTCTGCATAATCCCAGAAATATTTGAAGGTCTGTTTTTGAACAACATCCAAAAGCTGTTCATCGGATAATTTTTCTACAGAAATTTTATTTTCTTCTTTCTCTTTCTTGTCAGTCTCTTTCGAGCCACAGCTTAAAAAAGCGAAAGAAAGCAGTAAAAGTGAAAATCTTATCATGTCTTAGTTTTAATATGATTGGATAAATAAATCACTTCCTTCAAAATCTGAAGGAAGTGATTTTAAAGATTGTATTAATAACCAGGGTTTTGTTTTGTTAAACCATTTGCCTGAATAATGAATGACGCCGGAATTGGGAATAATTCATTTTTACCTTCTGTAAATACTTTTCCGTCAGCAGCAAAAGCGGCTTTTGCTTGACCAGTACGTACTAAGTCAAAGAATCGGTCAAATTCAAAAGCCAATTCTACTCTTCTTTCTTTCCAAATTGCAGTTCTTACTGCTGTCTGAGTAGTTGCTGGAGTATCTCCAAGACCAGCTCTGTGTCTGATTTGGTTCAACAACAGAATAGCATCAGCTGTCTGCCCTAACTCGTTCAAAGCTTCAGCTTTCATCAATAAAACTTCTGCATATCTTAAGTAAGTAATATTAGCATCTGTTTCCCAAGCATCTGTAAATTGAGAAGAATAGGCTTTAAAATTATACATTGGATTTTCTACCGTTGACGGAACTACTCTTCCATCATACAATGTTGTACCTCTGAAAATAATCGTTGCATCTTTTCTAACATCTCCCGTTTCGTATGCATTTAACAAACTTTGAGAAGGAACATTAAATCCCCATCCCCATCCGCCGGTACCACGTGCACCTTGCGTATTAGAATATCCTGCAATACCTTTAATTGGCACAGTACCAACTCCGTTGATTTCAAAAATAGATTCAACACCATTTTCTCCAGCTTTTCTAAACATACTAGCATAACTTGGGTCAATTGAATATCCTGTAACCAGATTGCAATTGTCTACTACTTTTTGCCAGTTTTTTTGGTATAAGTTAACTTTTGCCAATAATGCGTAAGCCGCACCTTTTGAAGCTCTTGCTTTCTCATCAGAAGCATAAGCCGATTTAACTGGTAATACCTCGATTGCCTCATTCAAATCTTTCTCGATAAAAGCATATACTTCTGCTGCAGTTCTTTGAGAAAGCAACATATTTTTGTCCTCAAGAGAAGATGGATTTGGCAAATGATCTACAATTGGAACTCCCCCATAACATTTTACCAAAGTAAAATACATGAAAGCTCTTAAGAATTTAGCTTCTCCCATTAATCTTTCTCTTAAAGCACCGTTCGCTTTATCTAATTTTGGAAGAATATTTAACGCCTGATTACATCTGTTGATTCCATCATACTGAGCTATAAAAGTACTTTCTGCAGAAGGATTTGATGCATTATAAGTCAAGGCATCCAAAACATCTTTATCAGTTCCTGTATCACCTGGAGCTGAACCTTTATCTGCATCATCGGTAGTGATGCTCGCTAGTCCGATCCAGCCAAATGAACTCATATCCCAATCTAAAAATTTACTGTAAATAGAAGTCACAAAGGTTGTCGCACCAGCATCATTGTTAAACAATTCAATATCTTTTGTAGAGATAGATTCGGTTTGGTCTACATCTAAAAAATCTTCTGCACAGCCGGTAAAAAATAATGCTGACAGCGCAAACATTGATATATATATCTTTTTCATAATATTAAAATTTTAAATTAGCACCAATAACGAACGATCTTAAAGTAGGATAAGCATCAAGCTCAACTCCTTGAGTTCCGTAAGGATTACCGTCGCCATTTAGCTCAGGAGAGAATCCAGAGAATTTCTGAGTGATAAATGGATTGATTGCGTTTACATAGATTCTGCAGTAGTTTACAAAACTTGTTTCGTTAAGAGGAAGTTTGTATCCTAAAGTAATGTTGTTGATTCTGAAGAAATCTCCTGATTCTAAATAATAAGTTGAAGCAACTGGAACCTGATTGAATGGTGCAGGATTAGAAGCGTCTGCATTTGCTAGTGTCCAGAAATCTCTTGCTAGAGATGCTTCGATATTCTCTCCAGAAAAACGCTGTGCTTTTTTTCCATTGTACACTTTTGCACCACCTGTTCCGTAACCATCAACAGAGAAATCAAAGTTTTTGTAATTCAGACCTAATGTTACACCGTAGTTTACTTTTGGAAGAATTGAACCAACATATTTTCTGTCTTTTGTCAAGTCTAAATCATCTTGAACAACTTTAGCTCCTGAAGCATCGTAATATAACATATCGCCATTTGCAGGATCGATACCAGCGTATTCGTAGATATAGAAACTTCCTAACGGCTGTCCTACAGAAGTTTTGTCTAATATTTTAGTATTTTGACCATTTCCAAGATTTCCACCAATTACTGGAGAAAGCTCCAAATCTTTTAATCCAGCAAGTTTATTTTGGTTGTGAGAGAAATTACCTCCTACCCAGTAGCTGAATTGATCGTTAATTTTATCATCCCAACGTAAAGCAATCTCGTAACCTTTGTTTGAAACCTCTCCAACGTGTGCAGGAGTTGCCAAAGTAATACCAGAAGTTGGATAAGGTTTTGTATTTAAAATTACGTTGTTGGTGTTTTTATCATAGTAGTCAAAAGATCCTGATAATCTATTGTTTAAAAGTTGGAAATCGATACCAACAGAAGCCTCTTCTGTAATTTCCCAAGATAAACTTGGATCAATTTGAGAAGAAATTGTTGTTCCTTCATAAAGAATTGAACCTCCTAAATAGCTGTTAAGACCAGAGTTGTAAGCTTGATTGTTTAAAGGTACATTTTGGTTACCCAATTTACCCCAGCTTCCTCTCAATTTGATCATATCAACACCTTTGACATCTGATAAGAAATTTTCTTTTGTCACAATCCATCCTGCACCGAAAGATGGGAAAGTTCCCCAACGGTAATCTTTTGCAAAATTTGAAGATCCGTCTCTTCTTATCGTTCCAGTAAGCAAGTATCTGTCCATTAACTTATATTGGAAACGCCCAAAATAAGATGCCAATCTACTTTCGTTAAATTTAATATCATAAAGATTTACAACATTACCGGCATAATCTACACCTTTAGCATCTTTTTCATTATAAAGTGACCAATAATTAGAATTTGGATTTACATTTTTTCTAACAATAGAAAGTTTTTCTCTTGGCCCTTTTACAGAAACCTCCATACCTCCTGTTAATTCAACATCGTGAATGCTTGCAAATACTTTATTGTAGGTAAAATAATTTGTTAAGTTCCAGTTGAAATACTGCTCTCTACCACGTGTCAACAAATTTGTGTTTGCAGTTGAAAGATATTTATCTTCTGTACGAGTTGGATCTGCAGCTAACCAGATATTTTTTGTGTCTTCAAAATTATATTGTTTCCAAGTATAAAATTCACCATTAAATTGTGATGTAAATTTCAGACCGTCGATAATTTCGTAATCCAATCTTAAACCACCTTGAAGCGTTATGCTGCGTTGTTGCTCATCATAAAAGTTTAACTGAGAAACCGGATTTCCAACATTGTTAAATGCACCTTTTTCTCCTGTTGGCCCAGCAACATCATCTGAGTTTCTAAAAGATACACCATATTGTCCTGTAGAAAAATAAACCGGAACAATTGGAGATTGCTTGTAAGCGTTTGTAAAAGCGCTTAGAGGTTTTGGCGAAGAATTAGCCGAAGTAAAACTAAAGTTCTGATTTAAAGTAACTCTTTTAGAAATTTTGTATTCATTATTATTTCTAAAATTGATACGGCTGTAATCTAAACCATTTAACACCGCTTTTTCTTCGTAATTTCCTGCACTAAAGAAATACTTAACGTTTTCTGAAGCCCCAGAAATCGAAACGTTGTTTTGTGAATAAGAACCAGTTCTTGTTATTTCGTCAAACCAATTTGTGTTGTAAGGCTGGTTTGCAGCAAAATAATTAATAGTTCCTGGCGCAGCATTTGTATAAGCAACATACTGATCGCTGTTTGCCATTTTCATAGTTTTAAGCGGTTTTCTAAAACCTGCAAAACTTTCTACTTCTACAGTAACTTTATCACCTTTCCCTTTTTTAGTGGTAATGATGATAACCCCGTTTGCCGCTCTTGTTCCATAAATTGCCAGAGCAGAAGCATCTTTAAGGATTTCGTAAGACGTAATATCGTTTGTATTGATATTATTGATGTTTTCCGTTGGCATTCCATCAACAATATATAAAGGATTTCTTCCTCCCAATGCAGTACCTAAACCTCTAATAACTACAGAAGGTGTACTTCCTGGAGCATCTGAAGAAGTAACCTGCACCCCAGCAGCTTTACCCTGAATGGCCTGAGAAGCATTTAATACTTTGGTTTTAGTAACATCTTCTGCTTTTAATGAAGTAATTGCCGAAGTATTATCTATTTTCTTTCTAGTACCATAACCAATAACAACTACATCTTTTAAGACTGTGTCACCAGATTCTTTAAGGGTAATAGTCATTGGCGCGGCAGTCGCAGGAACAGTAACCGCATCAAAACCGAGCATTGAAACTTTTAAAAGTTCGCCGACCTTAGCATTAATTGTAAAATTACCGTCGAAATCAGCATCAGCAGAAGTTCTTGAATCCGCGGCTCCTATTATAGCTCCCGGAATTCCAACTCCATTACTGTCTACTACTTTTCCTTTAATTGACTGTCCAGACATATAAGCTGGCAGCAGCAAGAGCGCTAAAAAGCTAAAAATAAAATTTTTCATACAGTATGTAATCGTTTAAGTTAGTAGAGCCAAATTACATAATTACAACGTTGTAGTACATCAAATACTACCCCTACACAGCTACATCACTACATCATAAATAAGCCGTAAAATACTGTATATCAAAAAATTAATTACAAACCACAACGCTTTAACATACCATTATGATGTAGTAATGATGTATTAGAATTATATAAAAAAAGATGTTTAAAAATATAATATGTTTAAAAAATAAAGCCGAATCTTACAGACTTAATAAAAACTTTGAGAGGTTTTCATCCTGAGTAAGATTAAGTTTCTTTCTTAGACGATATCTATGCAATTCTACTCCTCTAAATGAGATGTTCATTAAAGGCGCAATTTCCTTCGAAGAAAGGTTCATTTTGAGGTATACACAAAGTTTTATATCCTTTGGAGTAAGATTCGGAAACTTCTTTGTCAGATTAATAATAAATTCATTGTGAATCTGATTCAGATTTGTTTCAAAAGTTTCCCATTCGTGTTTGTTTACCTCATTAATCTTAATTGCTTTTTTGATTTCGCTTTTAAGCTTATTAAAATCTTTTTCTGTTTCTAGAATATTCTGAATATTTTCTATCATTTCACTCTGTTTTGCAATAGAGAGCGATTTACCTGCCACTTCAGATGATTTTGTCTGCAGTTCTAACTCTAGAATATGTTTTTCATATTCCTGAATGTTCAATTCGTTTTCTTTCTTCAATTCCATTTCTAGAATTTCTCTCTGATGTTTGAGTTCTTCTGCCTGCAATTTCAATTTCTGCGTATAACGGAATTTATTCCATCTGTAATAGAAAAACAAAATTGCACCTATAACAAACAGATAAAGCATGACCATCCAAAACGAAAAATACCAAGGTTCTGCTACTTTAAACTCAAAAGTCGAAACCTTATCATAAGTAGCTCCATCGTGTTTAAAAATTTCTACATTGTGAAAGCCACTGCTTAGATTGTTTAATATGATCAATCCGTCTGAGATTGGAGTGTATTCTTTGTTTTTATCAAATCTGTAAAACAAATTCGGTTTACTCGCTCCGTAAATTCCAGAAATGACGTTAATTCTTAATTCGGTATTAAATTTTATTTTTGACTCGTTCGGAACTAGGTTTGAATCGCTGAAAGCTTCAATCTCTACAGCAGACTTCTGCTTGTTTTCATATTCCAGTTGTAATGAAATAAAACCATCGTCAAGATTGAATAAATAATGGTTTTGATTTTTAAAAATCCTGAGGTTTTCATTAATCAGCTTTCCTTTATAATATTTCTCTTGAATGATATTCCAAATAAACTTATTTCCCGAAGCATAAATATGATACAAAATACCATTCTGCAACACCATAAAATGGTCTTCGTCTATGGCAACCACATCTGAAACATCTTTAAAGTTGGTATTAAACAATTCATTTTCGACCAACTTATTATTAATTGAATTAAAGGTGTACCAAGAATTATTAATAAGAAATAAAATTTCATTTCTAAATTCAAAAATTTTGATTCCGAAATCATTTTTAATTTTATTCTGCTGGGTAACATTTTCGACTTTTTTGGTGTTATAGTTGTCATCCAGTAAAACCCTGTACAAACCTCGATAATTATCGGCAGCCCAGATTTCGTTCCTTTTGTTCTGAGCAACATATTTTATTGGTTTGGCTAGGCCTTTTATAATTTTGTATTTCGAAAGATCTTTGTAATTATCGTAAACCAAAATCCCACTGTAGGTCGATTGAAAATAGGTATCGTTGATACTGCTTTTAGTCAAATTCCAGCCACCGCTGACTCCGTTTATTTTGGTCAGAGAACCATTATCATAAGAAAACGACCCATCATTGTGCCCGATGATGTATTTATTGTCAATTTTAGAAATATTCCATCCCTGACCTTGCGTATTGGGCATCATATTAAACTTTCCAGAAGCGTATTCAAAAACTCCATGATTGGAAGCAATCAAATAACCTTTATTGGTAATTGCAACCGAATAAACCGAACCCAAAATGCCCGAATTATCATAAAAGAATGAAATTGGAGAATTTACCTCAACATGCGCAATTCCGTTATCGAGTCCTAGCCACAAATCGTTTTCCTTGTCAATCGCTAAACTTAGAATCGAATTGTTCATTAACACATTATCTCTTTCAATGTTTTTGTAGAGATTCGTCGAAAGATCTAAAATAATGATTCCTCTATTTCCTGTCCCGATAACCAATTTATTTCCATTAATGAATTTTGCAACGTTGATTGTCGCATTCTTTAGGGTTTCATTTATTGGATTATCCCAAGACTTTAAACCATTTTTTTCGATGATAAAAACTCCTTTTTTCTGGGTAAAAATATAGGTCTTGCCTTTATGCTTCTCGATAGCGTGAACGACAGTATTTTTTAGAACATTCCATCCTTTAGGATTTGCTATTCTATTCCCATTCATTTTAAAAATTCCATATTTAACCGAAGCCGCATACAGATTATTATCTACAGGAAAACAATACGAAATCAGGAAAGGAAATTTTATCTTTTTAATGTGTTTTCCGTCATAAATAAAAATATCATTGAAAGACTGAAAATAAAGCGCGCCGTTAAACCTGAAAATCTTCCAGATTTCTTCATTATCCTTTTCGTCAAATAATCGAAGGTTTTTGGTAATCGAGACATAATGCATTTTGCTGTCTTTTCTGTACCAATAACCAAATTCTTTGTACGAACCAGAATATATCTTGTCGCCTTCAATTAAAATTGAACGGATAATGGTTTTGTTTGGAAGTGTATATTTTTCCCATTTTACGCCATCATAACGAAGCAAATAGTGATTATTGGCAAAATACATTGCGCCATCTTTTCCTTGTGCGACATTCCAAATTTGGTTATCACCCTGGTAGTCTGACTTGTTGTAATTTTCAACGAAAGGAAGTAATTCTTGTGCCTGAGTGTAAAAAGCGATGAAAAAGAAGAAAACTGATTTTATAAGTATCGATTTCAAGATATTCGGATTTAAACCCAAAGATACTCACAAATATTTAATTTACGGCTTTAAAAACAACATGTCATTTAGGCCATTAATGCAATCAGTAATGTCAGAATGCTTACTACGAAGCACAAAGGAGCAAAATAGTGTGTATCATTTTTCCCAAATTTGGTATTTTTTATTTTTTTGAAAAAGCCCAAATATTTAAAATCTCCGATTGCTCTTACAGCGAATAGTGTCATCAAAATCCAAAGACCATATTTTTCTAGCCAAAAAGGAATTCCAATAGAAACAATCTTAACTTTTATCAAATAAAAAATACCAAAACCAAACAAGCCAATAGCAACAATCAAGGTCGCAATTATTCCTGGATTTCTAGGAGGTGTTTGTACATCAGGAGTTGGATACACTCCTTCTGTTCCCCATTTCCCTCCAAAAGCCCAATAAAAATGGATTAGCGAAAGAAAAAGAAATAGTAAAAATAACAGTATCGCAATGATTGTTGCCATTGTTGAAATTTATTAATTTAAGAAATTAGTTTTCCAATAATTGGTAAACCTGATTTGCAATTTCAAATTCTTCATCTGTAGGCACTACCAAGACTTTTACGATTGAGTTATCTGTATTGATTTCTCTCAATTCTTTAGAACGAATTTGATTCTTTTCTTTGTTAATTTCAATTCCGAAATAATCCATATCAGTACAAACCAGTTTACGCATATACGATGAATTTTCGCCAATTCCGGCTGTAAAAATAATAGCGTCCAATCCGTTTAAAGCCGCAACATAAGCACCGATTGTCTTTTTGATCCTGTATGCATTCATCAATAAAGCCAATTGGCAGTCTTTATTTCCTTCTTCGGCTTTAGATTCAATATCTCTCAAATCGCTGTAACCTGTCAATCCAAGCATACCGCTTTGTTTTAATAGAATAGAATTCACTTCATCTGGAGTATATCCTAAATTTTTTACCATATAAAAAATGACTGATTGGTCGATATCTCCTGCACGGGTTCCCATTACAAGACCGTTTGCAGGCGAAAATCCCATTGTGGTATCGATACTTTTTCCGTCTTTTACGGCGCTCATACTACAGCCGTTCCCTAAGTGGATCGTAATTATTCTAGAGTTATTTTCTAAATAATTGATTGCTTTTTCTGAAACGTATTTATGACTCGTTCCGTGAAAACCATAAACACGCACTTTATGTTCTGTCAAAAGAAAATTCGGAATAGCATATTTATGTGCTTCCACCGGAATTGTCTGATGAAAAGCCGTATCAAAAACCGCTACTTGTTTGGCATCAGAAAAAATTTCTTCGGCCACATTAATTCCAACCAAATGTGCTGGATTATGCAATGGCGCTAATTCTGAAAGCTCTTTAATTTTTTCTTTAACTTCTTCCGTAATTTCTGTAGTATTAGAAAAATAACTTCCTCCGTGAACGACTCTATGTCCAACCGCAGTAATTTCTGAAGTAGTTTTAATCACTCCCTTTTCAGGATCTAAAAGTAAATCTGATACTTTCTGCAAACCAACTTTGTGTGTTGGAATCGGCAGTATTTCTTCAAGTGAATTTGAAGCTGTCTTAAAAGTGATATTTGAAGTTTCTAAACCAATTCTGTCAATCATTCCTGAACAAATTACTTCGTTTGTCGGCATAACCATTAATTGATATTTTATCGATGAACTTCCTGAGTTTATAATAAGTATTTTCATTTTCTTTTTAAGTTGCTAAGATACTGAGTCTCTAAGATGCTAAGTTTTCTTCTCAAAGACAGAAATTTTTATTGTTGAATTAGTACGCGGATGACTCTGATTTACTTCGTAAAGACGCGGATTAAAACGGATTTTTCATTCTATAAAAAAAATCTGTGCAAATCTGCGTTTTCGCGATAGCGAATCTGTTTCATCCGTGTTCCATTTTTTAATTTTTTATTGAATTTACATTCCTTGTGCCTGAATCGCTGTAATGACAACTGTATTGATGATGTCATCTACAGTACAACCACGGCTCAAGTCGTTTACCGGTTTATTTAAACCTTGCAGCATTGGACCGATTGCCAAAGCTCCAGTTTCTCTTTGAACAGCTTTGTAAGTGTTATTTCCCGTATTCAAATCAGGGAAGATTAACACACTTGCTTGTCCTGCTACTTCAGAATCTGGCATTTTGCTTTTACCAACGCTTAAATCAACTGCTGCATCGTACTGAATTGGACCTTCAATCTTTAAATCTGGCCTTTTTTCCTTCACAATTGCTGTGGCCGTTCTTACTTTGTCTACTTCGTCTCCTTTTCCTGATGAACCAGACGAATACGAAAGCATCGCTATTTTTGGTTCGATTCCGAATGCTAAACTTGATTCTGCCGAAGAAATCGCGATTTCCGCCAATTGTTCGGCCGTTGGGTTTGGATTGATGGCACAGTCTCCAAAAACCGAAACTCGGTCTTCTAAACACATGAAAAACACAGAAGAAACTACAGATGAATTCGGTTTTGTTTTGATGAATTGCAGTGCCGGTAAAATCGTATGTTGCGTCGTATGCGCTGCTCCCGAAACCATTCCGTCTGCGTGGCCTTTGTACACCATCATAGTTCCGAAATACGAAACATCTTCCATTAAATCTCTAGCCATGGTAATACTAACGTTTTTCGCTTTTCTTAGCTCATAATACGTATTGGCATAATCTTCGTAAAGTTCAGACTCTTTTGGATTGATGATGTTTACTTTTGAAAAATCTAACGTTATCCCGAGTTCTACGACTTTGTTTTCAATTTGTTTTTTGTCTCCAATAATCGAAATATCAACCACATCCATGTCTAATAATCTTGATGCTGCGGTAATAATACGATCATCATTTCCTTCTGGCAGTACAATGTGTTTTCTATGCTGTTTTGCCCTTTTAACCATGTTGTATTGAAACATTTTTGGCGTCATTCCTTCAGCTACAAAAGTGATCAATCTTTCAGATAGCGCTTCGTTATCAACGTATTTTGCAAACGTAGTTATTGAGGTCTCAATCTTATGCGTGTTGTTGGCATAAATCTCAGATTTTATAGAACCGATTTTATTCGTAATATGATAAGTTCCTCCGTCTACAGCAATAATCGGAACGATGGCAGAAAGTCCTTCAATCAATTTTAGAATACTTTCTTCTGGAACGATATTCCCCGTAAGGATAATTCCTGAAATCGTCGGATAATTAGCTGATTCATTTGCCTGAAGCGCTCCCAAAATAATATCCGAACGGTCTCCCGGAGTAATTACCAAGGCATTATCATGAAGATGCACTAAATAATTATGCAATTGCATAGCTCCAACACTATAATGACCGATTTCGTTATTGAGATAATTTTCTCCAAACAAAACTTTAGCATCCAGCTCATTTACAATTTCTTGCATAGTAGGATTATTCAAACTCGAAATAAGCGGAATCGTATTAATCAATACATTTGACGGAAGGCTTTTCTGTAAGCCATTCGTAACCAATTCGATATTTTCTGGCTGAACTTTATTGGCAAATACAGACAAAACCTCAACCTCTTTTACTTTAAATGAATCGTAAACCAAATACAAGCTGTCTACCAGTTCTTCAAGAGTTTTTCCCACTCCTGAACCAACAATTATAGTCGGAATCCCAAGATTTTTAGCAATTAAAACATTTAAATCCAATTCGATTGAAGTTCCTTCTCCGGTAAAACTTGTTCCTTCGACCAAAACAAAATCAAAACGCTCTTCTAGTTTTTTATACTTTTCGATGATTAAATCGAGAACCTCCCCTATCTTTCCTTTATTCTTTTTCTTGATTAATCTGCTTTTTGTAATTGCATAAGCATCGTCAAAATGAATATCAAGGTTAAAATACGACAAAACGGTCTCAATGTGATTGTCAACTTCTCCATCAACAAAATCTTCAATTATAGGCCTAAAATAACCCACTTTTGCTGTTTTTCCCATTAGGATGCTCATGAGCCCAAGAGTGATAATCGACTTACCGCTGTTTTGATCGCTGGTGGCTATATATATTGCTTTACTCATAATTATTTATATTTATTCTAAATAACAAATTTAATAGAAATCATTTCTTTTCTTGCTCAAACAAACGTTAAAACCATCTTCTTTTTTTGAAATAAACAATCAAGGCTACGACTAGCAAAAACATGATGCCCATAACTACAAAATAGCCATTTCTCATTTTGAGCTCGGGCATGTTTTCAAAGTTCATTCCGTACACTCCAACAATAAATGTAAGCGGAATAAATATAGCCGAAATAATAGTCAGTGTTTTCATGATTTCATTCATTTTTCGGCTTTGTTCCGAAAAATAAAAATTGGAAGCGCTTTCCAATGCGCTCATATCCGATTCTATCTGCTCTAAAAGCTCCAAACTTTTTTGATGCAGTCTGATAAAGAAATTAAACGTTTCTTTCTGAATAAGACCGTTATTTTCATCATCATCTTTAATCGTTTTCAAATAATACAATGAATCACGAAGTGGCACAATGGAACGTTTCAGAAAGCTTAAATTATCACGATGATTTTCAATTTTTTCTAAAATAACCGGCTTAGCCTCTTTTTTCGTCAAATTGATCAAGTCTTCAATTTTATCTTCTTCGTTTTCAATAGTTATATAGAAATTCTCCATAACAGCATCTAGAAGCAGATACAAAAGGTAATCGACTTTTTTTGTTCGAACGATTCCTGCATGCGTACGAAGACGTTCTCTGATATGCGCAAAAAAATCGCTTCGTTTTTCTTGAAAAGAAATCAGAATTCCGTCTTTCACAATAAAACTTAGCTGTTCAACGCTGATATTGTCAGAATGTTCAGAAGGCAACAGTGATTTTATATTAAAAAATAAAACATCTGACTGTTCTTCTAATTTGGTTCTTTTTGTAGTGTTAAGAATATCTGCGAGTAAAAAATCATCTAGGTTAAAATGCGCTCCGATAGTTTTAATCAGATTGATATCGTTTAGGCCATGGATATTTAGCCAGTTGTTTTTTGAGAAATCAAAACAGGAATTCAGCGCTAGAACTGTAAACTTTTCGTATTCAACAACATCGGCATCGTCATACACAAAAAGTTGCATTTCGGTTTCATGCTCTTTATGCGATCCTGTATATTCTAATGTTATGTGCTGCAGTTTACGCCCTTTCTTGTATTTGATCTTTCTCATTCAAAAAAATTTACAATAGTAATATTACGAAAAAGATTTTGAAGAAGGAATGACAATTGTCAGTTTTGATGAGATGAGATTCTAGGATGATTCAAAATAATGTTTACTTTTATAAACCTCAATTTGCTTTCAAAATGCATTTAAATAACAAATCAAAAATGACAAATAAAATTAAAATCTCAATTCCAGAACCTTGCCATGAAAATTGGCTCGAAATGTCACCAACAGAGAAAGGAAAATTTTGCAACGTTTGTCAAAAAAATGTAATTGACTTTACTAAATCTTCTGACCGAGAAATTGTTTTAGCCTATCGAAATGAAGAAAAACTCTGCGGTCGATTTAGAATATCACAATTAGACCGTGAAATGATTATTCCAAAAGAAAAAAAATCAATCTGGATGATTGCTGCCGCTTCATTACTTGCTTTTTTAGGTTTAGGAAATCAAACGGTACAAGCGCAGGGACGAGCACGAATAGAACAGACAGAAAATAAGCCAATTAAAGACGATAAAAACAGAAAGTCTAAAAAAGATCTTATCACTTATACTGGAATTTTATATGATTCCAAAGGTGATCCACTACCAAATGCCACTGTAACAGTAAAGCGATCCAAAATTAAAACCCAAACTAATTTTGACGGCGAATTTACAATAAAAGCAAAAAAAGGGGCTGTTTTAATATTTCAATATACAGGTTTACCAACAACTGAATTTAAACCTGAAACCTATTCTAAAATTAAAGTAAAAATGAATGAACTTTTTTTTGTAGGAGACGTAACTGTAGTAAAACCAGAAGATGATTAAATACCAATTATAAAACACAAAAAAACCGAGTCATTTCTGACTCGGTTTTCTATCTTAATACTTTGTACTAATTACTTAATACAAAAGAATTATTTTACCTCTTCGAATTCAACGTCTTCAACGTTATCTCCAGAAGACTGCTCTTGTTGTGGAGCAGCTTGTTGACCTTCACCACCTTGAGCGTACATTGCTTCTGTAGCTGTTTTCCAAGCTGCATTTACATTGTCTAATCCTTTTTGGATTGCATCAAGATCTTGAGATTGGTGCGCCATTCTCAATTCAGTTAAAGCATATTCGATAGCTGTTTTTTGCTCGTCTGTCAATTTATCTCCCAATTCTTTCAATTGACTTTCAGTTTGGAAAATAGTACTGTCAGCTTCGTTCAATTTCTCAGCTCTTTCTTTTGCAATTTTATCAGATTCAGCATTAGCCTCAGCATCTTGCTTCATTTTTTCGATTTCATCAGCTGTTAATCCAGAAGAAGCTTCGATACGGATATCGTGAGATTTTCCAGTTCCTTTATCAGTAGCAGTTACTTTGATGATACCATTTGCATCAATATCAAAAGAAACCTCGATTTGAGGAACTCCTCTTGGTGCTGGTGGAATACCATCTAAGTGGAAACGACCGATAGTTTTGTTATCTGCAGCCATTGCTCTAGCTCCTTGCAATACGTGAAGCTCAACAGATGGCTGAGAATCAGATGCAGTAGAGAATACTTGAGATTTTTTAGTTGGGATAGTTGTGTTAGCTTCGATAAGAACAGTCATAACACCACCCATAGTTTCGATTCCTAAAGAAAGAGGCGTTACGTCAAGCAACAATACATCTTTTACATCTCCAGATAAAACTCCACCTTGAATAGCAGCTCCAATAGCAACAACCTCATCAGGGTTAACACCTTTAGATGCTTTTTTACCAAAGAATTTTTCCACTTCGTCAGCAATTCTTGGCATACGAGTAGAACCTCCTACAAGGATTACTTCGTCGATATCAGATGTAGATAAACCTGCATCTTTTAATGCTTTAGCAACTGGTTCCATAGAACGTTTTACTAAAGAATCAGATAATTGCTCAAATTTAGCTCTAGATAATTTTTTCACTAAGTGTTTTGGTCCAGAAGCAGTAGCAGTTACGTATGGTAAGTTGATTTCTGTTTCAGCAGAAGATGATAATTCAATCTTAGCTTTCTCAGCAGCTTCTTTCAAACGCTGTAATGACATTGGATCTAAACGTAAATCAATTCCTTCTTCAGTTTTGAATTCGTCAGCTAACCAGTCAATAATAACTTGGTCAAAATCATCACCACCTAAGTGAGTATCACCGTTTGTAGATAATACTTCAAATACACCGTCTCCTAATTCAAGAACAGAGATATCAAAAGTACCTCCACCTAAATCGTAAACAGCAATTTTTTGATCAGTTCCTTTTTTATCTAATCCGTAAGCAAGTGCAGCAGCAGTTGGCTCGTTGATGATACGCATAACTTTAAGACCAGCGATTTCACCAGCTTCTTTAGTAGCTTGACGTTGCGCATCGTTAAAGTAAGCAGGAACAGTAATAACTGCTTCAGTTACAGTTTGACCTAAATAGTCTTCAGCAGTTTTTTTCATTTTTTGAAGTGTCATTGCAGACAATTCTTGAGCAGTGTATAAACGACCGTCAATATCCACACGTGGCGTATTGTTGTCACCTTTTACAACACTGTAAGGAACTCTTTTTGCCTCATCTTGAGTTTCAGCAAAAGTATGTCCCATAAAACGTTTAATAGAAGCAATCGTTTTTGTAGGATTCGTTACTGCTTGTCTTTTTGCAGGATCACCTACTTTAATTTCTCCACCTTCAACAAAAGCGATGATAGATGGTGTAGTTCTTTTTCCTTCTGCGTTAGGGATAACAACTGCTTCGTTACCTTCCATTACAGAAACACAAGAGTTCGTCGTACCTAAGTCAATTCCGATTATTTTACCCATTTTTTATATATTTAATTTTTGATTTAATTTTTTAAACTCATGTGGCATAAGTCAATCTTTGTGCCAATATAAAAAAGCAAATAAAATTGTCAGTTTTACAGTCTAAGCCTTCAAAACTATCTGACAACATGACATTTTTAAAGACTGACATATATGGCATGCCTTTATTTTCTATGTCATCCTAAAGGGATTAAGGAGCTTATTCCCGCTATCCGCTCTATCTTTTATGGCGAACACCGCCATAAAAGGATGCCGCTTCTATCGGGGCTAGAAGTGTCATTTTCATAAGATGTTTAGGTATGAATAGTATTAAAATAATTACATTTAGCCCAAACAAAATTCACACTTATACGCATGATAGAAAAATTAAGACAAGATTTTGCAGAATATAGCAAAAGAAAAATACGTAATAAAAACGAATTACTAGAATTACTCCCTTTTCCAATTGAATCTAAAAATGAAATAGGCAGAAAAATCATAAAGGACATTATTGCTTCTAAAAATAGTGATGACATGGATTTTTGTCTTTTATTACTTTGGGTAGTCGACGAAGAGGATGATTGTATAGATTTGCTTCACGAAATATTTTTAGAACCTTGGCACACAAAACACGATGATATTATTCATAATCTGCAATGGAGGGAGCATCCATCCAGCGTGCCTACAATTAAAATCGCAATGCAGCAGAAATTTCCTTTTCTAGAAGCTTGCTCCAGAACTGGGCCATTTATAAACCAATGCGGGCATGCACTAAAAAGCATTGGAACTGAAGAAGCTATAGAAGCAATAAAAGATCTGGCCGAAAACTCAGAAGATCCTATTGTTAAAGCCGAAATGATTTACCGACTTAGTAAAATATTCCCAGAAAATTATCCTGAAGACGAAGATCTTCCGAGATGGTATGATTTTGACTAAATAATCTCTTATTTGTATCTATTAAAAAACAATAACATAATCGTTTTTATTTTGGCAATCGTTAAGATACTTCCTGATTTTCATATATTTGAAAGTACTTCAATCTAACCAACTATGAGAACACTTGTATTTTTCCTTTTTGTTTTAATGCTAAATGCGCAGTCTAAAAAAGATATTCAAATAAAAGGAAAAATTACAGGAAAGATTCCCGAAATAATCGAGTACACCCTTCCGGTCAACGGAATTGATTATTTTGGTTTTACCGATTCTGTACAGCCCGACGCGTTAGGAAACTTTCAAATAAACCTGAAATCTGACCAAGCCTGTTTTATCGAAATTTTGCATAATTACAAACCATTTGGAGTCCTAATTGCTGAACCAGGAATGAACTATACAGTATTTATCAACACCGAAAGCAAGGAAAACAAATTTGAAGTACAATCGAAAAACAAAAAAGGACAAGATTTGTACAATCAAATTGAGAACAGAAGCATGATTGAAGGTGGGCATTTTGAACTCGAATCTCGAAAATACCATAATGACAGTATTCCTTCTGAAATAAAACAAAAAATAGAACAAAGCAGACAGGCTGAATTGGCAGGTTTTAAACAGCTTCTTAAAGACAAGGTGATTTCTAAAGATTTCTATAATCTTATCGATCAAGACCGAAATTATTTTTATAAAGGTGTTTTAGGAAGTGTCGCTTTTATAAATTATCTAAATGAACCCCGCAATAAAAACACCTTATCCAAAAAGCAGTATAGCGAGCTTTGGGCAGAAATTTTCAAATCTAATCCTGTTACAAATCCGAAACTTTTAAGTTCGCCTTGGTTTTATTTTTATGTTCAAAACTATTTGCGATACAACGAATTAATTGTTGAGAAAATAAGTATTGATGCGCTTTCAGAAATAGGCAAACAAGGTAGGGTCCATACTCATAATATCGAAAATGCAAAAAAACACTTATCCGGAGTTCAACTGGAATATTACATTGCCGCTTACCTCTATGACGCGGCAATTCAGAAAAATTACGAAAAAGAACTTCTTTCGCTTTTTGAGCAATTCAAAAAAGACTATCCCTCAAGCCCTTACACTACTTTTTTAGAATCTATAATCGTTCCAGTAGTCGCATTTCATAAAAAGAAAGAACAGCCTTTAAACGAAAAAATAAAATTCATAGAAAATGCAACCAATTTAAACTCAATAGCCTATTTATTAAAAAGCCTTAACGGAAAACAGTTTTATGTTGACATCTGGGCCACTTGGTGCAGTCCGTGCAAGGAAGAATTTAAAGAAAATGCCCAATTGTATGAATTACTAAAATCGAAAAACATTTCGATGGTCTACATTTCGATTGATAAAGAAAGCCGAGAAAAACAATGGCGCGACATGACACATTTTTATAATTTGGAAGGATATCACATCCGTGTTAATGAAAAATTAGATGCCGATTTGAGAAATTTGTACGGCAACGATTCGATTCCGATTCCGTGGCATTTTCTGGCAGACGAAAACGGCATTATTACAATTAAAAAAGCCAGTGGCCCTTCTGATATTCAAAAATTAGAAAAACAACTTAACGACAACCAATAAAATCATCTTTGGAAAAATGTGATGTAAAAACCCTATTCACATCACACAAAAAAAGAAGACAAGCTGCATCATCTTACTTAAAAATTTACAAGAAAAATTCTATATTTGGAAATAGATTTCAGTGTCACGAAATGATTCAAAATACTGGAGATAACAGCTCCTAAAAAAGATTTTGTAATTGACTTAATAAGAAGTTGATTTTGCATTTGGAATATTTAACGAATGGTTTTAATTTAGTCCCAAACCCGCTGTAGTAGCGGGACGTTAGCAGTAATGCTCAAAGACGACACCGTATGATAAAAGCAACATTGACAACAACGATTTTTTTACTTCTATGTTCAGTGACATTTGGACAAAAGAAGAAGGACTTAAACATTGACTTTATGTTGCGTGGACACATTTATGCGAAATCAAGCATAATAGACACGACAGCGTTAGGTGGCTTTGGGGGTTCAGACAATTTCCCAAAAAAGATAAATGAAAGTTTAAATCTTTCTTACAGTGGACTAATATTAAAGATTGATACAACGCAAACGACTTCAATAAACAACAAATACATTGGCTACAAACTTTACATTGCAAACAAAACTGACTCAATTGTGCGACTTGAGGCATCTGACAGCCGTCTGAGTGTCATTCCAGAAATATTTTATAAAGGTGAATGGAAACCAATTGAGTACTTACCAAGTAGTTGGTGTGGCAATAGTTATCACGATGTTTATTTGAAGCAAAACGAATATTGGGAGTTTGACATTCCTAAGTTCACAGGAAAAATAAAGGCAAAATTGCGTTACAAACTCATTTTGGGTAAAGACAATTACATTTACTCAAACGAAATTTTGACAAGCATTAATAAAGGACAATTAAAAAATAAGGAAGGACATAAACCAAATGGAATTATGGACCCATATAACGACTAAAAGAAGCACTACTGCTAACACGGGTTTTGCGTCAGGCGGGCTGACGGGAAAACTTGGAACTTTGTGGTCCCAAACCCACCCGAACGCAAAGCCCGAAACGTTGGCAGTAATTAACCCACAGAATTGAGAAAACATATGAAAATTAAAATCTTTTTTATTCTTTTATTCGGTTATTTATTAATTAATTGCGATGGAACTTTGGGCGGTTTTGATAGCAGAAATTTTGAGACACCCAAAAAGAATATTGAAAAGGCAATTGATACTTTGTTTAAGAAAAATGCTGAACTTGAAATTCCAGAAAAATGGAAAGAGTATGATAATTGGAAAAAAAGTGGTTATGACTTTTTGGATACTAGGATTTTTTATTTAAAATCAGAACCTGAAGAAATGTATTATGTATCATTTGTTGCAGACGGAAATGAAAAACAAGATGAAAATGGGCCAACTATAATAGCCATTCGTTCAATCTTCACTAAAAGACACAATAAGTGGCTTAAAGAAGAAGACTTTAGTGTTGATGAAAAAGAAAGAATTGAAAATAGATTTGACTCTGAAATTATTTCAAAATTGGAGAAATACAGCGGTATTAAAGCAACTAGAGAACAGTAACTACTGCCAACAGCCGTTTGGCGAGATTGGGGTTTTAGGCTGAATTTAAAAATGGTCTTGTATTTGTAAAAATAGTGTTTAACCGAAATATAAATCTTATTTTAGTCCCAACCTCGCCAAGCACCAGAACGTTAGTGGCAAGCTTAAAAATCGACATGAAAAACCTTCTATATTTAATAATAGCAATTACTCTTTTTAGCTGTAATGAAAAGTCGAAATCTTTAGTTAAAGTAAAAACAGAAATCAAAAAAGAAAATAAATATTCGGAATTACTCGAAAAGTTTGAGAACATTTCGTTTGATACTTTAAAAATATTTTCTGAAGAGAATTTCAAAAAATTCAAAGGGCGTGAACTTGATAGTTTGAATGTTATTTTATTTCCAAAAGAAATAACAATACAGCATTTTAATGATCCTCCAGGACTATTTGCTTGTTATAAATTCTCAATCAATAAGGAAACTATAGGGTTAATAATGAGAACGCCGTCAGAATATCTACCGTCTTCTATTAAGCTTTTCATATATGACAGTAAAAACAATAAAATTAAATCATATATGGAATTAGCTGAATCATGGGGTGATGCAGGAGATGGTATGCAAAAAACTTCTTGGCTAATAAAAAAAGTAAATAAGTTTGAAGTATTTACTTGGGTTAACGAGTCAAGTTATGAAAATCCAGAAGATTCTATTCCTGAAAGTTGGGATTCGTATTTTTTAATTGATATATCCAAATCAAAGTTTGACACGATTAGCAATGATACAAATGTATTGGCTAAAAAATACAGAAGTTTGATAAAATCCAACCACTAACACACGCTACAATCAAACTGAGCAATTGGCAAAATTTGAAGATGGTCTTGTATTTGAAAAAATAATTTTTAACCGAAAGTTTAGGCTTTCTTAATCCCACAGCCTGCGTGTAGTGTCAGAATGTTACCAGAAATTTTACAAAAATCAAAACCTATGAAAATGCATTTAATAATTTACTTGTTTTTAACAATATCCTTTTCAACAATTTACGCACAGAAAAAAACTGCGGTTAAACATAAACAAACAAAAACTAATAATGTGAATAATGATATTGAACATATCACTAGGAATTTTTCATGTAATATTAACGGTAAACAATTTAAGCCCTCTTGGGAAACTATCGCCACAGAGCCAAAAAATGCAAACATACATATTACCCAAAAAGATTCTAAACCTTATGTTTTAATAATGGGACTTGAAATAAACTCAAATTATGTTGAACAAATTACATTTGGCGGATTTAACTTTAATAAAATTGGAAAATATAATTTGACTAAAGACAAGTTAATTTTTGAATATTTCTACAGATTTGACAAATCTAAGTCTGAGATAAAACTTTCTTCTCAAGATATAGAGACCTTTACTACTGGAGAATTAGTTATATCAAAATTTGACACAATAAATAAAAGATTCAAAGGAGAATTTAAGTTTAAATTATTTAATCCAAAAGTCTCAAAAGATACAATTAAAGTGACCAACGGTAAATTTTATTTAAATCTTATTACAAATTATAGAGAATAAAAAACTTCTGGTAACAGCCGTTACAATCGATTTGCAGATTTAGCGGAATTATCGGTTTTATTCATATTTTCGTTAAGCCGAAAATACTCAGTTTCATAACCTTCAAACCGCTTGTAACGTCAGAACGTTAGTTAGAAGTTTAAAAAACCGAGCAAACTAAAAAGATAATCTAATGAAAAAAGCACTAATATTTTTAATTGTAATCTTTACTTCTTGTTCAGAAAAAAAAAGCAACAATACTCAAAATGAAATCATTGAAGTAAAAAATATTAGTTTAAAAGACAAAGTAACAATAGGAAATGAATCATATTATAAATTCAATCCCGATAGTATTTCAAATGTTAATATAGATAGATTTAGTATAATAGAATCCTACCAAATTGAAAAAAATAAATTTATTTTCGGAAACTTCAATCCAATAAATAGTGAAATATCAAATCCTGATTATGAAAATAATTATGGCGCAAGGTTTTTATTATTAAATGAGAAAAACGAAGTAAAATATAAATTTAAAGGTGTTGAAGATGTATACCTTTATAAGCCCTATTTTTATAAAAATAACCGAAATAATAAAATTATCATAGTTTGTCATTTAGCTTATGAATATTTTTTTGGAGGTGATGTATATTTATTTGAAAACGAAAAAATAGAATACCTTGGAAATATCGATATTGAAGGAAAGTATGAAGAAAAAACTTTAATTGATATTTTAAAAATAAATGAAAATGAAGATAAAATATTTTTCACATTTGACTCTGATTCAATAACGTATAAGCCTGGAAATAAAGATGATTATGTAAAAAACAATAATATTAGATATGAATATTACAATAAAAAACTCAATCTAATAAAATAAAAAATCTACTGTCAACACAAATTTGGAAAGATTGGGGCGTTAGGCTTGATTTAAAGATGTTTTTGTATTTGCAAAATTTGTATTTAATCGAAAATAATCGCATTTTCAATCCCAAATACGCTGTAGCGCCAGAACGTTATACGGGATTTAGACTGACATATCGTAAAAGAGACTTATGAAAAAAATTATTCTAACACTTTTATTAATTACTAATAGCGTATTTTCTCAAGATTCTGGTGAAAAACGTGACACCATGTTTTTATTTTTTAATACTAAATTTTATAAAAATATTAAGCTAAGTAAAACTGAGACTAAAAAGGAACTACATTACAGATATATATGGTCTACTGATAGCCCAGTAAACTCTATTGAATTAGTTGTGGATACAAAACGATCTAAAGTTAAGGTAAATAGAGAAAAAATTTGGGCTCCAAATGAAAAGTATGGAATTTCGTGGTTTGAAGACGAATTGAAAAATACGAAAGTTATTTATATAGTAGAAAAAATAAATAACAAAGAAAAAGTTAAGAGAGTATTAAAAGTGAATCCTGATATTGTAGTTTTATAAACCTCACATAACAGCCGTCACACGAGATTTGGGCATTTGGCTTAATTTGAAGATGGTTTTGTGTGTGAAAAAATAGTTTTTAACCGAAAGTTTAGGTTTTCTTAATGCCAGCCTGCGTGTAGTACGAGAACGTTAGCAGTAATAACCACAAAATCCTGATAAAGAAAAAATGGGAATATTAGATAAACTTTTTAGAAAAAAGAAATTAGATTTTCCACCAAAACCGAAATGGAAACCTAATCTTCCTATTAATCATTCTGAAATTGTTGAAAAAACAAAATACTATACTGGAGAAAAATTGCAGTTTGCTGTTTTTGAATTTGGAACTGTTATATTTTTTGCTTCAAAAGTTGAAAACATTGAGGAAAGTGCAAAATCAGTATTAAATAAAATATATAATTCTCATCCTGACATGAAACCGACAACAATGGATGATGGGAATTATTTAGTTGAATATAGTCAGCCAGCATTTACAATAGTATTTAAAGATGAAATTGAAAAATATTGGGATTATATAGAAAATAATCATCTAGATGGAGTTTGCAGAGATGAAGTTTTAATAAATGGACAAGGGCAACGCAATGTTTTTGAAAAAGAGGGTAAAATTTGTTTATTTGGACGAACTAAAATGTTTCTTGACGCTCAAAATCCAAAAGTTATGAGAATGTTTGATGTTGAAAAATAAGTTACTATTGGTAACAGCTACTACAACGGATTTGGGCATTTGGCTTAATGGAAAAATGATTTTGTATTTGAAAAAAAGTGCTTAACCCAAACATAAATCTTAATTTAGTCCCCAACTTCACCAAGCTCCAGAACATTAGTTGCAAGCAACATATAAAACTTAAAAAAAATGAAAACAAAACTTTCTATATCAATTCTTATTTGTTGTTTGTCACTTTACGGACAACAAAATGTTGATTTTGAACAAAAAGCCTTTGAGTTTTATAAAGATTCTATAATCAATAAAACTTCATCAAAAATTAACTTTGTCGTTAAAGTTCAGAACTATAATTATTGGAAATCAGATTGCACAGAAAAATTCACACTTAAATGGCAAGATACAATGGTTGGAGGTACAGACAACCTTGAAGTTAAAAATATTATTTTAAGCAATGACAATAGATTTAAAATGATTAATAAATTTAAAAAAGGGGATTATCCACGAACTTTTATCATAGCAAATCTGAGAAAAAATAAAAACCAAAACTTTGTCACTATTGTCGAAAGCTACAAAGACGAAGTCATAAATTATCTTTTTGAAATGGATATTTATGGAAAAGTTAAAAGTTGGTGTAAAGGAAAATGGATTGGAGAAAATTAAAGCATCCACTAAAAGGCGTTTGGCAAGATTGCGAATTTTGTAGTAAATCTACACTTACTTTTCGCAAGAAATTTTATCTTAGCGTAAAGTACTAGGTTACGAAATTTGCAACCTCATCAAGTGCCAGAACGTTACCGGAGATTTAAAAAAAATGAAATCAATGAGCAGATCGACAACAATTTATAGTATTTCAAAGGAACTTTTCGATGAATTAAAAAGTTCTGAAAACAGAAAAGAGATTAAAATACATAATCGAGTAAAAGATTATTATACATTTCAAAACTCATTTATGGGAATTGAATTTGTTTTGACAAAAAACAAATCTGAACTAACTAAAAATATACTTAACCAAATATTTAATCCAACAGAATATTTAGGCGATTTTGACTTTGAAAATCCAGATTTTGAAGAAATGATGGATTTTATGGAAAGTGGAAATTATTTTCCATATCTAAGTAACGAAAGAGTAACTGAAATTAGTGAAATTATATCTGAAATTAATGAATCTGAATTGAGAGATAAATATAATGCAACTGAACTAAATGAAAACGATATTTATCCAAATGAATGGACTAATGAAAATATCGAAGGAGAATCAAATAATCTAAATCATTTAATAGAAGATTTTTCAGAATTAAAAAAAATAATAATTCAAGCAAGTAAGGCGGAAAATTATTTGCTAATTTGCTCAGGTTAAAAAATAAGAAAAAACTACGGTTAACAGCTACAGTAAAGGATTTGTGCAATAGACTCAATAGAAAGACAGTTTTGTATTTGGAATGATCTGCTTCGCCTGTTCGTTATCGCTCGAGTGGAAAATCCGAAAATAGGACTTAATTTAGTCCCAAATCCGTTGTAATAACGGGAGGTTGCCTGCAAATAAAAACGACACTTCAATGACGCCAACAGCTTTGACAAACTTTCTTGGAAAATCAATTTTATCAGAAGAACTAAAATCGTTCATGAAAAAATTTGATTTGCCGACAAATCCAAAACGCCAATTGGATTATCAATGTAATTCTTACGACACGAGTTCAAACAATGAAAAACATGGAATTTATTTAAATTTTGATGGTTATTACAGACATAAACTTGAATATGGTGAACCAATTTTAAGATATGAAAAATCAGACAATGAACTTTTTTTAGATGAAATTACAATAGACAATGACTTTTTAAAAAACAAAAAGCCATCTGTCTTTGATTTACCTTTTGGACTTTTACTCGGTGACAGCCAAGAAACAGTATTACAAAAGCTTGGAAAAAAACCTTATGAAAAAAGCCCCAACTCATACGGATATTGTTGGTGGACACAATTTGATGATTTCAGAATATTGACAGCATTAAGCCCTGAATATAAACTTATTTGGGTACGTATTATAAAGTTGACTTTAGATGAAAAAGAAAAGATTAAACTTAAAAAATATCTAAGCCAACAAAACAAGAATATTAAACCTGAAAATAAACCTTTAATCTTAGGGTATTTAAATAAATTACCAACAACTGAATGGAAACGAAGAAAAGATGAAGGCGACAATATATTTACAGAAAGAGGAATAAATGTAGTTGAAAGCTTGTTGAAAGACTATTTACAAACATTAACTGAGCTGACAAATCAAAAAAAAGCCACAAATATTTATAACTCTATTAAGAAAATCGTAATAGCCATAAATAAAATTAATGACAAGCATGCAGGTTTTATTGAAACAATGGAAAGAGAAGAATTATGTGATTTTATCAACAATGTCGTTAGAACGACAGGACTTGTAATTGAAGACAGTATTGACTTGACAGAAGAATGGAGAGAATGGTAAACTTAACTGCAGAAAAAGCGGTACTGAATAGCTTCTGTTGGAATTTGGTGTAAAGTTCAACTTTAGTTCTTCGATTGAACTTTTATGCAAAATTGAAAATCTGTACTTCGATTGCTACACCATCGCAAAGCGACAAAACGTTAGTGGCAAGTGTGACAGACTATATTGTGTCATTTAAACATTTTAACAATAAAACTAAATAAGATTGGTACTAACTAAAAATCAAACCACTGAAATAAAAGGAGCTATTGCTTCAGCTTTAGAAAAAGTTTACGCTCTAGACTTTTCATTGATAGAAAGACATGCACATGAACGTTCTTGTGCATTCAGATTTGGACTTTATTTTTCAGAAATAGTTGCTCGAACTTCATTTGGAGTTGATAATGAATTGACTATTGATTTTGATTATAATCGAAACCATAGAAATGTCAAAAATATGAAGGGCTTCAATACAAAACACGGAATTTTTCCTGACATTATTTTACATCACAGAGGGTTTAATGATAAAAATATCGCTGTAATAGAATTTAAAGGCCATTGGACAAGAAACGAAAGAGATGATGAAAAGCTTAGAGGTTTTACAAGTCAAGAAGCGAATGATTATCATTACGGAATAGGCGTATTTATTAGACTAGCGACAACTTTAGACACATGTGAAATAGTGTATTACAAAAATGGTACATTTGAAAATGAACAGTGATAAATTAAACAATAGAACATCAGTCACTAAAAAGATATTGCCAAAAGCGGGACGAAATTCTTCGATTGAGAATTTGTCCAAAATTTGAAAATTTGTACTTCGATTGCTACACCATCGCAAAGCTACAAAACGTTAGTGGCAAGCATAAAAACACCTCTTCAAACAAATCATATATGAATATTTTACAGAAAATAGCTAGACAAATAATTAAGAAGTCGTTCAACTTTTCAGTTTGGACAATTGAACAATTTCACGACAAAAATTACTATGCTGACCAAGTAGAAAATTTAAGAAAATATCCAATTGGAACATTGGGGCACGACATTGCTAAATGCCTTGACGACAATAAACTTGGACTTGTTCCTAAATATGAAAGTCACGACTTAAAACACGTTTTGCTCGACTTTAAGATGACACCCGTTGACGAAATCAGAATGCAAGCGTTTATGTTAGGAAACGGAAATTATACAATTCCTTGTTTTGCTATTCTCACATTTGGAGCAATCCTTTTGCCAGATGAGTGGTCGACATTTTATAAAGATTTTAAAAGCGGACAAAAATCCAAACCTATTTCAAGTTGGACAATTGAAAAATATGCTGATTTTCAAACCCAAACTTTAAGAAAACAAGTAATTGAAACGAGAACTGAAAACCAAAAAACAGTAACGATGAAGGCTATTGTTAAATATGGAGCATTGGCTTCAATTATTGCAGGAATATTTGGAATGCTATTTTGTTTACCATTCCTGTTTTCTTCAAACATTGCAGACTTAATTGGAGCTGGTTTTCCTTTTGTCGGTGGAGCAATTTTAACAGTAGGCGGACTATTTACACTTTCAAATTTACATAGACAAATACCAAAATATATTTAAGAACACCCGTCAATAATAGGCGTTTGGAACTATTTGAGTTTTAGGCTCAATTAAAGATGGTTTTGTATTTTTAAAAATAGTAATTAACTGAAGCATAATTCTTAATTTAGTCACAAACCTGCTGTAGCATTGGGACGTTGGCAGTGATAATCTTAATGAACATTTACCTATGAAAGTAAAATCTTTCCTGATTTTAATAACTCTAGCCTTTATTAGTTGCAAAACAGTTAAAGTCACCGAAAATGAAAATAACTATTTGCTTGCAGATTCAGGAAAAGATAAATTCTATTTGGTTGAATTAATTCGGCAAAAACAAACCGAAGGAAAACTTGGAGAAAAGCCGATGCTAATAATTAATGGCACTATTATTTTTTTTTACTATAAGAAAGACATTGAGAAAATTGTCATAAGCAAAGCTGAAATCAAAGGATTACGAATCACCGAAGCAGAAAAATGTGTTTCACTTTATGGAGCCGGATGTAAATACGGTCTTATTGAAATTAATACTTACAAATCCTTCGAATAGTTAAGACTTCCGCCAACAATTACAACTAATTTAGCAATTGGCTTAATGAAGAACTAGTTTTGTATTTGTAATGATTTGCTTCGCCTGTTCAGTATTGCTCGAGTGGCAAATCCGAAAATAGTACTTAATTTAATCGCAAACCCACTGTAATAGAGAGACTTTAGTAGACAATAACACAATGTTTTAATTAATGAAAAAAATATCTTTAGTATTAGTCATAATTCTTTTTTCATGCTCAAAGAATAAAATTGAGACAAATGATTCTCTAAAAACTGACGATATCAAGTATATTAAGAATCTAGGTCTTCTGGATGATAGAGAAAAAATAATCCGATTTTATTCTGAATATAAAAATGAAGTTGCTGGTAATTTTTACACCGACAAAAGAATCTGTACGTATTGGATTGATGAAAGGAATGTCTCAAAAAATCAAAAAAAAATTGCATTTTACAAAGATGTAATAAAACTAAAACCTAATTATAATCCTGGTCTGACTTACAGTAAATATGTTGAAGTGACAAAATCAGACGGAAGTACATTCAGAATATGTATGAATGGTACAAAAGCTGAAATTGAAGATTTTGTTAATGTTATGATTCTAACATGGAAAAAAAGCGTTAGAATAAATCAAGAATACTAACAAAAACTGCAACAGATTTTAACAAATAGATTCAATACACAGCAAAAAAATATAAAAAAGGAATGAAAGCATTATTTACTGCAATCCGAGAAAGGGATACGGAAAAAATAACAGAACTGATAACAAAAAAACCAGACCTTGTAAATTGCATTGCTAAACAACCGCCAAAAAAAGACGACGGACAATCTCCACTACAAATTGCCTTTAAGACAAACAATTTTTGGGCAGTAAAATACTTTTTGGAAAATGGAGCAGATGTAAATTTCATAGACGCAATATCCGTTAATGAATGGAAAATGCCCGTTCTTCACGATGCAATAATGGCGATAGTAGCTTTAGCTAGATTTGAATTTTCTGTAGACCCTTGGGATGAAGAAAAAAAACATCTTTACGAGTTAAAGGGAGTTAAAGAACACTTTGACAAAGCATTCTTCTTATTAAAAATAATGGTTGACAAAGGAGCTGACGTAAATTCTATTGACAGTTACGGAAATTCAGCATTAATGCGTGTTTGTACCGATATTAAAAATCCTTGGACAAACAATGAAAGACCATTAGCAAAAGAAACTATCGAAGACTTAAAACAAATTTTTGATTTACTAATTTCTTCAGGTGCAGACATTTATCGACCTACATCAACAAGAAAAGCAATTACAGAAACAAACATAAAGCTATTAGAACAAATTGGAATCAAAATTTAGCAGATGTTTTTATATTTAATTCAAAGAGAACTTAATATTGTTATAGATTGGTAGCAAATCCGAAAAGAAGGCTTAATTTAGTCTAAAATACGCTGTAATAGCTGGACGTTAGCTATCAGTTTAGAGCAAAAAAAAATAGCAAAAAAAATAACCCAAAGATATAAAGCTAAAAAGAAATGTTTGAAAAATTAAACGAAATCAATAAGAAAAAAAACTTTGAAAAAATTGCAAATACTTTTCTCTTAATTTTAATTTTTCATTTACTATTTGTTTTCGCCATTTATTATTCAACAAAATTTAATTTAAGTAATCCTTTGCTTCCAAAATATTTAGCCTTTGAATTTTTTGCGCCATACGCACAAAAAGGAATGATTGTAACCTTTGGATTGTTAATCGCTACGATATTAAAATTCTTTAAACAGCATGTAATCATAATATTAATCTGCTTATTCGTTATTGCGGTTTATTATTTTACGAGTTTTGAACCAAATTTTACTGCATATCAGAAATAGAAACTAAAAAACAGATTTGGACAATTGACATAATAGAAAGTTAGTTTTGTCTTTGGATTATTTGCTTTGCCTCTACCCTAACACTTGGATGGCAAATCCGAAAACAAGACTTAATTTAGTCCCAAACTCGCTATAGTAGTTAGGACGTTGACAAATATTTAAAACTCTGTATGAAAGAACAACTTGAAGAAATTATTAAACAAGTCTATAATAAAAAAAATAGAAATCTTTTCACTTTTTTAACTGGTGCCGGTATTTCTTCTGAAAGTGGAATTCCTACTTATAGAGGTATTGATGGTATTTGGGTAAAAGGAACAAAATTCCACAAGCCTGAAGAATTTGGAACTCTTAAATATTTTAAAGAAAACCCTGAAGAAGTTTGGCAATATTCACTTTTCAGAAAAAAAATGTTTGAAAATGCAATGCCAAATGAAAGTCATAATCAAATTGTAGAAATTGAAAATCTCTTAAATGATAAGTTCCATTTAATCACTCAAAATATAGACAATCTACATAGAAGAGCAGGAACAAAAAGAATTTATGAAATTCACGGTAATAATAGAGAAATTAAATGTTCAAATGGTTGTAAAGGAATACAACATCTACCCGATGCAATTAAAGGTAAAGATATAGATGAAGATTTAACAGAAAAAGAAATAGAATTGCTAAAATGCAAAGAATGTAACAATTGGATGAGACCAAACATTTTATGGTTTGATGAGTACTATGACGAAAAAACGAATAAAAAATTTAGTTCTTTAAAAATTGCTAAAAATGCAGGCATTCTTTTTATTATTGGAACTTCAGGAGCAACAAATTTACCAAAAGCAATTGCTGAAACCACATTAAAATACGGAGGAACAATTGTTGATATAAATACAGAGGATAATTTGTTCACAGAACTTATTAGGAATAAAAAAAATAAAATTATCATTCGAGAAACATCAACAAAAGCGCTTAAAATGATTAACGAAATAATAAAAAACATCAGTTAACAGATGCTAAACCAAATTTGGGCAATAGGCTAAATAAAAAAGTTTTGTATTTCTAATGATTTGCCTCGCCTGTTCGCTATCACTCGAGTGGCAAATCCGAAAATAAGGCTTAATTTAGTCCCAGACTCATTGTAGTTGCAATATGTTAGCGGATACCTTGGGGGAAAAAAAATGAGAAAACAAAAGAAAATATATTATTCGGCAGGATTAATTAGCATATTATTGCTTCCTGTTTTGTGTATATTATATTTAGAGAATATTGATGCATTTACTCATTATGGTTCGATAGATTTATATGTTTGGAATGGTAAAGATTTTAAAGAAGAAACTACCAAATTTTTAAATTCAAAGAAATTCACGATTGTAAATCTAACAGGAGATTCGGTATCTGATAAAGCAAAATTAAAGATTGCCCAAAAAAATGTGAGACAAATAATTTCAACTAAAGATTCTATAAAAGGCATAAAATTTCATTTTGATAACAAAGCACAATATTGGTCTTACATTAGTGTTCTTGATATTTTTCAAATTGAAAAGGCTCAAGTCTATTTACCTTATAAAAATGACATCTATTTTGCTAATCCAAAAATTATTACACATAAACCAAACGTAAACAAAGAAGCAATTAGAACTTTTATTTGTGTTTCGGCGAGATTACAAAATGAATATTTGGAAGAACAAAAAAATAAATTAACCTACCAAAAAGTAATAGATTTTTCTAAAAAATATTTTTTACCAATAATAGCTTATTTTCTTATGTTTTTTTTCACATTAAAAAGAATGGTGAACGAAAAAAACGGCATTCGCTAACGGCTCCTTCAACAGATTTGGGCAATAGGCTAAATAAAAAAGTTTTGTATTTCTAATAATCTGCCTCGCCTGTTCGCTATCACTCGAGTGGCAAATCCGAAAATAGACTTAATTTAGTCCCAAACCGCCTTAGTAGTGATACATTAGCAACCATTTTAGAGCGAAACACAAATAGACAACAATGAGTTACGGAAAATTTCAAAAAGAAGCCGGAGTATATACAAATTGGAGGAATAAAAACAATCTTCCTTACCTCAATTATGAGAAAGTTGAAGAAATCATACGAGACAAATGGATTACAGACAAACGCTACAAAGAACTAATTGCTTTCATTCTAGAAAATTGGGACTCCGGAAATTGCGATAACTTTAGCAGGCCTTTTAGCAAACATCTTATCGACAACAAAGAATTGAACTTTTACAAGAGACTTTGGAAAGGGATAATCAGAAACCGACTTGATAAATTTTGGAATCAATATGATTATTTAAGACAAGAGCTGCCCGATTTTACACTTGAAAAAATAAAATTAGTCAATATTAACGGGTTTAATCAATTTTCATCAGAAGAAAGTATTGAGCGATGTTTTGCTTGGAAACGGTTGTATATCATTGAAGGTATTAACGAGTTTATTAAAGGGCTTGAAATTCTAAAAGACAGTGAAGAAATAGCAAAACAAATCTCATTACTTGCTATAGTTTCAAATCTTGAAAAGCCAAAACCAAAACCTACGACTGACAAAAGAAAAATTGATGAAACTATATTTTGGCAAATAATTGACGAAAACCGTAAAATATCTACTGACCAATTCAATTTCCTTGACAATTTAAAATCAACTCTAGAAACATTTCACCCAAAGGAATTGCGAAAATTTGACAAATTGTTGATTACAAAAGCTAACGAATTAAACACTTGGGAACATTGGGCATTAGCATATATTGTCAGAAGCGGTTGCGGTGACGATGAATTTGATTATTTCAGAGTTTGGGCGGTTTCTAAAGGACAAACATCATTTGAAGCAATAAAAGAATTAAACGAAAATCAACTTTTACAAATCTTTGATGAAGACCCACAACTTGAAGAATTGAATTATTTAGCTGAACAAGTTTACGAGACAAAAACTTCTGACTTAATGCCTCCAATAAGAGTTAAGACAAGTAAATTGACTGGTAAACGGTGGGACGAAGACAATCTTCCACAAACCTTTCCAACACTTTGCAAGCTTTTCAACTTTGAATGACAAAAAACGACCACAAACGAGACGTTAAGTAATATAATATCAAAAAAAAGCGCAAAATGAGAACCCTAATAATCTTGCTACTTTTAATTTTAACTTCTTGCATACAAAAAGAAGAATCTAAATTTCAGAAAATAAATTATAACGTAGCTTATAATTATCTTGATAGTTTAGGGAAAAAAATTATTCCAGACAAAAACTATCAATATTGGCAATATGCAACTTACTATCAAGGTATTGGTGATCAGAATATAAAATATACTGTTCTAAAACATGGCGGTGATACTTTGCTGAGAAAAAAAATCAGTGAAAAAATTAATCCAAACAAGATTATTGGAATATTTCAAGGTGGACATCCAAGTTATCGCTGTAATTATGCCGTAACTATTGAAAATCAGAAAGTAAATTACATAAAAACAGAAGATGAATTCAGAACTTTTTTAGGGACTATAGATAATCTAGAAGAAGCAATACTCCTAGCAATAACTTATGGATATGTTTTAGATCATGATATTAGAGGGAGTGCGTATCGGAAAGTTACAAATGGTTTTGAATTGCATTTGACGAAATATCATGATTTCCCATTGAGCAAAGAGTCGATTGAAATAAAAATCAACAAGAACGGATTTATTAAAACAAAAAGCCTCGGAATTTATTGTGAAGGACGAAAGTGTATGCAATAACATTACGTTGCATAACAGCCGTTTGGTAAGATTGATATTTTAGGCTCAATTTTAAAATGATTTTACATTTGAAATAATTTGCTTCGCCAGTTCGCTATTGTTAGGTTACAAATCCAAAAAATGGGCTTAATTTAGTCATCGGATGCGTTTGTAGCGCAAGAACGTTAGCCATAATATTGTCAAAAAGAGCGAGAATAATAATAGACTTAAATAAAAAAACTAAATAAATTATGAAAAAATGCATCACTGTAATTGCTCTATGTTTTACATTTTTAAATTGTAGTTCAACGAAAGATATAGCTTCAAATGATGGAAGCTCAATCGAAAAAGCAATTAAGGTTGAGAAAGCAAACGAAATAACTAAAATATTAAACAAAAAATATTGTTGCCTTAAATCTGACAGATTTGAATATTCTGCAGGGCTTTGCTATGCTTCTAAAATAACAAATTGAGAGAACATTATCGACTAATTGCTATAAATCAATTTAAAAAAATCATTAAAATTTTACAAGAAAAATTTTATATTTGAAAACATATTTCAGTACCAAGAAATAATTTCGAAAATAAATGAAAATAGTATTTAGCTTACTTTTCCCCTTAATGCATTTAGTAGGCAATGCACAAAACGACCCTGAATTATTTCCTGTCAACGATAAAAAAGTAGGTTATCTAGGCTATTATCTCGAAGACATGACCAATGTAGTTGCCCCGCAATTTTGTTCGGCAACATACAGTGTTGACGGTTATTACATTGTCTCAAAAGGCGAACACGAATACTATGAAAATGGAAGGCGAAAAGAAGAGCATATTCCAAACACCGAAAAATTTGGATTGCTTAACAGCAAAGGCCAATTTATTATCGACTTTAAAAACGACTATGACGGAATTTATGTCAGCAAAGGCATCATTTATATTATCAAAAATAATCTATACGGAACGGTAAATGAGCAAAATGAAATCGTAATTCCGATAGAATATGAAGAATTAAACATAGAGGACAAAAACGTTATTATTGCCAAAAAAAACAGCAAATACGGAGTTCTAAATTCTTTGGGAGAAACAATTATTCCTTTCGAATTTGAAGATCTAAATGTTGATGAAGACAAAATAAAAGCGGTTAAAAACAAAATTGAATATTATTATACTTTAAACGGCACATTCATTAAAAGCAAGAACGGCAACAATACTAAAAAACTCAAATAAAAAGCTGTCAAAACAGAAAATACAAGAATTAAAACCTTTCGTAATCATTAAATATACTTTCTTAAAGAAATTAATTACATTTAGTTTTTCTTTAAATCATAAAAATGAAAAAACATTTTATACTTATAGTATCCATTTTACTGGTTATCTTGATACAATCCTGCAACAAAAAAGAAGTTAAAAGCGAATCAAAAAATGCTGCAATTATAGACAGTCTCCCAAATAATGAAGAGTTTGAGGAAAATGGCGAAGAATACGACGAAGATCTTTCTGAAGACGTAGAGGTTATTTATCCTGAAACTGGAAATAAAACGGCAGACTTTCTTCCTAAACCTGCTATTTATGAAATTCAATATGAAGCAAAAGGCGACCTTAACAAAGACGGCCTTGATGATGTTATCGTTGTCTTAAAACACAAACAGGTCAATACAGCCAAAAGGCCTATGCTGATCCTTTTGCAAAATGCAAACAAAACGTATCGTTTAGACAAAGTTTCTGATGTAGTTATGCCGGCAGAATATAACGAAAATGATTTTAAATTCTATGACCCTGAAAATATTAGCGTAGAAGAAGGAGCGCTCCGCATCTATCTTTGGGGCGGTCCGCATAACATGATTTTGTGCAAGTTTAAATACTCTGGAAAAGACCTTGTTCTTACCTACATGACATCTTATTCGGGTGGTGCTGGCCAATGTATTGAAACTACAGCTGATTATGAAAAAGGTGAAGGAACTATTGCCGAAATCTATACAATGGATGAAAATAGTTCTCCGATTTCTACATTTAAAACAAAATCAGAAAAACATTTGTTCGAAAACACTTCTATTTTGGATTTGTATAACGGAGAAGAAAACGCACCTTAAAATCAGTAATAGCTATTTCAGCCTTTACTTTATGCTCATGAACGTATCAAAATGCGAATAACAATTTAAAACAATCTGAAAATTAAATGACCCTTGACCTAGTATGTTTTTTATTTGGATTAATGATAATTCCTTTTTCGTTTCAATTTTTCCCAAAATTATATTTCAATGAAAAACTGTTTTGGCCAATTTATATTTTTACAATTATTTTGGCTATTCTGGGTTTATTGACTTTAGGAAACTCAAATTCGTCAAAACCAAATTTTTATTTATTTCTAATTTGTCCATTATATTCTTTATCAATTTTAAGAATTGGTCTTAAATTGTTTAAAAAAAGTTTTGAAAGAAATCCTAAAAATCCTCCCCGCTTTTCTTTTGAATATGATGGATTAAATTGGGACAGATTTTTTTATTTTTCATTTATGATGTTAAGTTTAGTGATACCAATGGGAATTTTAGCATATTGTTTCCCATAACAGTATAGTATCTAACATAAGTTTGCCTACATCCATATAAAAACACAACTAATACTAAACAGTAAATTTTCATTTAAAAACAATAGTCATAACTTTTCTAAAAACAATTTTAAAAGTTAAACTAGTAATAGCACAATCAACAATGAAATACTATTTTAAACTTTTTCTCCTTTCAATAGGAATCGGAATAATCAATGTACTGCTTTTTCTGTTTTTATTGCAATTCCAAATTGTCCACAACAGTTCTTATGTGCCGCAAGAGCTTTTTATTATTTTTCTGATTTTATTGGCTATTATTCCACAAACTGCTTTATTGTTTGTTGTTGCTTTTATTTCCAAAAAAAATCAATTGGCTATTACTATTTGTTCAGGATTATTGATTGTGGCTTGCTTTTTAGTCCTTTGGAATACTTCTGATGAAGAAAGGCAAACGTTTAACAATGAGCAGGTTTTTCGCAATACCGAAAAATATGATTATATGCAAGGGATTTCTACACCAGAAGGTTATCCCATAAAATTACTCTCAGAAAGCAGATTTACTCTCGCTGTCACTGCAGATCGTACGCCATACACTCTTTTAGAAACTGGTAAAGTTTATTCTATAAATTGGGGAAACGGAGACACTACTTTTAAATCTTCTGATGGACCCGATATTGTAGTACCCGATAGTTTAAAACTTAGCTGGTATTCATTTTTAGAAAATAAATACTATCGATTAAACACAAAACTAGACAAAAACAAAATATCTAGGTATTTCAAAACACAATACAAACGAGATATAAGCGGTAATTTGGACCGAATAATAATTGCTGATTACCAACGATTGATTGCTGGAATCGCTCCAGGCGGAGATGTCGTACTCTGGATTTCAGGTGTTAATAATACTAAAGAATTAGAAGTTTTTAAGGCCGACTCAATAAATGTTACAAAAATCAGAGATTATGATGTGGTAAAAGCGGACGAAATGAAAAAAGTTTTGACAGATACTTGCACCTGTGAAAATGATGTTCAGTTCCGAAAAATAGTAAATAACGGAAAACCAATTCCCTATGGAATTTGGGCAAATAAGTACCGAAAAAAATACAATTGGAAAGCAGAAATCAATAGTTTTGGCCAAACGAAATCGGCATTGGATATTAGTTTTTTTAATGGCGAAGAATATGAATTGTTCAACGAAGAGGTTCTTAAAATGACGTATCAAAAACAAGTTGTTCCAAATTATCTGATTTATACATTCATCAAAGACAACAAAACATATAAAGCATTTCTTCAGTTTGACGAAGAAGAAATATTCAGTCATTTCGAAAAATTGGCATCAAACAATTCAAATGAATTACTTGATATTGTACTGAATATAAGTTCAGATTTAAACCAAACAACAATTCAATTACGTTCTAAAGACAAAGCGCTCGATTTTGAAAAAATGAAAACTGTAAAAATTCGTGCCGATTAATACTAGTCTCAAAACTTTAAAGACACAATTGAAGGCAAAAAATACAAACCAAAACACAAAATACTCTTTATATCTAATTATGAAACAAATTCTGTTATTAATCCTTTTATTTTCTATAACTGCCTGTAAAAAAGAGTTTCCAGATCTCCTAAACAAAGAATTAAAATATTCTGATAAGGATTTTAGCGGTGCACATTTTCAAGATTTCTCCGTTTATGAAAATGTCACTACTAAAAATAGCAAAATTCCAAAAGCAAAAACGAATACAAAAAAACAATATCCTTGGGAAATCGCTATATCGCAAAAACGCGCAGAAGAAACCGCCGACCAAATTAAAAAATCGATAACTGCAATAACAGACGGCGCCTCAGATTACAATAAAGAACCATCGAGTTCAATTTATTTTTATGCGTTGGTAGATAATTTTTATACTAAAGAACAATTATCAGAATACGAAAAAACAGAAAGCATAACTACACAAAAATCTATTTTAGATTATATAAAAGCCACTGTAAAAAGCTATGAATTAACTAATGAAAAAAATGAAAAAATAAAGCTGAACCAAAATGGACTAGGTCTAAATCTTGGAGGTTTTGAAACGAAAAACGGGAAGCTTCTTCAAGGAATTGCATTTCAAACCATGGGAATGGGAAACTCAGAATATCTGAGATTAAAGGGGCATGTAGTTATCGAAATAGAAATTCCGGTTGAATATGAAAAAGAAGAAATCTCAGAAAACAACATCGGAGATACTTTTACCATTGGTGGACAAAAAGTGCAAATTTTAGAATTTGATGCCGATGTCATTCACTATAAATTATTTGATAGTGATGCTGAAAATTTTAGTATCTATGTAGACAATTATGGTAAAATCAAGATTCCTGAAAATACTTATACTAAATTTAGAAATAATCAAGGCTTAGATTATGATTCCTTTTTAAAGAAATACAAAGAATTTGGATTGGAAAACATGCAGTATCCCGACAAAGGTAATTTTGTTTCGGTATTAAGATCGGATGATTCCCAACTTGAAAAAGTATTCTTTTACAGTCCAAAAGCATCAAAATTGGTAAAAAAAACAATTCGGATTCCTGTTAACATACAAATAAAATAGATTTTTGGTCGAATCGTTTTTTAAGTAAAAACTATTTGATTTTAGTAGTAAATGAGACTTTTGCGATTTAAATGATGAAAAGAAATGACAACAGTAAAACAAAACCTTTGTATCTTAATCTTGATGGTGTTTGTAAACTCATCTTTCGCTCAGACATTAAAAATTTCTGATTTTAGAAAAACATTTAATTACGACAAATCTACCGATTATAAACAATTCGTATCAAAAGGTTTTATATTGCTGCGTGATACGATTTCAACAAAACAAAAAAAGTTCAAATTCCATAAACAAAACACAAATGAAATAATTGAACTAACCTTTATAGAAGACGGAGAAGGAAGCGAATATTTAAGCATACTCTATATTTTGCCAAATGAATTAGCCTACAAAAATTTTATAGCAAAAATACCGACATATAAATTCAAGTATAGCAAGAGAAATACACGTTACCAACTACCAACAAGTTCTTACTCTGGCGAAAATATTTATCTCAACGGTTTGATGCAAATTAATGAAAAGAAATATTACGCCATAAAATATGAAAGTTATAAAGACAAAGCTTTGTCTGTACCACCTGATTTTTTTAGAACAAATTCAATAAATGACAGCATAATAAAATCAAAACTTGATAAAAAATAATCGAAAAATTATGATCGAAATTGATAAAATTGCATTAATAAAAATTGAAAATGGTCAAATTTTAAGCACAAAATCAAAAGGGAAAAACAAATATTATATTCCTGGCGGAAAAAGGGAAAATAATGAAACAGATGAACAAACTCTGATTAGAGAAATTCAAGAAGAATTAAGCGTCGAAATAATTCCTGAAACTATCGAGTACATTGGGACATTCAAAGCGCAATCAGATGGAGATGCAAAAGGAATCATTGTAAAAATGACGTGCTATAAAGCTGATTATATTGGTAAACCAAAAGAGAATAATGAAATAGCAGAAATTAGATGGCTAAATTATACTGATTTAAACATAATATCTGAAGTTGATAAAATCATCTTTAAACATCTAAAAGAAAATAAATTGTTAGCTTAAAAAAGCCCCTAAAGCAATGGAAAACTACAGCATCATTATATTCATACTTGCCATCGTTATCGGATTATCTGCCTTTGCCGACAAAGCCAAACTGCCCTACCCTATTCTTCTTGTCATTGTGGGAGTTGGTATCGGTTTTATTCCGACAATGAATGAAATCGAAATTAATCCTGAGATTATTTTCCTATTATTTCTTCCACCTTTATTGTACGATGCTTCATTTAATATTTCGCCAAAAGATTTCAAAACAAACATCAGTACCATCAGTACTTTAGCAATAACACTCGTTTTTCTCACCACCTTTTGGATTGCCGTTGTCGCACATTATTTAATTCCTAATATAACTTGGCCTCTTGCCTTTGTATCGGGAGCAATTCTCTCTGCAACCGATGCTGTTGCGGCAATAAGCATCACAAAAGGACTCGATATTTCACATAAAACCATAACCATTCTAGAAGGCGAAAGTTTGATAAACGACGCTTCTGCCTTGGTCGCTTATCGATTTGCTGTCGCGGCCGTAATGGGATCTGCTTTTGTAATCTGGCAGGCAACATTGCAATTTGTCTTATTGTTAGGAGGCGGTTTTTTAGTCGGTTTTGTGATGTCAAAAATTCTAGCTGTAATTTTAAAAAAAGTGCATAAAAATTCAAACGTGACAATCAGTTTTATGCTTTTAATGCCTTTTGTGACCTATCTGATTGCAGAACATCTGCATGTTTCTGGCGTAATCGCAGTTGTAATTTCGGGATTAGCAATTGCTCGTTTTAGTAAAAAAGTATTTCCCGAAAGCCTAAAAAACAGTTCAAGAAACCTTTGGGATATTATTATCTTTCTATTAAATGGATTAATTTTTATCCTAATCGGACTTAATTTTAGATATGTATTGAAAGATATTGAGAATGATATGCTGTTGCCTTACATTGGTTATGCTTTTATTATAACCATTGTCGCCTTACTAATCAGATTTATGAGGATATTTCTTCAAAAGATCAATCTGCAAAAAGCGTTTAAAAAAAATCGTGGAGGAAGACGAAAAATAACGGAAGATGCGCTTCTCGATTTTAAGAATAGTATCATTTTAGGCTGGTCAGGAATGCGTGGCATTGTTTCTCTTGCTATCGCTATCGGACTTCCTAGATTTCTTGAAAACGGAAATCCGTTTCCCGAACGAAATGCTATTATATTCATTTCTGTAGCCGTTGTGCTCTTTACACTTATCGGACAAGGACTTACACTTCCGTGGATTGTCAAAAAATTGAATACTAAAGACGATTAGTAAAACTTAAATCATAACTTTATGTGTTTCATTTTTTTTACTAAAAACATTCAAGCAATGACTTCAAATATTCTTTCCACAATACCAAATTCGGAAATTGTTACGACACGAGTTTTAAATTTTCCTCAAGAATTGATTTTTAAGGCTTGGAGCGAACCTGAACATTTGAAAAACTGGTGGGGACCAAATGGTTTTACCAATACTTTTCATGAATTTGATTTTCGTGAAGGTGGCATATGGAAATTCACCATGCACGGCCCAGAAAAAGGAAATTATGAAAACGAATGCGAGTTCATCAAAATAGAAAAACCGAATCTTATTGCTTGGAAACGTCATTCGAAACCATTATTTCAAATCTTGGCAACTTTTGAGAAAGTCTCAGAAAACCAAACCAAAGTCGTTTTTAAAATGCTTTTTGAAACCGTGGAAGAATGCCAAAAACTAAAGCCTTATGTTGTCGATAAAAATGAAGAAAACTTTGACAAACTAGAGATTGAATTGGTTAAGATGGAGTTGCAATAGATATTTAAGATTATGTGTAGAGTTTATAATACAATTGGATGTCTAAATACTATACAACTTGAATTAGTCAGAAATAATATTGATGATTTTAGTTCTATACATGAGCTCATTGATTTTCAAAAAGACCTTCATGTTACAGAACAGAAAATCATTACTAATCATAACAAACGAATACAGGATGAAAAAATATTTCTTGAAGATGAAATTTCAGAATCAAATACTTATCTAAATCAAAAAATAAATGACTTAAAGAATCGATTAAGAGAAAAACTGAATGATCTAAATCAAGAAATCGAAGATTTGCCTGAAACAAACTCTAAAATCATTCCTACAATAAAAGATTATTGGATGAATCTTAAAATTCAAATAGAATTTTGGTACATACAATTCAAATTTCCAGTTAATGTCTTCTATTTAAAGCATTCAAATAAAAAATTAATTTCAAAAAATAATAAGCGTTTCAATTATATTTCCGCAAACTTTCAAGATGCTGTAAATAGCAGCAGTTTTATGGATTTACAAAAATTTGAATCAAAAAAGAAAATCATAACAGCATTGAATAATACAATTTATGGTGCGATTGGCGAGCAAAAAGTAGAAACTGTCTTAAAAAAATTATCCGATGATTACATATTAATAAATGATTTCTGCTATAGTTTTGCAACCCCAATTAAGTATAATGGTGATTTTATAAAATCCATTCAAATTGATCATCTTTTAATTTCTCAAGCTGGCATTTTTATAATCGAAACAAAAAATTGGAGCAATCGTTCTTTTGACAACTTAGAACTGCGTTCTCCCGTTCAACAAATTCTTAGAACCAATTATGCTTTATTTAAACTCTTAGATGACAGTGTACAAAAACACAATTGGAATTTTTCGAGACAACATTGGGGAAATAGAAAAATTCCCATCAAAAATATTATAGTTTTCATAAACAATGCTCCAAAAGAACAATATCAATTCATTAAAATACTTCGGCTTGGTGAATTAATTTCATACATACAATATTTTAATTCTAACTTTACAATTAATGAAACAGAAAGTATTGCTAATTATTTATTGAACCTCTCACAACACAATGAAGTAATCTCAAAATTATCTATGTAAAAAATTTGATAAATTAACTTTCAAAAAAATATAATTGTAAAAAGTCGTAATTTAGATTTCTCAATAAATTACAATTAAAAAAATGGCTTCATTTACAAAAGAAATTTCTTTTCGCTGGTCAGATCTTGACCCAAATTTTCACGTTCGTCACAGTGCTTATTACGATTTTGGAGCGCAGCATCGTATCGAAATCCTCGAAGAACTCGGCTTAACTTTAAAAGTGATGCAGACTCAAGGATTTGGTCCGGTTTTATTTCGTGAAGAATGTGTTTTCAGAAAAGAGCTGAAACTTTCAGACAAAATATTCATTCACACCAAAACATCAAAAATGAAAGCCGATGCTTCTCGCTGGTCCATCATTCACGAATTTAGAAGAGAAGACGACACACTTTGTGCAACCATTACAGTAGACGGCGCTTGGATGGACACAAAACTTAGAAAACTAGCTTCGCCAACTCCAGAAATCGCAATTCAGGCTTTGAGCATTTTCCCAAAAAGTGATGATTTCGTCGGATTATAAAAGCCTAAAATTATGAAACATTTTATTTCTTTTTTGACAATTCTATTGTTTTTCGTGAACTGCAAATCTCCAGAAAACAAACCTTTAAAGGAAGTCATGTCGCCCCAAAAAACTGTAGAAGCTTATTTGGCAGCAATAAATCGTTTTGATTTTGAAACCGCAGAAAAATTTTTGATTCCGAACAAAAACAATCTGATGCAATTAGAAACCATCAAAAAAATGGAGAAAAGCTTGCCTGATGAACGAAAAAAGGAATTTATCAATAAAGAAAAAGATGCTACTTATCATGAAAAAAGCATAACAAATTCTAACGCAGAAATTATTGTGACACTTAACAACGAAATTGTCATGCCGATTGAATTCGATTTGAGGAAAGTAAAAGACAAATGGCTCATCGAATCAATTGGAACATTCAAATAACAACAAAAATCCAAAAGCATTATAAATGTTTTTGGATTTTTTAATTATGCTTCCTTTCCAAATACTTTCTGATAATTTTAAGATTTTAAGCTTTGTCATAAAAATACATAGCTTTAAATTTATAGTACATTAATCTGTAAATACCACAAAGAATGAAAATCATAAAACTTATCATACTAGTACTGCCCCTTTTTTGTCTTTCGCAAGAGCAGAAAATAAAACCGTTAGATATTAATTTAAGTAATTACGAATATCCGTTTCCGGTACAGTTTTTAGAAGTAAACAACCAGCGTCAGAACCTAAAAATGGCTTATATGGATATCAAACCAAGTAACTACAATTCTAAAAATATCGTTTTATTTCACGGAAAAAACTTTAACGGAGCTTATTGGGAAACCACCATAAAAGCATTAACAAAAGAAGGTTTCCGCGTAATTGTTCCGGATCAAATTGGTTTCGGAAAATCATCAAAACCAGAAAATTTTCAATATACCTTTCAACAGTTTTCAGAAAATACCAAAAAATTATTGGATCAACTTGGCATTCAAAAAACGGCAATTCTTGGACACTCCATGGGCGGAATGCTAGCGTCTCGTTTTGCATTGATGTATCCTGAAATCACCGAAAAATTGATTTTAGAGAATCCAATCGGATTAGAAGACTGGAAACTTATTGTTCCGTATAAACCGGTTGATTGGTGGTACGAATCGGAATTAAAACAAAACTACGAAGGCATCAAAAAATACCAAATGGCCAATTATTATGACGGAAAATGGAATGCCGATTACCAAAAATGGGCAGAATTGGGCGCCGGTTGGACAAGCGCTCCAGACTACAGCAAAGTAGCCTGGAACTCTGCTCTTATGTATGATATGATTTTTACGCAACCTGTTTTGTATGAATTCAAAAATATAAAATGCCCAACACTTTTAATCATTGGAACAAGAGACAAAACTGCAATTGGCAAACCACTTGTTTCTGAAGAAATAAGAAAAACAATGGGGAATTATGCCGAACTGGGTAAAAAAACACAAAAAGCGATTCCGAATTCTAAATTAGTCGAAATCGCCAATACTGGACATTTGCCGCATATTGAATCTTTTGACCAATTTATAAAACCATTAATCGTATTTTTGAAATAATATTTTTTTTTCTTTGCCACTAATTACGCGAAGTTGTACTAATTTCTTTTGAATCTTGCCACAGATTAAAGGATTAAAATGATTTATCTGTGTTAATCCTTTAATCTGTGGCAAAAGTTTAATTCGTGGAAATTCGTGTAATTCGTGGCAAAAACCTAACCTAAAAAACTTATAATATGTTTACAATAGAACAAATAAAAGAAGCGCACTCAAAAGTAAAATCTGGTGCAGATTTCCCAAATTACATTCAGGATTTAATTATTTTGGGTGTAAAAGGTTATGACACTTTCGTGAATGACGGACATGTAGAATACTACGGAGTAAACAATTACACCGTTACTGCCGATGAAAAATATCCAGAAATCAAAGTTGCTGATTTTGCGAACAAGGAATATTTTATAGAACTTCTGGTTAAACACCAGCATGGAGAAACAGATTATATGACTTTCTGCAATCACTGCGCACAATGTGGTATTGCAAAATGGAGAGTCGACATTGTTGAAATGACTTGTACTTATTTTGATAAATCGGGGAATGAAATCTTGATTGAAAAAATTCCGGAATAAGAGATTTTTACAATGCCTCACTTTCAATAAAACAAATAATACTTTTATAGTTTTCCACAGCCAGGCATTTGCTAATTAATCAATCATTAACAACACGCTATAAAATGTCATTTTTACCTATTATAAACGTTACAGAATTACTGCAGCTCCAGAATTTAGATGAAATTGTTTTAGTTGATGCTCGAGCCGGAATTAATGCCGAAGAGAATTACAAAAACGAACATCTTAAAGGAGCACGTTATGTCAATTTAAATAAAGATTTAGCTAAAATAGACTGTAATCCTGCCAATGGAGGAAGACATCCTCTGCCCTCTTTAGAGAAATTTTCTGAGGTGCTCTCAAAACTGGGAATCTCACCTTCTTCTCATGTTATTGTTTACGATGACAAAAACGGATCAAATGCGGCTTCGAGATTTTGGTGGATGTTAAAAGCTGTTGGACATAAAAAAGTGCAGGTTTTAAACGGAGGTTTTCAAGAAGCATTAAAAAAAGGTTTTCCTATAAGTTCTGAAACTGAAAGCAACAAAATAGTCGAAAAATATCCAGTTTCTGATTGGAAATTAGGCTTAGCCGATATTGAAGAAGTAGAAAAAGCTCGAAACAATCCAGAAAATATTGTAATCGATGTTCGGGACAAAAATCGATTTGACGGACTTACAGAACCGTTAGATTTAGTTTCTGGACATATTCCAGGCGCAGTTAATGTACCCTTGACCGAAAATCTCGATGAAAACGGGCTTTTTAAAACACCTGAAGCTTTGTCAGGAAAATTCAAGGCTGTTATTGGAGAAAAAAATCCGGAAAATAGTATCGTTCATTGCGGTTCAGGCGTTACCGCTTGCCATACCTTGCTCGCAATGGATTATGCAGGAATTCCGATTCCAAAACTTTATGTGGGCTCTTGGAGTGAATGGTCGAGAAACAACCGCGAAATGGCATTAAAAGAAAATAATTAATTACCTAAAAAATAAAAATGCAGCATTGGGATATACTTTTATCAAATCAAGTAAATAAAAAAGAATTTATAGATACCGTATTGTCGGGCAAAGCCAAAGGAGAATTAGAAATTTTTAACAGCCAGAAAGGAATTCTTTTTTCTGATATTGCAATTGAAAAGTTTATTGAGAAAGAATTCCAATACGACAGCGTAGAAGCCTCGGTTGATACACACAGGCAATTGCGTACTTTTTCGTCGGGCGAACGCAAAAAGGAGTTTTTAAAATACTGTATCAATCAAAAACCGGATTTTATCATTTTTGACAATCCGTTCGATCATTTAGATCAAGCATCAAGAGTGATTCTGGCAGACTCACTAAAAGATTTAACTGGCGAAATTGCCATCATTCAGCTCTTAAACCGAATGGTCGATGTATTAGAATTTGTTCCTAATAAAGCCTTAATCAAAGACAATACATTTGAGCTTTATCCGATTTCAAAAAACGAAAATCATTTTAAAACTTTAAATACTGCCGCAATTCCAAAAGCGACCGAAACGCATTCCTTTCACGAAAGTGTACTGATCAAACTCGAAAATGTTTCGGTAAGTTATGAAGAAAGAAAAATCCTCAATAACATTTCATGGACGATAAAACAAGGTGAATTCTGGCAGTTAATCGGTCCTAACGGCTCTGGAAAAAGCACAATTTTGTCATTGATTACGGGAGATAATCCAAAAGGATTTGGACAGGATTTGTATTTATTCGGACGAAAAAAAGGAACTGGAGAAAGTGTTTGGGACATTAAAAAGCAAATCGGAATCTTCGCAACTTCAATGACCGATTTATTTCAGAAAGGCCACACTTTGGAGCAAATGATTCTTTCCGGATTTTTTGATCAGATTGGCCTTTATACCCAACCCACTACACATCAAAAAAATATAGTCACACAATGGTTGGAAGTGATTGAGATGACAGATCTTCGCAAAAAACGTTTTATAGATCTTTCTATCGGACAACAGCGAGTAGCTTTAATTGTACGTGCGGTTTTAAAACACCCGCCGTTATTGATTTTAGACGAACCAGTTGAAGGTTTAGACGACGAAAATGTAGATTTGGTGATTCAATTGATTAATACAATCAAACAAGAAACCAATGTAAGCATCATTTACGTTTCGCATCGTATTGAATCTGGTCTGGCTCCTACCTCGGTTTTCGAACTTTTGCCATCAGAAACAGGATCAACAGGAAAAATAAAATAGCATTCAGAATTAAATTAAAATGACACTAAAACACATTAGCATATTGCTTTTTTTATTGATTTTAAATTCGTGTTCCAGCACAATTTCAACCAAAAAAAAGGAATATTCAGCTACCACTTCTTCGATATTAAAATCAGACTGGACAATCGATTCTCAAGAATGGTTTTTAGACAACAGTACTATCACCGGATCAGGTTCACCTTCAAAATGGGGTGTTCTGGTATCGAAAAAACAACTTCCAAAAAATTATGAAATTGATTTTAAAGTCAATATGACAAAGGAATCTTTATTTGAAATAATGCTTAATCTGGACAAAGGAAAATACATCAGAACCTATCTGTATCAAATTGACCAAAACATTGTAATTGGTGAAGGCATTTATTACAAAAACGATGATTCATACGGCAAACGAGGTGGCAAAACCTTATTTAAGAACCCCATGAAACTGGAAAACAACAAAACGTACGACGTAAAAATTAAAGTCACAAACAACCAATTATACTTTTCAGTCGATGGCCAGACTTCATTAGAATGTTCACTTGAAAAAAGCAATCTAAGCCAAAAAGGAAAACTAGGCTTCATAACCAACGGAAAAGTCATAATAACCGATTTAAAAATTAAATATCTATCAGAATTAAATTAGATAATTTGTCAATTAGATAATGTGATAATTAGAACATAACGCATTTCCGTACAGATGCAATGTAGTGCGTTGTCGCAACGAATATCAACAATACGTTATACGCACTGCAGTATACCTCTACAGAAATTTGGAACGATAATAAAATTATGCCAAAAAACCAAAAGCTCCCAGTAGGAGCTTTTGGTTTTTTTTCGTTTCAAGAAATTATCTAATTTTCTAATTGACAAATTATCTAATTAATTCTCTTCATCTTCAACATGATGCGACTTCGAATAATTTCTCCATTTGTCTAAACATTCCTGAAAATCATCTGGAAGTTCTGTGTCAAAACGCATCAATTCGCCTGTATTCGGATGAACAAATCCAAGTGTTTTAGCGTGCAATGCCTGACGTGGCAATGCTTTGAAACAATTCTCTATAAATTGTTTGTATTTCGTAAAAGTCGTTCCTTTCAGAATCAAGTGACCACCATAACGTTCGTCGTTAAACAAAGGGTGTCCGATATGCTTCATGTGCGCACGAATCTGGTGCGTTCTTCCTGTTTCTAGTTTACAAGAAATAAGCGTCACATAACCAAAACGTTCCAAAACTTTGTAATGTGTAATGGCTGGTTTACCAATTTCAGGATCGTCAAAAACCGCCATCTGCATACGATCTTTCAAATGCCTTGCGAGATTTCCTTCAATAGTACCGCTATCTGCCACAACATTACCCCACACCAATGCAATATATTCACGTTCTGTAGTTTTGGCTTCAAACTGCTTTGCTAAATGCGTCATGGCAGCTTCTGTTTTGGCAATAATCAAAAGTCCCGATGTATCTTTATCAATTCGATGCACCAAACCAGGACGTTCGCTACTGTTCATTGGCAGATTATCAAAATGATGCGCCAATGCGTTTACCAAAGTTCCTGTATAATTTCCATGCCCAGGATGCACTACCATTCCCGGCTCTTTATTGATCAATAAAAGAGCATCATCTTCGTAAACAATATTCAGCGGAATATCCTCAGGAAGAATATGATTTTCGTATGGAGGATGCGACAACATTACGGTTATCACATCAAAAGGTTTTACTTTATAATTTGATTTTACCGGAATATCATTCACAAAAATGTTTCCATTGGTTGCTGCGTTTTGAATCTTATTTCGCGTGGCATTTGGAATCAAATACATCAAATATTTGTCAATACGCAAAAACGCTTGACCTTTAGGGACTTCAAATCTGTAATGTTCGAATAATTCGTCTTCCAGATCTAAATTTTCATCAATATTATTACTCATCATTTGGGTTTTCTGCAGGATCCGTTGCTGTGCTATCGACCTGGCTTTCATCTACATAACTTGCTTTTCCGTCACCTAAAACTAAATCAATTTTAGACGCTTTAAGCACTCTGTCTCCTACTTTAAGGTTTCTACCTTTGTAACGCATTTCAAGAACCATATCTTTACCAAGGTTCGGAATATAAGTAATCGTTCCCTCTTCAAGACCAAGAGCTTTTAAGGTAGGAACTGCTTCACGATATGTTTTATCAATTAAATCCGGAATCTTAACAGACGAAAAACCGGAAGCATTAATTTTAATATAAATTTTTCGACCCACCTTTACCTTAGTTCCCGGCAATGGATCCTGTTCTACAACACTGTATTTCGGAAATTCGCTTCGATAATCGACACTATCCAGAAGTACATAATCCAAATCAAGTTCATCTAGTTTTTGCTCAACCTGTTCCTCTGTCAGTCTAGCCAAATTCGGAACTTCGATTTCGTGTCCGTGATCGGTTGTAAAAGTCAACCAATGCATAAATAAATAACCTAAAACAACAATAATTGCAGCAGCCATTAATAATTGCAAGAAAAAAACTCTGCTTGTTAAATACTTACGTAAACTCATAAATTTATTTTTATTAGCGACAAAGATAAAGTATTTCGTTTCAAAAAAAATGATAATTTTGTTTAAAACGAGAATGCTTTTAATTAGGAGCAATTTCCTGCTGTCCGCTGTATATTTTGCGCCGAACCCCGGCACAAAAGGATGCCGCTCCCATCAGGGCTAGGGTTCCAGTTTTCATAAGAACGTTACTTAAAAGAAAAAAGTGCATTTTTATTGTAGAAAGATTCTCAACAAGGAAGTCTTAATCGACAACTTGAAACATTAAACTTGAAACATTAAACTTGAAACAATTAAAAAATAAAAATATACAATGAAAAACATTGCCATCATCATGGGCGGATATTCAAGCGAATACAAAATTTCGCTTATCAGCGGAAACGTTGTACACCAATATCTTGACAAAACAAAATACAACGGATTCCGTATTCATATTTTTAAAGAAAAATGGGTTTATGTAGACCAGAATGATGCCGAATTTCCAATCGACAAAAATGATTTTTCAGTTACTGTAAACGGAGAAAAAATCACTTTTGACTGTGTTTTCAATGCTATTCACGGAACTCCAGGAGAAGACGGATTAATGCAGGCTTATTTTGAATTGTTAGGAATTCCGCAGTCTTCTTGCGACTATTACCAAGCTGCATTGACATTCAATAAAAGAGATTTATTATCGGTTTTAAAACCATACGGAATCAAAACAGCGATTTCCTATTATTTGAACAAAGGTGATGTAATCAACACGGAGGAAATCATTAAAAAAGTGGGACTTCCTTGTTTTGTAAAACCAAATAAAGCCGGTTCTAGTTTCGGAATTTCAAAAGTAAAAACCGAAGCCGAATTGCCAATCGCTATTGAAGTTGCCTACAAAGAAGACAACGAAATCATCATTGAAAGTTTCCTTGACGGAACAGAAGTTTCTGTCGGCGTAATCAACTACAAAGGCGAGGTTATTGTATTGCCAATTACCGAAATTGTATCAGACAATGATTTCTTCGATTACGAAGCTAAATACGAAGGAAAATCGCAAGAAATCACGCCAGCGAGAATCTCTGACGAATTGACTAAAAAAGTGGGAGAAACAGCAAAACGTGCTTACGAAGTCTTAAAAATGAAAGGTTTCTCACGAAGCGAATTCATCATCGTAAACGACGAACCACATATGCTCGAAATGAACACCATTCCGGGTTTAACAACAGAAAGTTTGATTCCGCAACAAGCAAAAGCAGCCGGAATTTCTCTTGAAGATTTATTTACAAATGCGATTGAATTAGCGTTAGCTTAAAGATACTGAGGTTCTGAGATTCTAAGATTTCAGAACCTTATTTTTTTATTACAATCAGACTGAACAAAGTGAAGCAAAGACCTTTGTTACTTTGAACCTAAAAACGTAGCATCTCAGAACCTTAGCAACTTAGCACCTCAAAAAAATGAACCAAATATTTGAATGGGATAGAGTTTTCTTTAACAGTCTGCCAGAAAGTTTTCTTTTGGAAGTTATTTTTCGATCGACAGTCATGTTTACTATTTTGCTGCTAACCTTAAAGCTGGCAGGAAAACGAGGCGTAAAACAGTTATCTATTTTTGAAACGGTTATCATTATCGCGCTAGGTTCTGCAGCTGGCGATCCTATGTTTTATGAAGATGTTGGAATTATTCCTGCTGCAATAGTTTTTACAACCATAATCATTTTATATCGAACTGTAACATGGCTTACAGGAAAAAGCAAAAAATTTGAAGAATTTATAGAAGGTAAAACCGAATGTTTAATTAACGACGGGAAATTTTCTATAAGCAGTTTTAGAAAAGAAACTCTTGCTCAAGACGAGTTTTTCGCAGAATTGCGAATCAAATCGATTGAGCATTTAGGACAGGTAAAACATGCTTTTATAGAAACCAGCGGTGAAATCAGTGTTTTTTATTATGAAGACAAAGATGTTGGCTACGGATTACCGATTCTGCCTTTGCTTTTCGAGAAAAAAAATAAAATCATCTCAGAAGAAGGAATATATTCTTGTTCTTTCTGCGGTAATACTGAAAAATTAAAAAAAGGAACTTCAACTTGTAAAGACTGCCATAAAGAGGAATGGGTTCCCTCCATCAATACCAAAAGGATAACGTAAAACCAAATTCCAAAAATAAAATTCCAAATTCCAAATTCCAAAAAAAGAAAAAATAAGATTCTACAAAACTTAGAATCTCAGAAACTTAGAAACTTAAAGAAATGCGAAAAGCCATATTCCCAGGATCATTTGACCCGATTACATTAGGACATGAAGATATTATCAAAAGAGGAATTCCATTATTTGATGAAATCGTAATTGCAATTGGTGTCAATGCCGAAAAAAAATACATGTTTTCATTAGAGGAAAGAAAACGGTTTATCGAAGAAACTTTTAAAGACGAACCAAAAGTTTCGGTTATCACTTATGAAGGTCTTACCATTGATTTAGCCAAAAAACTAAAAGCAAATTTCATTTTAAGAGGTCTGCGTAATCCAGCCGATTTCGAATTCGAAAAAGCTATCGCCCACACTAACAGAAAACTTTCTAAAATAGAAACCGTTTTCTTGTTAACTGCAGCAAGCACATCATTTATCAGCTCAAGCATTGTACGCGACGTATTGCGTCATGGTGGCGAATATGAAATGTTGGTTCCGGATGCGGTTAGAGTGAAAATTAAATAATTTTTTTTTGAGTCTTCTTAATGAAAAGAAAAATCATAATATTACTTGTAATCTGTTTTGGCGTAATTTCATGTAAGAAAGAAACAAAAGTAATTTCAATCCCTGAACCAAATAATAGAGACAGCATAAAAACCGATAACACAACTAATTCAGACGGTTTAACGTCTCTTTACAAAACTAAAAACAAAGACAATACAGAAGAAATAAGAATTACTACATCCAAAGCAAGTGAATATAACAAATATTTGCTTGCTGAGGATAAAAACTTTATTCTAGCTTCAAAGTATTTGAAAGAAGGAAAGGAATTTAAACTCGTTAAACAAGACACTTTAATTTCGAACGAATATAATTATACTTCAATCGGAAAAGAAAGTTTCGAGAAAGTAACTATTAAAGACCAAGAATACATTCTTTTATCTGTACATGAGACTTACCAAGGATCTGCAATTACAGATGAAATGGTAACTTTTATTATGTTAAACACCAACAATCTAAACACTTACAACTTAGTATATGGAGGTGAAACGACAGTTCATAAAGGAGAAGCAATAGTTGGGGAATTTATTGAAAACAAGCTTTTAAATTCAAACCCAGAAATAAAAAAAGTTCTTTATGATTTTGCAAATAAAAGCAAATTGGTATTTCATGCTGCCAAAGATCCAAATCATTATAGCAATTATATGAAAAAATGGGAAACAGATAACAATTCGATCAATCACATGGCAAATGGTTATTCTGGAATTCCAGACATTATTTATAGTACTTATTACAAAGATGATTTATTCAATTTCACAGGAGACTATGATGAATCACAGAGTATTGAAAATGACAACTTTAAAATTGTATCTTATTTTAGAGCCAACATCATTGCATTTGACAAAAACAAACAATTATACTTTCCAGTTTATACCGAAGCGTGTGTTACGGGTTGTGATAAAAAAATAAGATTTATTTCTGAAAACAGTATTGAAATAAAGTATCTCGAAAGTTCTCAAGGTGAGACTTCGATTATTAATCTTAATAAAATAATATTTAAAAACTAAATTTTACGCCGAAATATAAATTTGCAATGCTTGTCTATTATAAGTAATTTCGCATTTTTAAACAAACCCATAAATAATGAGCATCGAAAGAGAATTAAGCAAACGAAGCGGATCTAAATGTGAGCTTTGCGGCGCTGAAGAAAATTTAAAAGTTTATCAAGTCCTTCCAACTAGAAAAGGTGGAATTGATGAAGCTGTATTAGCCTGTAACACCTGTATTGACCAAATTGAAAATCCAGACAACGTAGATTTGAACCACTGGAGATGCCTAAATGACAGTATGTGGAATGAAAATGTTCCTGTTCAGGTTGTTGCCTGGAGAATGTTGAGCCGTATGCGCTCTGCAGGATGGTCACAAGAATTACTAGACATGATGTATCTTGATGAAGATATTCTTGAATGGGCAAAAGCAACTGGAGAAGGAGAAGATGATGAAAACAAACTAGTTCACCGCGACAGCAACGGCGTTGTTTTACAACACGGAGATTCTGTTGTCTTAATTAAAGATCTAAAAGTAAAAGGTTCTAGCATGGTAGCCAAACAAGGTACAGCAGTAAGAAACATTCGTCTTGATCACGAAAATGCAGAATACATAGAAGGAAAAGTAGACGGACAGCAGATTGTGATTATTACACAGTATGTGAAGAAAATTTAAAAAAAAATACTAAGCTACTAAGATTCTGAGTTGCTACGTTTTTTTTACACTTAACTAACTTACGCATAAAAAAAGCTGTTCAAATTGAACAGCTTTTTTCGTTATGATATAAAGATAAAGTTGAAAAAACTTTGTCCCTTTGTCTCTTTGCGGCTTTGAACCTCAAAAAAATTATTTCTGGAATAATTTACTGATTTGGTCTTTTACGAATGGCTCAGATACGTTGTTTGTTGCAGCGTCTCTTTCTTTACCAGAAACCATAAACTGAACTGTAGCTTTGTCTGGAACCACATTACCTGTGTAGTGTAACCAAATATAGTTGTTAGGTAACTCTAATTTGATATCGTACAACGGAGAAGCTGTAAATCCGCCCATGATAATGTTGTATAAAGAGTTATAAGCATTATCAATGTTCTTGAATGAAAATTTTCTCAAAGTCGAATCATCATCACTTTGAACGATAGTGTAATACACAGTGTATTCGTCACCAATTTTCTGAATGTAGTTGTTGTTTACTTTTCCTAATTTTTCTACAGGAACTGTTTCTAGAACCTTAACCTGTGCAAACGAAACAAAACTAAAAAACAATGCGGCAAGAGTAATAATCTTTTTCATATAGTATTTGGGGTTTACAATTTTACGAACACAAAAAAACATAGAAATATTGAAAAAACCCCTATCAATTCATTATTTTTTCAATATAAAATTGTAAAAGTCAGCTAAACAAAAATAAAACACTGAAAAACAAGAAGATAAAAACCAAATCTTCACAATACAAAATCTTTTTTTGTACTAAAAATCATTTGATTTGAACTAATATTTACCTCTTTTATCGTCTTCAACTTTCTTTACAACATTACGAGCCACTTCTATTTTAAACTTTTTGCCCTTCATCTTTTCATCTTTGATATCTTTCAGCAGATCTTTTACTTTATTGTATTTAACGGCCGCAAACGAAACAAAATCTTTTACTTCAATCAGACCCAAATCGTCTTTTTCTAGTTTCCCTTTTTGTGAAAAGAAACCCACGATATCAAATTTGTTTAGTTTTGTTTTCTTTCCGCCACTAATATAAATGGTTTGAAACTGAGGCGGTTTTGGAAGAGAAACTTTCCCTTCAACATCCAAAACATCCATTTCATAATCGATATAATCAAGCTGTTTTTCACTTTCGTGAATGATTAAATATGCTGTACCAGATGCTTGCATACGCGCGGTACGGCCATTTCTATGCGTAAACTCGTCTTCTTTTAATGGAAGATGATAATGAATAACATGTTTCATTTCTGGAATATCCAAGCCTCTCGCAGCCAAATCTGTAGTAACCAGATAACTGATACTTCCGTTTCTAAACTGAATCAAAGCACGCTCACGTTCGTCCTGATCCATTCCGCCATGATAATAGACCGAATAAATCCCTTTTTCGTTTAAGGTATCGCTGATTCGTTCTGCAGCATCCCGATGATTACAGAAAATAATCGCTGATTCTGACTTTAAAGAGCAAATCAGATTAAAAAGACTCTGCAGTTTATCTTTAACAGGCGAAATCACCATTTTCAACGAAAGGTTTGCCTTTTCCTCTTCTTCAGGAATAAAATCTAAAACCGTCGGATTTACAACTTTTGTATATTTCGGGATTTCGATATCTGAAGTTGCCGAAACCAAAACTCTTTTATTCACTTTCGAAAGCCTTCCGATGATAAAAGACATTTGCTCATGAAAACCTAATTGCAGCGATTTGTCAAATTCATCTAAAATCAAAGTCTGGATTTTATCTGTCCTGAACGTTTCTCTATCGATATGATCGGCTATTCTCCCTGGCGTTCCGATTAAAACCGCCGGGGGATTGCTTAAATTTTTGATTTCAGTTTCAATTGAATGTCCGCCATAGCAGATATTTACTTTGTACTGCGTTCCCATTTTTTTCCAAACCTGTTCAATCTGTAGTCCAAGCTCTCGTGACGGAACCAAAATCAAACACTGAACCGATAAGATTTCGGGCTGTAATAATTCTAAAACCGGAAGTAAAAATGCTAATGTTTTTCCTGATCCAGTTGGAGAAAGCAACAAAACATTATTATCGTTCAGAATTGCGTCCTGCGCGGTTTCCTGCATTTCGTTGAGGCTCTGAATCCCCAAATTCAAAAGTATATTGTTGGAATGGTGTTTTTTCATGCTGCAAAAGTAACTAAAATTTGTTTTAGGTTTTTCTTGTTTCAAGTTTCAAGTTTGAATGCTGTTTTTTTGTTTCACGCAGATTTTACAGATTTAAGCAGATTGAACAGATAGTTTTCTCTCGCAGATTTTGCAGATTAAGGAGATTAAACTCTAAATATAAAATTAAAAAATCTGCGAAATCTGCAAAATCTGAGAGAAGTAAATAACCACAAAGATTACATTTCATTCAGATTTAAAATGGATTTTAGCAGATTTAAAAAAATCAAATTTTATCTGCTTAAATCCGTAAAATCTGCGTGAAACAAATCATCTCTCGCAGATCTAGCAGATTATGCATATTAAATCTCAAGCATTAAAATAAAAAATCTCCCAGATACGCATAATCTGTGAGAGAATAAATAACCATTAAAGTATACAAAACCTGAAACTTGAAACCTGAAACAAATAAAAACCTATATTTGATTCTTCAAAAAACCAAAATCATGAAACTTCTTACCCTTCTCATTTCATTTTTTACAATTTCTCTTTTTGCTCAAAACAACAAAAAATACGATACTTTTTTTGAGAAAGGAAACGGAAATCAGGCAGCTGATTATTTTGAAGCCATTCGGTATTTTAAACTTTTGGCAAACGATTTTCCTACGATACAAATCAAAGAAATGGGATTAACAGATTCTGGTTATCCGTTGCATATGGTGACATTTAATCCGGATAAAGTGTTTGATTTTGATAAAATTCAGAAAACCAAAGCCGTTCTTTTTGTCAATAACGGAATTCATGCAGGAGAACCGGACGGAATCGACGCAACAATGCAATTCTACAGAGATCTGGCCACAGGAAAAATGAAAGCGCCGAAAAACACTGTTTTGGTTACCATTCCGGTTTATAATATTGGCGGTGCTTTGAATCGGAATTCTACAACTCGCGCCAATCAAGATGGACCAGAAGTTTATGGTTTTAGAGGAAATTCGAGAAATTACGATTTGAATCGCGATTTAATGAAATCGGACACCAGAAATACCAAAAGTTTTATTGAGATTTTCCAAAAAATAAATACCGATGTTTTTATTGACAATCATGTTAGCAATGGTTCTGATTATCAATACAAACTGACGTATATCATGACACAGCACAATAAACTCGGAACTGTTTTAGGCGATTTTATGAATAACGAAATGATGCCAGCTTTGGTAAAAGATCTTCAGAAAAAGAAAATCGAAACCACGCCTTATGTTGATTCGTTTAAAGATACGCCAGATAAAGGTTTTGGCCAGTTTGTTGATAGTCCAAGATACACAACGGGTTACACTTCTCTATTTAATACAATCGGTTTTGTGGTCGAAACCCATATGTTGAAAAAATACGCCGAACGCGTAAAAATGACGTATGAATACATGAAATCGACTTTGGATTTTACCGATGCCAATTATCAGAAAATCAAAGAACTTCGTGTAAAAAACCTGGAGCAATACCAACCTAAAAAATCTTATACTTTAAAATGGGAAATGGACAGTACGAAAACAACAAAATTCACATTTTTAGGTTACGAAGCTGGCTACAAAAAAAGCGAAGCCACAACTGGAGATCGTTTGTATTACGACAGAAACAAACCTTATAAAAAAGATGTTCCGTATATCAAAGAATTCAAATCGCAAAAAGAAGTTGTTATCCCGTCTGCTTATATCATGCCGCGTGGTTATTGGAATATTGTTGACTTGCTGAAAAACAATAACATCTCGTTTACCGAAATTAAAAACGACACGATAATTGAAGTAGAAAGTTACCGAATTGCCGATTTTAAAACGGTACCTTCTGCTTACGAAGGCCATTATCTACATCGAAACACAACTGTAACTTCTAAAATGGTGAAAATGAATTTTGCCAAAGGAGATTACTATATTCCGACAAACCAAAAAGGCGTTAAATATCTTTTGGAAGCTTTTGAACCCGAAGGTGTAGATTCATTCTTCAATTGGAATTTCTTCGATGCTATTTTACAGCAAAAAGAACATTACTCAGAATATATTTTTGAAGATACGGCAGCACAACTTTTAAAAGACAATCAAAATCTAAAAGCAGAATTAGAAACTAAAAAACAAAATGACCGCGAGTTTGCTAAAAATCCAGAAGCGCAGTTGAATTGGATTTACAAACATTCTGTTTATTATGAAAAGGCACATATGCAGTATCCTGTTTATCGTGTTTTATAGTTTTTTTTTTAACCGCAAAGTCCGCTAGTTTTTTTGATTTTGATTGAGTTTGACTTCCGATAAGAACGCAAAACTGTGCGTTTAGATCTTTATCAAAGTTTGGCTAAAGCCATTTTCCTTTTCCATTTAAATTTATCATCCAGCTAAAGCTGGACACAATTCAATTTTCTAACAATGAGCCTTATATTTAATTATGTTTTTCTGACTTATTTTAAAAATCCTATATTTGAAAACATCAATTTTAAATTATAAAAAATCATAACTAAATGGGACTATTCAACAACTTTTTTAAAAAGAAAGAAGACAACACAGAATCAGCACTTAAGCCAGAAAATGGAAGTATTTATTTTACTTCTGAAAATGATTTTTTAGAAAAATACGGCGCTCTTGCATTAGAAAAACAAAGAAATTTACATAACGTAACAGGCGGTCTTTCGTGGAATGTAAATATGGATACCGAGGAAATCACTTTTGGAGAAGATCTTACTTTTTCGATGCAGGTTTTGGGTTCTTTTTCGCATTCTTCTGAAACCTGGCTTTGGCTTTGGGAAAATAAAGCAGGCGGTTATGCAGAATCTGTCATGAAAGAGGCGCTTTTATTGAAACAATATGGAGAAGAGAATAATATCGATTTATTGACCGTTGGTAAATTTGATGCTGTTCCTAATGATTTACATCTTATTGGAATGATTGCTACTACTATGTTTAATTTAAGCGGTTATTATCTTGGAAATTATGGACAGGGAACGATGGTTGTTACGATAAAAGATGAATCGATAGACAATACAGAAAGCGAAGAATTCTCAAGAATTTTGACTGTTTTTCCAGAATTGATTTCAACATTTGAAATTCAGAATCACAAAAATGCTTTTACCAATTATTTAGCGCAAAAAGGCTTCGAACTGACTCCAAATGGAAATGAAGTTAAAGCAGAAAAAGACGGAAATGTAATTAATGCTGCTTTTAATGAAAATAATCTCTTGATTAATTTAAATGCTAATTCTTAATGTCATACAAACTTTTTCTCGACGACATTAGGGATGTAAATATGATTTATAAAAAACTAACTAATGATGATTTTGTGATAGTTCGAAATTTCCATGATTTCAAAAAAGCAATTCTCGAAAAAGGGCTTCCTGAATTGATTAGTTTTGATAATGATTTAGGACTTGATGAAAACGACAATCTTGCCGAAGATGGTTACGCTTGTGCCAAATGGCTGGTTTACGAATCTGGGCTAGATTTACAGCATCTAAAATTCAACGTTCATTCTGCTAATCCTGTTGCAAGTGTGCAAATTCAAAGTTTGCTTGATAATTATATTAAACATTTAAGAGGTTAATTCTAATAAACAAATTAAATTATGAGAGTTATAAAAATTACAATTTTGCTATTTGCAATTGTTTTCTCAACTAATTTATTGTCTGCTCAAGAAAAAGAAGAGCAAATAATAAAGGCTATTTCTTTTGAAAAAGGCGAAATCATTTTAAATAACAAAATTGCATTTTTCTATTTGAAAGACGGCAACAACTTTAGCATTTCGGATCTGAAAAACAAGGAAGTAATCTCGGGACAAATTAATTCTGTTGGAAATGGGAAATTTTCGAGCATAATTACCTTTATTGCATCCGATAAAAAATTCTCAAACGAAAGGATCATAGGGCGAAATGATTTAATATTTGCTTTGGCTGAAAACAATGTAATTAAGGAAGATTTTAGAATTGATGAGGTAAAACTTGCGAGTTTTATCGAAAAATATAATCAGTTGAAGTAAGTAATCCTATTTGATTGTGTTTCGGTGTTTTTCTTTTCAATGCAATTCAAAAAGACATGAGCATCAAACTCACAACAGCAAATAACTTGAAACTTGAAACAAATTCAAACAAAGCATATCTCCGCGTGAGGGATAGAGCTAAGCTACCGAAGTAGCAGCGAAAGCCCGACAGCAATTAAAAAAAGACCCAATGAACGCAAAGTTGATTGGGTCTTTTTTTAATTGGTGGCACGCCATAATTCTAAGATACTAAGATACTAAGATAATGAGACGCTAAGATGCTAAGTTTTTTTTAAGCCTCTTAAGATTCTAAGTTTTCTTTTTTTGGTTTCAAATCTAATGGAGCCTGATTGTCTTCTTCAAACAACAATTTAATATTCTCATACGATTTTTTTAGTGCTTCCTTAATCTGTTCGGGATTTAGCCAAGCCACTTTTTCGATTCCTTCTTCTATTTGTCCGTGTGGAGTTCCTTCAAAATCAGACTGCATTTCGAACCAATGCGTGATTTTGAGTTTATACTTTCCGTTGCGTTTAAAGATATGATAGGTTTTTTGAAGTTTGTTCGTAATACGAAGCTGGTTTACCCCTGTCTCCTCCTCTACCTCACGCATAGCCGTCGCTTCGATGTCTTCCCCTTTCTCGATTCCGCCTTTTGGGAGGTCCCATTTTCCGTTTCTAAAGATAAACAAGACTTCGCCTTTTTTATTGTAGACAAAGCCTCCGCCCGCTTTATTCACCGGAATTTTGGCTTTAAGGGTTTTCATCATTTCACTTTCGTCGGGATGATATAAAATGGCTTTTTGAATTTTATTTTGAAAAATTTTTATAATAAGCTGCTCGATATCAATACTTTCCAACAAGAACAATTGAAAATCTGTTTCCTTTGAGATTTCATTTGTCAAAAAAAGTGGTTTGTCGTTTACAAAAACTTTATACATTTGTACTATGATTTTTAATAAAGATACTGCCGAAAAAACAGCCGAATTGCTTTTGCAAATAAATGCAATTAAATTGAATCCCGAAAATCCTTTTACATGGGCTTCTGGTTGGAAATCTCCTATTTATTGCGATAATAGGATGATTCTTTCATTTCCGAGCATCAGAAATTATGTTCGTGATGAGTTTGCTAAGAACATCGAAAAACAGTTTGGAAAGCCTGATGTCATTGCTGGCGTCGCTACTGGAGCCATTGGAGTTGGTATTCTGGTTGCCGAAAGTTTAGGGCTTCCTTTTGTATATGTACGTCCGGAACCAAAAAAACACGGAAGACAAAACCAAGTTGAAGGTTTTTTACAAAAAGGACAAAATGTTGTAGTTGTTGAAGATTTAATCAGCACAGGAAAAAGCAGCTTAATGGCTGTGGAAGCTTTAAGAAGCGAAGGCGCTAATGTCAAAGGTATGGCTGCTATTTTTACTTACGGTTTTGGTGTTGCTGAAGAAAACTTCAAAGAAGCTAATATTGATTTATTCACATTAAGCAACTACGAAAATCTATTAGATTTAGCTGTTCAAAAACAATACATAACAGAAGACCAACAGTCTACTTTGCTTGAATGGAACGAAAGTCCATCAACTTGGGGACAGGAGTAATTTTAGATTTTAGATTTTCTAAAAGTTGCTTTGCTCCTTTTGGAATTTGGGATTTATTAATTTGGAATTTATTTTTGATTCCAGAAACAAATAAAAAAAATATTATATGAACTTAGAAAGTCCAAAAGTTACAGTTCAGAAATCAGCTCAGGATCTTTTTGATCAATTATCTGATGTACGAAATTTTGAAAAATTAATGCCGGATAACATCGCTAAATTTGAAGTAACCGGAGAAGACTCTTTTATTTTTGGATTGAAAGGCATGCCAGAAATCAAATTAAAAATGAAAGACAAAACAGCTCCAAACAAAATTGTTTTGGGTGCTGCTAGTGACAAGCTTCCATTTACACTAACTTCAAACATTGATACCGTGTCTGATTCAGAAAGTGCAGTTCAGTTATTTTTTGAAGGAGAGTTTAACGCGATGATGGCGATGATGGTTAAAGGTCCTATCAGCAAGTTTATCGAAACTTTAGCAAACAATATGCACAAGTTGTAATTGTAAAGCAAGAAATACCCCGAAAGCCCAATCATTTGATTGGGCTTTTTTTGTTCAAAAGAAGAACCTATGAACCTTTGCAACTTTGAACCTTTGAATCTTAAAAAAAACATTTCATCCTAGAAAAACTACAGTTCAGAACTATTAATTATTCCGCATCATTTTTTTGACCGAAGTTTGATCCATAAACTAAAACAAACCAAAATGGAAACAACAATCAAAACTATAATTTACATTCATGCATTTTTTGGAGGAATCGGATTAATAAGCGGTATTGGAAGTATTGTCGCAAAAAAAGGAAGCCCATTACATAAAAAAATGGGAAAGCTTTTTTCTGTCGGAATGCTTGTAAGCAGCCTGCTTTCGCTTCCAATCTGTTTAATGCCAAAACATCAGAATATCTTTTCATTTCTTGTCGGACTGTTTACCATCTATCTTGTAATTTCGGGTAATCGATTTTTGTCATTCAAAAACAAAACCAAAGCCGACTTTACCGATAAACTAATCTCAGGAAGCATGCTTTTCTGTTCTGTAATAATGGTAGCTCTTGGAATTTACTGTCAGCTGAAAGGCATTCAAAACGGAATATTATTCACTTTCTTCGGCGGATTTGGTCTTTATATGACTGTAAAAGATTTTCTGTTCTTCAAAAACGTTTCTGCAGGAAATACTAAATGGCTTTCAAAACATATCGGAAAAATGTCTGGAGCTCTAATTGCGTCTATCACAGCTTTTATCGTTGCCGGAATGGGTTTGGGGAATATTACAGCTTGGATGCTTCCTTCTGTAATCGGAACCTTCTACATCATTTACTGGAACAGAAAAATAGAACCTAAAAAGAGACTTTCAGAAGTTTAAGGCAATTAAAACAACAGCAATGCGAAATATTTTACTTGAAATGATTTTTTTCTCAACGATTTAGATACTTACAGAAATCAGTTTTTAAAAACAATAATTTAATAAAGCATCTTGATTTCCTTAATATCAAACTCAGAAACAGAATCATCTTCAAGTAAAATCTGTATTTTTCCAACAGAAGAGACACCTTGAATAATTCCCATAAAATTACGGTCTTCAAGGTTTTTAAAAGGCATCGGCACGCCTTTTCGGAATAACGAATTGAAATAATCCTGCCAAAACACATAAGATGAACGCTCCCATAACGCAATTTTTTCTTTGATTTTATCTGTTATCAAAGCTGGAAATATTTCTTTGTCTACAGTTTTATTTAAGATAACGCAGAGCGAAGAAGCTTGAGGCAATTCTCCAAAATTAGTCTGGTTTACATTTAGTCCCAAACCAACGACTGACACAATTCTGCCATCACTTTTGATAGTATTTTCGATAAGTATGCCACCAATTTTTTTATTATATGACATAATGTCGTTTGGCCATTTAATACTTAATTCGGGAATATTAAGCGATTTTAAAACTTCAATTACACTTAATGAAACAATAACACTCAAATTAAAAACCTGCTCATTATCAAACAAAAAATCTTTAACCAAGGTACTCATAATTAAGTTCTTACCTTTCTCAGATTCCCATTTAGAACCTCGTTGCCCTTTTCCTTTAGTCTGATTTTCAGCCGTTACGACGATAAAATTCTCCAGTTCGTCCTGAGTAGATAGCGATTTTAAAAAATCATTTGTCGAATCTATGGCATCGAGTTTGATTAACTTCATTACAATAATTTAAATAACTTAATTTAATATTTTGTTAAGGTTCAAAAATAATCACAAAATTTGGTAACTTTACAAATTCATATAAAATAATTCATGGCGAAAAAGACTATTAATAATGATGTTCTGCTGGCGAACATAATCAAAGGGATTGAGGAAGTAAAAGGAAATGATATCGACATTCTTGACTTAAGAGAAATAGATACTGCGGTATGCGATTATTTCGTAATCTGCAACGGTAGCTCAAATACCCAAGTTAACGCCATCGTAAACTCAATTCAAAAAACTGTATCAAAAGACTTAAAAGATAAGCCTTGGCACGTAGAAGGAACCGATAACGCAGAATGGGTTTTAATGGATTATGTACACATTGTGGTACATGTTTTCCAGAAACACATTCGCGAATATTACAACATCGAAAGCCTATGGGGCGATGCCAAAATAACTACAATCGAAAATAAATACTAAAGAAACTTTCATTAAATGGCTAAAGATAATAATCCAAATCCGAATAAATTTAGAATAAGTCCTTGGTTAATATATACCGCAATACTTTTAGTTTTTTTATTCATAAGTTTTGCAACCGGAGGATCAAGCATAAGCGAACCCGCACAATTAAAATCGTCTGACATAGATAATTTGTTAGCCAAAGGAGAAATTAAAAGCGTTACCATCTTTAACAATAAAGATGCTGAAATCTTTCTTACTGACGAAGCCTTAAAAGACCCATCTAATAAAAAAATAGCAAAAGATATTTTTGAAAGACCAAACAAAGGTCCTCACTATACTGCAAAATTTGGTGATCTGAAATCTTTTCAGGACAAACTAGACAGAGCAAAAGCTGAAAAAAAATTAGTTGGAGGTTACGATTTTAAAGAAGCAAACAATTGGAGCGATATCTTAATTGGCCTACTTCCTATCATCATCATTGTTGGTGTTTGGCTTTTCATCATGCGTAAAATGTCTGGCGGAGGCGCTGGCGGAGGCGGACAGATTTTCAATATCGGAAAATCTAAAGCTAAATTATTCGACGAAAAAACAGACATCAAAACAACGTTTAAAGATGTTGCAGGTCTAGAAGGTGCAAAAGAAGAAATTCAGGAAATTGTAGAATTCCTTAAAAACCCAGAAAAATATACCAACCTTGGAGGAAAAATCCCAAAAGGAGCTTTATTGGTAGGGCCTCCGGGAACTGGTAAAACTTTATTAGCAAAAGCTGTTGCTGGCGAAGCGCAAGTACCATTTTTCTCTTTGTCAGGTTCTGACTTTGTTGAAATGTTCGTTGGAGTTGGTGCTTCACGTGTACGTGATTTGTTCAAACAAGCAAAAGAAAAATCTCCTGCTATTATTTTCATCGATGAGATTGATGCTGTTGGTAGAGCAAGAGGAAAAAGCAATATGTCTGGAGGAAATGACGAAAGAGAAAACACATTGAACCAATTACTAACAGAAATGGACGGTTTTGGAACAAATTCAAATGTGATTGTTTTAGCGGCAACCAACAGAGCAGACGTATTAGACAAAGCCTTAATGCGAGCGGGACGTTTTGACAGACAGATTTTTGTTGACTTACCAGACATTCGCGAAAGAGCTGAAATCTTTGCAGTACACTTGGCTCCAATCAAAAAAGTTGAAGGCCTTGATTTAGATTTCTTAGCAAAACAAACTCCGGGATTCTCAGGTGCAGATATTGCAAATGTTTGTAATGAAGCCGCTCTTATTGCGGCACGTAATAACAAACCTGCCGTAGACAGACAAGATTTCTTAGATGCAGTAGACAGAATTATTGGTGGTCTTGAAAAGAAAAATAAAATCATCACTCCTGATGAGAAAAGAGCAATTGCAATTCACGAAGCTGGTCACGCAACTGTGAGCTGGATGCTGGAACATGCTGCGCCACTTATCAAAGTTACAATTGTTCCTCGCGGACAAAGTTTAGGAGCTGCTTGGTACTTGCCAGAAGAAAGACAAATCGTAAGAACAGATCAGATGTTAGACGAAATGTGTGCTACAATGGGCGGAAGAGCAGCAGAAAAGGTAACATTTGACAGAATTTCTACAGGAGCTTTAAGTGATTTAGAAAAAGTAACACGCCAAGCTCGTGCAATGGTAACGATTTACGGATTGAATGATAAAATCGGAAACGTTACGTATTACGATTCAACTGGTCAAAGCGAATACAATTTCTCTAAACCATATTCTGATGAAACAGCAAAAATCATTGATGCTGAAATTTCAGAGTTAATCGAAGGACAATATCAGAGAGCTATTCAGATATTAGAAGAAAACAAAGACAAACTAAACCAGCTTGCTGATATCTTAATTGAAAAAGAGGTAATCTTTAAAGATGATCTCGAAACGATTTTTGGAAAACGTACTTGGGATAAAAATTTAGAAGAGGTAGTTTCATAAATTAGCATCAAATAAGGAATATTTTTTAAAATCTTAATTCAAAACAGGCTTTTGAATTAAGATTTTTTTATCTTTGAACGTTTTCAATTAACATGTAAAGTATTTCACATAAAAAATGAATTTTTTCAGAAAAATATTTGGTTCAGGTGAAGCCTCTTCTGATGAAGAGAGTGAAAGCGAATACGCCGGAACCTCTGCCCAAAACAGTCATTTATCTTTAGACGAACAATTCATTTTCAATTTTAAGAAAAATGGAGGTAAATTCTTGTATTGTGAAAATAAAACAGAGGTTACTGAACAGTTTGAAAACATTTTAGAAGAGAACGACTGGTTTGAACAAGAAGCTTTATGTTATGAACCTGCTTTATTTGGCTTATTAGATGAAAACAAGTTATTTTATATCGCGCCTTCTAATCCAAAATTCTTATTAGCGAGCTGTGAAAATCTTATAGCCGACGAAGGTTCCATTTTATTTTCATCCAGACAAATTCGACAAAACAAACCAAACGAATTACCCGCTAATATTGTCATTATAGCCACCACAAGCCAGATTCTTCCTATGAAGAGCGATGGACTAAGCGCTATAAAACGCAAATACGAAAGAGACTATCCAACCAATATCACTACAATAAAATATTTCGAAAAAGCAAAAGAAGAAGACTTTACACAATACGGAAGTGTTGCCAAGAACCTTTATTTATTGCTTTTAGAGGATCTTTAAGATGAACGAAACACTCAAGAGAACCATTTCTGGTGCTGTTTATATCGCTTTGTTGTTAACGTCAATCTTGTTTTCGACTGAAAGCTTTATTCTCCTTTTTGGTCTTTTTTTAGTTATTACAATTTACGAATTCAGCAACATAGTAAACCTCAATAAAATTTTCTCGATTTTATTCGGCGTCCTTTTATATTCGTGTATTCTGCTCGTAAGCCACTACAATAAGCAGACGACAGAATTTATCAATTCTAATTTTGGTGCTAATGTGGATTTAAAAACCAATATTCAGCAATTAGACTTGGTTTTATTGGCAGTTACCATTGTCGTTTCTATAAAATGCATTATTTTCTTATTTTATGATTCCGTTCAAAAAATAAGCATTTCATCAAAATATTTATATCTGCTAGGATATATCACCCTACCTTTTGTATTCATTGTGAAAATTTCTTTTGGGACAAACGATTACAATCCTAAAATTATTCTCGGTCTCTTCATTTTGATATGGACTAATGATACTTTTGCCTATCTGGTCGGAAAATCAATAGGAAAACATAAGCTTTTTGAGCGTGTTTCTCCTAAAAAGACCATTGAAGGTTTTCTGGGAGGTGCTGTTTTTGCAGCACTTGCTGGGTATTTAATTTCAAATTTTTACATTCAGCCGACAGCAGAATTCAGCGGTAGGTCGATTTTGATTTGGACAGGAATCGCCGTAATCGTCAGTATTTTTGGAACTATCGGAGATTTAATCGAATCAAAATTTAAACGTATAGCCGGCATAAAAGACAGTGGCTCGATAATGCCTGGACACGGAGGTATTTTAGATCGACTAGATAGTGTTATATTTGTTGCACCAATTATATTTTTATTTTATCAAATTTTATATTATGTTTCATAAAGAAGGAGGTCCGTCCATTTTATTAGGTACAGTTTTTACTGTCGCATTGATTTTAATTGCTGAAAAATTTATAGATATCTATTGGCTGCGCATGCTGGTACAAATTGCAGCGCTTGTGATACTTGTTATTATTTTACAGTTTTTTAGAAATCCGAAAAGAATTGCAGTCAGAAACAGTGGTCATATCTTGGCTCCGGTTGATGGGAAAGTTGTGGTAATTGAAGAAGTTTACGAAGGTGAATACTTTAAAGATAAACGTCTACAGGTTTCTATTTTTATGTCGCCAATCAATGTTCATGTTACCCGTTATGCAATGGACGGAATTATAAAATTCAGTAAATACCATCCTGGAAAATTTTTGGTAGCTTGGCATCCAAAAGCAAGTGAGGAAAACGAAAGAACAACTGTAGTAATTGAAAACGAAACTTTTGGCGCAATTTTGTACCGTCAGATTGCGGGTGCATTGGCTAGAAGAATTGTTAATTACGCACAAGAAGGAATGCAGGTAGTACAAGGAACCGATGCTGGATTTATAAAATTTGGTTCGAGAGTAGATTTATTTTTACCTTTAGGCACACCTGTCGATGTAGTACTTGGACAAAAAGCAGTTGGAGGTAAAACCATTATCGCTTCAAAAGGTTAAATGACGAATAAAGATTTAGATACTCGTTTTGAAGAGGCCGTAGAAATTGCCATGAAAATGACTCAGGCTTCGTTGCCACAAGATGTGCAACTGCGTCTTTACGCCTTTTATAAACAAGCAACTTTTGGAACAGCTGTTTCTAATCAATCTGAAAATTTTGATTTGAGAAATGCATTTAAAACCAATGCATGGATTCAGATCAGCCATTTATCAATCGACGAAGCCAAGGAAAACTACATCGAAATCATTAATTCATTAATCTCAAAATAGATGTCATCATGAAGAAGTATCTTGTTATTTGCAGCATTTTTACTTCATTTTTACTTTTATTTTCCTGTAAAGATGATAAACTGGTTGAAGTAGTCGAAGTTCCACTGCCTACAAAGGAAGAAAAAATTATTATTGGCGCTCCTACTGATGTAAAAGCAGATCCTGGTTCGTTTGAAATGACGAAACTGCCATTTGCTTACGATGCACTGGCTCCGGCAATCAGAACGCTTACTTTAGAAACACATTATTCTAAGCATTATTTGTCGTATACAAATAACTTCAATAAAGAAATTGTATCGACAGAATTTGAAAATATGCCTATTGAAGACATTTTAAAAAAAATGGACTTAAATAATGTGAAGCTTCGTCAGAATGCGGGTGGTTACTACAATCACACTCTTTATTTTAATGTATTGACACCAAAAGAACAAACGCCAAAAGATACTTTGGCAGGTTCTATTAGTAAAGAATTCGGTTCTTTTAATAATCTGACAAATCAGTTTAAAGGACAAGCCGAAAAGCAGTTTGGCTCAGGTTGGGTCTGGCTCGTTGTTGACCGCTACGGAAAACTACAAATTACAACGACAGAAAATCAGGATAACCCATTAATGAGAAACGCTTTGATTCCGGGAACGCCTATTTTAGGAATAGATCTTTGGGAACATGCTTACTATTTAGATTATCAAAACAGAAAAGGCAGTTATATTGATGCTTTTTATGAACATATTAATTGGGAAAAAGTCAACGAATATTATATTGAAGCCTTGAAAAAGGTCAAAAAAGTCTAAAACAAAAAAGCTGCTAATTAATTTAGCAGCTTTTTTGTTTCATACCCTAAAATATCACTTCAATTCATAAATCAATGATTCAGATGGATTAAGTTTTACATACATTTTTCCTTCACCATTTTTAACCGTTAAATACGTTTTGCTTTTTAAATACAACTGATCAGCCAGCACATACGAACCGTCTGTTAAATCCCATTTCTTAATGACATCCACAGGAATTATCAATTCAAATTCGCTCGTTTTTTCAGAAGAAAAATTTACGGTGATGATCAGTTTTTGATTTTCAGTCCAACGTGTATACGAATACACCAAAGAATCATACGCAACAGATTTATTGCGATTTACTGTTTGAATTTCTTTAAAACTTCCCATTAAAGCCGGACTTTTGATGGTGAAATTTAATAAGCGTTTGTAAAAATCACGTAGCTTTTTTTCGGAATCAGAAAGTTGTCCGCCATCAAATTTGCCGTCATTCATCCATCTTTGATGATTAGGAACGCCGATATAATCAAAAATAGAAGTTCTAGAACGCTTTCCAAATCCTGCATCTTCATCTCCTGCCTCTCCTACTTCCTGCCCAAAATATATCATAGTTGGCGAAGTGCTAATGGTTGCCGAAACCACCATCAAAGGTTTTCCTCTTTCGGGACTTCCAGCAAATTCAGGACTTGCCAAACGCTGTTCGTCATGATTGTCTAGAAAATGAAGCATATGATGCTCGATATCAGACATACCGTTTTGAATTGCAGTCAATTCATCTGGAGAAGATTTCCCTCTAATGATATCCTTAAGCTTATCATAAGTCTCTACTTTATCATACAAATAATCCATTTTTCCTAAATGGATGTAATTTCGATATTCATTTGGATTATAGACTTCAGCTAATAAAAATGCATTCGGATTTTTTGCTTTAATAGCCGAGTTCATATAACTCCAAAATTCATACGGAACCATTTCGGCCATATCATATCTAAATCCGTCTACACCTTTTGCAGTCCAAAATATCGCTATATCTTTAAACTTTTTCCAAGAATTGGGAACGTCTTTGTTCTGCCAAAAAGCAAAATGTTCTTGAACAGATTTCTGATCAAAACCAGCAGGAAGTTCTGGAAAATCTTTCGTACCGTCGGGTTTTAGACCGTAATTTACTTTTACAGTTTCGTACCAATCATTCTGATCTGGTTTGGCTTTACGGGAACCGTTTCCTGTCCATTTCGCAGGATTTTCATCAAACTTACCGTCAATCAAAGGATTTTTCTCTCCATTTAAAGGCAAAACATTATCAGGAATTTCAAAGTGCTGGTTGGGTATGTAGTAAAAATTATTGTCTCCTTTATATTCCACCGAAACGTCATCAGCTGCACCGAAATCACTCACCCCTTCAGGATTATTTTTACCTTCGTACTTTCTCGCAATATGATTTGGCACAATATCAATGATTACTTTCAAACCGGCTTTATGCGTACGAGAAATCAATGCTTCAAATTCCTGCAACCTTTCAGCCGGATTTACGGCTAAATCCGGATTTACATTGTAATAATCTTTTACAGCATAAGGCGATCCAGCTCTTCCTTTTACTACTTCAGGATCATCATTAGAAATTCCAAAAGCAGTATAATCTCTTACGACTGCATGATGTGGCACTCCCGTATACCAGATATAAGAAACCCCAAGATCCTTTATTTCACGAAGTGCTTTATCGGTAAAATCATTAAATTTTCCAACGCCATTTTCTTCTATAGTTCCCCAAGGCTTGTTTGTTGTATTTTTATTTCCAAACAAACGTGTGAAAACCTGATAGACCACAACTTTTTTTTCTGTTGTGGCTTTCTCTTTTGCTGAACTCATTTTCAAATCTTTTGTTTTGCAGGCAGAAAACAGTACAGTTAATGCTATTCCGGTTACAATTATTTTTTTATTTACCATATATTTTAGGCGATTCTTAACTTGTGATACTAACACAATACCACTTAAAAAATTAAAACTAATTTCTAAATGTAATTCATTTTTCAAAATTCAGTGTACAGTCTCCTCAAAATGCTCTCTCTTAAATCTAAAATAGCACAACTACAACGTGAGAGTTTGGGGTTTTGTTGAAAAAATAAATGATGCTCAGCTTCTTAATTAAACTGTTCATGACTAATTATAAATTAATCTTAATAACAATCTAAGGTTATTAGCTTTTTCATAAATTTGACAAAAAATTTAATCAGTTGAAGAAATCACTCTTTTTTATATCCTGTCTTGTTATCTTAAGCATTCAGTTCACTTTCGCGCAGGCGAAAAAAACAAGTCCAAAACAGATTCATATAGAGCATGCCGATAATTTTGAGCGAAATGAGGAGTTAGTTCCTGGTGCAGTGCTTTTGAGCGGAAATGTAAAAGTTGATCATGATGGTGTAGTGCTTACTTGCAACAAGGCTTATGTTTTTCAGAAAGAAAACTACCTTAAAGCTTTCGGAAACGTACAGCTGGTACAAGGCGACACCTTGTTTCTAAACAGCAAATATGCAGAATATAACGGTGACCTAAAAAAAGCTTTTGCTACCGGAGATGCTGTAATGACTTCTCCCGACGCCACTTTACAAACCGATACAATCAATTTTGATCGCAATTTACAGCAAGCCTTTTATAATACGAAAGGAACAATAATCAATAAGGAAAACACTTTGGTAAGTAAATCTGGAAGGTATTTTGCTGAGGAAAAAAAGTTTCGTTTTTTGACAGAAGTTACTATTACCAATCCGAAATACGTTATCAAATCAAATCATTTGGATTATTACAGTAATTCGGGGCATACTTATCTATTGGGACCTTCTACAATCACCAGTAAAACCAATTATATTTATACAGAAAAAGGCTTTTACGACACCAAGAAAAATCTTGCTCATTTTTTGCGAAAATCTTACATAAAATATGATGACCGGCGTATCGAAGGCGATAGCTTGTTTTATAATCGAAATACAGAATTTGCATCGGCTACTCGAAACGTAAAAATTACCGACTCGATTAATCGCGGAATAGTAAAAGGCCATTATGCAGAGCTTTACAAGCTTAAAGATTCTATGTTTGTGACGAAAAGAGCTGTAGCAGTTAATTTTGTCGAAAATGACTCTGTTTACATCCACGGAAAAAAACTTCTGGTTACAGGAAAAGAAGGTGAACGAATTTTAAGAGCTTTTAATAACGTTCGCTTTTACAAAATAGATATGAGCGGTAAATGTGATTCTATTCATTCCAACTCAAAAACAGCCCTTACAAAGTTAATCGGAAAACCGATTTTATGGAATGGCGAAAGTCAGATTACTGGCGATGTTATGCATTTAATAGGCGATAATACAACCCGAAAAATCGATTCTTTGAAAGTATTGAACAATACTTTTATGATTTCCAAAGACACACTCGGAACTGGTTACAATCAAGTCAAGGGACTCAATTTGTTTGGAAAATTCCGGGATGGAAAACTTCATGATGTGGATGTAATCAAAAATACAGAAGTGGTCTATTTTATGCGGAATGATGCAAATGAACTCATTGGAATCAATAAAAATGTAAGCAGTAAAATTAATTTGATTTTAGAGAATAATGCTGTAGAAACCATTACATTCTTTAATAAAGTCGACGGTGATATTTATCCTGAAGACGAACTTCCTGAAAATGCTCGAAAACTCAAAGGAATGGTTTGGCGTGGCGATGAACGAATAAAATCAAAAGACGATATTTTTACTGAAGAAGACAACGAACTCAATGAAAAACTAATTAAAGAAGGTAAAGAAGAGGAAGAAAAAGGCAAAAACGTTCCGATAAAAGTCAGAAAAGAAACCTTGAATTATGATAAAAAGAAAACTGCTCCTGCTGTTAAAGGCAAAAAGTAGTTTCAATTCTTTATTTACAATTTAGACAAGAAAGCTTTGATACGAGTTACAAAACTTAACCTAAGCCTAAAGTTGAAACCCTAGAATCTTAGTACATTTATCACTTTGAATCTAAAAGTCTCAACAACATAAAGTTAAAAACACAACTTAGAATCGCAGCACTTAGCAACTTTAAAAAATGAATCCAGATTTTATAAAATACCAAGCACAAACTTCTCCTTACCCTTTAGGCATGGAGGTTTCGCACGCCATTGGATCTTACATTTACGACACAAACGATAAAAAATATTTAGATTTTGTTGCTGGAGTTTCTGCATGCACACTGGGACATCAGCATCCACGAGTAAATCAGGCGATAAAAGATCAGCTAGACAAATATTCGCACGTAATGGTTTATGGAGAATATTCACAAAGTCCCGCTGTACAGTATTGCAAATTAATGGCTTCACTCCTTCCTGAATCTTTAAACAAAACCTATTTGGTAAACTCGGGAACAGAAGCTATTGAGGGCGCTTTAAAGCTTGCAAAAAGAACAACAGGACGCAGTCAACTTATTTCATGTCATAATGCTTACCACGGTAACACTATGGGTTCTATGAGCGTTATGGGATTTGAAGAACGCAAACAAGCTTTCAGGCCCTTACTCCCAGATGTTGATTTTATCACTTTTAATAACGAAGAAGATTTACAAAAAATTACCACCCGAACTGCTGCGATTCTTTTAGAAACCATTCAAGGCGGCGCAGGTTTCATTCAACCAGAAAATAACTTTCTGCAAAAAGTCAAAAAACGCTGCGAAGAGGTTGGCGCCTTGATGATTGTTGACGAAATCCAGCCAGGTTTTGGTAGAACCGGAAAATTATTCGGTTTTCAGAACTACGATGTTGTACCCGATATTGTCGTTATGGGAAAAGGAATGGGCGGCGGAATGCCGGTTGGCGCTTTTACTGCTTCGGCTGAACGAATGGATCTTTTGACTGAAAATCCGAAACTGGGCCACATTACAACCTTTGGCGGGCATCCTGTCATTGCGTCAGCTTGTTTGGCTACTTTGCAGGAATTAACTGAAACAAATTTAATGGCCGAAACACTGGAGAAAGAAAAACTTTTCAGATCACTTTTGGTACATCCTTTGATTACAGAAGTTAGAGGAAAAGGATTAATGCTGGCTGCGATGACAGAATCGGCTGAAATTACAAATGAAGTGATTCTTACCTGCCAAGATAAAGGACTGATTTTATTCTGGCTTTTATTCGAAGGCTGTGCCATACGAATTACGCCTCCTTTGACTATTTCAGAAAATGAAATTCGCGAAGGCTGCGCTACAATTTTAGAAGTAATGGATAAAATAATGAAAAAGAATGGTCAATAAAACTTTCGATTTTTTTCGAACGAATCTTATTGTTTTATCCGTATCGTAATTTCGTTAAAACATTTTTCAGCATTAAAAGAAAAAAGACAAAACCGAAGCTAATCTCTTGACAATAAAAGAGATTTCTTCCCAAAACAGAATAAAAAACGCTATATATTGTTAATTAAATTGTTCAAAACAATTAATTTCTTATCCTTACAACAATTATATGGTTGCCTAAATTTATAACAGGCTAATTTCAAATAAACGAAGTATGCAATTAAGCAACGAAGAAGAAGATTATAACCTATCCTTATCAAAATTTGAGTCGATGTTGAAAACCAACAAAGTACTCTTTTTTGATTCTGAAGAATTCGAAGAAATCATTCTTCATTATTTAGACATAGGTAAGGCTAATTTAGCAAAAAAGGCCTTAAAGCTTGCATTAGATCAGCACCCAAAATCTACGGGCTTAAAATTAGTACAAGTAGAAATGCTGGTTTATGATGACAAACTCGACATGGCTGAAAAGCTTTTGAATGAGTTGTACGCTATTGAACCAAACAATGAAGAAATCTATATCCAGAAGGCCAATATCTGCTCTAAAAGAGACCAACACGAAAAAGCCGTAGAACTGCTCAAAATCGCGTTGCAATACACTGATGATTATGCTGACGTGTATAACTTGATTGGAATGGAATATCTTTTTATGGATAATCTTGAAATGGCAAAAGAAAACTTCATAAAATGTCTTGAAGAAGATTTAGAAGACCAATCTGCCCTTTACAATGTGGTTTATTGTTTTGAGTTTTTAGACCAAAATCAGGAAGCGATTGTTTATCTTAACGATTACATCAACAGAAATCCGTACAGTGAAATCGCTTGGCATCAGCTTGGAAGACTGCATTATGGGATAAAAGAATATGAAAATGCAATCCGTGCTTTTGATTATGCAACCCTGATCGATGATGAGTTTTTAGGCGCTTTTATGGAAAAAGCTAAAGCTTACGAACGCCTCAAAAAGTATCCTGAAGCAATCGAAAGCTACAACAGAACAATTGAACTTGAGGATGCTACCTCATATGCTTTACTACGAATTGGGAAATGCTACGAAAAACTTGGAAATTCGGCAAAAGCAATTCAGTATTACAACCAAACGGTACACGAAGATCCGCTTTTGGATAAAGGATGGATTGCCATAACTGATTTTCACATTCGTCAGAAGAACTTTCAAAAAGCATTGTTTTTTGTAAATAAAGCTTTGGCCATTGACAATCAAAATCGTTTGTATTGGAAGCGTTATGCGACCATCAACAAACAAATGAACTTTTTTGAAGAAGCCGAATTTGGATACAGAAAAGCAGTTGAATTTGGTGATTATGCATTAGATACTTGGTTGTACTGGGTTGATATCCTACAGTTTTTAGGAGAGTTCGAAATGGCAATCCAAACGCTGCTTCAGGCAACAGAATATTTTCCTGAAGAAAATGAAATAGAATACCGCTTGGCCGGATTGTACTTCATGATTCAGGATACCACAAAAGCTAAATTTCATTTAAGTAACGGACTTAGATTAAACTTTGACAATTACATCTTAATTGAAGATTTGTTCCCTGTTGTGTGGACGAAAAAAACAGTAAAAAATTACATCGAAAAACATCGTAAATAAGAATGGTTGACATTTTACTAAGAAGACGTTTTGGATTATTGGGTCGCAACATTAGCTACTCTTTCTCAAAAGGTTATTTCACAGAAAAATTTAATAATGAAGTCTTTGCTGGAAACAGCTATGAGAATTTTGATATTTCAGATATTAATTTCTTTACAGAATTAGTTAGGAATAATCCTGATTTAAAAGGGTTAAATGTCACCATTCCGTACAAAGAACAAGTAATTCCGTTCTTGGACAAACTATCAAAAAAAGCTACTAAAATTGGTGCTGTCAATACGATTAAGTTTACCAAAAAAGGAAAATTAAAAGGATACAATACCGATTATTACGGTTTTAAAAAGTCACTTGAACCTTTGTTGGAGCCGCATCATAAAAAAGCTCTTATTTTGGGAACTGGAGGCGCTTCAAAAGGTGTCGCATACGCGCTTGAAGAGCTCGATATTCCGTACACTTTTGTCTCAAGAGAAGCAAAAGAAAACATTATTGATTACGATTTAATCAACGCTACAACGTTTGATAATTTTCAAATCATAATCAATTGTACTCCAGTTGGGACAAGTCCGAATATTGAAGCATGCCCAAATTTGCCTTATGAGTTCTTTACAGAAAAACATATTGCATACGATTTGATTTATAATCCGGAGGAAACTACTTTTCTTAAAAAAGCAAAAGAGCACGGTGCTATCATTAAAAATGGTTATGATATGCTTATTTTTCAGGCTGAAAAAGCATGGAAAATCTGGAACAAGTAAAAAAAACACCTTTAAAATAAAAATATGCAGCAGTAATTTTTCTCCAATTACTGCTGCATATTTTATTTTATTACAGTTTCATACTGGGTTTGTACAAAAAATCGCTGCCAATATATTTACGCACTATATTACGATTATGAGTTCTACTAATAAAAACACTTATTTTTTGCGTAAATATAGCTTTTAGATAGCGTTTTGAATTACAAATCAAACTCAAATTATATTTTATTGAGATAAAGTTGCTAAAAAAAGAATTTCCTTTTATTTTAATAATTCAGTAAAAAAATAGTAATCATAATTCAAAATCAGCATAAAGAATAAGAATTTCATGATAAATTACGTCATAAACAAGCGAATTATTTTGTATTTAGAAACACCTTCACTATCTTTCGCAATGTTTAAAGTAAAAACCTTATACATTTAAAGATGTTAGAAGAAAAGAATGATAACCTGCAAGAAGCAGACGGAAAATTAGAAATCGATATGAGCGATGCTGCAAAAAATGATGCCATAGAAAGCAATGAGACGGAATCAGCACAAGAAAAAGCTGTTTTAAGCAGTGAAGTTGAGGCTGAAAAACCAGAAGCAACAGAACAAACGGACCATCAAGAAGCATTGGATGCCATAACAAATTCAAACGCAGAAGAAGGTGAAGATGAAACGCTAAAAGGTCGTCATGAAATCCCAATGAAGGATTACGACACTTTTGCCTTAGATGCTCTTGTTGATGAATTAAAAAAACTGGTAAATACAGACAAAATCATGTCTGTAAAAGATCATATTGAAGAAATTAAAAAATCGTTTTTATCCAAATACAATCATCTTTTAGATGAAAAAAGAGAGGAATTCAATGCTTCTAAAGAAGATCCAAACGAAGAATTTGAATACCACTCGCCTTTAAAATCTAAATTTGATGAATATTATAATGTATTCAGAGAAAAAAGAAACATTCACTTTAAGCACTTACAAACCAATCTAAAATCAAATTTAGAAAACAGACTTGCTATTGTCGAGGAACTAAAAGAGTTGATTAATCCTCAGGAAAATATAAAAGACACGCTTAAACATTTTAATGACTTAAGAGAAAGATGGAAAAATGCAGGTCCGATTCCTAAAGACAAATACAACCACGTTTGGAATAATTTCCACTTTCATGTCGAAAATTTCTACGATTACCTGCATTTGGATCGAGAAGCAAGAGATTTGGATTTTAAGCACAATTTAGAGCAAAAGCTAAAAATAATTTCGAGAGTTGAACAATTAGCAGAAGAAACAGACATTAACAAATCTTTCCGCGAATTACAAGATTTGCACAGAATATGGAAAGAAGAAATTGGCCCTGTTTCTAAAGAACATCGTGACAACATCTGGAATAAATTTAGTGAACTGACTAAAAAAATCCATGATAAGAGAGAGGTTTTATTTGAAAACCAAAGAGCTGGCGAGCAACAAAATCTCGAGATAAAAAAAGAAATAATTGCCAAAATTGAAGCTTTAGGAACTGAAAAAGTAAACTCGCATTCACAATGGCTTTTACAGATTGAAAAAGTCGAAGCGTTACGCAATGAATTCTTCGCAGCAGGAAAAGTTCCTACTGAAGTAAATGAAGAAACGTGGGCTACATTTAAAACTGCTGTACGCAATTTTAATGCATTCAAAAATTCATTTTATAAAGACATCAAAAAAGATCAAAATGAGAATTTGAATAAAAAAATGGCATTGGTTGCTAAAGCCAAAGAATTGCAGGAAAGTACCGATTTTGCTGCTACAACGCCAGTAATGAAACAGATTCAGGAAGAGTGGAAACAAATTGGTCATGTACCTAAAAAATACTCAGATAAAATCTGGAAAGAGTTTAAAGATGCCTGCAATCATTATTTTGATAAATTAAAAGAACATAAATCTGAAGAAAACGGTGAAGAAGTAGCCGCTTTTGACAACAAGAAGGCTTATTTAGATGTATTAAGAGCATTCCAGCTTACTGGCGATCATAAAACAGATCTTGATGCTATAAAAGCGCATATCGAAATCTGGAAAGGTTATGGAAAAGTGCCTTTCTCAAGACGTCACATCGAAGGGAAATTCAATAAAATATTGGATGCCCTTTTCGAAAAATTAAGTCTGAGCAAAAAAGAAAGCGAAATGATGCGTTTTTCTAACAGAATTGATTCTTTGTCTGACAGCAATGATACTCGTAAATTAGACAACGAAAAAATCTTTATTATGCGCAAAATTGAAGAGGTTCAGAATGAAATTTTCCAGCTTGAAAATAACATTCAATTCTTTGCCAATACTAAGAATGCGAAAAAAGAAAATTCTATTGTGTTAGAAGTTCGAAAAAACATCGCTATTCACAAAGAAAGTCTTGAAGTTTGGAAAGATAAATTAAGACAACTTCGAAATTTAAACCAGGAATAAAAAAGAAAGATATTCAACATTATAAATTCCAAATTCCAATTGAGCTGAGCCTATTGGAATTTGGATTTTTTTTTATGAATTTACTTTCAAATAACCAATTGATAAATTAATACTAAAAAATATTCGTTATATTTGAGCAACCACTACTCATTGATAATCAATAAAATACAAGTATTAATTTTAATCACTCAGAAAATGAAATTTACTAGAAAAGCAAATGCCAACTGGAAAGGAACTGGCATGGAAGGAAAAGGAACAATAAGTACTCAAAGCACAACCCTAGATAATGCCCAATTATCATTTAAAACCCGATTTGCAGACGGAGTTGGAACAAATCCAGAAGAATTAGTAGCAGCAGCACATTCGGGCTGTTTTACCATGCAATTAAGCTTTTTACTAAACGAAGCTGGTTTTACAGCAGACGACCTTACGACAGAAGCAACTGTAACCTTTGAAGACGGAACAATCACACTCATTCATCTAGATTTAAAAGGAAAAGTACCCTCTATTTCTGCTGAAGAATTTGAGGCTACAGCCGCCAAAGCAAAAGAAATCTGTCCGATATCCAAATTATTAAATACCACAATCACTTTATCTGCGGCATTAGTAAGCTGATTTAAAATAAAAATTAAGCATAAAAAAACCAAGGCTCTCACCTTGGTTTTTTTTATCTGAAAAATATCTGATTACATTTTTGCTTTTACAGCTTTAGCTTCAGCTGTCATTTCAAGAGCATTATAAACACCGATAAGTGTTTTAGCGATATCTTCATTTTTAGGATCTAAATCGTTAGCTTTTTTAAGGTAAGGAATTACGCTTTTAAATACGTTTTCTCTCTTAACTTTCAATTCATCGTAACGTTTCATATCTTTAGCAGAAGTACCCAATTTATTCATTTCATCAATGATTGGTTTTTCAGCTTCTAACTTCAAAACAGATAAATTAATATAAGCATTTGCGTAAGCAGGATTAATTTCTATTGTTTTCAAATAGTATTTCTCAGCATCTGCATTATTTTTTGCTCCCGCACTAATAACTCCTAAATTGAATACCAAATCAGCGTTGTTTGGGTCTTTTTGCAATGCTTCGTTTACTAATACTTTGTACTTTTCGTAATCTTTAGTTTCAAGATACAAATTAGCTTCAGTCAAAATTAATGAAGAATCGTCAGGATTTGTTTTTCTAGCATCAGCGATTGCTTTTTTAGCATCCTCTGTGCGTCCTTTCTGAACTAAGATCAAAGCAAGATTTTTGTAAATCTCACCTCTTTTAGAAGGAATTGTTTCTGTTTTAGGTTTTTCGTGAGTTCCTAATTTTAAAGCCAAATCTCTTTCTTTTGCATTACTGAAACCTACTTCAGTTCCTGAAGCTTTGTCAACTGCTGTATAAGAAGTTCCTTTTCCAGAATAATTTATTTCTTTTAATTCTTCGTACATTTTTAGAGCTGCATCAAAATCCTGCCCGTTAACTGCAGTTGAAGCCGCATAGTACAAATTGATTGTATCTTTTTTGTCTAACAAATAAGCATCATATAATTTTTTTGATCCTTCAGCATTTTTATTAGACTGAGTATCTGCAATCGCAGAGTTGATCAATTTACCTTTGATGTCTGTAATCGATGTTGCAGCTTGTGTAGAATATTTCTGTTTTCCAGAAGCTTTCTCAATATCAATAAGCTTTTTATAGCTTTCAGCAGAAAGACTTAAATTTTTACTTTCTTCAACTTTTTTGTTAGCTAAATCAAGGTAAGCATTTCCTTTTACGAAATAAAACTGAGCCTGTTCAGTATCTTTAGCGTTTGCTACCATATTCTCGGCGTCATTCAAAATCGTAATTGCTCCTTGGGCATCACCTCCTTTTAATGCTTTTTCAGCATTTTTTATTTGGTCTTTTTGAGCAAAAGCTGCTGCAGAAATCAGTAAAGCTGATGCAAATATTACATATCTACTTTTCATAATAATCTAATTTGTATTTACTTTTTTTATTTATTGTTTATTCTTCAGACTCCTCTTCATCTGATTCTTCTTCATCTAAATCCTCTTCTGTTTCGTCTTCCTCTTCCTCTTCTACAGCTCCGTCATCTTCAAGGACCTCCATATCCGGCTTAACCCTTTCGATTGCAGATTCAATAACATTTCCATCTTCGTCTACAACAACTTCTTCTGCATCGTCTTTCATAACTTTTGTAACGGCAGCGATAGAATCCTTACCTTTTAAGTTAATAAGCCTTACACCTTGCGTAGCACGTCCCATAACGCGAAGATCCTCAATTGCCATTCTAATTGTCAATCCTGATTTATTGATAATCATTAAATCATCAGAATCGGTAACGGCATTTATTGAAATTAATTTACCTGTTTTATCAGTAATATTAAGAGTTTTAACCCCTTTACCACCTCGGTTTGTAATTCTGTAAACATCTTCACCATCATCATCCACCAATTTCGTACGCTTACCGTATCCGTTTTCTGTTACTACTAAAATCTGTGAATCGTTAACATCATTTTTAGCGACAGTAACCATACCTATTACTTCATCGCTATCGTCTTTTAAGGTAATTCCACGAACTCCAGAAGCCGTTCTTCCCATTGGACGTGTTTTGGTTTCTTCAAAACGAACTAATTTACCAGACTTAACTGCCAATATAATCTGGCTTTCTCCATCTGTCAATTGTGCTCCCATTAATTCATCGCCTTCTTTAATTGTAATAGCAGCTACACCATTCACACGAGGTTTAGAATATTTCTCTAAAGAAGTTTTCTTAACCTGACCTTGTTTGGTAACCATCACAAGATTATGGCTATTGATATACTCTTTATCTTTTAAGTCTTGTGTACAAATGAAAGCTTTTACTTTATCATCGCTTTCAATATTTACCAAGTTCTGAATTGCTCTACCTTTTGCAGTTTTACTTCCTTCAGGAATTTCATAAACACGCATCCAGAAACATTTTCCTTTTTGCGTAAAGAACATCATATACTGGTGATTTGTCGCCACAAACATATGTTCTAAGAAATCCTGATCTCTTGTTCCTGCGCTTTTTTGGCCTACTCCTCCTCTATTCTGTGTTTTGTATTCTGTAAGATTGGTACGTTTGATATAACCGGCATGCGAAATGGTAATTACCACATTTTCATCAGCAATTAAATCTTCAATGCTTACATCTCCTCCTGAGTATTCAATTTGAGAACGACGGTCATCCCCATATTTATCGCGAATCTCAACTAATTCTTCTTTAATTAAGTTCGTTCTTAAATTAACATCTGCCAACAAAGCTTTTAAATGATCAATCAACTTCATCAACTCATCGTACTCAGCTCTTAATTTATCTTGTTCCAGACCTGTTAACTGACGAAGACGCATCTCTACAATTGCACGTGCCTGAATGTCAGACAATTTAAATCTTTCGATTAATTTTTCTCTTGCCTCGTCTGTGTTTTTAGACCCTCTAATTAACGCAATTACTTCATCGATATTATCCGAAGCAATAATTAATCCTTCTAAAATATGAGCTCTTTCTTCTGCTTTACGCAATTCGAATTGTGTTCTCCTTACTACTACATCGTGACGGTGCTCAATAAAATAATGAATCATATCTTTTAGATTCAATAATTGAGGACGTCCTTTTACTAATGCAATATTATTTACACTAAAAGACGATTGTAATTGAGTGTACTTATATAAGGTATTTAAAACTACGTTTGGCGTAGCGTCGCGTTTTAAGATATAAACGATACGCATACCATTTCTATCCGATTCGTCTCGGATATTGGCAATACCCTCTATTTTTTTATCATTTACCAAATCAGCTGTACGCTTGATCATTTCGGCCTTGTTAACCTGATATGGAATCTCAGTAACGATAATGCATTCTCTTCCATCTACTTCTTCAAAGCCAACTTTTGCACGCATCACGATACGTCCGCGACCAGTTTTAAAAGCTTCACGAACGCCTTCATAACCATATATTATACCTCCAGTTGGAAAATCTGGAGCTTTAACATGTGTAATTAATTCATCTATTTCAATATCGTTATTATCAAGATAGGCTAATGTACCATTGATAACCTCAGTTAAGTTATGAGGAGGCATATTTGTTGCCATACCAACCGCAATACCTGTTGCTCCATTTACTAATAAGGTAGGAACTCTTGTAGGCATTACTTTTGGTTCATATATAGTATCGTCAAAGTTCAGCTGAAAATCAACTGTCTCTTTTTCGATGTCTGCCATAATTTCTTCTGAAATCTTACGCATTCTGGCCTCAGTATAACGCATTGCCGCCGGACTGTCACCATCTACAGATCCAAAGTTACCCTGACCGTCAACTAATAAATAACGCATACTCCATTCCTGAGCCATACGAACCATAGCGTCATATACAGATGTATCTCCGTGCGGGTGGTACTTACCCAGAACCTCCCCAACGATTCTCGCAGATTTTTTGTGGGCAGATCTTGAGGTTACTCCTAAATCATACATTCCATAAAGAACTCTTCGATGTACTGGTTTCAAGCCATCTCTAACATCAGGAAGTGCTCTCGATACAATTACAGACATCGAATAATCGATGTAAGCTGATTTCATTTCATCCTCTATGTTAATAGGAATTAACTTTTCTCCTTCAGACATAAGTTGTTATATTAAATAATTATATTAGTTTCAAAGCGTGCCAAGATACGTTTTTTTGAAATTTTTTCAGCTATTTCCTTACACTTATTTCAATGATTTATTAACAACTTTATTTTCGCTTTTAGTTAATAAATTAAGCGTTTTTTAACGCTTTTATTCTCTTTTTTTTCGTCTATTAGCTGTCAGGAGACTCAATAGGGTACGGTTTTTGTTTTTCAAACAGTAATTCACTAAATTTACAATACCAATTATATATTATGGATGATAATTTTTCACCAAGAGTAAAAGATGTTATTACATACAGTAAAGAAGAAGCACTTCGTCTTGGGCACGACTTTATTGGTACCGAACATCTAATGCTAGGCATTTTAAGAGATGGTAACGGAAAAGCTATTCATATACTTAATAACCTAGCTGTCGATTTAGATCATTTACGCAGAAAAGTAGAAATACTAAGCCCTGCCAACCTGAGCGTTGAAGTAAATACAGAAAAGAAAAATCTTCACCTTACCCGACAGGCCGAAAGAGCCCTGAAGACCACTTTTCTTGAAGCTAAAGTATTTCAAAGCTCATCAATAAGCACGGCACACCTGCTTTTATGCATCTTGCGCAACGAAAACGATCCCACAACCAAGCTGTTGAATAAACTTAAAATAGATTATGACATAGCTAAAGAACAATATTTAAATATGACGCCAAACGAAGAAGAATTCTTAGAAAACCTGCCTCGAAATGAATCTTACAACGACGATTCAGGACAAGATGACAGTCTAAAAGAAAGCAGTTTTAATAATCCAGCCAATAAGTCAAACAAAAAATCTAAGACTCCTGTTTTGGATAATTTTGGGAGAGATTTAACAGAAATGGCCGAAGAAGGAAAACTGGATCCTGTGGTTGGACGCGAAAAAGAAATTGAACGTGTCTCACAGATTTTAAGCCGAAGAAAAAAGAACAACCCGCTTCTTATTGGAGAGCCTGGTGTTGGTAAATCTGCTATTGCGGAAGGGCTTGCACTTCGAATCATTCAAAAGAAAGTGTCACGTATTCTTTTCAATAAACGTGTTGTAACGCTAGATTTGGCAAGCTTAGTTGCCGGAACAAAATACAGAGGTCAATTTGAGGAAAGAATGAAAGCCGTTATGAACGAGCTTGAAAAAAATGATGACATCATTCTTTTTATTGATGAAATCCACACAATTGTAGGTGCCGGAGGAGCAACAGGTTCGCTTGATGCTTCAAATATGTTCAAACCAGCTCTTGCTAGAGGTGAAATTCAATGTATTGGTGCTACTACTCTTGATGAGTACAGACAATATATTGAAAAAGACGGCGCCTTAGAAAGACGTTTCCAAAAAGTAATTGTAGAGCCGACTTCTGTTGAAGAAACAATTGCAATTTTGAACAATGTAAAAGACAAATATGAAGATCATCATAATGTAACTTATACACCAGAAGCGATTGAAGCCTGCGTTAAGCTTACAGACCGTTATATGTCTGAGCGTTTCTTACCAGACAAAGCTATTGATGCTCTGGATGAAGCCGGATCTCGTGTACACATTACAAACATTGATGTTCCGAAACAAATTTTGGATTTAGAGCGTCAGTTGGAAGAAGTTCGTGAGCTTAAAAATATGGTTGTCAAAAAACAAAAATATGAAGAAGCAGCAAAACTTCGCGATGACGAAAAACGTATCGAAAAAGACCTTGCTTTAGCCCAAGAACAATGGGAAGAAGATTCTAAAAACAATAGAATTGAAGTTACAGAAGACAATGTTGCCGATGTTGTATCGATGATGACTGGAATTCCTGTTAACAGAATTGCACAAACAGAAAGCAACAAACTTGCTAAATTGCCTGAATTGATTCAGAATAAAGTGATTGGACAAAACGAAGCAGTTCTTAAAATTGCTCGTTCTATCCAACGAAATAGAGCCGGATTAAAAGATCCGAACAAACCAATCGGTTCGTTTATTTTCTTGGGTCAGACTGGTGTTGGTAAAACACAATTGGCAAAAGTATTAGCTAAAGAATTGTTTGATTCTGAAGATGCATTGGTTCGTATCGACATGAGCGAATACATGGAAAAATTTGCGATTTCTCGTTTAGTTGGAGCACCTCCAGGATACGTCGGGTACGAAGAAGGCGGACAATTGACTGAAAAAGTGCGCAGAAAACCATATTGTGTAGTTCTTTTAGACGAAATCGAAAAAGCACATCCAGACGTTTTCAATATGATGCTTCAGGTTTTAGACGATGGATATTTGACAGATAGTTTAGGACGTAAAATCGACTTTAAAAACACTATCATTATCATGACATCCAATGTTGGTGCACGTCAGTTGAAAGATTTTGGACAAGGAGTTGGATTCGGAACTGCGGCAAGAACTGCTCAAGCTGATGAAAACTCAAAAAGCATTATCGAAAATGCTTTAAAGAAAACTTTTGCTCCTGAGTTCTTAAACAGAATTGACGACGTAATTGTATTTAATGCTCTTGAAAAATCTGATATTGATTTGATTATCGAAATCGAATTGAAAAAATTGTATTCTCGCATTGCTGATTTAGGTTACAAATTAAGCCTAACTGACAAAGCTAAAGCGTTTATCGCAGAAAAAGGTTTTGATAAACAATTTGGCGCAAGACCACTAAAAAGAGCAATTCAGAAATATGTTGAGGATTTGCTTGCAGAAGAAATCATTACTTCAAAAATACATTCAGGCGATGAAATTCTGATGGACCTTAAAGATGACTCACAAGAATTGTCGGTAGAAATACATAAAGCCGAAGAGCCGACAAATCAATAAATTAGTTAATATTTACAACAAAAACAACAAGCCCGTTACGTTTTCATAACATAACGGGCATTTTTTTTAAATAATTTATTATCTTTAGTAAAAGCAAATAGCTATTTTTGAATTTAAATTCTATAATATAAAAACTAAATATGCTTCAAAACAAGGTCATTTTAGGCAGTGAAGAATGGTGCTCATTTCCAGAACTTGGAATCCCAACTATTAAAGCTCGTGTTGATTCTGGCGCCAAAACTTCGGCAATGCACGCACTTAATATTGCCCCATTTATAAAAAATGATACCAATTGGGTTAAATTTGACATTAATCCGATACAAAATAACATCAAAACAATTATTCATTGTGAAGCACCACTGGTCGACAAACGAATTGTAAAAAGTTCGAGTGGTTTTAGAGAACATCGTTACGTAATTCAAACCAGCTTAAAAATCGGCGATGTAAAATGGCCGATAGAAATGACGCTTACCAATCGCGATTCTATGGGCTTTAGAATGCTTTTAGGACGTGAAGCCATGAGTGGAAGGGTTTTGGTTGATCCTGAACAAAAATACCTTTTGGGACAGCCTACACCAGAGTCGTTAAAAGAATTATACAAAAATTCAGAAAAAGCGACAACTGGCTTACGAATCGGGCTTTTGGCAAGCAATCCAGAATTATACAGCAACAAACGTATTATGGAAGCGGGCGAAATGCGCGGCCATGAAATGCATTTTTTGAACATCAAAGAATGCTATATGAAACTTGACGCCAAGACCCCAGAAATTCACTATCGAGGCGGAAAAATCTTAAATCAATTTGATGCCATTATTCCACGAATCCGTCCGAGCATTACTTTTTATGGCTGTGCGCTGACACGTCAGTTTGAAGCATTAAAGGTATTCTGCTTAAATTCGGCTACCGCAATTACACAGTCAAGAGATAAATTATATTCACTGCAATTGTTATTGAACAGCGGTATCGACATTCCGACAACCGGTTTTGCCAATTCTCCGCTTGATACAGACAATTTAATCAAAATGGTTGGCGGTTCTCCTTTAATTGTAAAATTATTAGAAGGAACACAAGGAAAAGGCGTTGTTTTGGCCGAAACCAAAAAAGCTGCAGAAAGCGTAATCAATGCTTTCAAAAGCTTAAATGCCAATATATTAGTTCAGGAATTTATTAAAGAAGCAAACGGAAAAGATATTCGTTGTTTTGTAATCGACGGAAAAGTCGTAGCTGCCATTCAGCGTGAAGCAATGCCGGGCGAATTTAGAGCCAACATCCATCTTGGCGGAACTGCATCTGTCATAAAAGTTACTGCTGAAGAGAAAAAAATAGCCATTAAAGCCGCAAAAGCAATGGATTTAAAAGTGGCTGGTGTTGATATTATCCGCTCTTCAAAAGGACCATTATTATTAGAAGTAAACTCTTCTCCAGGCCTTGAAGGAATTGAAGGCGCGACCAATAAAGATATTGCAGGAGAAATGATCAAAGCAATTGAAAAAAATTTCAAATTATAGTTAAGTTCATTTCAAACTTAATACCGAATAAATATTTTAGCTGCTTTGTCAATGTTTAGAACTTTGACAAAGCTTTTTTATTTAACTTTAAGTTCTACAAAAGAATTAAAAATGATACAATTTCCTTATTTTGACATTATTCTTAGAAGTGTTGCCGTTTATTTCTTCATGACGATTGCATTGAGAGTCTTTGGAAAAAAAGAACTTTCACAATTGAATACCGCTGATATTATACTGATTTTACTGATCAGTAATTCAGTTCAAAATGCCATGGTTGGTCCAGATACAAGTTTGACAGGAGGTTTAGTCGCTGCTTTGGTTTTATTTGTAATTAATTATATCATAAAAAAATTAACTCGCAAATACAAAATATTCAGCAATCTGTTGTTAGACAAACCTCAAATTCTAATTCACGATGGCAAATTAGATTTCAAAACTTTAAGCAAACTCGATATTTCTGACGAAGAATTAAAAGAAGCTATGAGAGAACATGGAGTCGAATTTTTCAAAAACGTAAAACTAGCAATGCTTGAGATTGATGGAACAATTAGCATCATTTCTGAAGATGAAAAACATCTTAAACAAACACACTACAAGCGCAAACACAATCGAAAAAATCTACAAAAATTCTAAAAAACAAAAAAACCTATTTCATTAATATTTTGGGTTTATAAAAAACTATTAATATTTTTTTTTATTGTTTCATTTGTTAATCCGAAAGCTTTAAGGCGATGATTCAGATTTATCAAAATATAATCTTGTTCTGTTGGAAATTTTTCAGCAATACTTTTATAATGAACCAAAAGCTTATCATCATCAACCCCATCTAAAGCTTGTAACACAGAATGAACAACCTTATTTGAATCATCATTTAATCCAATTATAAAAGCATCAATATATTTGCTTTTATTTTCTAACAACCCAAGCGAATAATAAGTCTGTCTTCTTATATTTTCATCTTTTTTTGCAGCAAATGGAACGATAATATCTCCGTAATCAATTTTCATTTCTTTTAGCAAATAAGTACAAAAACGAAATGTCTCCTCGTCATTTACTTTTTCAATATTAGTTTTTACAAACTCCAACCAATCCAAACTTCTGTTTTTTGCATACCAGAATACAAATTGAAAAACAGTCAATAAATCCTTTTTAGCAAAATCAGCTAAATAGGGAAATGCACGATTATAATCGAACTTTGCAAGTATTTGAAGTGATTTTTTCTGGATTCCATTTTCATTTGAATGATATTCTTTTTCAAAAATATTGAGAATTTTAGAATCTATATTTTTCTTTCTTAAAATCGCCGTCAAACACTCCAATTTAGTTTCTTTATCATTTACAACAGCATAAACATCCAAAATATGCGATACAGCTCCACCTAATGTATAATTAAACAAATCAGCATCAAAACCTTCTGTTCCTTCTGTAATTTCATCCAGCCAGCGTTCATACCAATCCAAAAAATTAGTCTCAAAAGCAAAATATGGTTTACGCCTGTCGATATCAATATTCACTACCCTTCCTTTAAATTCTCCGTTTAAAACAAGTCCATAATAATACGTGCAACCTTCTGTACCTATAGGCAAAATCCCCGAAAAAATTTTCCCTAGCTCATATTCAAATTCTTCATCAGAAATATTTTCATCAATTTTCTTATTTAGTTCTTTCCAAAAATCATCACTCATTTTGGGATGAATCCTACAATCTTGTTTTAGAAATTTCTTTGGGTTACTATAAACAAATTCTGCAATATTTTTTCCGAGAGTAAATATTCCATAACCAGGACCTGCCGCAGATTTTTCAGAAGTTTTCCCTCCATTTCCAACATTTAACAAAAAAGCTTTATAACATTCTGGAAGAGAAATTTCATAGTCCTTCTCAAATTTCAAAATATCATTATTCTCTACTACTTGTCCCACCACATATTCGTGACTATCCGCCGCAAATACTTCAAAATCTTGATCTTTTTCTTGTGCTAAATAAAGCTTTGTTTTTATTCTCTCTATTTGCTTTAATACTTTTTGATTTATCATGAAAGGCTTTTAAATTAATACCAAATATATCACTTTACAATTATTAAAAAAGATATTTCGGAAAGCAAAAAAGCCGATTTCAATTTGAAATCGGCTTTAGAATATTTAAAGAAAATGCAATTTACATCTTACATTTCACAATAATCAATTTACTAAATAAATACGCTTAGAATAAAATAAACCAAACCTGCTAAAATGGCTGAAATTGGAATAGTCAACACCCAAGCCCAGATTAAACTTACCGTTACTCCCCAACGAACTGCAGATACACGTTTTGTTAATCCAACTCCAATAATAGATCCTGTAATAGTATGAGTTGTACTTACCGGAATTTTTAAGTGTTCTGTAAAGTAAAGTGTTAAAGCTCCGGCTGTTTCAGCAGCAACACCTTCAAATGAACTTACTTTTGTAATTTTAGAACCCATTGTTTTTACAATTTTCCATCCACCACTTAAAGTTCCTGCAGCAATTGCAGAATAACACGCTAAGGGAATCCAACCCGGCATTACTCCTTTAATACCCAAATCGTCGTTTGGCAATACAACATCCAACCAGGCATCCATATGAACTCCAGGATTTGTATTGATATAAACCGCTACTGCCGCAGCTATAATACCCATAACTTTTTGAGAATCATTCCCTCCGTGACCTAAACTAAAAGCCGCAGAAGATAATAATTGCATTTTTTTCAACGCTGCATCTGCCTGATGTAAATTTAAACTACTAAATATCAAACAAAATGCACTTACAGTTAGAATAATAAAGGCTACTAAAAACCATTTAATATTATGAGGATCAAAAGCTACACTCCAAAAATGAGAATCAAAACGAGGTTTTCCATGTTCTAAAATTTCTGAATAAGGAACCATTTGAGCATATACAAACCAAACTGTTGCAATCATTAAAGCCACAGTAAAGATTTTTGGACCAATACTTTTTCTTGAAGCATTTAACAACCAAATAGAGATTAAATAAGAAGCTAAAGCTCCTAATAATGGCGCCAAAACAATAAAAGCAATGATTATAATAACTCCGGAAGGCATTCCACCATCTTTTCCGGCTTTGTACCAGCTTACAATTTGATACCAATAATGTGTTGCTCCGTCTTCGCCAATATAACCTGAAAATCCGTGAACCGCTATTGCATGCGCAACCGCAGCTCCTGCAAAACCTCCAATAAGTGTATGTGAAGAACTTGAAGGAATTCCTAACCACCAAGTCAATAAATTCCAGCAGATTGCTGCAATAACTCCGGCTAAAATCACTACCAGGTTAATTTCCATCGTGTGTGCTGTTTTAGCAACAGTATCTGCAACACCAAATCCGAAAACCCAATAAGCTAGAAAGTTAAAAAATGCTGCCCAAAGAACTGCCTGAAAAGGCGTCAGAACTTTTGTTGCAACAACAGTCGCTATAGCATTTGCCGCATCATGAAAACCATTGATGTAATCAAAAATTAAGGCTAGTACTATAATTAATATAAGTAGCGTCATAAAATTATAACTTCAGAATGAAAAATTGAATTAAGAATGTTTTACAGAAATAGATTCTAGTATGTTCGCAACACTCTTACATTTGTCTGTTGCTGATTCTAAAACAGATAACACTTCTTTATATTTAATGATATTTTTAGCGTCTGTTTCGTTTTCAAAAATTTCAAAAACTGCTTTGTTATAAACGTTATCCGATTTGTTTTCTAGCTTGTTGATTCTAGCACACGCATCTTTAATAACTTTAAAATTCTTTAAGTTTCTCAACTCTTTTACCGCACTGTCAATGTTTTGACAAGCTTCAAGGTTGATTTCTGTCATCTTTCTGATAGATTTTGTAATCTTATCAACTTGATATAATCTCATACGGCTTGATGCACCATGAAGGTAATCTGCAACGTTGTCTATTGAAGTAATTAACGTATGGATGTCTTCTCTATCAAATGGAGTGATGAAGTTTCTGCTCAATTCCAAATTGGTCTGACGCGTAATATCCTCACCTTTTTGTTCTAATTCGTCAATCTTTTGAAAAAGAATTTCTCTTTCTTTTAATGGTAAATTTACAGCTTCGTGTAAGTTAGAAGCTAATTCAATTAAATTGCTTGAAGCCTCTTCAAAAAGTGGAAAGAATTTTTTGTCTTTCGGCACTAAAAATTGGAAAATACTGTTTATTGACATTTTTATATTTTTGATAGTGCAAAATTACTTCAATAATATTTTACAATGTTAAGCCATTGTTAACAAATCGTTTTCTATTTGAAAACTAGACAGGAACGAAATTGTATTTTCGATATCAATATGTAAGATTCTATCCTCCTTTACCAACGGCACAACTTCTCTGTAACTTCCTAAAAACATTTCGATGAAATCACTTGATTTTAAAGGTTCTCGATACGCAATTGCCTGAGAAGCATTTAATAATTCGATAGCTAAAATGCGCTCTAAATTATCTAAAATTCTTAAGGCTTTGGTAGCACCGTTTGCTCCCATGCTTACATGATCTTCTTGACCGTTGCTGGAAACAATACTATCAACACTTGAAGGAGTTGCCAATTGCTTATTCTGGCTTGCAATACTTGCGGCAGTATATTGCGGAATCATAAGTCCTGAATTCAGTCCCGGATTATCAACCAAAAACGCAGGAAGATTACGCAATCCCGAAATTAATTGATACGTTCTTCTTTCAGAAATACTGCCCAATTCTGCCAAAGCAATTGCTAAAAAGTCTAAAGCCAAAGCTAATGGCTGACCATGGAAATTTCCGCCAGAAATAATCTGATCGGCCTCAATAAATATATTTGGATTATCAGTCACAGAATTTATTTCTGTTTTGAATACTTTTCGAACGTAATCAATCGCATCTTTTGAAGCACCATGAACTTGAGGCATGCAACGGAAAGAATACGGATCCTGAACGTGCTTTTTTTGCTGAACGATAATTTCGCTTCCATCCAAAAACTCTGTGATTCGCTGTGCAGTCACAATTTGCCCCTTGTGCGGACGTATATAATGTATCAATTCATTAAAAGGCTCAATTCTTCCATCAAAACCTTCCAAAGAAATAGTTCCTATCAAATCTGCCAAATAAGAATATTTATAAGCTTTAATTAAAATATGCGCTCCATAAGCACTCATAAACTGCGTTCCGTTCAACAAAGCCAAACCTTCTTTTGATTGCAAAACAATTGGTTCCCAGTTAAAATGTTTTAAAACTGCTGCCGAATCTGTTATCTTTCCTTCAAAAAGGACTTTTCCCTCTCCTATTAAAGGTAATGACAAATGTGCTAAAGGTGCTAAATCCCCAGAAGCTCCAAGAGAACCCTGCGTATAAATTATCGGTAAAATATCATTATTGTAGAAATCAACTAAACGTTCTAGAGTTTTTAATTGTACTCCTGAATGTCCATAACTTAGAGATTGAATCTTAAGTAAAAGCATCATTTTTACGATTTCTGAAGGAACTTCCTCCCCTGTTCCGCAAGCATGAGATTTCACTAAATTCTCTTGAAGTTTAGACAAGTTTTCATTAGAGATTTTCACACTATATAGAGATCCGAAACCGGTATTGATTCCGTAAATCGGCTCAGAATGCGAAATCATTTTTTTATCTAAATAATCACGACACTTCTGAACATTGACTTTTGCCTCTTCTGATAATTCAAGCAACTTATCAAAGCTTATAATTTCGTGAAGCGTTTCTAAAGTTATAGTCTCTGTACTTATATAATGAACGTCTCTCATGGTGATTTCAAATTTTAAAACGCCAAAATTCAACAAATCAACATTAAAAAGCAACAATTTATCACAATAATTAAAATATCTTAAGATGTAATTTTAACTATTGCTTAATTTATCAATGCTAAAAAACGGCCAATAGCACAATTTCAAACTCATTTTTATCTAAAAATCAATTCTTTGATCAGTATAAAACAGCTCTAAAGCCAATCTGAAATATACTAAAACCTCAACTTAACATCTTTAATTTTGACAAATGCTCAATATCGAATAGTAGAGATTTGAATTATTAAGATATTCGTAAAAAGGCTTTTGGAGTTTTTAACTTTTACAAAAAGCTGTACTTTTGAAAAATCAAAAATGAAAAATAACAGCATAAAATATCAGTCTACGATTATTACAGCTCCAACTGAAGCTGCAATTGCTGTTATTACAATTTCTACTACAACAACTACTACCCCTTAGGGGTATACATTTTTACATATAATCCGGTTTGTCTATACTTTTTTCGCGAAAGAAGAAAGGTAATGGATACATGAAAACTATTGCATTCAAAAAAATAAAAATATCAAAAATGAAAGTATTAAAATTTGGCGGAACTTCTGTTGCCAATGCTCAAAATATAAAACTCGTTCTAGAAATTGTTGAACAAAAAGCAAAACAAGACCAATTGGTTGTAGTAGTTTCAGCTTTAAGCAAAGTAACCGATTTACTTCAATCTGCAGCCGCAAAAGCAGCCGCAAACGACGAAAGTTTTAGAGAGGTTGTAGCCGAAATCGAGAAAAAACACCTTGATACACTAAAAGAATTGATTCCGGTAAGCGAGCAAAGCAGTCTCTTGAGCCACGTAAAAAGAATCATCAATCATTTGGAAACTTTACTTGACGGATGTTTCCTTTTAGGTGAATTGTCTCCAAGAACTGCAGATACTATTTTAAGTTTTGGCGAATTGCTTTCTTCCTTCATCATTGCACAGGCGTTTCAGCAAATCAACAAAAATGCAGTTTACAAAGACAGCCGCGAATTGATTAAAACTGACCATAATTACGGAAAAGCAACTGTAAATTTTGACTTATCAAACAATCTGATTCAGGAATATTTTGAACATAATGACAACCAAATCAATATTTTACCAGGTTTTATTGCACAAACTCCTGACGGAATTACTACTACTCTTGGACGTGGCGGTTCTGATTATACAGCAGCTATTATCGCCGGAGCACTTAATGCCGAACAATTGGAAATCTGGACTGACGTAAACGGAATGTTTACTGCAAATCCTAAGATTGTAAAACAGGCAAGACCTATTGCGACTATTTCTTATCAGGAAGCAATGGAATTGTCACATTTTGGTGCCAAAGTTTTGTATCCACCTACGATTCAGCCGGTTTTAAGAAAAAATATTCCGATTTTAATCAAAAATACTTTTGAGCCAGAAGCTGTTGGAACTTTAATTTCAGATACAGTTGTTTCAAAAGATACAGTTGTAAAAGGAATTAGTCATATTGATCATATTTCGCTTTTAACTCTTGAAGGTCCGGGAATGATTGGTGTTGCAGGCTCGTCAAGACGTTTGTTTGAAGTTTTGTCTCAGGAAAAAATCAACGTGATCTTTATCACACAAGCTTCTTCTGAGCATTCTATTTGTATCGGAATTTTGAATTCTGATGCCAATAATGCCGAAGCTGCCATTAATAAAGCTTTTGAAATCGAAATTTCACAAAACAAAATCGATCCTTGTTATGTAGAAAAAGATCTTTGCATTATTGCTTTGGTTGGCGAAAACATGAAAAACCACCAAGGTTTAAGCGGAAGAATGTTCAGCACTTTAGGAAAAAATAACGTAAACATTCGTGCCATTGCGCAAGGTGCTTCTGAAAGAAATATTTCGACTGTAATTAACGAAAGAGACGTTAAGAAAGCATTGAATACTTTGCACGAAAATTTCTTTGAAGAAAACACAAAACAGCTCAACTTATTTGTAATGGGAGTTGGAAATGTGGGTGAAAAATTCATCGAGCAAATCCATAACCAGAAGAAATTTCTAAAAGATGTTTTAAAAATCAATGTTCGCGTAATTGCTTTATCAAACTCAAGAAAAATGCTTTTTGATGAAGACGGAATTTCTCTAAAAGACTGGCAATCGACTTTGGACAAAGGCGAAGAAGCAATTCCAACTGAATTTATCGCTCGTGCCAAAGAACTGAATTTACGCAACAGTATTTTCGTAGACATTACAGCAAATGCGGGCGTTTCTGACCTATATGAGAAATTTTTAAAGGAAAGTATTGCGGTTGTAACTTGCAACAAAATTGCTTGTTCATCTGCTTACGACAATTATAAAAAACTAAAAAGCTTATCGCGTCAATACAACGCTCCTTTCTTGTTTGAAACGAATGTTGGTGCGGGATTGCCCATTATCGATACGGTAAAAAATCTTATTGCGTCTGGCGATAAAGTACATAAAATTCAAGCGGTTTTATCGGGAAGTCTGAACTTTATTTTCAACAATTTTGATGAGAATAATTCTTTCCATGATGTGGTAAAAGAAGCCGGAGTTCAAGGATTTACAGAACCAGATCCAAAAATCGACTTAAGCGGTATCGACGTTGCTCGTAAAATCCTGATTCTTATTCGCGAAAGCGGTTACGAAATGGATATTGACGCGATTGCAAACGAATCGTTTTTACCAGCAGAATGTCTGTCAACAACAAACAATGAAGACTTTTTCGCATCGTTAATCAAACATGCTTCTCATTTTGAGGGCATTTACAAAGAAGCTCTAGCCAAAGATTCAAGATTGAAATACGTTGCACAATTCGAAAACGGAAAAGCAAGCGTTGGTCTTCAGTTCATTCCAAAAGATCATCCTTTCTACAATTTAGAAGGAAAAGACAATATCGTGTTGTTCTACACCGATCGTTACGTAGACCAGCCTTTATTGATTAAAGGAGCCGGAGCCGGAGCAGCTGTTACGGCATCAGGAATTTTTGCAGACGTGATACGCATTGGGAATGTATAGCCGCTAAGGCACTAAGACGCTAAGTTTTTAAGTTTTTTTATACTTAGCATCTTAGAAACTTAGTATCTCAGAAACTATAAAAATAAACTTTGTGACTTTGTGCCTTCGTGGCAAAAACCAAAAAAATGAAAGAAATAAAATTATTCTGTCCCGCTACAATTGCCAATCTCTCCTGCGGATTTGACGTACTCGGCCTTTGCTTAGACAATGCGGGCGATGAAATGATTGTTCGAAAAGTCAATCAAAAAGGAGTTCGAATCACTAAAATTGTCGGTGCCGATTTGCCTTTGGAAACCGAGAAAAACGTTTCTGGAGTTGCTGCCTTGGCAATGCTTGAAACTTTAGACGAACTAGATTTTGGATTTGAAATCGAAATTTACAAAAACATAAAAGCCGGAAGCGGAATTGGAAGCAGCGCGGCAAGTTCTGCCGGAGCGGTTTTCGGAATTAATGAATTATTAGGAAGACCGTATTCTCGTAAAGATTTGGTTCAGTTTGCAATGCAAGGCGAGAAATTAGCCAGCGGAAATGCACATGCCGATAACGTTGCTCCTGCCCTTTTAGGCGGATTTACGTTGGTAAGAAGTTATGCACCTTTAGACATTATCAGAATTGACAGTCCTGAAGAATTATATGCAACAGTTGTTCACCCTCAGATTGAATTGAAAACTTCTGACGCCCGTTCGGTTTTAAAACAAAACGTTTCCCTGAAAAGCGCTATCATGCAATGGGGAAATGTAGGCGGATTGGTTGCAGGTCTTTACACCAAAGATTACGAATTAATCGGACGTTCGCTTCATGACGAAATCGTTGAGCCTTTACGAAGTGTTTTAATTCCAGGATTTGACTTAATCAAACAAACAGCTTACGAAAATGGTGCATTAGGTTCTGGTATTTCAGGTTCCGGCCCATCTATTTTCGCTTTAAGCAGAGGAAAAGAAACCGCCGAAAAAATTGCCAAAGCCATGAGCGACGTTTACGAAAAAATGAATTTACCGTATGAAATTCATGTTTCGAAGATTAATCCTGATGGTGTCCGCATTTTGTAAAATGTGAAATGTGAGATGTATTAAGCAAAAAGAATTAAGTATTAAGACAAAGTTTGTCAGGCTGAGCGGTCCCGAGACTTCGGGAGAAGCCCACGCAAAGTACAGACACAATACAAAACCGTGCAGTTTGTCATTTCGACGAAGGAGAAATCTCCACGAGAAGCTCGACAAAGTACAGACATAAAGTACAAACACAAAACATACACATGTAGTTTGTCATTTCGACAAAGGAGAAATCTTCACGAGAAGCTCGACAAAGATTGACTTATTGTAACGGAGTTACTTGCGAAGATTTCTCCTTTGTCGAAATGACAAAAATGCTTAAAAATAACTATTGAATAAAAAATATTACCACAAAGCTTTGCGAACTCTGCGTTTTCAAAAGAAACAATTCCTTTGCGCTCTTTGCGGTTAAACAAACACAAACCATTGGAATTTGGAATTTTAGCATTTGGAATTTACCCTCCAAAAAATCTAAAATCTAAAATCTAAAATCTAAAATTTAGAAATGAAATACTACAGTTTAAACCATAATGCCCCAAAAGTTTCTTTTCAGGAAGCTGTTATACAAGGATTAGCAACTGATAAAGGATTATATTTCCCGGAAAGTATTACACCGCTTGATCCTTCTTTTTTTGATAAAATCGAAAGTTTAAGCCACAAAGAAATTGCCTTTGAAGCGATTCAACAATTTGTTGGAGACGAAATTCCAGCAGACAAACTAAAAGAAATCATTGCAGAGACTTTAGTTTTTGATTTTCCGGTGGTGAAAGTCGAAAACGGAATCTATTCGTTAGAATTATTTCACGGGCCTACAATGGCGTTTAAAGACGTTGGAGCGCGTTTTATGTCGCGTTGCTTGGGATATTTCAATAAAGATAAAAAAGACGCTAAAAATACCGTTTTAGTAGCGACTTCCGGAGATACAGGTGGAGCTGTTGCCAGCGGATTTCTAGGCGTTGACGGTGTTGATGTTGTCATTTTATATCCGTCAGGAAAAGTGAGCGATATTCAGGAAAAACAATTAACCACTTTAGGGCAAAATATAAAAGCATTGGAAGTTGATGGCGTTTTTGACGATTGTCAGGATATGGTAAAAAAAGCGTTTTTAGATGAAACTTTAGCGCATAAAAACCTGACTTCTGCCAATTCTATTAATATTGCACGCTGGTTACCGCAAATGTTTTATTTCTTCTTTGCTTACAAAGCGTTGAAAAGCCAAAACAAACCTTTAGTTTTCTCTTGCCCAAGCGGCAACTTTGGGAATATCTGTGCCGGAATTATGGCAAAGAAATTAGGCTTGCCAATTGAGCATTTTGTAGCGTCTACAAACGTAAACGACACCGTGCCAAGATTCTTAGAAAACGGAAAATACGCCCCAAAACCTTCTAAAGCAACAATTTCAAACGCCATGGACGTTGGAAACCCAAGTAACTTTATTAGAATTCAGGAATTGTACAACAATGATTTAAAAGCTTTCGAAAAAGACTTTTCTTCTTATAGCTATACCGATGAAGAAACGCTTGAAGCTCTAAAGAAAATTTATAACACAGATGGTTATATCGCAGAACCACACGGCGCTGTTGGTTATTTAGGTTTGAAAAAAGAATTAGAAAAACACCCTAACGCGATTGGTGTTTTCTTAGAAACGGCACATCCTATAAAATTCTTAGATGTTGTGGAACCAGCGTTGGGAATTACACTTCCTATTCCTGCTCAAATTGAGAGTGTTATTAATGAGGAGAAAGTTAGTGTGAAGATTTCTAGTTATGAGGAATTGAAGAATTTTTTGGGGTAAAAAACATATGATAAATGATTAAAGCGAGTAAAAAAAATTACTCGCTTTTTTATTGCATTACAATTAATTATTTTGAATTAATATATAAAATATCAAGTACGGAAATCCGTAAAAATTGGCAAGAAAAAATATATATATTTGAAAATAAAGAAAACAAAACAAACTTTCGCTTATCTTACCCTATTCAGGTGTATATACGAAAGTTTGTTTCGCATATAAACAAGTTAGGTGCAATTTGTAAAAAAGTATAATGAAAAGAAAAATACAAAAGATAGAATTTAAAAAAAGTGAAGTATTTAAAGACGATTCAAAGCTTACTTTTTTTGATGAAAATAGTACAGAAGTTGAAATTCCTAAAATAATTTTTCTAGTAGGAAATAATGGTTCGGGTAAAACATCAATACTAAATTACTTGTATAACGGATTAGCCGAAGGTAAGCAAGGTTATTATGGTAGTACTGAATTAAAAAAAGGAACTAAATTTAATCTTTGGATTACTAATGAAAACCCTGAGATTGAAGTAATTGTTGAGCAATCAGGAATTAGAAGTAGTAAATATCCAGAAAACATTAAGATTATTTTCGATGAAGTCAATACTACTTTTAATATTGAAAAGATTACTTCCGTTACTGCATTAACAGCAGATGAAGATATTAACCCAAAAGAAAGAGCCTCTGACCTCGGAAAAATGATACCTCAATTATTAGCTAATATTAAAGCCGAAGATGATGCTTATATAGCTGATTACATAAGCGAGCATAATAATATTCCCAACTATACTAAAAAACTAGATCGTTTTACAAATGCCTTTGATAAAATGTACGCGGGAACAAAAAGTTTCAAGAAAATATTAAATGAAGATGGTGAGAAAAAAATAATATTTATTGATAATTTAGGAAATGAAGTTAATATGAGTTCTTTTTCAACTGGTGAAAAACAAATTGTTTTTCGCGTCGGTAATTTATTAAAAAACCTAAATAATTTAGAAAACGGTATAATATTAATAGATGAACCTGAAACAAGTCTTCATCCAAAATGGCAACGAAAATATATTGAATTTCTTCTAAACACATTTGAGGGCTTGGATATTCAATTTATTATTGCTACCCATTCACCATATATTCTGCAAGGAATTAAGGAAGGCGAAAGTATTGCTATTAAAATTGATAGAAATAAGATAGATGAAAATGGAAATAATATTTTAGAAATTGGAGAAAAAATTGGTTATTATCCTCATAGCTTAAAAAACCCAAGCATAAACCTAATAAACTACCTAGCTTATGGAATACTTGATGAACTTTTACATATTGAATTATTTACTGCTTTAGAAGTGAAAAATAATGTCAATTATAATGCATTAAAAAGTATTTTAAATAATAACACTACTATACCTCAAAAAAATCACACGGCAACAGTAAGATATGGTGGAATAAATATTGGAGACACTATAAGTGAATCTTTACCCGTTTTTATTAGAAATTCACTACATCATCCCGACGAAAGAGCAAGAAGTTATAGTCAAGAAGAATTGGAAACATCAATAAACATAATGCTTGATTTAATTGAATAAAAACTGCACCCCTGCTCTCCCGCTAGCGCGAGCGTCTCGCTAGTGAACACAAAGAAATTCAAAAACCAATTGGAACGTACACGAGCGGGACGCTCGCGCTAGCAGAAGATGTTTTTGAATATCTTTCCATATTTTTAAACTTTTGTGTAAACCTATTCTAGGACAAGACAAGAAATTCAAAATTCAACTTGTAATTACTATTCTCTTTTTATATAATTCAAACCATAAGTTGCGCTAATTTTTTAATGCAAATTGTGGTTTTTATTTTAGTTGTGAATTGTTTTTTTGCGAGTTAAATTGATAAATTTGATTACTAATCATTTTCAATCCAAATGAAAAAAATAATTTCTCTTTTTATTTTTGGCTTATTTATTTCTTGCAATAAGGAAAAAATCGACTTACCACCACTTTTAGAAAATACTTTACCTTCTTCTTCTGAAATGCCATTTAATTTAATTCTTTCAGAAAATAAATTCCCCAACAAAATCAAAAAATTTTATCAAATACAAAATCAAGACACTCTAAATATTCTTGAATTTGATAAAAACAAAAATCTAATCTTCAAGTATTACAAACAGTTTGTAAGTGAGAATTGGAATGGTAAATTTCTTTATATGATAGAAGCAAATGTCTATAATGAAGGTAAACTTGTAAAAACTTATTATTTACATTCAAACATTGAATATGAAGTTTTCGAATACACTTATAATGGTGATAATATTACTGAATTAAAATCTTTTTTACTTGGATATTTAAAAGGTTATAATAACAACCCTCATTTGCTTATAAAAGAAATTAAGAGTTATCAAGCCTGCATCAGCTTCATAAAAAAAATCGAAAGCAACAGTAAAAAAAGACCAAACTATACGATTAAAAGAGAATTTTCTAAAAATGAAATTAAAGAATATTTTAATTCAAATAATATTCAGGATGATGGATCATACAAACTGTACATATTAAATGAAAAAAATAAAATTCAAAAAATAGAATATTATGTAAAAAATAAAAAATGGGACACAAATACAAAATATTTTGTGTACAACAATTTTAACAACTTAAAGAAAACATACTCCTTAAATAAGGATAAGGATACTTTAAGGAGCACTGAATACCTATATAAAAATTCAAATAAAATCATAATTAAAAAAGAAAATAAAATTGAATTTTCAAGGAAAGAATTTTCAAAAAACACCCTTACAAAATACAAATATCAAGGAGCAGACAGTTCTTATTACGGTGTTGAAGATTATTTATTAGATAAATTTGAAGTTCCTGTGAAAATAATCAAAAAAACTCAAGAAATTGATACAAGTTATAATTTGAAAAATTATTACGAATTTTATAAATAATTATTGTTTTCCTCCAGCTAGCACTAGCACCTAAGAACCAAAAATAAAAAAAATTATTATGAAGCTTTGCACATTGTTTTTTTCAATATATCTACTTTGTACATTTCATGAAATCAAAGAAAAGAAAGAAGAAAATCCTATTCTAGGAAAATGGAAAGTTTCTGGATTGTTTTGCTCTGAAAGAGATGAAGTTCCTAAAGGTTTTTCGTTTACTTTTTTAGAAAATGGAAAAGGCTATCTAGAGAATGAAAAAGTAATAGAAAAAGAAACTTTTATTTGGCAGACAAATTCAGACACACTGAAACTGAAATTCGAGCGTGAAAGTGAACTAAAAAACGTGCTTTTTAAAAAGGATAAATTTCTTTTTAGAAAGTTTCCTTATAATAAAAAACATATTGAATTACGATATTTAGATTTTAAAGAATGTGGTGTTGAATTAGAATTTATACAATAAATATATTAGGGCGCTCTCATTAGCAACTGAAAATAAAAAAAGAGACCTCATCAAAGTTCTCTTCTCAATTTAATATATCTTTAAAACCTAAAAAACAATATCAAAATCATGAGTGAAACATACAATTTTGAAAAATTTGAAGTCGTTAAAAGTCTAATCAGAATTTCATCTTGGTTTTTAATTTCAATATTGTTATTTGCTGTAGTTTTCACTTTGCTTTTTACCGGATTCGAAAGTTATTCTATTAATTACTGCATAATCTTTTTATCTCTTTTCACATTGTTTTTCAACACTATAGCCTTACTTGTAATTTCTATTTTATACAAATTAAAGAAAGAAAAAGTATTTCACAATATTAAAAAAGAATCAATCTTATTTCTGGTTTCTTTGGTTTCTCTAATGCTTTTAAGCTTTACAATACATTTAAAATATTAAAAAAAAATCACTTCTTAGTCCCCAACAAATACAAAATCTTTGTAGGTCCCGATTTTACACGTCCAACTTCCCAATTAAAGTTTTCTTTATTGTTTAGATTAGAAACCAAGACATTCATTTCGTCCACTGAATAGGTTCTTAGAGAAGAAACGACGCCGTCCCAAAGAATCAGAATCGGCACAATCGGAATAATATAAGTAAAAATAATTCTGCCAATATGAAACGGCCTTATAAAAGGTGTTGTGACTAAAACACTGAACGGCGAAAAAATCATCGCCATAATACTGCGGAAGCTTCTTTCCTGCCCTTCAAAAATCGCAATCGAACTATTGCTGTCAACAGCATTCTGCAGAATCTGCTGAGCGTCTTCGGGTTTAAAATGATGTAAGGATAAAAACTGTGTTCTCAATCCGTTTAGGTTTTCGGGAACGTTTCGAGCATCAATCGGTGTTTTTATAAATTCAAAGTTGTCTACTTGTTTTTTAGTATGCTCAAAAGCGGGAATGTTCGGAAAATAATCAGTCAGCAGAATTTTTAGGTTGGGGTTGCTTTTTCGTAATTCTTTGTTCAGCCAAATCAATCCGCCGCCACCGCCAGAACCTAGATCAATTATTTGATTGGTATTGGCTTCTTTTAAGCCTTTTTCAATTATGGGAACAATGCCTTTGTACATTGGTGTTTTATTCGAGAGAAACTGCAAAAAGTCCGTTATATAATTTCTAATAAACTCCGGAAGCCACTGCTGATCTTCAAATTCGAATAAATGTATTCTGCTCATATCTTTTTAATTTTCGATTTACAAAATACAATAATTTTCTCGAGACATTTCGCTTTGAGAAATTAAAAAATTATAAGAATCACGATTTACTTAAAAAGAATCCTCTTGTTTTGACCTAACGTAAACCAACTGAACTTAGTAGCATTTTCATACAAATAGTTTCCTACCTCTTTAAGACTAAAAAATTAGCACTCTCTATTTTTTTTATATCTTTAAAAACTCTAATTCTACTTTCTAAATTAGAATATTCAAATTTCATCATTAAAATAATACCTTCCCGAATTCTATGAAAAAAACATTAATTTCATTTCTTTTAGTTGGATTTTTTACTGTATCCGCTCAGGAATCAAAACCAAAAACGGCTATTGCGCCTCCCGTAGCAAAAGAAGAAAACTCTCCTGCCAACCTTACTTTTAACCCAGATTCTCAAGTCACCACCAATCATACAACGACCATAAAAGGTCAAAAAGTATCGTACAAAGCAACAGCAGGCACTATGCCGGTTTGGGACGAAGACGGAAAAGCAATTGCCGGATTATTTTATACCTACTATGAGCGTTCTGATGTAAAGGATAGAGATTCTCGCCCTTTAGTGATTTCATTTAATGGCGGGCCTGGTTCTGCTTCAGTTTGGATGGAGATTGCTTATACAGGACCTAGTTTGTTAAATATTGATGATGAAGGATATCCTGTGCAACCTTACGGAATAAAGGAAAACCCTTATTCTATTTTAGATGTTGCCGATATTGTTTTTGTAAACCCTGTCAATACTGCTTACTCAAGACCAACAAGCAAAGATATTCCTGCTGCTAAATTCTTTGGCGTAAATGCTGACATTAAATATTTAGCCGATTGGATCAATGGTTTTGTAACCCGATCTAATCGTTGGGCTTCACCGAAATACTTGATTGGAGAAAGTTATGGTACGACTCGAGTTTCAGGATTGGCGCTTCAGTTGCAAAACAATCAATGGATGTATCTTAATGGAGTAATTTTAGTGTCTCCAACCGATTTAGGAATAACTCGTGGAGTTGTTTCTGATGCCGCTCTAAAATTGCCTTATTTTGCGGCTACTGCCTGGTATCATAAAATGCTTAGTTCTGACCTTCAAAACAAAGATTTAACGGCTATGCTGCCAGAGGTTGAAGATTTTACCATAAATGAACTTCTTCCTGCGCTGAGCAAAGGAGGATCTTTGGAGGAACAAAAAAGAAAAGAAATTGCGGTTAAAATAGCACGTTATTCTGGGATTTCAGAGAAGGTGATTCTACAAAATAATCTAGACGTTCCTTACGATTATTTTTGGAAAGAATTGTTAAGAGATAAAGGCTATACAATAGGAAGACTTTACTCTAGATACAAAGGAATTGACCGTAAGGACTCTGGTGAAAGCCCAGATTTTAATGCAGAACTTACTTCTTGGCTCCATTCGTTTACACCTGCTATAAATATGTATGTTCGTAATAATCTTAATTACAAAACTGACTTTAAATACAATATGTTTGGTTCTGTACATCCTTGGGACAAATCGAACAATCGAACTGGCGAAAATCTAAGACAAGCTATGGCACAAAATCCGTATTTACATGTCATGGTACAATCAGGATATTATGATGGTGCTTGCGATTATTTTAATTCTAAATACAATTTATGGCAAATGGACCCAAGCGGAAAACTAAATGATAGAATGTCATGGAAAGGCTACAGAAGCGGTCATATGATGTATTTAAGAAAAGCCGACCTAGAAACTGCAAATGAAGACATTAGAACATTTATAAAACAATCCTTGCCTAAAGCTGGAGAACCTGCAAAATATTAAATCTAATCATAAAAAAAGCTACATTACGATTTTTGCAAATTAAGTAAATCCTTTTCCTGTGGCTTCGTTTTTCATCAGCAATACTAAAACTATGAACAAAATATATTTGTTATTATCACTAATTCTCTTAGTGTCGTGCCAAGAAAATAAATCGAATGCCAGAGCTAATGAAGAGCCGAAAGCACTACAGGAAAAGAGTATAAACTTAGGAAGATTAAAAGGCGAAAATGATTTAGTAGATGATTTGTACCAAGAACTCGTAGACAAATCTCCCGAGTTAAAAGCTTTAGAAACCGAACTAAATCAATTTACTCCAACCGATACTTTAAATCTCTATTTCAACTACGACCAAAAGTCAAGTGATTATTATCGCTCTGCAAAAAATCACGCAGATTTGATTACTGATAGTATAATGAAGCAGAAAATTTTGAAGTTGATTGCAGATAGTGAAGAAAAATATACTTCTAAAAAAACAGCACTAAAAGCTTTAGTAAAAACGATCAATCAAAAACAAAACAATATTTATGATTATCATCATACATTGAAAATCATTTTAACGCTTCCGCTGATGGAAAAATACCAAAACGAACATCTGCCGAAAAACGATCCTTTCCAAAAAATGATTAATAAAGAAAATCAGTTACTTGAAAAAGTCAAACAAAATACTCCAAGTTATTAATTGGAAACCCTATTATTACAAACCATGATTACAAAAGCATTACTCGAAGATATTCCAGCATTAGTAGCCTTGATCAACTCGGCGTACAGAGGTGAAACTTCTAAAAAAGGCTGGACAACCGAAGCACATTTACTGGAAGGAAAAAGAACTGATGAACAGGAAATGACTCAAATCTTTCTCAACCCAAAAAATACGATTCTGAAATTTACAGAAAATAATGCCATTATCGGTTCGGTTTTATTGGTTGAAAAAGAACCTCAATTGTACCTCGGAATGCTTACGGTTTCGCCAGAACTTCAAAATGGCGGTATCGGAAAAAAACTTTTGGCTGAAGCCGAAAACCACGCTAAATCTTTAGGTTTGTCGAGTATTATTATGACCGTTATTTCGGTTCGCGAAGAGATTGTCGCTTGGTACGAACGTCATGGTTATAGAGATACAGGCGAACGTGAGGCTTTTCCGGAGAGCGATATTCACACTACAGTTTCTGAAATTCCATTGGAGTTTATTTATTTGGAGAAAAGGCTTTGATTTTTTTTTTGCCACTAAGGCTCTAAGTTTTTTTTAATCTCGCAAAGTCGCAGAGACGCAAAGAAAAATAAAACCATGTAAGTCATATAAGCTCATTTTAGACTAAGCTTAAATTATCTTACATGACTTATATGGTTAAAAACAAACTTTGCGCCTCTGCGACTTTGCGAGATTTTTTAAATGACGAGAAAAGCACTGCGGTGCGTCTCTACAGAAAAACCTTTGTCACTTTGTCTCTGTGAACCTTTGAACCTCTAAATTAAGAAACCGTTCTCTTAATCTTGGAAAGAAATTCATGAGAAACACCCAGATACGATGACAGATTCTTGTTGTTTATCGAACTTATTTTCTGCGGATAACGTTCTTTAAAATCAAGATAGCGCTGTTTGGAAGTTTTGTTCAGAACATCCAAAAGGCGTTGCTGTATGGCAACATTCGCACGTTCTATCATGAGAACATGAAACTTAATTAGTTTCGGAACGACTGCAAACAAATAGGCTTTTTGCATTTTGTTGATCACCACTATTTCACTGTCTTCAATTGCTTTGATGTTGTAAGTGGTTGGCTTTTGGTGATAAAAACTTTCCAAATCGCAGATCCATTCGTTTTCAAAAGAGAAGAAAATCACGGTTTCAGTTCCGTTTTCGTTTAAGATGTAGGTCTTGAATGAACCTTTCAAAATAAATCCTTCATAACTGTTGTTTGAATTCTGAATCTGCAGGAATTGATTCTTTTTAAGCTTAATGAGTTCAGCTTTTGAAACAATAATCTCCCATTCCTCATCGGTGAGCGGAATCTTTCGCTCGATGTTTTGTCTAAGTAGGTTGTACATTTTGTGGTTTTTGTTTGGAAATAAATTTGTTTTTTCAATTCATTATTAGTTAGGGGCTTAAATAATGTAATCGATTACGTAAAAATACGCTATTTATGCATTTTTGTAAATTTACAAGTGTTAAAAAAACATATTTCATAGATTTTTTTACAATAGTTTGAACTTGTTCAACTTTTTTCCTACAAATAATACTGAGTTTTGCGATGTCAAACTTTATAAATAACCAAACAATTATGAACTTAAAATCAAAACTTTCAATGTTCGCAGTAGCATTGATCTTCGGATTTGCAGCATGTAATTCTGAAGAAATTGTTTCGAATGCAGAAGCAGGAACCGAAACAACAAACGAAACAATAATTGATGCACCTGCAACCAATTTAACCGCTAAAGTTGGAAACTGTGCTCAGGTTCCAGGATGGGCTTCACAAAATGGAGGCACAACCGGAGGAGGTTCTTCGGCAGAAACAACTGTTACTACTTATGCACAGCTTAAATCGGCTATCGAAAGCGCTTCTGTAAAAGTGATTAAAGTTTCTGGAACGATTACAATTACGACTAGATTGTCGTTTCAGGATCAAACCGGAAAAACAATTTATGGTGCTAATGGCGCTAAATTGGTTTCAACGAATCAAACTAAAGATGGTTCTGGAATCATCAACATTAAAAGATGTAAAAACATCATTATCAGAAACTTGATTTTTGAAGGACCTGGCGCTTATGATACAGACGGATGGGATAATGCCATCTTAGACGAATGTACAAACGTTTGGGTAGATCATTGCGAATTTAGAGATGGTGTTGATGGAAACTTCGATATCAAAAACAAATCAGATTATATTTCAGTAACGTATTCTAAATTTCATTATTTAAAACCACCAAAAGCTGGAGGTTCAGGAGGTTCAGACGACCATAGATATTCTAACTTAATTGGTTCAAGTGACGGCGCGACAGCTGATCGTGGTAAATTAAGAATTACTTTTGCAAGATGCTGGTGGGCTCCTGGATGTAAAGAAAGAATGCCTAGAGTTCGTTTCGGAAAAGTACATATCGTAAACAGTTTCTTTAATAGTACAGTAAGCAACAAATGTATTGCAGCAGGAGTTGAAGCTGATATTCGCGTAGAAAGCAACGTTTTTGAAGGTGTAAAAAATCCAATCGATTTAATGAGTGGTTATACTGCAGTTACAGCAACTGATAATGTTTTTACAAATGTATCAGGAAATCAAGCCGGAAACAAAACTGCTTTTACGCCACCATATTCTATTGTAAAATTGAACAAAACTGCTGTTAAAGCTGATATTTCTGCCAATGCGGGAGCAACATTGGGAGGTAATATCTGTGGTTCTTTTTAATTAAAGCACGACAGCTCTAAAAATGAGTTAGTTTTTAGTTTTTAAAACCACGATTGCAGTGAATGCAGTTCGTGGTTTTTTATTTTGTTTTTTTGCCGCGAAGGCACAAAGTTTTTATTTAATCTCGCAAAGCCACAGAGACGCAAAGTTTTGTTTTTCTTTGCGCCTTCGCGACTTTGCGAGATTATTTTTAAGCTAAATCTCAAATTATCTTATAATTAAAGTACTAGCTCCTCAAACAAACGATCGATCGTTTTCTCCAAATCCTGACACAAACCCGGATGCGGTCTTGAGGTTTGTATTGCAGAACTTCTAATGGCTGTTAACCAGCGAAAACGCTCCGGAATCTCAAATTCGGCAATTGGACCACCGTCTTTGGCTCCGTTGGCTATTTTTACTAATGAGGTCAGATTACATTCTAATTGCTCAATGTCAAAATCGGCAGAAAGGGCTTGAATCCTTTCTTTATTAAGATGAAAAAGTACTTTTATAAACTTCGCTCTTTTGCAAAACAAAATGATTCCAATATTTAGGAATTCTTCGCGTTCTACCCTTGGCACAACCCGAATCACAGCATATTCGTATAAGTGATTATCTTGCATTTTGAGCTTGATTTACAAATATTTCTGAATTTTCTAACCTTGTCTTTAAAAACTGCAAATACACATTTCGTAATGCTTCCGGCGTTTCTTCGGCGTCTTCCCATTGTAACCAATCCTGTGGAATTGTATTAACAATTTCTTCTAAAATTTCAGGAGTTAGAATCGCTTTAAATTCGGCATCAACTTCTTTTAAAAGTGAAGCCTGAGGCAGTAAAACGTGATCTTTTATCAAGGCAAACGGACTTTTGGCATGCTGTTCCCAATTGTTCCAAGAATGGTGAAAATATAGACACGCTCCATGATCGATCAGCCATAATTCTTTATGCCAGATCAGCATATTGGTATTTTTGAATGTTCGGTCTACGTTTGTGATATAAGCGTCCAGCCAAACAATCTGCGAAGCCAATTTGGCATCTACAGTAGTTACAGCAGGATCAAAAGTAATGGCACCTGATAAAAAGTGAAGCGCCAGATTTAATCCTTGACTTCCTTGAAGTAAATCCTGAATTTCTTCATCGGCTTCGGTTCTTCCAAAAGCTTCGTCTAGATTGGCGAAAACCAATTCTGGTAATTGCAGTTTTAAAGCTTTTGCGATTTGTCCGCCTACTAATTCGGCTATTAGCGCTTTTACGCCGTGGCCGGCGCCTCTGAATTTTAATACGTATTTAAAGTCGTCATCGGCTTCTGCTAAAGCGGGTAAAGAACCGCCTTCACGCAATGGCGTTATATAACGCATGACGTTTACTGTTCTAAGATCGAAGTTTTTCATGTTACAAACTTAATGATTTTAACCGCAAAGAGCGCAAAGGTTATCGCAAAGAACGCAAGGATTGTTTTACATGATAGAGAATTTGCTCGCAAAGACGCAGAGTCGCAAAGAATATAAAAACTTTGCGACTCTGCGTCTTTGCGAGATTAAAAAACTTTGCGAACCTAGCGTAAATTCCTGGCGCTCTTTGCGGTTAAACTAAACTCAAAAAAGCTTTTCCTAAATACTTAATAATTGTAGAGGCCGTAAAAGATTCGTAACCTGTTTTGGGCAAAGCGAGATCTGCTGTTAATCCATGTAGATAAACTCCCATTTTGGAGGCGTATTTGGGTTCGTAGCCTTGCGCCAAAAGACTGGTTAGAATTCCGGTTAAGGTGTCCCCGCTTCCTGCTGTGGCGAGTGCTGCGTTTCCTGTGGTGTTTTCGTAAACTGAAGTTCTATTGATGATAAATGTTGGAGCACCTTTCATAACCACAATGACTTTGTATTTTTCTGAAAAGGCAATTGTTTTTTGAAATTTCTCGGATTCTGAATTCCATTTGCCAATTAGGCGTTCTAATTCTTTTGGATGAGGTGTTAGTATTGTGTCTTCTGGAACTAATTCTAACCATGATAAATTCTGAGATATAATGTTTAATGCATCGGCATCAAGAACTAAAGGGACTTTATTGGTTCTCAAAAATTCAAATAGTGCTTTTTGTGTTCCGAGTTCCTGCCCTAATCCTGGTCCGATTCCGATGGCTTGAGGAATTAATGATAGATGAATGTTGGTAATGAAATTGGTATTTTCATCAGTAACCGTCATTACTTCTGGAATCGAAATTTGAAGAATTTGATAACCGCATTTTGGAATAAAAGATGTTACCAATCCGCATCCTGATTTTAGGCAGGATTTTGAAGCTAAAACTGCTGCTCCTATTTTTCCGTAGCTTCCCGCAATAATCACAGCGTGGCCTTGTATTCCTTTGTGTGCGTGCGGGTTTACGGGTTTGTAAATTTTTAAGATTTCTTCTTTTGTGATTAAATAGGGAAACTTCATCTGGCTTCTTTTAGTTGTTGCGGTTAATTTTTAAACACATAGTCCCGAAGCTTCGGGATAGTTTTATTTTGCGTGTAAAGGCATTTCACTTGTTTAATCACTATAGACTTGAAATCTATAGGTTTGATTGAAAGACTTAAAGTCTACAAGGTTGTAAAACCTAATTTCAACCACAAATTGCACAAATTTTCGCAAATTAATTTGTGTGAATTTGTGCAATTTGCGGTTAAAAAACTTTTCTGAAAGCATGATTTTACAATAAAATTACATAAAAAATTGAAATCATGAATCTATCTTTTGAACGGTCAGCCCTAGCCCAGATTGAAGTGAAAAGCCCGGAGTAAAAAAAGCGAAAGTTTCTTGTTCTAAAAAAGCGACCAACGGAAGCTCTTTTTGGAACATTAGAAACTTTCGCTTTTTTTGCGAGGACTTGCAACGGAAAGCTGGAATAGCTCCTAATTATTGCGAAATTTATAATTTAAGGTATTCGAAATCGATATTTTTTGAATAGATTTGCAGAACAATTTTATAAAACAACACAATGAAAAATACTGCGCTTACGCACATACATGAAGGTTTAGGAGCAAAAATGCTTCCTTTTGCTGGTTATAACATGCCTATTACTTATGAAGGGGTTAATGCTGAACATGAAACGGTTCGTAATAGTGTGGGCGTTTTTGACGTTTCGCATATGGGTGAATTTTTGCTGACGGGTCCAAATGCTTTGGCTCTGATTCAGAAAGTGACTTCAAATGATGCTTCGACTTTGACAATTGGAAGAGCGCAATATTCTTGTCTTCCTAATAATGAAGGCGGAATTGTGGATGATTTGATTATTTATAAAATGAAAGAAGAGCAGTATTTACTGGTTGTAAATGCTTCTAATATTGAAAAAGACTGGAACTGGATTTCGTCTCACAATGATTTGGGTGTCGAAATGAGAAACTTGTCTGATGATTATTCTTTACTGGCAATTCAGGGGCCAAAAGCGGTTGAAGCTATGCAGTCTTTGACTTCTGTTGATTTGTCTGCTATTGCTTACTACCATTTTGAAGTGGGTGATTTTGCTGGAATTGAGCATGTAATTATTTCAGCTACTGGTTATACTGGTTCTGGAGGATTTGAAATTTACTGTAAAAATGATGAGGTAGAACAGGTTTGGAATAAAGTTTTTGAGGCTGGAGCTTCTTACGGAATTAAGCCAATTGGTCTTGCAGCTCGTGATACTTTACGTTTAGAAATGGGATTCTGTTTGTACGGAAATGATATTAACGATACGACTTCTCCGCTTGAAGCTGGTTTAGGATGGATTACAAAATTCACTAAAGATTTTACTAATTCTGAAGCACTTAAAAAGCAAAAAGAAGCTGGAGTTACTAGAAAACTGGTTGCTTTTGAAATGCAGGAGCGCGCGGTGCCAAGACACGATTACGAAATTGTGGATGGGTCTGGAGCTGTAATTGGAATTGTAACTTCAGGAACTATGTCGCCTTCTATGAATAAAGGGATTGGTTTAGGTTATGTTACGGTAGCAAACAGTGCTGTTGACAGCGATATTTTTATTAGAATTAGAAAAAATGATGTTCCTGCAAAAGTGGTAAAACTGCCTTTTTACAAGAAATAATTTTTTCTCAAAATTTATATAATGCGTTGTAATTGAATTGCAACGCATTTTTTTTGCCTTAACAAACAAATAAAGCATCATTTTTGTGAGATTTTTAGTTAAATTCCTGTAAGATTTTTTAGAAATAATATAAACCGATATCGAAAATTTAGCGTAACTTTAATTGTCGATGTCCATATATATTTTTATGAAAAAAATTTTGTTGCTGTTTTTACTTGTTACTTCTCCTCTATTCAGTCAGAATAGCGATGGAGCATGTGTGATGTTGAATAAGATAAATAGTGTAATTCAGCTCGAGCATTTAAAACCAAAAGCGGTAGATGATAGTTTGTCTGTTTTTGTTTTTGACAACTTATTAAACGAACTGGATCCGTCTCGCAACATCTTTTTTAAGAGTGAATACGACGAGATGGTAACAAAGTACAGATTGAATCTCGACGATTTAATCCTGAAAAATGATTGTAGCTTCTTAAACGATATTACTTCAAAATATAGAGTTGGACTAAAAAGAACTAAAGAACTGCTCGAAAAATTGCAGTCTGTTCCTTTTGATTATTCCCAAAAAGATACTATTCGTTTTTATAAAAAATCATTTGCCTTTTATCTCAAAAAAGAGGATCTGGAAAAAGTGTGGCGAAAAAAAATACGCTACCAAATTTTGGATGATATAGCCGAAAGCAGTGAAAATCTTGATTCGCTAAAAGCCAATTTCGCCTCTATTGAAGCCAAATCAAAAAAAATGATTTTGTCTAACGAAATCTGTCGCATCAGTACGCTGTTAGAAACCAAAACGAATCAGGAAGAGAATCTTTATAATTTTTTCTGCACTTATTTTGATCCACATACTGCCTATTTTAGTGATGATTCGAAATCAAGTTTTGTAGCTTCACTCTCAAAAGAGCATTTGTCGTTGGGAATGACAGTCAATCTTAATGAAAAAAATGAAATCATCGTTCATGAAATCGACCCAAAAGGCCCGGCTTACCAAACGGGACAGATTAAAAAAGGTGATCAGATAATTTCTGTTTCAAATCATAAAGAAACACTACAGGTTTCCTGCGCTTCTTTGGAATCGATTTCGACCATGATTTTATCTGAAGCCAACAAAAGCCTTATTCTTACGCTAAAGCGAAATTCGGGTAAAAACTTTGATGTTTACATTGAAAAGCAGGTTATGAAAGACGAAGAAAACTCGGTTTTCAGTTTTATTATCGGAAAAGAAAGTAAAATCGGCTACATCAAAATTCCGAGTTTTTATGCAGATTTAGACGGAAACACTCGTAAAGGCTGTGCCGATGACGTAGCTAGAGAAATTATAAAATTAGAACGTGATGAAATTAAAGGTCTTGTTATCGACCTGATTGATAACGGCGGCGGTTCTATGGAAGAAGCTATAAGACTTGCCGGAATGTTTGTAGATTACGGACCTCTTTCTATCGTGGTAGACGGTAAAAAAAATAGATCTGTTATCAACGATCCGTATCGTGGTATGATTTACAAAGGACCTATTGTAGTTCTAATAAACAGCAATACAGCATCGGCCAGCGAGTTTTTTGCTTCGATTATGCAGGATTACAATCGTGCTTTGCTTGTTGGAAGCAATACGCTCGGAAAAGCAACGATGCAAACCATTCTTTCGCTTGACGAAGAAAAAAACACCGATTTCCTCAAAATCACTATTAATAAATTTTATAGAGTTACTGGCAAAAGCCATCAATATGTTGGGGTTACGCCAGATGTTGTACTTCCTGAATTTTACGAAGATATTTATCAGAAAGAAAATGATTTTCCAACTGCCGTTAAAAATGACAGCATTCAGCCTGCCTTAAAATACAGACCTTATTTTAAGAGATCTTTGATTGATAAAATTGCTAAAAACAGCTCTGCAAGGCTTGCCGATAATTACTTTTTCAACAATATCCGCAAAATAAACCTGAAGATTGATCAGTTGGTAAATGTTCCAAAATCGGAGATTCCGATGACGTTAGACGCTGTTTTCAATCAAAAGAAAAACATCAGTTCCCTTTGGACGGAAATTAATACTTTCAATGATGAAAACAATCCGTTGGATGTTTACAATTCGACTGTAAATCAATACCTTCTTGGCACTTTTCCAACAGATAAAACAATCAATCAATACCAAATGGATAATCTTAAAACAAATCCATACCTCAACGAAGCTGTAAATATCATCAATGAATTTAATGGCGGTAAGTAGGGTTGGTTTTGTTTCGAGTTTCAGGTTTAATCGCAAGGTTCGCAATGATTTTATACGATTTTTTGCAAACCTTTCGTCGATTAACGTAGAACTTTAAAAAAACTTTGCGCACTTTGCGGTTAAATTCAACACAAGCCATTCAACTCGAAACTCGAAACTTGAAACCTGAAACAAAAAAGAGCAATTTTGTTTTTGAAGAAATAAGGAATAACTGTATTTTTGCATCACAAAACTAAAAATTAGAAATGGGAAGAGCATTCGAATTTAGAAAAGGACGAAAAATGAAACGTTGGTCTGCAATGGCCAAAACTTTTACCAGAATTGGTAAAGATATCGTAATGGCTGTAAAAGAAGGCGGTCCTAACCCTGACGCAAATTCTAGATTAAGAGCTGTTATACAAAATGCGAAAGCTGCCAACATGCCAAAAGACAATGTGGAGCGCGCAATTAAAAACGCAAGCAACAAAGACACTGCAAACTATAAAGAAATTCTTTTTGAAGGATACGCTCCTCACGGAATTGCAATTTTGATTGAAACTGCTTCTGACAACAACAACAGAACAGTTGCAAACATTAGAAGTTACTTTAACAAATGCAACGGAACAATGGGAACTCAGGGTTCTGTTGAGTTTATGTTTGATCATACATGTAATTTCAGAATTGCAAACAATGGTCTTGATGCGGAAGAATTAGAGTTAGAATTAATTGATTTTGGTGCTGAAGAGGTTTTTGAAGACGAAGACGGAATCTTAATCTACGCTCCTTTTGGAAGTTTTGGTGCTTTACAAAAAGAATTAGAAAACAGAGGTCTTGAAATTTTATCTTCTGGTTTCGAACGTATTCCGCAAATCACAAAAGAATTGACCGAAGCTCAAATCGCTGACGTTGAAAAACTAATCGAGAAAATCGAAGAAGATGATGACGTAATGAACGTTTATCATACTATGAAAGAAGAGTAATTTTTTCTTTTACAATATTTTAAAGCTTCAGATTTTTCTGAAGCTTTTTTTATGCTCAGTTTTTAATGTTTTTATTTCACACAGATTTTGTTAATTGAAAAGATTGAAAAAACTGCCTCTTCTTTAAATTACTGTATATTTACGCTTGTAAATAATCATTTATGAAAGTAATTATATTCCACTTTTTTGTACTGCTTGCCTTTTTAATGTTTATGAAAAGAACTGTAGGATTGTTTTACAGTAGAGAAAAAACACTTGGAACAGGTGTAATATACGACCACAACACTTATAAACGTGGTTCTAACTCTGCAACAACTCATAATTACTTCATTATTGCTAAAGATGGAACAAAATTTAACGATAATGGCAACAGTGATACTGCTTATTATGGTTTTAGGATAGGTGATACGGTTGTATTTAGAAAACTTTTTAACGGAAACACCGTAAGGATGCTGCAACGCAACGGCAAAGAAGTCCGAAATTATTATGGATTTGTTGATTATGCTAGCCCGATTTCTGCTCTTTTTATAATTCTTTGTTATACTGTTTTTCCAAAACTCCTAAAAAAGCTTCAGTAATCAAATAAACTGCTATATTTGCTTTAATCAAAAAACAAATTAATTTAAAATACCATGCAAACATCAAAAATCACAAGATTTGCTGTTATTCTTCTTGTAATCTTATTCGTTGTAATAAGTGTACTAAGTTAAATGGCCAAACAATAGAAAATGACCTTCTGAGTTACTATCTTAGAAGGTTTTTTTATTTCACAAACACACCAATAAATGGATTCTGAAAGCACAAAACATTCCCCATCTAAAAGCAACCTTAGCTTTATTGCAGCTAATTCAAATTATGGTACTTATCATAATGGAAAACGTTTTACTGGAGTTAAAGAAAGTTTTCCTCCAAAAGACTATAAATATATCCGGGAAACTTATGTAGATGGAAAACGGCATGGGGTAAGATTTACGCTTTGGAAAAATTCTTATAGTATTTATGTTTACACCTATAATGAATGTAGATATGCCTTTAAAATTCAGAGAAGAAACTCTCAAGAATCCAATTTTGAAGTGAGTACTGTCTATGATTGGGATACCTTAGACTTAATAATAGATTATAAAATTGTTGAAGATGGAAGAAAACGCCATCAAGAATCATTTTATTTTGATAGAGAAGACTTAGATTATGATAAAAAAATAAAAGAAAGTTCTGAAATTCTACAGCTTTATCTAGAAAACAGAGAAACCTTTTATCAATTAGGTTTGTTTGCACATTCTTATTCAAATTCAAATAATCCTTTTAATCTAACCAAAGAATTAAATGAAGCACGAATTGGCAAGTCACTATACGCTTACCTCATCCAAGAAAGCATGAATGAATTATTGGGCCATACCGTTGCAGATGAATTTATGGAAAAGTACGTTCTTGAAAACGAAATTGCTAAAAAAATCATCAACGAAGACCAAATTCAATATCTAATAAAATATATTGCCGGCGTTAGTGTGGCGTACAACGATATAAATCAAAAAATGGTTACGGCTATAGTCGTACTGGATGTAGAAACGAAAGAAATTGTAGACCAAGCATTTTCTGAATCAGAAGATATTACCATACATATTCCTGATTTATTTGCTTATAATGAAGTCCCTTTAGTAATAAAAGCTTTCGAAAAACTAACTATAAAACCTCAGTTATTTTTTTGTGACGGACATGGCATCGAACATCCTAAAAATGTTGGACTAGCAACTATTTTAGGCATCGAGCTAGATATTCCCGCAATTGGTTGTCCACAAAAAAGATTAGTCGGTTATTATAAAAAATCGAGTTTAGAAACTCATAGAGGAGCTACTGAAGAATTATGGTTTGATGATCAAATTGTAGGCAAAGCATTAAGAACTCAGGAAAACAATAATCCTTTATATGTTTCTATTGGTCATAAAATAAGTTTAGACACTGCAATTGAATGGGTTTTAAAAACCACACAAAATACAACGTTACCTATTGTCATAAGCGAAGCTATTAAGATTACAGAAGAAATAATGCCTGAAAGAGTTCGATATGATTTTCTGGACGACAGAGAAAATATAAATGGAATAATCCTATAGCTAAAACCGAAATTTTAATCCGCTACATTACAATGAGTTTTGAAAAAGAATTAAGCCATCTTCTAATTATGGAAGAGAAAGATAATATCCATAGTGAGAGAAAAAAGGCTACTGCTGCAGAAATCACAATCCTTAAAAACCGCTATCCTACTCTTCCTGAGGAATATTTTGATTATCTGCTTGAAATCGGTTCTGGAACTATTCTCGAATCTCAATTCAAGGTAATGAGCAATTTATTCGATTTTACTGATTTAGGATTGGAAGATGTTTACTATTTACCAGAATCTATCCAATTTTTTGGAGATAATTTCTCAGGAGATTTTGCCGGTTTTGATCTTTTACAACATAAAAACGAAGTTGTGGAATTTTGGTATGACTCGAACGAAATTTATCATACAGGCAAAACTTTCAGGCAATACATCCGTGAAAAAATGCTTTTATTTAACCTTTAATATTTTTCCATCATCACAAAAAAACTATTCTACTGATTTATGAAACGAATTAATCCTGAAGAAATCACAGCGAACTTAAGCGAAGAGCAATTAGAAATTTTAGCCGAAATGATGGGTGAAAAACCAACCTCAAAAGAATGGCTTGAATGCCACAAAAAACTCGATGGTGCCCAATTATTTCTAATTCATCAAAAACGAATCGACTTAATCCAAAGAAAAGAACAGGAACGTTTAGATGCCATGACCAATGAAGAAAGACAGGCAGAGGATGAAAAATGGAAAATATGGTACGAAAATTTAAGCCCTAACCATTTTCACGGAAACATGGGAGAACCTGAAACATTAAATGATTACAAAAACCGATATGGAGTTTATCCGTCAGGTTACGATAAAAATGGAAATAAAATATAACCTATTTATCTCTTTCCAGAAGTAACCTTAATCAAATAATTTCCTTCTGGCAAATCACCAATATTCGCTCCATTAGTATCCATTATTTTTTTGCCATCCAGAAAAACCTCTATGTTTTTTCCTACTTTAGCATCAGCAGGAACCGGAGCTGCTTTTTTAGCTGCTGTGGCTACAACTGGAGGCTTCGAACTTTTATAAGCTTCAAAAACCTGCTCATCTGTCATGGCAACACTATACAATCTAAGATCATCAATATCTGCATTAATACTTGTTGCTGTATTAAGTTTTCCTAAACTTAAAATATAACCTTTTGCAGATCGCTCAATGCCATCTACCGTCTTCAACAATTCGCCATTACGATAAATCTTCGAAACATTTCCATCATAAGTAACACTGTACATATACCAGATTTCTTTTACAAGTGGCACAGAAACTACAATATTGTTGGCATCTCCCCACCCAACAAGACTTAAATCAGAATTACCACCAGATACCGGTTGCTGTATCAATGCAAAATATTGTCCGTTTGTTGGTGTACCGTAATTAAAGATATAATTGGCTGTATTGACAGCATTGAATTTAACCCATACAGAAATTGTCTTAGGCTTATTGCCCTGCGGAAGTTCTCCCACAACAGCTTGATACGCTTTATTGAGCCTTAAAGCACTTTTAGGGCTTCCCATTCTGTCATTTACAAAAAGTGGCGTTCCTAAAAATGAAATTGTATTATCTGCACTATTTAAACTTCCATTAAAAGTAAATTCCTGCACAGGGTTTTGTGCATTCATATTTAAAAAATTAACAAACATTAAAAGGAGTAATACTTTTTTCATATTTAAAAGTTCTTAAGACAGTATTTATTTGGTTCTAAATCTAAATGAGCAAAAACTACTAAAACTGATGCTTTAGATCAGTTACATTTTCTAATATTTTACGAAATTTTGTTAAAACTATAATTTTAATTCAACACAAACAAGCACTTCTTACAAAAAAATATATTATTCTCACATAAATAAAGAATATTAACATGTCAAAAATATCACTATCAGCCATTTATAAAATTTCTCAAATCACAGCGATTTCAAAAAATCACAATGACATTTTTACAAAGCTTTGCATCTATCTTATTTAAATAAAATTATTTTATATTAGAATTTTCTAATCAAACCTATTTTCCTTTTGAGCAATAGAATGAATTAAAAATAAATTAAATCATGAGAACACTTTGCCTAATTTTAATCTTTCTCGGAATCATGATATTTGGTATCGAAATAGCAAATGATTTTAGTAAAACTAAAGTCTTTTACGCTTCTTTTAATCCACAGCGTTATTTTTATAAAGATGATTTAGAAGTAGAAGAAAAAATACCACCAATGAGCAGTAACAGCAATAAAACGCATTGGTTATTTTATGGAATATGTACATCTGATAAATTAAAAAGCAGTGTTGCAATTTCGATGAATATTATTGAAGACCGCAATTTCAACATCAATAAAATTCCTATTTGGAGAATAAGCATCATTAAGGATGAAGTCATCTACAGAAGACAGAATAATATATTAAATAGTCCATTCTCTTATGAAATGCGTAACTATTGGATTACCCCACTGCTTATTTTATCTGTAATTCCTGCTCTATTTTATTACTTAGCTATTTTAAAAAGCGGTAGAAAAGCAAACAAAAAAACCTCCTGAACATAAATATCAGAAGGCTTTCTTCACTATTCAAAAAATTTAATAGTTGTTAAACAACCTAAAAACTAACTAATAAACTAACCCAATCTTTTATCACTTGGAAGTTATTTTTTTGACTGGAGAATTCGTAATTTTTAAAAGATAAGTTCCCTCCGGAAGATCGCTAATGTTCATCGCATTGCTTCCTTTTATTTTCTCTCCTTGAGAGTAAACTTCTATTTTTTTTGCAACACCAGTATCACTTGCTACTATAACTTTATCGTATTTGCTATTTTGAGCCGTTTCATTTTTAACGGCTTGCTTATCTGTTTCAGAAACTTCAGATGCATCTGGTTTAGAACTTTCGTAAAGCTCTTCAATTTGTTCGGAAGTCAGCGCTACATTATAAATTTGTAAATCATCTACATCGGCATTAATTCCGACGATCGTATTAAGCTCGCCTAACCTAAAGATATTTCCTTTAGTATAGCGTTTCATCCCTTCTAAATACTTTAATAATTTTCCGTTTTTAAATATTTTAGAAGTCATGCCTTCATATGTAATGACGTAATTATACCAGATAGCTTTTTCAATCGGAGCACCAACAGTCACATCATTAGAGACACCCCAAGAAACCAAACTCAAATTCGAAGATTCTGTTGTAGTTCCCTGTTGTAATAAACCGCAATATTGCTCATCAAAAGCACTGCCATAACCCCAAACATAATTGACATTTGTAATATCAGTAAACTTAACCCAAATACTGATTGTTCTTGCACCGTTTTCTTGTGGCAAATTGTCGATTACGGCTTCGAGAGCTTTATTAGACAATCTTTGGGCTCCATTTATATTTCCTGCACGGTCTTCAACAAAATTGCCAGTTCCCATAAACGAGATTGTATTGCTCGTATTATTTAATGTACCATTAAAATTAAATTCCTCAATTGGTGCCTGTGCATTAAGATTTAAATAACTTACAAACAGCAATGTAAGTAATTTTTTTTTCATGATAGTAGATTTTAGGAAGAAATAACATCCGTTATTTGTATCGCTAAACTATTAGATTAGCACATTGATTGAAAATTTTTCCGACAACTGACCAAAAAAACCGTTAAAATCACCAAAAATGATGATTCAAATCTCAAACATTAATTTCACAATCTCACAAATACTATTAAAAAGATAAATTTAATTCATCGTATTTATTAAATTCCTACGTATAAATACGGTATTCACAAATATCCTTTATTGAGATTTTCAGACTGACATCTGAAAATTTGAATTTGGAACATCAAACATTTACAAAAAAAAAACTCCATTCACAATTGTGAATGGAGTAGGTTTATTTTAAAGAGTAAAAAATTTACTTTACAAATTCAATTTTTTGGGCTTCTTCTTCATTAATACTATCAAAGAATCCTTGTTCATTCATCCAGTCGTCGCTGAATACTTTGCTCATGTAACGAGAACCGTGATCTGGGAAGATTGCAATGATGTTGCTATCTTTTGTAAATTCTCCTTCTTCTGCATATTGCTTAATGGCTTGCATTACAGCTCCAGAAGTATATCCAACAAATAAGCCTTCTTTTCTAGTGATTTCTCTTGCAGAGTGCGCACTTTCTTCGTCGGTTACTTTCATGAATTTATCAATAATATCGAAATCTGTAGCTGACGGAATCAAGTTTTTACCCAAACCTTCTATACGATAAGGATATATTTCTTTGCTGTCAAACTCTTTTGTTTCGTGGTATTTTTTTAGCACTGAACCAAAAGCATCAACTCCGAGAATTCTAATATTTGGATTTTTTTCTTTTAAGAATTTTGCAGTTCCAGAGATAGTTCCTCCTGTTCCGCTACAGGCAATTAAATGAGTAATCTGCCCTTTTGTCTGTTCCCATATTTCGGGTCCGGTAGTGTTGTAGTGAGCATCAATATTCAACTGATTGAAGTATTGATTAATGTAGACTGATCCTTTTGTTTCTTCGTGCAGACGTTTTGCTACATTATAATATGATCTTTCATCATCTGCAGATACATGAGCCGGACAGACATATACTTTGGCTCCTAAACTTCGCAGCATGTCAATCTTATCTTTCGATGATTTTGAACTTACTGCTAAAATACAATTGTAACCTTTAATAATGCTTACCATCGCCAAACTAAAACCGGTATTTCCGGAAGTAGTTTCTATAATGGTATCTCCCGGAGAAAGGATTCCTTTTTTCTCAGCTTCTTCAATAATATATAATGCTATTCTATCTTTTGAGGAATGACCTGGATTAAAAGCTTCTACCTTCGCGTAGAAATTCCCTTCTAACTCTTCGGTGATTTTATTTAGTTTAATAAGCGGGGTATTACCTATTAACTCTAAAACATTATTATAAGCGGTTATTTCTTCTTTCATAAAAAAATAGTTAATCAAAGGCCTTTTTTAAATTAACCTTGACAAGTTGCAAATTTAACAAAAAATTTCAAACTAGCTTTTAATTTTTTCTAAATCTAATAAAAAACTAAATTCTTTTGCTAAGTCTTTCAAAGCCTCAAAACGTCCTGAAGCCCCGCCATGTCCAGCGTCCATATTGGTATCTAAAAACAAAAGATTATCATTGGTTTTTATCTCCCTCAACTTTGCCACCCATTTTGCCGGCTCCCAATACTGTACCTGCGAATCGTGCAATCCCGTTGATACGTACATATTTGGATATTTTTGCGCTTTTACATTATCGTAAGGTGAATACGACAACATATAATCGTAATATTTTTTATTATTCGGGTTCCCCCATTCGTCATACTCTCCAGTTGTAAGCGGAATACTGTCATCCAGCATTGTGGTAATTACGTCTACAAAAGGCACCTGAGCGATAACGCCATTATATAATTCTGGAGCCTCATTTACAATAACTCCCATTAACAGACCTCCAGCAGAACCTCCTTCAGCATATAAATGTTCTGGAGAAGTAATTTTTTGGTCTATCACAAATTTAGAGCAATCGATGAAATCTGTAAAGGTATTTTTCTTTTTTAACAGTTTTCCGTCCTCATACCATTGCCTTCCTAAATCTTCTCCTCCTCTGATATGCGCTATGGCATAAACAAATCCGCGGTCTAAGAGCGACAATCTTGTCGAAGAGAAATAAGTATCCATTGTTATCCCATAAGATCCGTAAGCATAAAGCAATAATGGATTTTGGCCATTTTTCTCTAGACCTTTCTTGTAAATAATCGAAATTGGCACTTTTACGCCATCTCTTGCTGTTGCCCAAATTCTTTCTTCTACATAATTATTTTTATCAAACTTTCCACCCAAAACCTGCTGTTCTTTCAGGATTTCCTTGGCTTGAGTCTTCATATTAAAATCAATTATAGAAGAAGGTGTCGCCAATGATTGGTAGCTGTAACGCAAAATATCGGTATCAAAATCTACGTTTGTAGTTGTGTAGGCATTGTAAGTCTCACTACCAAAAGGAAGATAATAATCTGGCTCGCCGTTCCAAGGCATAATTCTGATGTGATTCAAACCGTTTGAGCGCTCTTCTACAACTAAATAGTTTTTGAATATTTCAATATCTTCCAATAAAACATCTTCTCGATGGGGAATAAGATCGACCCAATTTTTCTTTCCTGTTTTATTCTCAGGAGTTTTCATCAGTTTAAAGTTCGTCGCCTTATCTTTATTCGTTAAAATATAAAACGAATCTTCGTAATGCGAAATGCTGTATTCTAGTCCGCGTACACGAGGCTGAAAAATAGCAAATTCACCATCAGGCTCATCCGATTTCAAGATTCTGTATTCTGTAGTAAGCGTGCTCGAAGAACCGATTACGATATATTTTCTTGATTTTTCCTTGCTTACCGAAACATTAAAAGTATCGTCTGTTTCGTCATAAACCAAAATATCTTTTGTAGCGTCTGTATTCAATTTATGCTTAAAAACCTTATCTGCTCTAAGCGTCACTTCATCCTGTCTTACATAAAAGATGGTTTTATTGTCATTTGCCCATACAGAAGCTCCTGTAACATTTTGAATTTTATCTGCTAAGATTTCGCCAGTTTCAAGATTTTTTACTTGAATGGTATAAATTCTTCTTCCGACAATATCGACACCAAAACTTGCAAATTTGTTATCTGGACTAATGCTTAAACCTCCCAATTTAAAATAAGCATGCCCTACAGCCATTTGGTTGCAGTCAAACAAAATTTCTTCATCTGCAGAGAGACTTCCTTTTTTTCTGGCAAAAATTGGATAATCCTGCCCTTTTTCAAAACGTGTAATGTAGTAGTAACCGTTGTAAAAGTACGGAACAGAAGAATCATCTTCTTTTATCCTTGCTTTCATTTCCTCGTACAGATTATCTTTCAGTTGTTTTGTATGAGAGGTCATCTTCTCATAATATTCGTTTTCCTGATTAAGATAATTGATTACCTCAGAATTTTCCCGATCATTAAGCCAAAAGTAATTGTCTACTCGAGTCTCTTTATGTTTTTTTAGTGCTTTTGGAATTATTTTAGCCTTTGGGGCCGTTATATCATTTTGCATTGATTGAGCATTAATTTTTAAATACGAAGACGCAAAAATAGTACAAACGCAACAGAACGGAATTAATTTTTTCATAAAATATTCTATTGAATTAACACAGCAATATACTAATTTTGTCTGAAATAATTTAAAAAAGAGCAAAAAATGGATTTAATGGGAATGATGGGCAAACTTAAAGAAACCCAACAAAAAATTGAAGATACAAAAAAACGCTTAGATACTGTTTTGATAGACGAACAAAGTGCTGACGGATTATTAAAAGTGACTATTACTGCCAGCAGAAAAATAAAATCAATTTCTGTTGATGATTCTTTATTGGAAGACAAAGAACAATTAGAAGACTATTTGATTATAACTCTCAACAAAGCAATTGAAAAAGCGACAAATGTTAACGAAAGAGAATTAGACGCCGTTGCAAGAATGGATATGCCGTCTATTCCTGGAATGGATAATTTGTTTAAATAAAAAGAAACAAAGACTCAGAGGAACAAAGGGACAAAGGTTTACTACATAATTGTAACCCTCTGTCCCTTTTTTCTAATCCTTTGTTGCTCTGAACCTCTGCCTCTTTGAACCTTTGCCTAAAATTTCGAAAGCGTATCAATTACATAAGTATGCATAACTTCCTTGTAATCTAAATGTGTTACAATTCTAAGTTTGTTATGCCCAAGTGAACTGATTAAAATATTTTTCTGTTTTAATTTCTCTATCAATAATTGGTCGCTGTAGCCTTCTGCAAGCGAAAAAATCAGAATATTTGTTTCTACGGGTTCAATTGAAGCAATCCATGGTTTTGTACTTAACACTTTTGCAATTTCTTTTGCTCTGCGATGATCTTCTGCCAGCCTTTCGATATTATGAGCCAAAGCATACAATCCTGCAGCAGCTAAATACCCAACCTGACGCATTCCACCGCCCAATATCTTCCTGATTCTCAACGCTCTGCAAATATCAGCTTTACTTCCAAGAAGTACCGAACCAATCGGAGCGCCCAAACCTTTGGACAAACAAACTGAAATCGTGTCGAAAATTGCTCCAAACTCTTTCGGATTTTGTCTTTTCGCAACCAAAGCATTCCAGATTCTAGCGCCATCTAAATGAAATTTCAAATTATGGGCATCACAAACCTTTTTTATTTCTCGTAGATTTTCTAATTCGTAACAAGCGCCACCACCTTTATTTGTTGTATTTTCTACACAAACCAAACTGGTAAGCGGGCTATGATAAAATTCAGGATCGTTTACTGCCGCTGCGACCTGAGCAGCGTTTATCATTCCTCTATGACCGTCTAAAAGGCAACAAGAAACTCCGCTGTTAAACGAAACTCCTCCTCCTTCATAATGATAAACATGGGCATATTTGTCTGCTATTAATTGTTCTCCCGGCTGTGTATGAAGTTTTATTGCCGTTTGATTCGCCATAGTTCCAGACGGAAAAAAAAGTCCGGCTTCCATACCAAAAAACTCAGCCGTTCTATTTTCTAATTCAATCACCGTTGGGTCTTGTTTATACACATCGTCGCCGACATGAGCGTTAAACATATACTGAAGCATTTCGTAAGTAGGCTTGGTAATGGTATCGCTGATTAAATTTATTTCCATATTCTAAAAACTATATCTTATTTTTGTAAAGCAAAATTACGTATTACTCATAGTTATTTTCAGCAAGTTTGACTAAATTTTAACTCGCAGATTTCTATAGACCAAATTAACGTAATAATTATAAAAAACTTATAAAAACTTATTATTAATTTATGACAACAGCCGAACAAGTAAAAGGTATTGTGGAGCGCCTTGGTGCGTTGAGGAGGTATCTTTGACGTCGATGCCAAGCTAATCGAAATTGCAAACGAAGAAGAAAAAACTTTTGCACCAGACTTCTGGAACAATCCAAAAGAAGCTGAACTTATTGTAAAAAATCTTCGAAACAAGAAAAAATGGATTGAAGATTATGACAAAGCTGTTTCCCTAACAGATGAATTGCAACTTGCTTATGATTTTTACAAAGAAGGAGAACTTTCTGTAGAAGAATTGGACGAGCAATACAATGGAGCACAATCGCATATTGAAAACATTGAATTCAAAAACATGCTTTCTGATGAAGGTGACAGTTTAAGCGCAGTAGTTCAGATTACAGCTGGAGCCGGAGGAACAGAAAGTTGCGACTGGGCCGGAATGCTCATGCGTATGTACATGATGTGGGGCGAAAGTTATGGCTACAAAATAAAAGAACTTAACTTTCAGGAGGGAGATGTTGCCGGAATCAAAACGGTAACTTTAGAGTTTGAAGGCGATTATTCTTTTGGCTATCTAAAAGGAGAAAACGGAGTTCACCGCTTGGTTCGAATTTCGCCTTTTGACAGTAATGCCAAACGTCATACATCGTTCGTTTCTGTTTATGTATATCCGCTGGTAGATGATAGTATCGAAATTGATATTAATCCAGCCGATATTGAGATTACAACTTCTCGTTCTAGTGGTGCGGGAGGACAGAACGTAAACAAGGTGGAAACTAAAGTTCAGTTAGTGCACAAACCGACCGGAATTCAGATTCAATGTTCTGAAACACGTTCCCAGCAAGACAACAGACAGCGCGCCATGCAGATGTTGCGTTCTCAATTGTATGAAATTGAATTGAAAAAACAGCAAGCACAACGTGCTGATATTGAAGCTGGAAAAATGAAAATCGAATGGGGTTCGCAGATTCGAAATTACGTAATGCAACCTTATAAATTAGTAAAAGACGTTCGAACTGGCTATGAAACAAGCGATGTAGACGGCGTAATGAACGGAAATATTGATGCTTTTCTAAAAGCCTATCTAATGATGATGGGACAAAAAGAAGAAGAATAAATGAACAAATATCTCAAAGGTTGTTTAACATTGATTGCCATTGGCGTTGTATTATCGGCATTGCTAATTGGATGGTTCTTTTGGTCATCAAGTAACCGCAGAAAACAAGCTGAAATTGATGGAATCGCATTCTCAAAAGAATGCGATTCTATCAAATCTATTACTGAACAACCAGAAATTGAGTTTGTAAAATTCAAAAAAAATGAAATTAGTGTTATTAAATTTCAAATTCTGAGAGATGGGAAATTTATCCAGGACACCATCATTAAAAATGGGTTCAAGAAAAAAAATGCTAGTACTGAATACAGCACTATTGCTATTCCTTACAAAACCTTTTTAAAAACCGATACAATTGTAGTTACAACACAAAACAAATTACATTATTACATTTCAGGTTACGGTCATTATGCTTATCTTCATTATGGAATGACAGGTTATCTCGGAAGTCATGATTGCAGATTTAATGATAACCCAACCATCAATAATGACGTTTTTTATAGCGCAGTACTAATTAGAGAACGTGGATGGATAAATCCAGAAATATCAAAACACATCAAAAGAATAAATGCTTCTGACAGTATTGAATATTATGGTTTTGCCAAAAAATGCAAGATTAAAATTGAAGATGCAAATCGTATCCTTAAAGAAAAAAGAAAAAATCAGGTTTTTAGAAGCACCTCAATAGATGGCATTGAAGTAGGGCCAAAAAATAGCTACTACTTATTTGGCGAAGAAACAGAATCTGGAACACTTCCAAATGATTTGGTTCCTAGAAATCTTAAACATTATGTGGTCAAAATAAATTGTAAAACTGGAGAATATAAACGTTATAAAAATTATCCTTTTGACAATTAAACTTTTCGTATTTACTAAAAAATTAAGTTATGATAAAATGGGCAGATGTAATTCATTTTACAAATAAAGGAAATCCAGCTCCTGAAAAGAGAGTGGAAAAAACGGAGGAAGAGTGGAAACAAATCTTAACTCCGGAAGAATTTCAGGTAACGCGATTAAAAGGAACTGAAAGATCTTTCAGCTCAGAAATGTGCAGTTTATTTGATCCAGGAATTTATGATTGTAAATGTTGCGGAACGGTTCTTTTTGATGCGAGAGAAAAATTCGAATCGGGAACTGGCTGGCCGTCTTTTACACAACCAATCAAAGAAAACGCTATCGCTTACCATGCCGACAGATCCCACGGAATGGTTCGTGTTGAAGTGGTATGCAATGTCTGTGATGCACATTTGGGACACATTTTTCCTGACGGGCCTCCTCCAAGCGGTTTACGTTATTGCATTAATGCAGTCTCATTATCAAAAAGCAAAGAATAATTTTCAAAGCGATTCATTAAAAGTGAATCGCTTTTTTATTTCAATAAAATAAAAAATGTAGACGGTCATATAACTATTAAATTATTTATTTTTCACTTATTCCTTATTTAGTTGATATTTACTTAAAAACTAAGTCACAGCCATTCAACGCAATAAAAAAAATTAAGAAAATTAATACTTTAAATGTTATTTTTATAAAAACCATATATTTATTTTAAACATTTATTAAGAAACAAGAGAATTTAATTAGGTAATTAAAATCTAATTCATTTTATTTGGCAAAAAATAACCCTAAGTCGATTAAAATTTGTCAATGAGATCCTATTCAATTCAAGAAATTAATGAAGTTATTAATGGCGTAATTTACGGTAACACTTCCCAAAGCATTACTGCAACAGAACAATTAGAAAAAGCATCAAGATCAGAGATTTCTTTTATAGGAAACAAAAAATACGAAAAATACTGGTCGACATCCAATGCTTCCATTGCCGTCGTAAACGAAGACATTTCAATTGAACCTGGAGAAGATCGCGCTTTTATAAAAGTAAAAAATGCCGATTTGGCCATGTCACAAATCCTTGCTCTTTTTGCTCCGCCTACACCAATCTTTCATAATAATATTCACAGAACAGCTACTATAGACGAAACTGCTATAATTGGCGAAGGCACTAAAATTGGTGCTGGTTGTTATATTGGACCAAAAGTTGAAATTGGAGCTAATACGATAATTTATCCTAACGTAACTATTCTAGACCAATGTACAATTGGTAAAAATACTATTATCTGGTCTGGGACAGTAATTCGTGAGCGTTGCCATATTGGAAACGATTGTATCATTCACCCAAACGCAACAATTGGAGCAGATGGTTTCGGATTTCGTCCTTGTACTGAAAAAGGATTGGTTAAGATTCCGCAAATTGGAAATGTCATTATTGGAAACGGAGTAGAAATTGGAGCAAATTCATGTGTTGACCGTGGAAAATTCAGTTCAACAATTTTAGGTGACGGTTGTAAAATCGATAATTTAGTTCAAATTGGCCATAATAGTAAACTAGGAAAGTTTTGCATTATGGCTGGAAATAGTGGTTTAGCTGGTTCTGTAACTTTAGGTAATGGCGTTATTATCGGCGGAAGTGCTTCCATAAAAGATCATACTACTATTGGAGACGGAGCTGTAATTGGCGCAGGATCTGGCGTTACTGGAGATGTTCCTGCAGGAAAAACAATGCTGGGTTATCCGGCTGTTGAAGCTCGTGATGCTCTTAAACAATGGGCAATCTTAAAAAGAATGGTTTGCTCTTCAAAAAAATAATTTACTTATAATTCATATAAAAAAAACATCCGCTTTTACGGATGTTTTTTGTTTTTATAACGCTTCACATTCAAAGCCAATTACTTTCATTAAGAAAATCACCTTTTCCATAATATCATCTTTACATTCAAATCTTAGTATATTATCACAATCTTCTAAATCAAAATTCCATTTTGAATTCGGAAATAATCGATTCAATTTAGGAGTTACTTTCTTTACTTTCGAAATGTTGTCAACATTTGTTTTGAATACAAAAATCATTAGCCTAATTTTAAATTTTACTTAAGATTTTAGAATCAATATAAAAAGTTCCAAACGGAATTACACACGCCAAAAGCACTTTCCACGTTGTATCTTTAAATTTCCAGTTCTGCTCTACTCCTACGCTTATTGTATTGAAAATAAAAAGCAGAAATAATGCACCATGAATTGTTCCGATAGGTCTTGTCAAAAAAGGCATTTCAAAAATATATTTCATAGGCATTGCTATAAAAAGCAAAATTAAAAGCGTTGCTCCTTCTAAGAATCCAATAATTCTCAGTCTTCCAATATTGGTCTGTACTAAATTTTTCATAATTATCTAAAATAAGGTCTGCTGGCAAGAGGTGAAAATGGCCAAGGAATGGCAATAAAGATGATGAATAATGCAATCAAAAACCAAACAAGCATCGTTTTGAATTTTTCTGCATCGGTTTTTCTTCTTTTCGAAAGGGCTGAACCAATCGTAATGATGATAATCGCGATTAACATCAACGCGATATGAATAATTCCAAAAAAAGAAGCATCCAAATTCTGAACTTCATGTTTAAAATTTCTCCAAAAATATTTCACAATCGGGCTCTGCAAATACACTAATATTCCGAAAAGAAGCTGAATATGAGCGATAGTAGCAGTCCAGTGTCGGAACAAATTTGCTTTTTTAGTAAATGGAAGTTTCTGCGAATAGCCTTTGTAAGCAATATAAATAGAACATAATAAGCTTACCAATACGAGCCATCTTATAAATGAATGGCCTTCTAAAAGAGTTTGATACATTGTTTTTTGATTTAGACAATGCAAATATATTTAAAAACATACTAGTTAGTATGTTTTTAAGAAATAATTTTATCTCAAACCATTCAAATAGCTTCTAAGCTCTTTTAAATAAACCAGATAAGCTGAAATATCATTTTGAAGTTTTCCAAAATTCCGTATTCCCCAATAGCCAGATAAGATGAAAAAAGCGACTTGTTCTCCTATTACATCTTTTCTAATCAAACCAGATTCCTTTCCTTTTTCAATAGTTTTAATAATAGTTTCTTTCCACAAATTCACTAATTCAGCTAAAGATTCACTAAACTTGTCATTCCAAGGAGTCATTTCCTGCGTCAAGTTTCCAACAGGACAACCATACTTTACTTGCAAAAAAGGATCTTCAAGAAGCAAATACGAAATCATATTGTAAAAATCTTCCGTTGGATTCTTAGAGGCTTCTGTTGGTTTAATGAAATGTTCCTGCATGGTAGGTTTGAGGATTTCTTCAATAATTGCAATTCCCATTTCATCTTTGGTTTTAAAATGGTAATAAAAAGCACCCTTTGTAACTTGCGTAGTCGCAATGATTTCGTCAATACTTGTTGTTTGATAGCCTTTGGTATAAATCAATTCAAATCCTTTTTGAAGAATGGTAAGACGAGTGTTTGCTGCTTTTGACATAAAAAATACTAATTAGTATGAAAAAGCAAATTTAAAGAAAAATAATTCGTGACGTAATTAATTCAAACACATAGAAACATAATTATACTTGCGCTTAAAAAGGCATTTTATTCATAATAAATCACATAGCTCTCTGTTTGCTAAACTTTGTCAAAGTTTTGTAACCGCTTACACAAAGCTATGTGTTAGAAACTTGTTTCATTCTAATTCCTTTTTTAAATTATTCTATGTTTCTATGTGTTTAAATAAAAATAGAATATTATAAACTTCTCTTAATTGATAAAGCAATCGCTTTATTTCAATTGATTTTGTAAATTAGCCAACACTATTTTGTAAAATCAATATTATATCATGGATTTAAACTTCAATAAAAACGAAGATCACAATAAACTGCTCCTTTCTGAATTAAAACAAAAATTAGCCAAAGTAAAATTAGGTGGAGGCGAAAAACGTATCGAAAAACTACACGCAGAAGGTAAAATGACGGCTCGTGAAAGAATCGCTTATTTATTGGACGAAAATTCTAAAAGTATTGAAATTGGTGGTTTTGCCGGCGAAGGAATGTATCCAGAACACGGCGGTTGTCCTTCTGGAGGTGTTGTTGTAAAAATCGGATACATTAAAGGCAAACAATGTATCGTTGTGGCTAATGACGCTACTGTAAAAGCCGGCGCTTGGTTCCCGATTACAGGAAAGAAAAATCTTCGAGCACAGGAAATTGCTATGGAAAACCGACTTCCGATTATTTATCTTGTAGACAGCGCTGGAGTATATCTGCCAATGCAGGATGAAATTTTCCCTGATAAAGAACATTTCGGACGAATCTTTAGAAACAATGCTCAAATGAGCAGTATGGGAATTACCCAAATTGCTGCCGTTATGGGAAGCTGTGTTGCGGGTGGCGCTTATCTGCCAATTATGAGTGATGAAGCATTGATTGTAGATAAAACGGGAAGTATTTTCCTTGCCGGAAGTTATCTGGTAAAAGCTGCAATTGGCGAAACTATTGATAATGAAACTCTCGGAGGCGCTACGACACACTGCGAAATATCAGGTGTGACCGATTACAAAGCAAAAGACGATAAAGACGCATTAGACAAAATAAAAAATATTGTAGATAAAATCGGTGATTACGACAAAGCTGGATACAGCCGAATCAAAGCAGAAAAACCAGCCTTAGAACCCAACGATATTTACGGAATTCTTCCGAAAGCAAGAACGGAACAATATGATATGATGGAAATCATCAAACGTTTGGTTGATAATTCAGAATTTGAGGCTTACAAAGAAGGTTACGGACAATCGTTAATTACAGGTTACGCTAGAATTGACGGCTGGGCAGTTGGAATTGTAGCCAATCAGCGTAAAGTGGTAAAAACTAAAAAAGGCGAAATGCAGTTTGGTGGCGTTATTTATTCTGACAGTGCCGACAAAGCAACCCGTTTTATTGCCAATTGCAATCAAAAGAAAATTCCGTTGGTATTTTTACAAGACGTTACCGGATTTATGGTTGGCTCAAAATCGGAACATGGCGGTATTATTAAAGATGGTGCCAAAATGGTAAATGCTGTCAGTAATTCTGTCGTTCCGAAATTTACTGTTATTGTTGGAAATTCTTATGGCGCAGGAAATTATGCAATGTGCGGAAAAGCCTATGACCCGAGATTAATTTTTGCCTGGCCAAGCGCAGAATTGGCGGTTATGGGAGGAACTCAAGCCGCAAAAGTATTGGCTCAAATTGAAGCTTCTTCGCTTAAAGCGAAAGGGGAAAAAGTAGACGAAGCAAAAGAAACCGAATTGTTCAATAAAATAAAAGCTCGTTACGACGAGCAGACTTCGCCTTATTACGCTGCATCAAGACTTTGGACAGATGCTATAATTGATCCGTTGGATACCCGCAATTGGATTTCGATGGGAATTGAAGCTGCAAACCACGCTCCTATTCAAAAACCATTTAATCTGGGTGTAATTCAGGTTTAGCTTTTAAGTATTTCTAAAAAACACGTTAAAAAGAATACATAAAACTCATTTTCAGTAGATTAAAAATAATTATATCTAAAAAAGTTAGTAACTTTATATATAATTTCTAATCACACAACATCATGGAAAATGTAAAAAGTTTGAATAAATGGGCAAATTCGCACACTTATTTACCAGTTGATCTAGTACGTATTGTTTTGGGTGGATTTTTATTTATGAAGGGGGTCTCGTTTGTCACCAATGTTCAATACCTGCATGATTTAATTTCTCCGATTGATCAGTTTGGGGGCGGAATGTTTCTGCTGCATTACATTGCTCCTGCTCATATGATTGGCGGTATAATGATTATTTTTGGACTGCTGACAAGATGGGCTGTTGCTGCACAGCTGCCCATTTTATTTGGCGCAGTTCTTTTCAATATAATGGGAAAAATGCATGCTGAAAGTTTATTTCTGGCTATTATAGTTTTAATGTTGTGCATTTTCTTTCTGTTTTATGGTAGCGGAAAACACTCTGCAGACTATTATTTTAAAATGCAACAATAAGAATATCAACTCCTCGGCAACAAAATCGGGGAGTTTTTTTTTGAATTGTTAATTAATCCTTTAAAATTTCTTTAATTGTGTTTTATGACTTAAATTCGCCGACATGAATTGGATTCGTAAAACCATTGTTTTTATCGCGTTTTTAATCGCAGGATTTTTTGCTTATCAAGCAGAAAATGTTCCTGTGCATATAATCGAAAAACAAAAAACGGACACCAATTTTTCTAAAGATATTGCCGATTCTTTGGCATTTATTCAACCGCAGGAAAATTATCATTTTGCGGCAAACATCAAAACCAATGCAGCGGGAATACTAAGATGCTTCGACACGCTTTTACCGCTAATTCCACAGCATCAAACTGTTGCAGTTACTACAGCATATACTAGACAATTTACAACTCAAAGTAAAAAAGTTCTAGTCATACTCTATGCTTTCCATTTTTTCTGGTAAATAAATATTTGATTTTCATTTGAAGATTCATTCTTCATAGCAAACTGAACCGTTTTCAATTTGACAACTGTTCGCATATCATTTTATTTATTTAATTAAAAACATTATGGAAACTACGACCACAATAATGGGTCTTGTGATTTTGATTCTTGTCGCTATCCCAGTATATTTTTCTGCACGTTCTTCTGCGGCGGGCAAAACAAGAATTTTGAATATCAAGAAAAGATTCAATCCTTCAAATCCTGAAAATTTTGATTTGACAGAATCAATAAACAACAAGACACTTACGATTGATCAGACTAATAAAAAGTTTATTCTGATGAATTTTAATCCGAATCAGCAGGAATCTACTTTTGTAGACTTAAATTCTGTCAATTCGTGCAGACTGATTCCGACAACCGACTCACATACTGATACCATTATCAAAATTGATTTTGAATTTCAGGATAAAGAAACATCTAAAAAAATTACAATTCCATTCTATGATTTTGATGATGACCGCATAAAACAAATAAGCGTCTATCAGGATCATCAGTTTGCGAAAAAATGGCATAAAATCATCGAGGATTCTATTTTACGTTAGTTATTTAATTCAGTAAAGAGGCTCAATTTTGAGTCTCTTTTTTTTATTCTTATATGATATTTGTCATTTTATGTCCATTGCCGAAGTTTTAATTTTGGGGGAAAACTAAATCCGTCTTTATGAAAATTTCTTTGACTCAAAAATACAATGTACCAGGTCCGAGATATACCAGCTATCCAACAGTACCCTATTGGAATGAAGCCGATTTTACAGCAGAAAAATGGACTACAACACTTCAAAAATCATTTTCGGAAAGCAATTCTAAAAATGGAATCAGCTTATATATTCATCTTCCGTTCTGCGAAAGCATGTGCACTTTCTGCGGATGTAATAAACGTATCACAAAAAATCATTCTGTAGAAGAAAAATACATTCAAGCTGTTCTGAAAGAATGGAAAATGTATTGTGATTTGCTTCCAGAAAAACCCATCATTAAAGAAATACATTTAGGAGGTGGAACTCCAACATTCTTTTCAAAAGAAAACTTAGAAAACCTTATAAACGGAATTTTTAATCATGCTGTAAAAGCACAAAATCATGAATTTAGTTTTGAAGGACATCCAAATAATACCACTTACGAACAGCTTAAAAAACTATATGAATTAGGTTTTCGACGTGTAAGTTTTGGAGTTCAAGATTACGCTGCAAAAGTTCAAAAAGCCATTAACAGGATTCAGCCTTTTCATAATGTTGCCAAAGTAACGTTTTGGGCAAAAGAAATTGGTTATACTTCTATTGGCCATGATATCATTTTTGGACTTCCGTTTCAAACTATTGAAGACGTTATTGATACTGTTGAAAAAACAAACTCTTTAAAACCAGATCGATTGGCATTTTACAGCTATGCTCACGTGCCTTGGATAAAAGGAAACGGACAGAGAGGATTTAATGATGAAAATCTTCCTAAAGATGCCGAAAAAAGAAAACTGTACGAAATTGGCAAAAAACTTCTGATTCAAAATGGATATCATGAAATTGGTATGGATCATTTTGCTTTGACTGAAGACAGTTTATATAAAGCTGCTCACAACGGAAAGCTGCATAGAAACTTCATGGGTTACAGCGCTTCTAAAACACAAGTTATGATTGGTTTGGGTGTTTCTTCTATAAGTGACAGCTGGTACAGTTTTGCTCAAAATACCAAAAGCCTTGAAGAATATTATGAGATTTTAGAGTCTAGCCAACTGCCTGTTGTAAAAGGTCATATTTTGAATGATGAAGATCTTATCATCAGAAAACATATCCTGAATTTAACCTGCGAATTGGAAACTTCCTGGACTGCAGAATCTCTAAATTTTGCTGAACTACCAGAAGTATTGATTGCTTTGAAGGAAATAGAAAATGACAACTTAATTGTTATTGAAAACAATAAAATCACCATTACAGAAGAAGGAAGACCATTTGTTCGTAACATTTGCATGGCTTTCGACTTACACCTAAAAAGAAAGTCACCGGAAACAAACTTGTTTTCGATGACTGTATAGAAAATATTATTTTTAGTGGCAGTTTGGTGCCTGCTGTACAAATAAGCTCATACTTGAAGGAGATATATAAGGAATTCCAAGTCCTAAACCTCTAAGAATAAACAAAACACCTATAAATACTGCAACATATGGAATTGCTTTTTGAATTTTATTTCGAAAAGGCAATTTCAGCAGTGCGTTTACATACACCACGATACTCATGAGCGGTATGGTTCCGAGCCCAAACAACAGCATATAAAAAACACCGTAACTTGCACTCTGCATGGCAATTGCTCCAAATAAAGCGACATAAACCATTCCGCAAGGCAGAAATCCGTTTAAGAGGCCGATTGTATATAGAGATTTGTAACTTTTATTTTTAAACTGCGCTCCAAGATTTGATTTTATTTTGGAAATAACCTTGTAAACTGGTTTAGAAAAATTATAATTCGCCAATTTTTTCTCCGGAATCAGAACTACAATAATCATGAAAACGCCAATAAAAATCGACATTTTCTGCTGTAGACCGGCCAAAAAGAAACCTCTTCCTAATAATCCAAAAACCAATCCTATCGAAGCATAAGCTGTTAAACGCCCCAAATGATAAGTAAGAATCTGAGTCGCTTTTTTAGCCTCGTTTTTACGATCAAGAGGAAGCATCATAGCAATAGGTCCGCACATACCAACGCAGTGCAGACTACTGATAAGACCCAAAATAAAAGCTGAAAACAACATCTTGTTATTAGTTTACGTATATCACTTCTTTAGTTAAATATTTCTTGCCTTCATACTGCCATTCCATATTAACATCCCAGCGACCTTTTAATAATTTTTTCTGCGGAATAATAATTTCTGAATTCGTTAAAGCGATTTGAGTATTAAAATCGAATTTTTTGTTTGAAGGTCTGTATAACTGAATATTTCCTTTTACTTTATTGCTTTCAAATCCCATTGGAAAAATCACCGCCACGCCATTTTCGGTATATTTGATTGATGGTTTATGCTGTAAATCGTGAGCATTTTGAATTCTCGCCATTTCTTCCTGAAAGTGCGTATCGTGTTTGTAATATTCTTCGATAACCAAATCATTATCGTATTTAGAATTTGATTGCACTTCAAAAACAAAATATAAAATAAATGTCATAAACAATGCGAATGCAATGACAATGCCGGTACCCCAATTGATTTTCATAATCTAATAATTTTAATTAAAACTTCGCGGTCCTAAGAAATTAGTTGTTGTCGTCTGTAGGAGTTCAGAACCGTTATAAACTCCAATCTTAACTTTAGTTTTATCGCTTTCTAGTAATACTTCATCAATTTCTATAAATAAAGTTCCTTGAGAAATTGCTTCTTTTGCTACTTTAAAATGTCTTTTACCTACATTTTTAATTTCACCTTTCTGATCAATCAATTCAAAATGAATGTCCTTGTAATCTTGCATGGTTTTGTTTACAATCTTATAGGTGTAAACATTACTTATTTTTTCGCCATTATGTTGAAATAGCTGACCTGGTAAACGCAAAATAACCGCCTGAACATTTGTTCTTAAAAAGAGCATTCCGACAAAAATACTTAAGAGAATGAAGAGAACCGCCGTATAACCTTTCATTCTTGTTGTAAATTTGAAAGGCTCTTTTTTGGCAATTTCGTCCTCAGAAGCATAACGAATCAGACCTTTGGGCAATCCTACAGATTCCATAATGTGATCACATTCGTCAATACAAGCTGTACAGTTTGTACATTCCAGCTGTGTTCCGTTTCTAATGTCAATTCCCATTGGGCAAACATGAACACATTGAAGACAGTCGATGCAATCTCCTTTTCCTGTTAATGCTCGATCTTCTTTTTTATTGAATTTCGCACGTCCTTCTTCTTTTTCGCCTCGAACAAAATCATAAGCAACATTGATTGATTTATTGTCTAAAAGCACACCTTGCAAACGTCCGTATGGACAAGCAATAATACATACCTGTTCGCGAAACCATACAAAAACAAAATAAAAAACTCCAGTAAAAATAAGAAGTGCAATAAAATTACTTGCTTGCGATATCGGACCTTGTTGAATCATTAAGAACAAAGAATCGCTTCCAACGAGATAAGCCAAAAAGACATTTGCAATTAGGAAAGAAATCAAAAAGAAAATAGTCCATTTGATTAATCGTTTACGAATTTTTTCAGCATTCCATTCTTGTTTTGCCAAGCGAGTCTGTGCTCCGCGATCTCCATCAATCCAATATTCAATACGACGAAAAACCAATTCAAGGAAAATAGTCTGTGGACAAATCCAGCCACAAAAAATCCTTCCGAAAACCACCGTAAACAAAATAACAAATACAACCCCGACAAGCATCGAAATGACAAAGAGATAAAAATCCTGAGGCCAGAAAGGAAATCCAAAAATATTAAAACGACGTTCTATAAAGTTGAACATCATAAATTGGTTTCCATTTATTTTAATAAAGGGATTTATGACTAAAATTGCCAATAAAACATAGCTGACAATCTTTCGGTAATCGTAAAATTTACCAGACGGTTTTTTAGGAAAAATAAATTTTCGTTTACCACCTTCATCTATTGTTCCGATGGTGTTTCTAAAAGCTTCGTCTGGTAAATTTGACATGGTATTCTATTTTATTTTATAACTTCTGTGGTATCTTTTGCAGTTGCTGTGGCATCCGTTTTAGGAGCGCTTTCGTCTACCCAAACCTCACCTTCTGCTTCTTTCGCATCTTTTGGATTACTTCCTTGCAAAGACAGAATGTAACTTGCAACTTTTTGTATTTCTTTTGGTTTCAGGGTTCCTTTCCAAGAAATCATACCTTTACCATCTCTACCTCCATTTGTAATGGTATGGAAAAGATTTTTAATGCCACCTCCCAAAATCCATTTGTCATCTGTAAGGTTTGGTCCGATTTGTCCACCACCATCAGCACGGTGACAAGCCGCACAGTTTGTTGTAAAGATTTCTTTTCCCGCTGCTAAACTTGGTTCATCCGTAAGCAAAATAACTGTTTTTTCGTCCATCAAATCTGGAGCAGTTTTCATGTATTCGGCAACATCAATCTTTGCTTGAGCCAATTCTTTTTTCAACTCCATTTCCTGATTATCTGCTCCTAACACATCGTAACGAACTACGTAAATTACACCGAAAATGATACAGATATAGAATAAATACACCCACCAAGGTGGCAAATTATTGTCAAGCTCTTTAATTCCGTCATAATCATGATCCATTAAAAGCTCTCCTTCTTTTTCCATTGGCGCGGTTTGTGTCAATTTGTGCATCAAATTTTTAAACCAAGCGCTTTCTTTGAAACTTAAACTTTCTTCAAGTTCTTTTTGTGCTCTTTCTTCTGGTGACAGTAATTGATACATCACTCGATTTACTGCGCTAAGCGTAATTTCGATTGCAATCAGAATAAACAAAAAGACAAATAAAAAGAGCGAAACCATCGGATATTTTATAAAAGCAGCTCGATCTCCTGAGTCTACAAAATATTCCATCAAAGCAAATACGATGAAGAAAATCAACGGTACTCTAACATATACTGGGAAAAACTTTTTCATTTTTTATATCTCTTTTGTAATTACAACAAGTCCTTCATCTAAAGGAATACTACTCATTTCCTGAATTTTTTCTTTTCTATAAGAGAAGACCCAAAAGCCTAATCCTACAAAGAACAAGAAGAAAATTAAGAGGGAAAGTATCGGGTAAATTTCTATACCCGATATTGTTTCCATATTGTGTTTTATTTGCTCAAACATACTGCTGTTATTTAGTTTGTTTTACTTTAATATCAGTACCAAGTCTTTGAATATAAGCAATCAGCGCCACGATTTCCCTTTCGTTCATCGGAACGAAATTCTCGCCTTTTGCTGCAGCTTTTTTGCGGCTGTCTTCGTAGCTCTTCACAAAATCAGGATCGCTTTCTAAGCTTTTTTCGATTTTAACGGCTTGATCTCTTAAAGTTTTCTGTGCATTGGCAACTTCATCTTGAGAATAAGGAACTCCCAACGAAATCATCGCCTGCATTTTCTTTTGTGTCAATGAAATATCCAGAGGTTTATTATCAAAGAGCCATTTGTAACCTGGCATGATAGATCCCGCTGAGGTACTCTGTGGATTCCACATATGGTTAAAGTGCCAGTTGTCATTATATTTGCCTCCTACTCTTTGCAAATCTGGACCTGTACGTTTTGATCCCCATAAGAATGGATGATCATACACAAACTCTCCGGCTTTTGCCTGAACTCCGTAACGCTCTACTTCATGTCTGAAAGGACGAACCGATTGTGAGTGACAACCTACACAACCTTCTCTGATGTATAAATCACGTCCTTCTAATTCTAAAGGAGTATATGGTTTTACGCTCGCAATAGTTGGTATGTTTGATTTTACCATAATCGTTGGCACAATCTGAATGATACCACCAATTAAAATGGCGATAGTAGCTAAAATCGTTAACTGAATTGGTTTTCTTTCTAACCAAGAGTGGAATTTCTCTCCTGTTAATCTGCTGCTTTTTATGGTTTGTAAAGCTGGAGCTTGAGCCAATTCGTCTTCAATAGTATTACCAGCTCTAACTGTCATAATAATATTGTACACTAATGTAAACATACCTATTAAGTACAATGTACCTCCGATAGCTCTCATCCAATACATTGGCATGATAGCGGTTACAGTTTCCAGGAAGTTTCCATAGGTTAAAGTTCCATCCGGATTAAACTGCTTCCACATTGAGGCTTGTTGAAAACCAGCAACATACAAAGGAATAGTATAAATAATGATACCTAAAGTCCCAATCCAGAAATGGAAGTTTGCCAATTTCTTAGAGAACAATTCGCTTTTAGTCATTCGTGGAATCAACCAATAAATGATTGCAAACGACATAAAACCATTCCAAGCTAAAGCTCCTACGTGTACGTGTGCTACGATCCAGTCTGTATAGTGCGCTAGAGCATTTACATTTTTAAGAGAAAGCATCGGCCCCTCAAAAGTTGCCATACCGTAACCCGTAATTGCTACTACGAAGAATTTTAAAACTGGTTCTTCACGCACTTTGTCCCAAGCTCCTCTTAATGTTAGAAGACCGTTAATCATACCTCCCCAAGATGGAGCAATCAACATTACAGAAAATGCAACTCCTAAATTCTGTGCCCAGTTTGGTAATGCAGAATACAATAAGTGGTGTGGTCCAGCCCAGATGTAAATAAAGATCAATGACCAAAAGTGAATGATAGATAATCTGTAAGAGTAAACTGGTCTGTTTGCGATTTTAGGAACAAAATAATACATTAAACCTAAGAACGGAGTTGTCAGGAAGAATGCTACTGCATTGTGTCCGTACCACCATTGTACTAATGCATCCTGAACCCCTGCATATACAGAATAACTTTTTAAAGCTGAAACCGGAATTTCGATATTATTAAAAATATGCAGTACTGCTACAGTCACGAATGTTGCCAAGTAAAACCAGATTGCAACATACAAATGACGCTCTCTACGACGCAGCATGGTTCCAATCATATTGATTCCCATTACAACCCATATCAATGCAATCGCAATATCAATAGGCCACTCTAGTTCTGCATATTCTTTAGAAGAAGTATAACCTAACGGAAGTGTAATTGCCGCCGCTACGATAATCAGCTGCCAGCCCCAGAAATGAAGATTACTTAAAAAATCGCTAAACATTCTGGCTTTTAGCAATCTTTGCAGCGAGTAATACATACCAGCAAAAAAGGCATTACCCACAAAGGCAAAAATAACTGCATTGGTGTGCAAAGGTCTTAATCGACCGTAACTAAGCCACGAGATCCCATCTGTTATGTTGGGAAAAAGGTACATTACCGCTAGGGTAAGTCCCACTAACATACCCACAACTCCAAAGAGTATTGTGGCGTAAATGAATTTTTTTACAATTTTGTTGTCGTAATAAAACTGTTCCATTTCCATAATTATACTTGTTTTTCTTCGATTGGTGAATTATTATTTTGGGAATTAATTTTGGTTTCGTCATCGAAAAGAATTCTGACTGATGGCGTATAATCATCATCATACTGTCCAGATTTGACAGCTGCGATAAAGGCAATAAAGAAACAGATTGCCACAAAAATACTTACTGAAATTAATAGATAAATAACACTCATACCCTAGATTTATATTAACAAAATTACTTCGTTAAGGGCGTATAAAATATGATAATTATCATGAACAAAAAGATATGTTAAATTTATAAAAAATATCTTTTTGAGCAATCAAAAAATTAACCTAATTTTCTGTTGCTGAAATAGTTAGACATAAAAGTAACAAAACTCACAATGGTAATTGTACTCAACGGCATAATGATTGCCGCAACCAGCGGAAGCAGGTTTCCTGTAACCGCAAATGCAAGACCAACAACGTTGTAAAGCAACGATAAAGTAAAGCTCATTTTTATGATTGAAATCGCTTTGTGAGAAAGCTTCAAAAAGTAGTTTAAGCGTGAAAATTCTGACGCATCCAATATTGCATCACAAGCAGGTGAAAAAACATTTACATTCTCTGAAATCGAGATTCCGACATTGCTTTGCGCCAATGCTCCAGCATCATTTAAACCATCACCAACCATCATTACATTTTGCCCTTTGTCTTGAAGCTTCTTAATGTATTCTAATTTTTGCTCTGGTTTCTGATTGAATATCAATTCGGTACCTTTAGGCAGAATCGCTTCCAGATTTGCCCTTTCGCCATCATTGTCTCCTGAGAGCACTTTTATTTCGTACTCTTTACTCAAGGTTAAGAAAAGCTTTTCTAAACCTTCTCTATATTGATTCTGAAAAGTGAATTTTCCAAAATAAACGCCTCCTACTTTTATATGTAGTGCTGTTTTCTCGATTTCAGAACCGTCTGCGACTATATTGTCTACAAACTGTCCAGAACCAATCTTAATTTCTTTTCCTTCAACAACTGCCAAAATTCCTTTTCCCGTAATCTCCTGAAAATCTTCAACATTAAGACGTTTGGTCTCTGGAAGAAAATCGTAAAGCATACGGCTTAAAGGATGATTCGAGCCTCGTAAAACATTTTTAATGAATATTATATCCGAATCAGAAATCGTTTTTCCTTCATAAAGGATATTTGATTTTTTATTGGTCGTAATCGTTCCTGTTTTATCAAAAACAATTGTATCAACTTTAGCAAGCTGTTCAATTACAATGGCATTTTTTAAGTAGAATTTCTTTTTCCCTAAAATTCTCAAAATATTTCCAAAAGTAAAAGGAGCTGTAAGAGCCAATGCACAAGGACAAGCCACAATTAAAACTGCTGTAAAAACGTTAAATGCTGTATTGCCGTCTATAAAAATCCAATAACCAAAACCTGCAAACGCAATAAGCAGTAAGATTGGGGTGAAATACCGGCTTATTGCATCTGTTATGGTTTTGTGTTTTTGGTCTACCTTTTTCTGGAAAATTTCGTTGCTCCATAATTGAGTCAAGTAACTTTGCGAAACCGAATGCAACACTTCCATTTCGATTACTTTCCCTATCTGTTTTCCTCCTGCAAAAACTTTATCTCCAGACTTTTTAGTAATCGGAACAGCCTCGCCGGTAACAAAACTATAATCAATTTCGGCGCTTTCGCTGATCAAAATTCCATCAACTGGAATCAATTCCTGATTACGAATCAATAAACGATCTCCTTTTAAAACATCATAAATGGCTACATTCTCTTCAGAAGAATCTTTATTCATTTTGGTTACAGCAATTGGGAAATACGATTTAAAATCTCTTTCGAAACTTAAAAAACTATACGTCTTAATCTGAAACATTTTACCAAGAAGCATAAAGAATACTAAACTTGCCAAACTGTCAAAAAATCCTGGTCCATGATCCATCAGCATATCGTATGTACTGCGAATGAACATTACAATAATTCCTAAAGCAATCGGAATATCAATATTCAGCATTTTGGTTCTAATGCTATGATAGGCAGAAACATAATAACCGCTTGCTGAGTACAAGAAACTTGGCAATGCCAAAAGGAAAATCAATAGCCTAAAAAATGGTTTATAGCTGTCGAGCCAGAATTCCTTCATTTCAAAATATTCCGGAAACGAAAGGAGCATGATATTTCCAAAGCAGAAAAATGCTACGCCTAGTTTATAGGTTAAACTTCTATCAACCTTAGCTTTCTCTGATCCGTAATTTTCTAAACTGATGTAAGGTTCATAACCAATAGAACTCAACAGATATACGATTTCTTTTAAAGAAACGCTATCAGAATTAAAAGTAATTCGAACCTTTTTTTCATGAAAATTAACTTGTGAAGTACTGATTCCTGGTTGCAGACGATTTAGATTTTCGAGAATCCAAATACAAGAACTACAATGAATATGCGGAATATTTAAAGAAACGATGGCTGTATTTCCTTCGTGAAATTCTAAGATTTTAGAAAGTATAGCTTCGTTTTCTAAAAAATCATATTTGCCTTTGATGTCTTGTGGTGTGGCACCAGGCGACTTTTCAAAATCATAATAAGAGGTTAAGTCATTAACGCTGAAAATTTCGTAGACTGTTTTACAGCCGGTGCAACAAAACTTCTTATCATCAAAATCAATCTCTTCATTTTGTTCAATTGTTAGACCACAATGAAAACAACTTTGCTCTTTCATAAACCTGTTTTTATATGTCGCAAATTTCCAATTAAAGCACAATTATTAAGATGATAATTGTCATGTTCTACTGAAATTGAATTCTAATTTAATAAAATTTAAAGTGCCTAATTACCTGAAAACCTTATTTATAATAATTTTACCATCGAATAATGCCAAAAAGTCTTAAATATGCTTAATTTTGCATCAAACAACTATTGCCATGAGTAAATGTGATCAATGCATTGTACGTCAGTTAAGTTCTCTAAAAGCCCTTAATAAAGAAGAAGTTATAAAATTAGCTAATAGTAAAACGAGCTATAAAATCAAAAAAGGAGAAGCCCTTTTTGAAGAAGGCGAAGTCACTAATGGTGTTTTCTGTGTTAAAGACGGCATCGGTAAGCTTTCTAAACTTAGCGCAAATGGTAAAGACCAAATTGTAAAATTGGTAAAATCAGGCGAACTCTTAGGCCAACGTTCCATGATTAGCAACGAACCAGCGAACTTAACCGCAAAAGCTGTTGCCGATATGGAAGTTTGTTTTATTCCGAAATCTGAAATCATCAATTTTTTCAACAGTAACAATCAGTTTTCTTTAAACATGATGCAGTCTGTTTGTGAAGATTTGAAAGAGTCTGAAAATGAAAAGATTGCTTTAGTTCAAAAAACGGTTAAGCAGAGACTTGCTGAAACTTTACTTCATTTGCATGACGAATTTGGCGAAGACACAGACAAAACGCTGAAAGTTCAGTTAACCAGAGAAGAATTGGCCGGAATTATCGGTACAGCAACTGAAAGCTGTATTCGTTTACTATCCGATTTTAATAAATTAGGTTTAATTGAATTGGTTGGCAAAAAAATCATGCTGAAAGACGTTCGTGCCTTAAAAAAATTAGCCGAAAACTAAAGCTTTTTGGCTTCGTTCCAGAAAATATCCATTTCTGCCAAAGTCATATCCATTAACGGTTTTCCTATTTCTTCAGCTTTTGATTCTAAATATTGAAAACGTTTAATGAATTTTTTATTCGTGCGTTCGAGCGCATCTTCTGGATTTACATTCAAAAATCTGGCATAGTTAATCATAGAAAACAAAACATCTCCGAATTCATCTTCGATTTTATCTTGATTTCCGGATTTTACTTCGTCTTGTAGTTCTTGCAATTCTTCTTGGACTTTATCCCAAACTTGATGCGGTTCTTCCCAGTCAAAACCTACTCCTTTTACTTTATCTTGAATTCGACTTGCTTTTACTAATGCCGGCAGACTCCTTGGAACTCCTTCTAAAACAGACTTTTTACCTTCCTTAAGTTTTAGTTTTTCCCAGTTTTGTTTTACTTCCTCTTCGTTTTCAACTTTTACATCTCCATAAATATGGGGATGACGATGAATCAGTTTTTCACAGATTTCGTTGCATACATCTGCAATATCAAAATCTTTGGTTTCGCTTCCGATTTTAGCATAGAATACGATGTGCAGCAATAAATCTCCGAGTTCTTTTTTAACTTCATTCAAATCATTATCTAGAATAGCATCACCAAGCTCATAGGTTTCTTCGATTGTAAGATGCCTCAAAGTTTGCAAAGTCTGTTTTTTATCCCATGGACACTGTTCACGAAGTTCATCCATAATAATCAACAATCTTTCAAACGCTTTTAACTGCAATTCTTTACTCATCTTTCGAAGTTTTTTAGGGTTATAACCATAGTGTAAAAATAAATAATCCTGTCAAGAAAATCTCTTAACAGGATTATTATATTTAGAAAAAAGAAATTACTATTCCTCTTTTTTAGCTTTTGCTTTTTTAGCAGCTGGTGCTTTTTTAGGTTTTTCAGCAACAGGCGCCTCTTCTTTTGGTTCTTCAGCAGCAGGAGCTAAATCAGTCACCAAACCTTTTGCCTGAAGTGTATTGTACCAGTTCAATACTTTTTTAATGTCTGAAGGATAAACTCTTTCTTCATCATAATCTGGTAAAATTTCTTTGAAATAAGAAAGTAATACTGCATTTTCTTCTTTATGAGAAATAGCCTGACCTTTGTTTTCCTTAATGGCAATTTGCTGCATAACTTCTGTTAATGGTTTTTCTCCCGTATGCGTGTAAATAGAAATTTCAGACAATAAACTTACGTTGCTTTTTAAGCTCACAGTAATTTTTTTCCCATCAAGTAATGATTCTGCCACAAAACCTGTACGAGTTTGTACTTTTAATTCGTATAAACCAGGTTTTCCAGAAATGGCTAAAATTTTTGCTAAATTCATTTTTATTAAAATTAGTATTAAGAATTTTGATTTATTGTGTTGATTCTAAATGTTTATAGAAATCTTATCTTCCTTTTTTAGCGGCAAAAAATTTCATTCTATATTCCTGAAATGTTTTCCCTTCGGTGATATTTTTAAGTTTCTTCTGAATTAAACGTTTTTTAAGAGAAGATATTTTATCTGTAAACAAAACGCCTTCAATATGATCGTATTCGTGTTGGATAACTCTTGCAATCAGACCGTCAAAAACTTCGGTTTTCATTACAAAGTCTTCTTCACAATACTCTACTGTAACTGTTGGTTTTCTGTAAACATCTTCACGTACATCTGGAATACTCAGACATCCTTCGTTAAAGCTCCATTCTTCACCTTCTTCCTTAAGAATCTTAGCATTGATAAAAGTTTTTTTGAAACCTTTTAAATCTTTTTGTTCCTGTGAAGGAAGATCATCATCATCGCTAAAAGGAGTCGTATCAATAACAAACAAACGAATCGGCAAGCCAACCTGTGGTGCAGCAAGCCCAACTCCGTAAGCATTATACATGGTTTCGTACATGTTTGCTATTGTTTCTTTTAAGTTTGGATATTCCGGCGTTATTGCCTCTCCTACTTTTCTTAAAACAGGATCACCGTATCCTACAATTGGTAAAATCATTTGTATTTATTTATAATTTTAAGTTACGAAACCTCATTTACAAGTTACCGTAATTCAGCTGGCAAAAATAGTAAAAAATAGTCAATGAATAATTTTAAAGCCTTATTATCTCATATTTTTTCGAGACCGTTAAAAATCTCAGTCTTTATTATGCCAAAATCACTAGTACAATTCCTATCTTTGTTTGTAAACCTCCTCATATGTTTGACCGTATAACGAAATTTACTAACAGCACATCATTCCTAAATGCATCTAAAGTAACTATTGCTTCTGTTGTTCCTGTTTTAGTCTTAAATTTTCTTGGTCATTTCGAAATTGGTTTTACTATTGCACTAGGAGCTTTTTACACCTATCCTAGTGATGTTCCGAGCTCATTAAGCCACAAAATAAAAGGACTTATTGCTGCATCATTTATCGTTGCTGTCGTAAATTTATTGGTAAATCTCGTTTATCCATACCCTATTCTTTTTTATCCGTTTTTAGGTTTGTTGCTTTTTTTATGCTCAATGATTTCGGTTTATGGCCAGCGTGCGACCTTAATATCATTCTCAGCGTTATTGTCAATTTCTCTTTCGTTCGGGCATCTGCATACAGGAATGGAAGCTGTTGAATATTCGGCTTTTATTTTTATTGGTGGTATTTTGTACCTTATTGTCTCATTAGTTTTTCATTTTGTACAACCTTACAAATATGTAGAACTTCAAATTGCAGAAGGCATTAAGCTTACAGCGAAATACCTAAAACTGCGCGGTGATTTATGGAGTCCAGAAGCCAATCGTCGCGCCATTATAGAAAAACAATTAGCCATTCAGGTCGACTTGAATCTGATTCATGAAGATTTGCGTAAAATGCTTATCGGAAACCAAAATGCTTCTGCAACTACAAGTCAGAACAGAAAAATGCTTTTGGTTTTTATTACATTGGTCGAAATTCAAGAACTTGCTCTTTATACTTCTTTTGACCACAGCAAACTGCACGAAAAATTTGCTAGACATCCCGATGTTTTACGAACCTACCAAAATGTAGCTTACAAGCTAGCGTCTACACTCAAAAAGCTTTCTAAAAATGTACACAGCATTAGCAATTATGTCGACAAACAAGATTTAAAAAACGAACTTGATGCTTTAGAATTTGCCATTTTTGATTACGAAAAAACATCTGGAAAAGAAGAAGCCGCAGAAGGAGTTTTGATGCTGACAAACATGCTGAAATACGCCAAAAACCAAGTCGGCAAAATCAAAATCATTCAGCGTGCCCTTTCGCTTGCAATACAGTCTTACAAATTGAAAGATAAAGACAAAGAGCTCGAAAAATTCTTAACGCCTCAATATTACCCAATACGAACATTAATAGAAAACTTAAGTTATTCTTCTTCTATTTTCAGACATTCGATACGATTAACCATAACTATCTTAATTGGGTTAGCAATTGGAGGAGCATTAGACCTGCAAAACGAATACTGGATCCTCCTTACTATTGTAGTAATCATGCGTCCGGGTTACGGATTAACAAAAGAACGGTCATACAACAGGATTTTGGGCACAATCGCAGGAGGAATAATTGCTTTCGGAATTGTTTCTTTTATACAAAATCACATTGCTTTGAGCATTCTTTCTATTATTTGTATGATGCTCGGAATTGCGTTTACACAAATTAATTACAAAATAAGCGCAACTTTTGTAACAATGTACGTTGTGTTTATTTACGGAATATTAGTTCCGAATATTGTCGAAGTAATACAGTTTAGAATTGTAGATACACTTGCAGGAGCAACTCTAGCGTTTTTGGCTAATCAGTTTTTGTGGCCTGCTTGGGAGTTTATAAACACTCCTATTCATATCGAAAATTCTATTCGCGCCAATAGAAATTACTTAAAAGAGATTGCTGATTTTTACAATAAAAAAGGAGAAGTTCCGACCTCTTACAGATTGGCTAGAAAAAATGCTTTTGTCGAAATCGGCAATTTGATGACTTCCTTTCAGCGTATGATGCAGGAACCCAAATCAAAGCAAAAAACAATGCCTTTGGTTAACAAACTTGTGGTTTTAAACCATTCTCTTTTATCTGCTTTAGCATCGCTTTCAACCTATATTCAATCACATCAAACTACATCTGCCTCAGAATCTTTTAATTATATCATTAAAACAATTTTAGCCAATCTCGACCATTCTATTGCCGTTTTAAGAAATGAAACTATTTTAACGGATACGTTTTTTGAAAAAGAAGATGTGACTTTGCAATTTGAAGAATTAAAAAGAAAAAACTTCACGCGATTGGCAGAAGATGACGAACTTGATAAAGAAACCCGTCAGGCAAAAATGCAGGAAGCATCTATGGTTATTGAGCAATTAATCTGGATGAGCAATCTAGCTGAAAAAATCCTGAAAAACACAACCGACCTAAAAGCAACAAATCCAGATTAATTCATCTGGATTTGTTTTTCTAATACTATAAAAAGCAGTTTATTTTATTTTTAAAACTTCTGCTGTATGTTTTCTAAGCTCTGCTAAAAGCTCTGGCTTATTGTTTAAAGTTTGTCCGTAAGATGGAATCATATTTTTTAATTTCGCTTCCCATTCTGGCGTTTTAATCTGATTTGCAAAACATCTGCTAATCAAATCAACCATAATGGCTACAGCTGTAGACGCTCCTGGAGAAGCTCCTAATAAAACCGCTAGACTTCCGTCTTTAGTATTGATAACTTCTGTTCCGAACTCCAAAACTCCGCCTTCTTTTTCATCTTTTTTAATCACCTGAACACGTTGCCCGGCTTTTTCAAGTTTCCAGTCTTTAGAACGTGCTGTCGGCAGATATTCACGTAAAGCTTTCATCCTGTCTTTTGGAGATTGGCGAACCTGCTCTATTAAATATTTCGTAAGCGGAATATTGTGATATCCAGCGGCAAGCATCGGAATTAAATTGTTTGGTTTAATAGACAAAGGCAAGTCTAGATAGGAACCATTTTTTAAGAAACGAGTAGAAAATCCGGCAAAAGGCCCAAAAAGAAGCGCTTTTTCGCCATCAATTACACGTGTATCAATATGCGGAACAGACATTGGTGGCGCACCTACACTCGCTTTTCCGTACACTTTAGCCTGATGTTTTTCAATCACTTCAGGATTCGTGCACTTAAGCCATTGACCGCTTACAGGGAAACCTCCGTAACCATGTCCTTCAGGAACATTTGCTTTTTCTAAAAGTGGCAACGAACCTCCTCCTGCACCAATAAACACAAATTTTGTATAGGCTTTACGCACTTTTCCGGTAGATACATCAGTTATTTTAATTCTCCATGATTTATCCTCACGCTGCCTTAGTTTTTTAACTTCATGATTAAAAAATAAGGAAACGCCTTCTTGTTTTTCTAAGTAACTGAACATGCTTCTTGTTAAAGCGCCAAAATTGACATCAGTCCCCATTTCCATATGAGTCGCAGCAAGGTTTTCGCCCTCTTCGCGTCCTTCCATTACTAAAGGCATCCATTCTTTCAGTTGTTTAAAATCAGTACTGAAAGTCATGTCTGCAAAAATTGGATTGCTTTGAAGCGCTTCGAATCTTTTCTTTAGGTAAGCAACATTCTTATCACCCCATACAAAACTCATATGAGGAACACTTTTAATAAAATTTTCTGGAGATGGTACTTTATTCTGCTCTACCAAATAAGACCAAAACTGACGAGAAACCTCAAAAGATTCCGCAATACTTATCGCTTTTTTAGGATCTACGCTTCCATCTGCCTTTTCAGGAGTGTAATTCAATTCGCAAAAAGCAGAATGACCCGTTCCTGCATTATTCCAAGCATCAGAACTTTCTGCAGCAGCAACATCTAATCTTTCGTAAATTTCAATTTTTATATCAGGTTGTAATTCTTTCAAAATTACTCCAAGAGTGGCACTCATTATTCCAGCTCCTATAAGTACTACATCACTATTTGAACGTATGGTTTCGTCAGGCATAACAGTATTTTATTTTAAAATGCAAAGGTACTTTTTTAATTGCAAAAAAAAACTAATTTTTACATGATAAAAGTTAGGATTTTCTAAAAACCATTAAATTAAAAGCAAAAATAACGACGAAAGGCATTATTTTTTTGAAGAAAGATAATCTTGAAGCAGAATCGTGGCAGAAATTTCATCAATCAAGCCTTTATTTTGACGCTGTTTTTTGCTTAGGCCACTGTCAATCATGGTTTGAAATGCCATTTTTGATGTAAAACGTTCGTCTACGCGAATGACTTTCATATCGGGGAAAACATTAGAAAAATGCTTTACAAACCCATTAATTACCGAAGCACTCTCCGAAGGATTTCCGTTCATTTGTTTTGGCTCGCCAACTAAGACGGCTTCTACTTTTTCTTTACTAAAATAATCTTTTAAAAAATCGGTTAAAGTATGCGTCGCAATAGTAGTTAAACCCGAAGCGATTATCTGCATTTCGTCTGTCACAGCAATACCTGTGCGCTTTTGACCGTAATCTATAGAGAGGATTCTTGGCATTTTGTTTTATTGCAAAGATAGAATTGAATTTTTATAAATTTCAAAGAGATTCTTTATATTTTATAAAACCGAAAACGAATACGGTATTTAAGTCACAATCTACTTCATAAACACAGACATATCCTTTAAAAACATAGTCTCTAAAATTCTCTTCATTAAAGTATATGGATTTTTTAAAATTATACGGATTTTTTAAATCTTTTTTAATGTTCTTTAATAAATCTCTTTTAAATTTCCTTGCCGCCAATTGGCTTGTCTTTGGAAATATAATCTACCTGTTCATTTAAAGAAAATATAAAATCATCAACAAAACTAATCTTCATATTTAGAAATAGTCTTTTCTAAAATAACATCCACCTCTTCTAAAGTGTACAACTTAGCGCTTCCGCTTTTCATTCTCTTTATCGTTGCTTCTAATTTTCTTTTGTTCTGCTCAAAATTAGGATCCGAAAAACCTTCTTCTTCCACAATTTTCAATTCGTCAGAAGAAAAAGAGCTTAATAACTTTAAGATTTTTTCTTTTATTTCAGGCTGAAATTCTAATCTGATAGCTTCCATAATAAGTCATTTTACAAAACAAAGATACCATTTTTTTGAGTTTGATTTCAAGATTTTAAAACCCACAAAAAAATCCGTTCTGAGAAATCAAAACGGATTAATCCATATCCAATTATTAAAAAACTAAAAAAAATCACTCCAATTATCTATCTGCCAAACAGACGACCGAAGAACCCCCTTTGATCTTCGTGATCGTCTTCTTCAGCTTCAGAATAATTGGCAAATTTCTCCTGTGATCTCTGGTGCTCATAAATCAGCTCTTTGATGTATTCTACATAAGACCTGTTTTTTTCCTCCAGAAACCCAATAAGGTATTTTTCGCTGAATTCTACACCACTTGCGGCTTCAATCTGCAATAATTTTTTATACAACGGCTCTATATGCAAGGCAATTACTTCTTGCGGTACAGACTGTCTTCTGGCGAAATAATTAACAATAACATCATTTTCATCTCTTGCAATATCAAAATCGGTAATAACCCAATAGTACCTTCCCGATTTTGCACGATTTTTAACAATCGCGTGAAAATTTTTTCCATTCTTAAGATTCTCCCAAAGCACTTTAAAAATAACTTTCGGCATATCTGGATGACGAATAATATTGTGAGGCTGCCCCATCAATTCATAATCTTCATAACCGCAGACATCAACAAAAACTTCATTAGCATATTCTATAATACCGAATGCATTTGTTTTACTCATAATAACTTGTGTTTTATCCCAAGCTACTTCCTTATCAACTATTACTCTGTTGTTATTCTGATTTTCCTGATTCATGTTTAGACAGTGCTTATATATTTATTTCTGAATGGTTCTTTTTTTAACGAGGCAAAACTATTGACAATAAAAATCGTAAAATCTGACTTTTGTCATATTTTGATATAAAAAAAACTTCTAAGGGTATTTTTTAAAATTGATTTTTATAAACACTAATTTTTATTTATCAAATTCAACACAAAAAGTTAAATCTGTAACTTTTTAGCACTGTTTTGCTTTTTTGCATTCCTTCAAATAAGTTATCTTTGCCAAAAATTTAAACTATGAATTCTTTACAGACTATAATTGAACAAGCTTGGGAAAATAGAGCTTTATTACAAGAAACAACTACAACTGATGCTATTAGAGAGGTAATCGAATTGGTTGACGCAGGAAAATTACGCGTTGCTGAACCAATTGGAGACAAATGGCAAGTAAACGAATGGGTTAAGAAAGCTGTTGTTATGTATTTCCCAATACAAAAAATGGAAACATGGGAATCTGGTATTTTTGAATACCACGACAAAATGTTACTTAAAAGAAATTATGCTGAAAAAGGAATTCGTGTAGTACCAAATGCAGTTGCTCGTTACGGAGCTTACATTTCAAGCGGTGTAATCTTAATGCCAAGTTACGTAAACATTGGTGCTTATGTTGACGAAGGAACTATGGTTGATACATGGGCAACCGTTGGAAGCTGTGCGCAAATTGGTAAAAACGTACACTTAAGCGGTGGTGTTGGTATTGGTGGAGTTTTAGAACCTTTACAGGCTGCTCCAGTAATTATTGAAGATGGTGCTTTTATCGGATCTCGTTGTATTGTAGTTGAAGGCGTTCATGTTGGTAAAGAAGCAGTTCTTGGCGCTAACGTATGTCTTACTGCTTCAACTAAAATTATTGATGTTACAGGCGATGAGCCAGTAGAAATGAAAGGTTTTGTTCCTGCACGATCTGTTGTAATTCCAGGAAGCTATACTAAAAAGTTTGCTGCTGGAGAATTTCAGGTTCCATGCGCGTTAATTATTGGTACTCGTAAACCTTCTACAGATTTAAAAACTTCATTAAACAATGCACTTCGCGAATACGATGTTGCAGTATAATAAATAAGTTATATAATTTTCAATTAAAAAAATCCAAACTCCAATTGTCATGATTGGAATTTGGATTTTTATTTTGACAAAACTCTATTTTATTTCTGTTTCTGAAGTTTCAAAAGTTTTGCATATTTCATATAAGAAAAGAAAGCCTGAATCATCGCTATTGAAAGCCCGTCTATTCCGTTAAAAACACCTTTCTTAAAAAAATAACAGCGTACAAAAGCAACTGTACCGTTTAAAACCGGCTTAAAAGCATTTACTCTTTTTCCTTGATCAAACAATTGTTGAGCATGCCAACCTGAATACTGATTTTTTTTAGCAATAATCTGATCCAAAGAATCCCAGCCATAATGCAAAATATGAACGGCTACTTTTTTTTCATTCTGAGTAATGATTTTTTGATGCACTTTCGCCTCAGAAGGATGAGCCGTCTGTTTGTTGAAAAAACGAACTTTATGATCTGGATACCAACCCGAAAAATCAATCAGTTTATCTGCCAAAAAGTTTTTTACTCTAAAACTAAAAGCATCATAATTTCCTTCTAAATATTTTCCGTTAAGGATAAATTGCTCAGCATCTTTATCTAAAAATTCGTCGGCATCAAGATTTAAGATCCAATCGTTTTTACAATAAGGAAGACCATGCGTGCGCTGTGGCCCATCTCCTAAAAAAGCTTGCTCTACCACTATTGCGCCTTTTTCTTTCGCAATTTCAACTGTACGATCTTTACTAAAAGAATCTACAATAATTACTTCCTCACAAACTTTAAACAAAGCATCAATACATTTTCCAATGTTTTTTTCTTCATTGAAAGTAATAACCAGGCCGCTAATTTTCATTCTAAAATTAAATTTATTAATGACAAAAGTAAAACTTTTTTAATTAGTTCAATTGCATTCTGCAAATACTGCTGTGCTCTTTATAAAATAGTTTGTAATTTAGCCACTAAATTGAACCTTAAAAGTAAATGAGAATATTAGTAATTCAGCAAAAAAGAATTGGAGACGTATTAACCAGTACAATAATCTGTAACAACTTAAAAAATAAGTTTCCTGATTCGGTAATCGACTATATGTGTTATCCTAATTCTGTTGATGTACTAAAAGAAAATCCGAATATTGACAACATCATTCCGATGACCAATAAAATTAGGAAATCGACTTTGGGGTTCTTTAAATTTATTTTTGAGATTCGAAGAAGAAAATACGATGCCGTAATAGATGTGTACAGCAAATTAGGAACTAATTTAATCACGTTTTTTTCTGGTGCGAAATACAAAGTTTCTTACCATAAATGGTACTCTAATATTTTCTACAACTACAGTTATGAGCGCTTTGATGCCATAAAATCAGAACACGGCCTAGCAATTGAGAACAGATTGTTATTGCTTAAGCCTTTTTTCTCTGAAAAAATAACAAATGTAAAACCGAAAATCTTTTTGAAAGAATCTGAAATAACAGAGGCTAAAAATCTTTTGAAGAGCTACAATATTAGTCCTGAAAAACCATTGATCATGTTCGGAATTTTAGGAAGTGAACACTATAAAACCTATCCACCTGAGGGAATGGCAAAGATTATCGATTTTACAGTAGCCAAAACAAACGCAACTATTCTCTTCAACTATATTCCGAATCAAAAAGAACAAGCTCTTGAAGTATATAATCATTGTTCTGAAGAAACGAAAAAACATATTGTTTTCGATTTGTACGCAACCGATTTACGTCTGTTTTTAGCCGTACTTTCTCAATGCGAAATGTTGATAGGAAACGAAGGAGGCGCCGTAAATATGGCGAAAGCACTTGAAATTCCAACTTTTTCTATTTTTACACCTTCTGTTAGAAAAGAAACTTGGCAGCTTTTTGAAAATGAAGCAAAAAACGAATCGATTCACTTAAAAGACTTAAAACCAGAAATCTACGAACAACATACTGAGCAATATATCAAAGAACATACTTTTGAATATTATGCTGAGTATCCGTTGGAATTGATTTTGAAGAAATTGGAAACTTATTTTCAGGAATACAAAAACTGAAACAAGTCAAAAGCAAATGAATACCATTCAAAAGCAACAAATATCCGTATTAATAATTACGTTCAATGAAGAGCGTTTTATTAAAAATCTTATCGATGATATTGATTTTGCTGATGAAATAATTATAGTCGATTCTTTTAGTACTGACAGAACTGTAGAAATAATTGAGTCATTTGCGAATGTGAAATTAATCCAACATAAATTTACAGATTACACTTCGCAGCGAAATTTTGCTCTAGAACAAGCAAAAAACAATTGGATTTTGTTTATTGATGCCGATGAACGCATAACACCCGCGCTAAAATCGGAAATTGACGCTGTTGTAAATAGCGATAACAGCGCCAGTGCTTATTTAGTTTATCGCACATTTATGTTTAAAAATCGTAAACTGCATTTTAGCGGCTGGCAGACAGACAAGATTTTTAGGCTTTTTAAGAAAAATGACTGCTTTTACAGTAAAGACAGAATGGTACATGAAAAGCTGATTGTAAATGGAAATACAGCTATTCTAAAAAGCAAGCTCATTCATTATTCCTATTCAAATTATGAGGACTATAAACTGAAAATGTACAATTATGGCATTTTTAAGGCAAATGAAAAACTCAAGAAAAGGAACCATAAATCTGTTTTTCTTTTGTTTCTTCATCCGACATATACTTTTTTATACCAATTTATAATCCGATTCGGTTTTTTAGATGGTGCAAAAGGAATTACAATCTGCTATCTCAACGCCTACAGCGTGTATGCGCGTTATAAGGAAATGAATCGTATTATTTCTTCCAGAATTTAAGCTTCTTCTTTAAACGTTTTTTTCTGTAAAACTTCTCCTGAAAGTCTGCAGTTAACTGCCACATTCTGCTGAAAATTTCCGCCTCAGAGTGTTCTTTATAGAATTTCGAATATTCATTACTCATAACCTTAACCATCTCTTCATAAGGTGTTAAACGACTGAAATTTATCATACGTTGTTCAAAACTCATACTTTCGTGAAAAATCATTCTGTTTAAATCGACAAGAAAAAATTCGTAATCGCCAGCTGTTTTTTTAATTAAAGTATTTCCCGGAGAATGATCTAAAAATTCGACTCCTTTTTCATGAAGATCAAACGTAAATCTGGTAAACTGTCTTAGAATATTTTCTCTATCTGGATAGTCAGGAATTTCTACCAATTCTCTGTATGTCAGTTCGGTTATTAAATGTTCGCTCATATAATAACTGTCTCTTAATCCTAAAACATTAAAATTCTCAAGATAAGCAATTGGCTGAGGCGTTCCGATTCCTTTTTCTAATAAACTTACAGCGTATTCAAAAGAACGCTGGGCTTTTGATTTTCTAAAATAACGATATGCAATTTTATTGATCAGATTCGGAATCTTAAATGATTTTATGTTGATTGTTTTTCCTTCAAAATCAAATAGCTTTATTTTATTACGGTCACCATTGCCAAAAAGTTTACCAGAGGTATTAAAATTTTTGATAGTTTCAAGTATAGTTACCGAGTTATTTTCGAAAAGAGGATTTACCTTAAAGTTCATCAGTTGCTTTTTATAAACAACAAAAATACATATACGATTTAACACTTCAAATTATTATTGTATTTTCGTAAAAAAACAAAAAATGTCATCGAAGAGTATTTTTCTTGAAACACATAATATAAATAACAGAGCGGCTGGTTTGGGAACTTTTAATTATGAACTAATTAAAGGCTTATCTGCTTTGGACTTTAAAAATTATGAATTAACACTTAATACTTCTCATCCTGATCTTCTTAAAGAAGAATTTAAAGATAAATTTAAATATCACAGATACAGTACACTTTCAAGACATTCGTTGTTTAGAGTCAGAAAAAAATATGATTTATGGCATTCTGTAAATCAAAATACAAAAGTAGAGCCTTTTTACTGCAATAAATACTTACTCACCATTCATGATGTGCATTTTATTGACGAAGTTTCTCCAGACCCTAACCACAGGCTGAACAAGCTTTTTTGGGCCAAGCTTCAAAAATCGACTGCCATAACTTATATTTCAGAATTTGTAAAAACTGAAACACATAAATATTTCAATGTTCCCGATGTTCCCGAATATGTGATTTACAACGGTAATCCGGTTTCTACGCTTATAGACACTTCTCAATTTATACCAAATGTGCCTGTCGACAGACCTTTTTTCTATACAATCGGAGATTTTCTAGAAAGAAAAAATTACGAAGCTCTTGTTACTATGATGAAATTAATAGCAGACTTTAATCTTATTATTTCGGGAAATAACAATAAAAAGTACGGAGAAGAAATTAAAAACTTAATTAGCGAAAATGGACTATCAAATCGTGTTTTCCTTACCGGAAAAGTAAGCGATGAGGGAAAACAGTTTTTTATGAAAAACTGTACCGCTTTTCTTTTTCCGTCCATACGCGAAGGTTTTGGTCTTCCTCCGATAGAGGCCATGAGTTTTGGCAAACCTGTTTTTTTAGCCAATAGAACATCGCTTCCTGAAATTGGTGGCAATGCAGCAAATTACTGGGAGAACTTTGACCCTGAATACATGAAAAACATCCTATTTGAAGGACTTCATGACTATGAAATCAATAAAGCAGAGAGAGAAATCATAATCAAAAACAGGGCGGCATCTTTTGACTGGAAAAGATCAGCAGCAGAATACCTTGATGTTTATGAAAAAATACTTCGATAAAAAAAGCATTTATAATAAAAGAGGATAAATTTGAAATCTCAAGTCTATCCTCTTTTTGTTTTATAGCAGTTTATCTTTTAAATAAAAACTTGAACCATTGCCCGAAGTTTTTTCCCGCTAAATAAATTTTTGGAATGCGGAGCACTTTTGAACTGATTATAAATTCTTTAATCTCCTTTAGATCCGTGCTCGGAAAATAATTAAGTCTCTTCCATCTCTCCGGTTCAATATAATAAAAGTTATTTAACTCTTTATAATTGTTTTCATTAACCTTGATCCATTTATTTAAAAAATCTGGATTTACTTGGCGTTTATGCCCCCAATTTTCGAGCTTAAAACGCAATTCTTCCTCCGTTCTCGATAAAGATTCGTGCAGAATAATATTATCTGTATAAATTACTCGAGCCTTTGTTCGGCGTGCGCAGGTATAATTTGGATAGTTTGTAGCAAAAACAGCCTTCATAGGCTTATCAACATACAAAATTCCTTTTTCTGTATATTTGTATAAGATAATCCAAAAAGCAGCAATCTGTATTTTATTCTTTTCAGGATTATCCAGATAGTGATCAAATTTTCTTAGGTCGGCAATAAACTTTTCAAAATCATAAAAATATTCATCACTGTCTACTTGAATCAACCAATTACCAATTCCCATTTTTAGAGAAAGCAAATGGCGTTCACGAGAATCCATATCAATTTCAGTCATTGACGGAACATAGAAATTATCTCGATAAATTTCGATTTTGTTGTCAACGTCAAATTCTTTCAACCATTCAAAAAAGGTTGGGTCAACGTCAAATTTATTTCCTGACCAGGTTACTAAATTCTCATCAATAGCGATAAAAATCCTATCTGAGGCACTGTAAACAGGTGGTATTGACAATTTTAGTTTTTCATAATCATGTGAAAACAAAAAGCCTACATGGATTTTTTTCATATAATTTTTTATACTCTATATTCTGTTTTATGCAAAATTATTTTTGTACTCTTTTTGGCAAAAATAGTAATAATAAATTTATAAAAGCCTTCAATAACTTCCAGGCAATTTTATAATTTTTAATATGCTGAAATTGTAAAAAACGCTTTGAATTTAAAACGTCAACTTCTTTGTAATCGTCTACAATAGCAGGAAAATATTTTAGAAATGTTTGTCTTTTTTCCTGTTCGTACAGATCTTTAAATTTTGGATTAGAAGAAATTCCTGTAAAATCATATACCGCAATTGTATTCTTTAAATATTTATACGGAACATTTTGATGACAGATTGCATAAACAAAAAACTCCCAATCTGAAGCTATTTTATAATTTTCGTTGTAATAAAAATAATCATCAAAGAGTCTTCTTCTAATAAATGTCGACTGATGGTTTATAGAACTAGTGTAAAAGAAAGAAAAGCTTAGTTTTTCGGTGTATGTTTTTAATCTTTTAGAACTTCCTTTTTGCTTGTAATTATCACCGTAATAAATATCATAATCGGCAGTAAGGCTATTTGCGTTATCTTCTAGCACAGTATTGTTAGAAAAACAATCACCACCATTCATGAAAATGACAAACTCTGCAGACGAAGCTCTGATGCCTTTATTCATAGCATGAAAAACGCCATTATCTTTCTCACTGACCCAGTACGAGATTTTGTCTTTGTACTGTTCAATCAGTTCCCTGCTTCCATCTGTGCTGCCTCCATCAATAACAATAAATTCAAAATCTTTGTACGATTGATTGGCAACGCTTTCCAAAGTTTTCTTCAGACCGTCTTTGTCATTATAATTTACAGTTATTACAGTAATTTTTGGCATTGGCTTACTTTTTATTTTTTTCCAGATTTTTATTCTCAATTCTTTTATTCTATTGCAAGAACAAAAAACTACATTCTTATGCGGTTACTCTTTATTTTTTCATCTTTTAAAACTGCTAATTGCACACTCCAAAATTGCTTTTTTATTTTAAAATCCGGTTATTGCTTTTTTGTAAACATTTAAACATTCTTTTGCGGCATCTTCCCAATTGAATTTCTGAATTTGCTGTAATCCTTTCGTTGCATATTCATTTTGCAAGGCCGGATTCTGTAGCAGCTCGTTTATTTTTACAGTTAAATCTTTATTATCATTAATATCAAAATATACTCCCGCATCGCCAGCAACTTCTGGAAATGAACTGTGATTTCCCAACACCACAGGGCAGCCACAAGCCATGGATTCTAAAACCGGAATTCCGAAACCTTCATAAAGCGACGGAAAAACAAAACATTTTGCATTTTTATAAAAACTGCCAAGTGCCTCTTCATCAAAATCTTTTTGAATAATCTGATTTTCAAGATTAAGACTTTTGACAAACTCGATTTCGGTTTTGCTGAATTCTTTTCCTCCAGCACAAACCAAATGCAGTTCGGGATTTTGTTGTAAAATCTCTTTTAGAGCCTGAACCAAGAAATCAAAATTTTTGTAGTTTTCTCTTGAGCCTACATACAAAATATAGTTTTCAGGAAGATCATTTTTTATGTTCTCATTGATTTTTATAGAACTGCCGTGATAAACAACATCAATTTTTGACTCGTCTATATGCGGATAAAATTTTAGGATATCTTTTTTGGTATTTTCTGAAACTGCAATAATCCGTGTTGCTTTTTCAATTAAAAATAATTTCTTCTCCGCCATTTTGGATGCATCCGAAAAATACTGTGGCAAAAGTTCATGAATCATATCATAAACCGTTAAAACAAAAGGTTTATTCCTCAAATCTTCTAAAAAATAAGAATCGTAATAAGTAGGAACAAAAACATCAAAATCTTGCTTTAACAGAAGCTTTTTAGTTTCGGTTCTGTTTAGTTTTTTGATTTTTTTTCGAATGCTTAATCCAGCTTTTTCTAATAAATACAACCATAACGCAGCTACACTTTTTTTATTCTTATGCAGTATGCTTTCATTAAAGTAAACATTGTGCGTGTAACCTAATGGAATCTCTATCCTTATATCCTTTTGTTGGGATAAAACAGAAAATATCTCAGTATAATATCTAGAAATGCCTCCGTACTGCTGCATATCAAAAGCCTGCGAATCCAGTATGATTTTCATGTGTATTTTTTTGTTTCTGTTGAGTAAAACAAAGATAGTTTATTTCTGAAATGCTGCAACTTTAAGTGATTTTTTACCACATTTAAACATTTTATTAAGAATAATACAGGTCTAAAGCAACACGACATAAAATGATTTTAAACATAATAGAAAATCAGTAACAATTTTATAAAACTGATAAAAAATAATAACTTTGAAGTCTTTAAAATATACACTGCAAAATGACTGAAAATTCTAATTCTATATTAAATCAGGAAATCCTAAACGCTTACGAAGTCATAAAAGAAGGCGGCATTATACTGTATCCGACAGATACCGTTTGGGGAATTGGATGTGACGCGACGAATCCTGATGCAGTTGCTAAAATTTACAAATTGAAACAGCGTGCCGAAACACAAAGCATGATTGTTTTGATGAATGGAGAAAAAATGATGTATAACGTCTTTAAAAACATCCCTGAAGTGGCGTGGCAGATTTTGGACTTGTCTGAAAAACCAACAACTCTAATTTTAGACGATGCCAGAAATGTAGCGCACAACGTTATTTCTGCCGATAAATCTCTTGGTGTTCGATTGGTAAAAGAGCCTTTCTGCTATAAATTGATGGAAAGAATGAAAAAACCGCTCGTTTCTACTTCTGCAAATATTTCAGGACAGCCTACTCCAATGTCTTTCAAAGAAATTAGTCCAGAAATTATCAAAGGAGTCGATTATGTCGTTAAGCTAAATCAAGATGAAGTTGCCGGAAAACCATCCACTATCATTAAACTGACAAACGATTCTCAGGTAAAAATAATCCGAAAATAGAATTTTAGATTTTAGATTTTAGATTTTAGATTTTAGATTTTAGATTTTAGATTTTAGATTTTAGATTTTAGATTTTAGATTTTAGATTTTAGATTTTAGATTTTAGATTTTAGATTTTAGATTTTAGATTTTAGATTTTACCAAAAAAGTCCGAATCAAATTAAAATTTGATTCGGACTTTTTTACTAATTATCACTTTGAAACTTTGCATCTTTGTCACTTTGCATCTTTGTCACTTTGTATCTTTGCACCTGAGAAACTTACAAACTCTTCAAACTCTCAATCAGCCAATCAATATCTTCTTTTGTATTATAATGACTGAAAGAAATTCGGAGGTTTGGCAGTTTCAAATCGGATTCAGAAAGCATTTCTTTCAGTACATGCGAAGGCTTTATACTTCCTGACTGACAAGCACTTCCTCGCGAAACAGCGATTCCCTTCATATCAAGGCTAAATAAAAGCATAGACGTTTTATCTGAAGAAAACGGCAATATAACATTGATAATGTTGTAAAAATCATCTGGCTTTCCATTAATTCTGAAATCGGGAAAATGAATCTCCAATTGTTCGATAAGATATTTCTTTAAATCCGAAATATAATTTCTCTCTTCGTTTAGGTTTTCATATGAAATGGCCAAAGCTTTTGCCATTCCAGCTATTTGATGAACGGCTTCTGTTCCTGCACGAAGTCCTTTTTCTTGGTCTCCTCCAAAAAACAAAGGCTGCAGGCCAGAATTTTTTCGGATAAATGCAAAACCGACTCCTTTTGGACCATGAAACTTGTGTGCACTTGCGGTTATAAAATCGACTGGGGTATTCTGCAAATCAATTTCTGTCTTACCAACAGATTGTACGGTATCTGAAAGAAACAAAGCACTATACTGTCCACAGATTGTACTCACACGTCCGAGATCCAAAACTGCGCCTGTTTCGTTATTCACGTGCATCAGGCTTACCAAGGTCTTTTTAGCATCAGACAAAAGGTTCGATAAATGTGTAAGGTCAAGACTTCCGTCTGTATTTACATTTACATATTCAACTTCAATATTATATTCTTCCTGTAAAACCCAAACCGTGTGCAGTACAGCATGATGTTCAATTCTAGAGGTAATAATGCGCTCCACTTTAAGATCTTCAACAGCCGAACGCAGAATCCAGTTATCAGCTTCGGTGCCACCAGACGTAAAAAGAATTTCTTGTGCTGTACAATTAAAATGCTTTGCAATGCTCTTTCTAGAAAGCTCTAAAATAGTTCTGGCATTACGTCCAAAACTATGCGTAGAAGAAGGATTTCCAAAATCCTCAGCCATTATTTTTGTCATTTCCTGAATAACTTCAGGTCGAATGGCTGTTGTAGAAGCGTTGTCGAGATATACTTTTTTCATTGCTGCAAAGTTAAGAAATATCAATTGTGAAAACTTAAATATCATTTGGCAATTTTTTCACTATTTTTGACACAAATTAAAATTACGATGAAAAAATTTACATACCTCCTGTTGTTTGCTCTTATGTTAAATGGCTGTGATGATGGAGACCTTACTGTTGACCGAATAGATTTTGAAAGTGCCAATCCTCAAAATTGTACGTTGAACGAAAATTTAATCTATAAACTAAAAGATCAAGAAGCGCTCTTATTGCAACTAGTAGAAAATGCCGGAATTATAGAAGATGATAGCACATATACCTATAATATTGATCCAGGAGGAAAAGGAAATTACCGCGTAGTGTACAGAGCTTATGACGGAACTGTTGCTACCGACAACATCTGTGGTACGATTCCGCCAAGCACGCCAAAAGTTTCAGAAGAATGGCTAGCTACCTCTGGGGTAATCAATATAACCTCAAAACAAAAAACTTCTGCAATTGCAACAGACGGAAGCACCAAAATTGAAGGTTACAACCACAGCATCAATTTTACAAATATTCAATTTCTGCTTCCTTCAGGAAAAACGCAGACATATGAAACCTATCCGTTTGGAAACCTTACAAGCACATTGTCGATACCTGCAAGTTTAGTATTTGCTACTCCTCAAACTGCCTATAAATGTCCCAATCTAGACCGCGTTTATAATTATACGGCTTCCTTTTTTATAATGATTGACAATATTGAGCCAGATTTGCTTAAAAATGAAGTTACGCCTTTAGACAGCCCAAGAAGAAGACCTGTGGGAACTACAACCAATAGAGTTGTTTATCGTACAATCAAACAAGATACAGGATCATTTACCAGTTCTTATTTCTGTGGCGGTGCGACGTTCCCGACTCTGCCTGGAATTGATTTGGATTTTACCGCAGAAATTGGCGTAGATGGCATGATCGAAGTAGCAACAGAAGAAGTTGCCGGCGTATTTTACCACACTATTATATTGAAAGCTGTTAAAATGAAAAAAGGAAACAGTTCGTTTTCACTTCCGTCGACTTTCCTTCTTGGAAAATTTTCTCCTTCATAAAAAGAAAGAGTCTACAGACTTTTATATTCTCACAAAAAAACATCCGTTTTTTCAGACTGGTTTTAACTTCAAACCTTTCTCAAAAAACGGATGTTTTTTATTTCTTAAAACTCCTTCTTACAGTGACTGAAAAAACTTTATTTATTATTTTGCCTGAAATAAACTTCGGTTGCACCTAAACCATATTTTTGATAATTGGCATCTTGAAAATCGATTCCATCGTATCTGCCTAACAAAAAATCCAGTTCGGCTTTTAAAACTCCTTCGCCGACTCCATGAATAAAAACAATTTTAGGAATTCGATTTCGAATTGCAAATTCGATGTGTCTTTTGGCAGTTTCAGTCTGTAATGTCAAAATATCGAAATTAGACATCCCACGTTTATTTGGTACCAATTTTTCAATATGCAAATCGAATTCTGGAACGCCCACATCTCTTTTCTCCTTTCGTTCTTTCACAAAACTTCTCGGTTTTGGCTCTATTTTATCTTTTGAAGCTTCATTTAAATCAACTCTTTTAATAGAATTCATTAAATCACTGGTTTCTTGAATCTTAATTAATTCATTGACAAAAAATGTCATCATAAAACCGTCATCCGTTTCTATCAAAATCTCTTTATTTTTAACCGAAACCACAGTTCCGTTTATGGCCTCATCAAGTACCGAGACCTTATCTCCTTTTACCAACATCCTACTCTTCTTTATTTTGATTTTTACTTGGCGTTTTTGCGCTGAGCTGCATCATTCCATACATGAAAACCACAATGGCGATAATCATAATATAGATATTTTTTTCTTCTGAAACCTGTTCGTACAATGCCACAGAAATTGCCAGAATCATTATTAAAATTTTAAAAGCTTTCATAAATTCCAAAGTTTAAAAATCAAAAATATAAAACTTTAAAATAGCAATACAGCCTTAAAAACCGATTCTCGTTTTTTTTTGCTAAAATTGCAGAAAAGAACCGTGATGAATTTCGAGAAATACATGATTCCCTGCCTGTTCAAAAAACTGTTCGGTTTTGAGTGTTTAGGCTGTGGTTTTCAGCGATCGGTTTTCTTACTTTTTAAAGGAGATTTTTTGGGTGCTTTTAAGATGTATCCGGCAATCTTTACTTCTTTATTTTTTTTAACATTCGCCGCATTTCATTTTTTTGACAAATCTAAAAAACATCAAAAACTATTCTGGCAGGTCGCTTTTGTAAATCTAGCTTTTATGATTGGCGGTTACGTTTACAAACACTTCATTTAACAATTGGCTTTATTTTTCTCCCGCAGATTTTTAAAGTTATTGCATTTAATATGCTCTAATTATTTCTTGATTTGGTTCAGAATATCATTCATCATTTCAATCTGCACTTTCTGAATTTCGATTAATTCTTGTTGCTGATGCATAATCAAATGATCGATTTTGTCGTGTATCATTCTGATTTCCAATTCTGATTTCAAGTTAATCATATAATCTTTTTTGGCGCGATTTCGATCTTTTTCTTCCTGACGATTTTGGCTCATCATGATAACCGGAGCTTGCAGCGCTGCAATACAGGACAAAATCAGATTTAAGAGAATAAAAGGATACGGATCGAAACCTTTATTGATAAAAATAAAGACATTTGATAAAATCCAAATAGTGATGAAAACTATAAACGAAATGATAAAGGTCCAGCTTCCTCCAAAATCGGCCACTTTATCGGCTACTCTTTGTCCAAAATTCCGAATATCATCTTCATCTTCTGCAATCGTCACTATCGATTTGTCATCTTTTAAAGATGAAATAACATTTTTTTCGAGATTAGAAAGTGCTCCAATTTCCATTGAAAGATAATTGGATATATATTTCTGGCGGTAAACATTCAGTTCATTTACGGCAATACAGTCTTCTTCTTTAAAGTCGGGAAAATCTTCCTTAATCAATCCTAAAATTGGATCGTGAATTGTGTTGCCATAGATTTTTTCACTTACAGCAAAATGTTGTCCCGAAATAGCACTTTTAAAAGTTGGATTGTTTTTCATTTTAATCTAATTTACAAGCTAATTTAAACAAATAATAGCTTAAAAATCGATAAAAAATACTGTTCTTTCGAAATCGTTTTTTTATCACAAATCAGCATTTTTACAAAAAATTTCTTTCGTTAATTCGTGCTTATATTTCCAAAAAACACCTTACTTTTAACGTTTCAAAATTATTCATTCATTTTTACCATTGTGACAAAAGACACTATCATACAAAATATCAAGGCTTTAAAAAGCTATTCTCATATAAATTACGGCATTAAAACCAAAACAGAAGATTTTACAGAAAAGCTTTTTTATACCCTGTTTGATTCAAATGCAGATTTAGAAGACAGTATAGACGAACTGGAAATCTGTTTTAAGGAAATCGCTGTGTTGGCCTGCAAAAAACCTCAGAATTTATGCGAATCTATCTGGGATCGCTTTTTAGAAAAACTTCCAGGAGTTTTAGAAAAATTGAATCAGGATGCAGCATACATTTTAGAAAACGATCCTGCTTCAAACAGCATAGACGAGGTATATCTTGGTTATCCTGGATTTTATGCCATTGCCATTTACAGACTCAGCCACGAACTGTATCTTTTGGATTTGCTTTTATTTTCAAGGTTAATGAGCGAATACGCACATAGAATCACTGGAACAGACATTCACGCAGGTGCAGATATTGCATCACCCTTTTTTATTGACCACGCAACCGGAATCGTGATTGGAGAAACTACTGTAATAAAAAAACATGTAAAGATTTATCAGGGAGTTACTCTGGGAGCTTTGAGTGTGAGCAAAGAAATGAAAAATGCCAAAAGACATCCAACTGTTGAAGCCAATGTTTGCATTTATGCAAATGCCACAATACTTGGCGGAGAGACTGTTATTGGCAAAAACAGCATTATTGGGGGAAATTCGTGGGTTACAAAATCAATACCTTCTGATTCTATTGTACTCAACACCACCACAACCGAAGTTAAAATAAAAGAAAAAAAATAAAATGAAACCACAGAAATTAGTAAACCTGATTGGAAATACTCCATTAATGGAAACAGTCAATCTGGTTCAAAATAAAAATGTAAAACTTTTACTGAAACTTGAAGGAAATAATCCAGGAGGTAGTGTAAAAGACCGTGCAGCCTACAATATGATTGCGGCAGCGCTTGAAAGAGGTGATATTAAAAAAGGAGATAAATTAATTGAAGCAACGAGCGGGAATACCGGAATTGCACTAGCAATGATTGCACAATTGTTTGGAATAGAAATCGAACTGGTTCTGCCAGAAGATTCTACAAAAGAAAGAACACAAACCATGCGTGCTTATGGCGCGACAGTAATTTTGACTCCTGCAGCAGAAGGAATTATTGGGTCTAGAGATTATGCTGATAAAAAAGTAGCTCAAGGCGGCTATCTAATGCTGAATCAGTTTGCGAATGACGATAATTGGAAAGCACATTACAAAACAACTGGCCCAGAAATCTGGAACGATACGGAAGGAACTGTAACCCATTTTGTTTCGGCCATGGGAACTACAGGAACAATTATTGGCACTTCGACTTATTTGAAAGAAAAAAATCCGAACGTGCAGATTGTCGGAGCACAGCCAAGCGACGGTTCTCAGATTCCAGGAATCCGTAAATGGCCTCAGGAATATCTTCCAAAAATATTTGATGCTTCAAAAGTAGATACCGTTATAGATATCAGCGAAGAAGAAGCACGCGAAATGACCAAAAGATTAGCTCTTGAAGAAGGCGTTTTTGCCGGAATGAGCAGCGGAGGATCTGTTGCTGTTGCAGTAAAAATTGCAGAACAATTAGAATCAGGAGTTATAGTAGCCGTAATCTGCGACCGAGGCGATCGCTATTTGTCTTCGGATTTATTTGACTAAAAAGGGACAAAGCGACATAGGCTCAAAGGGACAAAGCCTCTAAACTTTCCCTAAAAAACTTTGTCTCTTTGAACCTCTGAACCTTTGTAACTAAAAAAGAAATGAACTACAGAAAACTAGGAAAAACAAATTTTAATATCTCTGAAATCTCACTTGGGACTTGGCAGGTCGGTGGGAAATGGGGATCGGGTTTTGATGATAAAACGGCTGATGAACTTTTGAATACCGCGATTGATAATGGCGTCAATTTTATTGATACTGCCGATGTTTACGAAAATGGATTGAGCGAAACCGCAGTTGGAAGAGTCGTTCGTTCTCGTTCTGAACGTATTTTTGTTGCCACTAAATGCGGGAGACAGATCAATCCTCACGTGAATGAAGGCTATACGCCAAAAGTGCTTCAGAAATTTGTTGAAGACAGTTTGAAAAGAACTGGTCTAGAAACTTTAGACCTGATTCAACTGCACTGTCCTCCTACAGAAGTATATTATCGTCCTGAAATTTTTGAACTTTTTGACAAATTAAAAGATCAAGGAAAAATTCAGAATCTGGGTGTAAGTGTCGAAAAAGTCGAAGAAGCCTTAAAAGCTATCGAATATCCTAATGTAACCACAGTTCAGATTATTTTTAATTTATTTCGTCAGCGTCCTTCTGAATTATTTTTCTCAGAAGCAAAAAAGAAAGACATTGGCATCATAGCGCGTGTTCCTCTTGCAAGCGGACTTTTGACAGGCAAATTTGACTCAAAAACAACATTTGAAACTCAAGACCATAGAAACTTTAATCGAAACGGAGAAGCCTTTGACAAAGGCGAAACTTTCTCTGGAATTGATTACGAATTAGGCTTACAAGCTGTTGAAGCTTTAAAAGCATTATTTCCTGAAACAGAAAACTTAGCTCCAATTGCACTACAGTGGATTTTAAGTTTTGATGAAATCAGTTGCATTATCCCAGGGGCTTCAAAAAACAATCATGTTTTATCAAATCTATCGGTTTACGATAGCCCTCAGCTAACTTCAGAGCAGATTTCAGAAATGAATAAAATTTACGAAAAGCTCATAAAACCGGCTGTTCATCAGCTTTGGTAATCTTTTTTTAAAAGCTTCTCAACTACTAAAATAGTAGGTTTTGAAGCTTTTTTTATTTTCTTACGCAACCAATTGCGAATCAGCACATCTATAATATAACTAACCATTAAATCATAACCATGAGAATACTAGGTATTATATTATCAGGTGTATTTTTCATTATTGCTTCGTGCAGTAATGACCGTGAAACTACACAAGAAGAAGATCTTGCACAACTCAACAAAATGCACCAAGAACTGCGAGATCTTTCGCAGATAGACAACTACAGCTGTAGTGACCCCACAGAATGGAAATACGTAAAATTAGGAGATATCTGTGGTGGCGAAGAAAACATCATTTATTCTAAAAAAATAAATACTGCAACCTTTTTGGAAAAAGTAGACCGTTACAAAAGACATTTTGAAAGATATAAAAAGAAATGGGGGTTTATGTGTGGTAATTATTTGATTTATTGGGGTCCTCCATCGGGTATTGAATGCTACGAGAACAAACCTCGATTTGTATACAATAAACCATAACTCTGTGAGTAAATTTCTACTGTTTAATCTTTTTAACAACTAACCTTCATAAACCATGAAAAAACTAAGTATTATAGTATTTACAATCTTAATGACTTTTACTTCTTGCAGCAATGACGATGACACAACACAAGAAGAAGATACAGCTAAATTATCTAAAATGCATGCCGAATTGGTTACTCTTTCAGGCCAAGAAACACATACCTGCACCAATCCTGACGAATGGGCTTATACTTCCATAGTTACGACCTGTGGAGGACAATTTATGTTGTATTCAAAAAAGGCTAATACTGAACTTTTTCTAAAAAAAGTAGAACAGTACAACAAATCATCTCAAGCTTATGTAGAAAAATGGAAAGTCTATTGTGCATTTTTCTCTGTACTTCCTGCAGAACCAGTCGGAATAGGATGCGTGGAAGGCAAAGCAAGAATCCTCTATCATCAGGCACTACATTAATCAAATTCTGAATGTCTATAAATAAAAATGGTTGTAATTTTAATTACAACCATTTTTTAGTTTTCTAATACAATATCTTAAATATCAAATTCAATTTTAAACTCAGCTCCCTTATTTTTTCCTTCGCTTGAAGCGCTTAAGCGACCTTTATTTCTTTCGATTATTTTTTTGCAGAGATACAATCCAATTCCGGTTGAAGTTTCATTGGCAGTACCCAAACGGCTCATTTTCGTGAATTTTTTAAACAATTCGTCAATTTGATTTTTATCAAAACCAATACCTGCATCTGTCACGGTTATAATCAGACACGAATCTTCAATACAAATCTTCACTTTTATTTCGCTGTCAAAATAAGAAAACTTAACTGCATTGCTTATCAAATTGACCAAAACCTGAACCAGCAGTCCTTCGTCTATTTTAAGAAGAGCTTCTTGAGCTTCAACAATTATACTCAGCTTAATGTTTTTGTCTAAAAGACGCTGTTCTACCTGCTCGTTTATGAATGGAAGAATACCAGCAAAAGCAATTATCCTTGACTCAACATTAACTTTTGCAACCTGATCTTGTTCGTTCAGAAGTTTAATGAAATTTTCGATATATCTAAACTGAAGATCTGTAGATTCGCAAATCAGCTCAGCAAGATTTCGTATAGACTCGGGAGGATTTTCGCTTATAATTAATTTAGCAAGCCCATTTGGATTTCCTGCAAAATTTTTCAAATCATGCGAAAGCATATAAATCAAATCCTGCTTTTCGTTGATAAAACTTTCTGCTTCAAAAATAGATTCCTGAATATTGCATAAAAGGAGTCCGGCCTCGTCTGTATATTCTGTTGGAAGCACAGATAATTTTCGGGAATTTCGGTAATCGTCTAAAGCTTTTGAGGCGGTCTGAATAGGCTTTATCAAACGATTTAAAACCAAAAGCGTGATTGCCGTAGCAAGAAGTGTCATTATCAGCGAAAACACCAAAATAGAAGCTGGCGAAATACTGTGCTTAAAATACAATACAAAGAATAAAATTCCGATTAGGGGAATATGAATACCTATAAATGCTACAAAAAGGAATTTGAAAGCGTAACTTTTTTTTAAAAAGCCGATTTGTGAAAGTTTATGATACAACTTCATATAAGTACATCAATAGCAGGTTAAAATTGTAACTTTTTGGATTTATTACAAAACAAAGGTAACTTATAAAGTTAATTAAACTACTATTTTGAATAATTTCTAAAATATTTTAAAAATAAAATTTGTAAAAGTTTTCAAAGGCTTATTTTTGCGCTATGGGAAGAAAAAATACAGACAAAGTTGTCTTTCATCAAATTCAGGTACTTGATGCTGGAGCAAAAGGAGTATCGGTAGCCAAAGCGCCAGACGGAAAAGTAATCTTTATTCCGAATGTGGTTCCGGGTGATGTTGTTGACGTACAAACATTTAAAAAAAGAAAAGCATATTACGAAGGTAAAGCGGTAAAATTTCATGAATTATCAGAGTACAGAGTAGACCCAATCTGCGAGCATTTTGGCGTTTGCGGAGGTTGTAAATGGCAGAATATGAACTACGGCCAGCAACTTGCCTTTAAACAAAATGAAGTTAAAAATCATTTACAGAGAATTGGAAAAATAGAACTTCCTGAATTTGAAAACATTCTGGGTTCTGACAAACAATTTTTCTATAGAAATAAAATGGAATTTTCTTTTTCGAACAGCAGATGGCTTACCGAAAAAGAGATTGGAAGCACAGAAGATCTAGGAAACAGAAATGCATTAGGTTTTCATATTCCGAAAATGTGGGACAAGATCCTTGACATCACAAAATGCCATTTACAGGAAGATCCTTCAAATGCAATTCGTAACGAAATCAGAGCTTTTGCGAATGAGCACAATTTAGCGTTTTTCAATCCGAGAGAACATTCAGGATTACTAAGAACGGTTATGATTCGTACAGTTTCGACAGGCGAAATAATGGTATTGATTCAGTTTTTTGAAGAAGACAAAGAAAACAGAGAATTGATTTTAGACCATTTATACGAGAAATTCCCGCAGATTACTTCATTGCAGTATGTTGTAAACGGAAAACCAAACGATACTATTTATGACCAAGATGTAATCCTTTACAAAGGAAGAGATTATATCTTAGAAGAAATGGAAGGTTTGAAATTCAGCATCAATGCAAAATCTTTCTACCAGACCAACTCTGACCAGGCGTATGAATTGTACAAAATTACCAGAGATTTTGCAGGCCTTACCGGAAATGAAACTGTTTACGATTTGTACACAGGAACAGGAACCATTGCTCAATTCGTTTCAAAAAAAGCAAAAAAAGTTATTGGAGTAGAAAGTGTTCCTGAAGCAATTCTAGATGCAAAAGCCAATGCTGAACGCAATAATATTACGAATTGTGAGTTTTTTGTTGGGGATATGAAAGTTGTCTTTAACGAAGCTTTTATAGCAAGCCACGGCAAACCGGATGTAATTATTACTGATCCACCACGTGACGGAATGCACAAAGACGTTGTAGAGCAAATTTTAAAAATAGCGCCTGAAAAAGTAGTTTATGTAAGCTGTAATTCGGCTACACAAGCACGTGATTTGGCTTTGATGGATGAAAAATACAAAGTAACGCGTGTGCGTCCTGTTGATATGTTTCCGCAGACTCATCATGTCGAAAATGTAGTACTTTTAGAACTTCGATAATAAACCTTTAGATGAAAAAAATAATTGCCGTTTTACTGCTTTTTACCTTTGGCCTGTCAAGCTGTGAAAAAGATGATATCTGCGATGCAAACACGCAGACAACACCAAGACTTGTCATTACTTTTTATTATGACAATAATCCAACGACTGTTAGAAATGTTTCTAACATGAAAGTTGTAGGCGTTATCGATGGTGTTGACCAGCCAGAAGGAATCATTTTTAATGAAAATGGCACTTCGACAACAAAATACCTTACCAGTGCCAGTACAGTATCGGTACCTTTAAGAGTAGATGCCGACACGGTTACTTACAAATTTATCTATAACGCATCGAGCTCGACTCAATCAAATACTGATCTTCTGACAATTAATTATTCTCGTACCAATGCTTATGTATCTCGAGCCTGCGGTTATAAAACTACTTTTCAGCTTCCTGATGAAAACGATGTCGTTTATAGCACCGGTACTGATGGAGAATGGATGAAAAATATTGAAGTAAAAATTCGTAACATTGAAACTGAAAATGAAACACACGTTGAAATCTTTTTTTAGTATTTGTTTATTGTTTTCAATGTTTTTAACAGAAGCTCAGGAAACACCAACAGCAAAAAAAGAAACTGCAGATAAAAAGGCTCCAAAAACTGAAACGAAAGAGCCTGTAAAAGACAGTATTGTAAAAACTGACCGTTATGGTCTTCGCGTCGGCGTTGATTTATTTAAGCTTAGTCGCGCATTCTACGATAAAAACTACAAAGGTGTAGAGTTTGTGGCTGACTGGCGTTTGACCAAAAAATATTATCTGGCCGCCGAACTTGGGTTTGAGGACAAAACTACCGAAGATGATCGTCTAAATACAACTGCAACCGGAACTTACATAAAAGGAGGTTTTGATTATAATTTTTACGAAAACTGGCTCGACATGGAAAACCTTATTACCATAGGTCTTCGTGGTGGTTTTAGCACATTCAGTCAAGATTTAAACAGTTATAAGATTTATAATCCGAATCCGTATTGGGGAGAGCTGGCTCCAATACAGGTAAACGAAAAACATAACGGACTAAGCGCTGCTTGGCTTGAAGTAGCATTGGGGCTTAAAGCCAAAGTGTTTAATAATGTTTTTGTCGGTTTTGGCGTTCAGTTAAAGCTTTTGGCAATGAACAACAAACCATCAGGTTTTGATAACCTGTACATTCCAGGTTTCAACAGAACATATGACGGAAGTTTTGGTGTTGGTTTTAATTACACCGTTTCTTATTTCATCCCTATTTACAAGAAAAAAACAGTTGTACCAACACTTATAAAAGCAAATCCTAAGAAGTAAATTTTCTGAAATGAAAAAACTACTCGTTCTTTTTATGTTTGGCCAATTTGTTTTTGCACAAAAAACGACTGTCACTACCTCTTTACACTTCTCTGGAAAAATAGATAAATATCCTATTGAAATGACAATTGATTTTCAGCAAGGAAAAGATTCTGTATCAGGAAGCTATTATTATGTTAAAAGCGGGAAAGACAACACTATTCTTTTAAGAGGAATTTTTAAGAACAATGAATTAAAGCTTGCTGAAACCACTTACATACCCAAAAAAAGTGGAAATGTTCCCACAATAACGGGAAGTTTTTCTCTGCAACTCAATGCCAATTATGAATTAAGCGGTAATTGGCAAAATGCAAAAAAAGACAAACAATTTTCTGCAACGCTAAGTTGTCTGGAGGACTTACAATCTTTTAATCCGAAAAATTACAGTTATAAACTCAATCCTCATAAAGGAAAAGCGACCAATTTCAGCAATCAATTGGCAGACTATTACTTAATTAGTCAGCTTGACATTTATGATTCGAAAAAACAGAAAATACAAACAATTTCAAATTTCAATAATGTATTATCTGACAACATCGGAAAAATCGAATTCGAAGATCTAAATTTTGATGGTTTATTGGATATCAAAATCCCTATTTACTTTCCAGACCGAATTAAATATGACGGCAGTTTTCTATATTTAATTTATGATAAAACCAAAAAACAGTTTGTAAGAAATACTAAATTAGAAGAACTGGAATACCTGTTTTTTGATCAAAAAAACAAAGAATTTGTTCGATATGAAGGAGATGGAAGTGGCAATGATTCCAGCCATTACTACAAATGGTTCAACAAAAGTTTTTATCTTGCAAGAGAAATTATCTCTTATGAGAATAGCGACAAAACCACTTATATTGAATATCAAATCAAAAACAACAAATCGGTAAAAGTTAGAGAATATCAGAAATAAAAAAAGCCATGAATTTTAATTAAGTTCATGGCTTTGTTTTTTGTGTATTGGTTTTATTCTAAGACAACTGAAAATTTACAGCTGCTTTTGCATGTATCAAAGTAGTATCAAAAATAGGTACTGCTAAATCCTCTGGCTTTATAACCAAAGGAATTTCCGTACAACCTAAAATTATTCCTTCTGCACCGCTTTTAATGAGTTCATTGGCGATTTGCAAATAGCGTGATTTGGTTTCTTCCGTTACGATTCCTCTTCCCAATTCTTCAAAAATAGTGTAATGAATAAAATCTTTATCTTCTTCTGAAACTGGAATTATAGCTTCAATTCCTTTTTCGGCAAGTTTGTCTTTAAAGAAATCCAATTCCATTGTAAATTTGGTTCCTAACAATCCTATCTTTTTCAGATTTTTTTTCCGTATTTCTAAAGCCGTTTCAACTGCGATATGAATAACGGGAAGCTCAATGGCTTTTTCGAGTTTATCTGCAATTAAGTGCATCGTATTGGCGCAAAGAACAATCGCTTCTGCCCCGCCCGCTTTTAGGAATTCACATCCTTTAAAAAGCATTTTAAAAGTCGAATCCCAATCGTTGGCATCATTATTTTTTTTAATATCTGCATAATTAAAAGAATAGATAAGACATTCAGAGAAATTCAGACCTCCAAGTTTCTCGTTTATTTCCTTATTGATGAGCGTATAATAATCTGAAGTTGAAACCCAGCTGATGCCGCCGATAAGTCCGATTTTTTTCATTTGCACTAAAATTATCCGATTTCTTTAATTCCTTTTATAAAAATCCATTTCATAAAAAGCTTCTCTCCGTCTTTAGTTCTTGCTGCCTGAAACTTCGGTCCAATAATAGTTCCAATTACAAAAGCAGTTAACGGAATCCAGATTCCAGTTAAACCAGTATAAGCGGCGATTAAAAATCGGAACGCTAAAAATAGGACTGCAAAACATCCTAATTGATATAAAAAAGCTCTTACTTGTAGTTTTGACATATATTTTTTTTTAGGTTCAAAGTTGCAAAGGTTCAGAGAAACAAAGGTTTTTCCTTTGCTTATCTTAATAATTGCTTGTTTGAACAAATAACAAATTATATTTTTATTCTTTTGCGGTCAAAGTTTTTATCCTAAAAGCGACACAGAATTTTTCCTTTGCACCTTTGTAACTCTGAACCTTTGCACCTATTCAGAGACTTGAAATTTCGTTCTTTTGCTTCCTTCGTACATTTCGTATTTTACGAGACGTGCTTCTAAACTCGCATTGAAAAGTTTGATTTTTCTTGAAGGTTTTAGTCCCACAAATTTCAAGGCTTCTAGGTTTGCTGTAATAAACCAAGCGTTTGTTCCTGGGTAATTTTTCTTTAGCGTATCTCCGATATTAGCATAGAATTTTTCCATATGAATATCTAAACGCTCATCATAAGGCGGATTGAAAACAATATGAAGTTTTCCTTCAGTCTCTTTTTCCGTATCAAAAAAATTCTCTTCAGAAACCTTTATATATTCCTCTAAATTGGCATTTCTGATATTGTCTTTGGCTTTACTTACCGCACTTGGCGCTTTATCAAAACCTTTTATGGTGTAATGAAATTCCCTTGTCTTTTTCATTAAACTGTCAATGATTTTATCAAACAAATCGTTGTCCCAGTCTTTCCACTTTTCAAAAGCAAATTCCTTTCTGTTTATGTTTGCCGGAATATTGCAGGCAATCATCGCGGCTTCAGTCAGAAAAGTTCCCGAACCGCACATTGGATCTAAGAAATGACTTTGTCCATCCCATCCTGACAACAACAGAATTCCTGCAGCCAAAACTTCGTTAATCGGAGCAATATTAGTAGCTGTTCTGTAACCACGCTGATGAAGTGAATTTCCAGAAGTATCCAAAGAAACCGAAACCTGATCTTTGTCGATATGAATATTGATTCTTAAATCTGGATATTGCTTATCGATACTTGGTCGCTGCCCCGTTCTTTCTCTAAATTGGTCTACGATAGCATCTTTACATTTTTGAGAAACAAATTCAGAATGATTGAAATAAGTAGAATGAACCGTTGTATCAATTACAAAAGTCTGATTTGCATTTAAATATTTAGACCAGTTTAAACCCGATATTCCTTTATATAAAGCTTGCTCGTTGTTTGCTCTAAAAAAATAAATTGGTTTTAAGATTTTAAGAGCCGTACGCAGAGATAAATTGGCTTTGTACATAAAACCTTTATCTCCTTTAAAGCTTACCATTCTCACTCCCTTTTCAACATCCTGAGCTCCAAGTGCAACCAGTTCTTTTTCTAATATTTCTTCAAAGCCAAAAAAACATTTGGCAATCATTTTAAAATTTTCTTCCATCTTTTCTTTTAAATTAAAAAAAAACTAAAATTTAAAAGATGCCAATTCTGCATCTATACATAACGCAACAATGTATCGTTGCTAAATAGTTATTTTTCGGCAAAAATACACTAAATTTGCCGGACTTTAAATTAATTGAAATAGAATAAATGTCTGCAACGCATAACGAATCAATTCCGAATCAGGAAGGTGACAATCAAAACTGGTATTCTTCATGGTTTGATACGCCTTATTACCATATTCTTTATAAGGATCGTAATTATCGTGAAGCTCAGGTTTTCATGGACAATTTGACGCACTATCTGAATTTGCCTGAAAAAGCAAAAGTATTGGATTTAGCTTGCGGAAAAGGCCGTCATTCTATCTATTTAAATCAGTTGGGTTTTGATGTTTTAGGTGCCGATTTGTCTGAAAACAGCATCGCAGAAGCCAGTAAAAACAGCAACGAAACCCTGCATTTTAAAGTTCATGACATGCGCGAACCTTTTGAAGAAAAGTTCGATGCCATTTTCAATTTGTTTACCAGTTTCGGTTATTTCGAAAACGATGATGATAATCTTACTACTTTAAAAGCAATAAAAGAAAGCCTTTCAAACTATGGTTTTGCCGTAATCGATTTTATGAACGTAACAAACGTAATCGAAACTTTGGTTCCCGAAGAAGTAAAAACGGTAGATGAAATTGATTTTCACATTAAAAGATACGTTGAAGACGGACATATTTTTAAAGAAATCGACTTTGAAGACCAAGGCAGAAAATATCATTTTACCGAAAAAGTAAAAGCCTTAACACTAAAAGATTTTCAGGATTTAATGGACGAAGCCGGAATTTTCCTTCTCGACATTTTCGGAGATTACAAACTCAAAAAATTCCATAAAACTGAAAGTGAAAGATTAATCATGATTTTTAAATAGCTTTAATCGCAAAATCGTTAATTTGTTTGAACGAATAAACAAACTAACAAAGATTGATTAAACGATAAAACAAAACAACGATTAAACAAAAAGATGAATTATCTATTACCCTTATTTTCTGTACTTTTAGGATATAGTGTGGCTTTGTTTATAAAACCAAAAAACAAAACCAATTTAAAATTACTACTGGCCTTCAGTGGTTCTTTTTTATTGTCTTTAACCGTGATGCATTTACTTCCAGAAGTTTATGCAGCACACAATCATAAAATTGGAGTTTTTATCATGATCGGAATCTTATTTCAGATCATTTTAGAGTTTTTCTCCAAAGGAGCCGAACACGGACACGTTCACGGACATGCTAAAATGTCTCAAATTCCGTGGCTTTTGTTTATCAGTTTGTGTATTCATGCCTTTTTAGAAGGATTTCCAGTAAGCCATCATCATGATTTAGCCATCGGAATTGCCATTCATCATTTGCCGATTGCTGTAATTCTAACCACATTTTTCATCAATGCCGATTTAAACAAAAAAGCCATTTTTGCTTTTATGCTGGTTTTCGCCATCATGACACCGCTTGGCACAATTGCATCTGAGTATCTAGCCTTTTTAAATGATTATTACACCGAAATTACAGCCATTGTAATTGGTATTTTATTCCATATTTCATCTACTATTATTTTTGAAAGCAGTGAAGGACATAAATTCAACATCGCCAAAGTTTCTATGATTGTTCTTGGAATTTTATTAGCATACTTTTTATAATAAATAAATTAGATAATTTGTCAATTTGATAATGAGATAATTATCTAATTGACAAATTATCTGATTTTCTAATTAATTCCCCGTTCTCTTCTTCTCATCCTGATTTCCAAAAGCGCGATCTTTTACATTGATTTTATTATTTCCAAAATTGTAAACCACCGTTAAACGAGCAAATCGGTTACTTTCTTTTTGACTGTAAACTTGTTTTACGCCATTTACAATCGAAACATCATTTTTTAAATAAGAAGTATAAAAAATATCATTTATCAAAAAGGAAATCTGCATTGCTTTATTCAACAAATCCTGTTTAAAACCAATGTTTAAACTTGATGTGTAACCTGTATCATACAAACCGCTTTTATAAGGCGATGTATAATTAAAATCAAGTTGCAGTTTAGTCGTTTTACCTAATAAGAAAGTATTATTGGTAGAAAAATCAAGCTGAAAACCGTTTACAGGCTTGGCATTAATATCTTTTATAAATTTAAGGTCTGAACCTAAAAGATATAATGAATTTTCACTTTCCCACCAATCTGCAAAACTAACCGAGTAAGTCTCACCAATTCCGTAATTAAGACCTTTAAAATAATTTTCTCTTGAAATAATCTGTGTCATCGTTTCTGGATTTGAGGTAAATATCACGCCATAACCATCTGTAATCGAATTTAGGAAAATACTTGTTCTCAATATTTTTTTATACGAATGCGCCAATTCAAAATTATCACTAAAAGAAGGTTTCAAAAACGGATTTCCTTCTGAATAACTATTACTGCTAATGTAAACTCTAAAAGGATTCAGCATCGAAAAACCAGGTCTGCGGATTCTCTTTCCATAATTGAAACTAAAACTATTGTTTTCATTTTTCTGATAAGCAGCAAAAAAGGTCGGAAACAGCTTAAAATAGTTATTGATGGTTTCTTGATTCAACGTTTCAGAAAAACCTTTTGTCTGCGTATTTTCTAAACGCAATCCCAATTGCAAATTCCATTTTTCATTAATCTTTTTATCTGCGTTAATATAAACCGCCTGATTATTTTCTGTGTATCTAAATTGATTGGTTTGATTAGAATCTAATTCTGGCGTTCCTGTAATCGTATTGTAAAAAACGACATTACTCTTACTTTTTGTAAAACTCATTTTGGCGCCATACGATAGATTTAACGCTTGAAGCGGGTGTTCCATATCTGCCTTAAAACTCACGTTGTCAATATCCTGATTCGAAAGATTTCTTCCTGACTGATTTACATCAACAAAAGTTCCGTCTGCTGCATAATTATTCGCGATAAAATCTCGATCAAATTTTGAGTTGTAACTAAAATAATCAGCATCAAATGATAATTTGCGGTTTAGCGAATCAAGTTTTGTAATCAAATGCAAATTATAGGTCTGATTACCAGATTTTCGGTCTAAAAAACTTTCATTAAGAATATAATTATTTAACTCATTTTGAGCATTATAATTGTTAATTCTAATATCTGTGTCAAAATCTGGATTGCTTTTATCTTTTAAAATTTGAAAGCCAATGGTTGTTTTTTCAGAAAAATCATAATCTAAAGCTATTTTTCCAGAGAGGTTTTCTTCATTTAATTTTGTGTTAGCTTTCATCTTTGAAGGCCCTTCATCAAAATACATATCCAACGATTCTTTAATGCTTCTGTAACCCGCTTTTCCGTTAATACTGGCCGAGAATCGAAACTTATTTTTATTGTAAAAGAAATTATTTCTTAGAGTATAAATTCCATATTTGTTTTGATCGTACGAAGCTGTTGTTGTATTTTTCCAAGAATCACGAGCACCTTTTTTCATTATCACATTAATCAATCCTCCATCTCCTTCAGCTTCATATTTTGCAGACGGATTACTTATAATTTCAATATTTTTAATATCACTTGCCGAAATCGATTTTAGGTAGTTATTCAGCTCTTCTCCCGTTAATTCAATCATTCTTCCATCAATCATCACTCTCGAAACTCCTTTTCCTAATATAGTAATGGCATTATTTTTTACTACAACTCCAGGCGCTGTATTTATGGCACTCAAAGCATCTCCTCCCGCAGTTGTTGCATTATTTTCTGGATTATAAACCAATCGATCTATTTTTTGTTCAATCGTATTTTTTCTGGACTGAATGACAACTTCTCCCAAATTGGTTGTATTTTCTATCAAAGTAATGGTACCTAAATCGGTATCTCTTTCAATATCAATTTTATTTTTATATTCTGCAAAACCTAAAAGAGTTATTTCTAATTTATAAATCCCTTTTTTAAGGCTTAATTCAAAAACTCCGTCTTTTTGAGTTGTAGTGCCGTCGATAATTTTTCCTTCTGAATCTAAGATTGAAACATCTGCCCATTCTAATAATGCAGTTTGACTTGAAACTTTTCCTTTTAGTTTCACCGTTGACTGCGCTAGACAAAACAAAGGCAGTAATAAAAAAATAAGGACATTTGACTTTTTCATGATTTCTAATTTTACTTGTTCGATTAATTTGAAGCAAAGTTGCCTTAGAAATTCTCGCTATGCGACCGACAAAAAAAAGTCGAACCATTTTCTGTTAAAGAAATTGGTTCGACTTTATTAGGCATGAAGTACGACTTTTTTCAAAACACTTATTTTCAAGTGTTTCTATAAGCTGTCGGAGTTAAATTTGTGTATTTTTTAAAATAAGTATTAAACGAAGATTTTGAATTGAAACCTACTTCGTACAATATTTCTAAAACCGTCAAATCGCTTTTTAAAGGATTTTTTAAAATATTCATGGCTTTTTGAATGCGATATTCATTCACAAAATCAAAAAAATGCTGATCAATATGATGGTTAATGAGAATTGATAAATCACGAACGGGAATGTCTATTTGATTAGAAAGTTCCTGAATGGTAAGTGACGGATCCAGAAAAGGTTCTTTTTCTGTCATGTAATTTTTAAGTGCCAAAATCTGTTTTGTAATAGCTTCTTCTTGATTGCCTTTAGTTCCTAGAATATCTTTATTTTCTTTAGGAACGATATCTCTTGCCAATTCCAATTTAGAATCGATTCCTCTAAAAAGTTCAGGATAATTTAAAGCTTTCAAAACAAACCAGCAGGTTACCGCCAAAACTAGAAATTGCAATATCGTATTGGACCAAATCCATAAATAATCAATATTGGCATAACGCACAATATTCTTAATAATCGATAAGTAATACAAAACAAAGAGTGCCATGGCCATTTGAAACAGCCACTTAAAAATAGAAGTTCGCGGATTGGTGTAATTTTCCTGATATATTGCTCTGTACTTTTTTAAAACCAAAAATACTCCTATACTATACAATATAGTTTGTAAACCTAAAACCAAAAACAGATATGACATTTCTGGAGATTGATCTCGATGTTCGTAAAAAAGTGTTTGCTGCGCATCATCTAAAAAATAAAGCCTGACCAAAAAAACGGTATTTGTAATGATAAACGGAATTATATGCACCAGATGTTTTGGCTTTAATCGAAAATCTGCAAAACAAACAGACACTATATACAAGTAAAAAGCAGGCAGTATTAGAGCACAAATTGTCCATCTGAAAAATTCTAAATTAAAATTATTTCTAATGAAGTTTTCGTCAATAAAAATACCACTGTTGTCAATGGCAAAAAATATCAAATAACAAGCAAAAAGCCTATTTGCCAGTTTATTTTTTGTTTGCACAGTGAGCAAGAAAAAGGCCAGCAATAAGGAAACAAAAACTGACAATCCGGCCATACCCGTTAAAAAGCTTACTATATTCATTCCTTTTTTATTATTTAACAAATATACTATTTTAGATTTTTTGGCATTATTTCAAAAAAGAAACATCCTGTCAAAGAAGTGAGTAAAAACTTTACTACGAAGCATTTCGATAAGCGGTCGGAGTTACATTTGTATATTTTTTGAAAGAAGTATTAAAGGAAGATTTCGAATTAAAACCAACTTCATATAGGATTTCTAAAACCGTAAACTCATTTTTAGTTGGATCTTTTAAAATATGCATTGCTTTCTGAATACGATATTCATTCACAAAATCAAAGAAATGTTGGTTCATATGATGATTAATCAAAATAGACAAATCTCGAACCGGAATATTAATTTGATTACTAAGTTCTTGTATGGTCAATGAAGGATCAAGAAATGGCTCTTTTTCACTCATATATAGTTTCAATATTTCAATCTGATTGTTTATCAAATCGTTTTGCGTATTGATAGGTTCTGATTTTTCCTCTACTTCCGGAAGAATATCTTTTGTTAGTTTCAACTTAGAATTAACTCCTCTAAAAAGTTCCGGATGATTTAATGCTTTCATGACAAACCAGCATATAACACATAAGGCCATAAGAACCATAAGAACATTTCCCCAAAGAAAAATATCTCGAGACGCAGTATAACGCAATAGATTTTTTGAAGCCGTAATAGAGTGCATTATTAAAAAAACACAATTCATCTGAAAAAGCCATTTATAAGTAGAAGCACTTGGGTTGGTATAATTTTCGAGATAAATTCTTTTGTATTTTCTTAAAATCAAAAATATACTGATAATATAAAACCAATATTGGAATTCGATTAAAATCTGAAAAAAGTAAATCTCAAACATTTCATTGAAATGATTTAAGACATGTTGTTTCTCAACGCCAGATTCCAGATAAACCCTCGGCATTAAAACAAAATTCATAACAATAAAAGGAAGTGCATAAATCAAATGCTTCCATTTTAAACGAAAATCTGAATAACAAACCGCTAAAACATACAGATAAATTAAAGGCATTTCCAGTAAACACACAGTGCTTCTGAAAAAATCTACATTTACATATTCCAAAGGAAGTGAATAATCTAAAAGTCCGCTGAAATCAATGGCAGAAAAAATAATAAAACAAGCAAATAGTCTATTAGCTAATTTATTTTCCGTTTTTACCGTAAGTAAAGAAAGTGCAAGTAATAACGAAACAAAGACAGCAATGCGGGCAACACTATCCAAAAAAACTAGTTTATCCATTTATCTTTTTAATATTTCAACAAATATAATATTTTAGATTTTTTAATACGAAATATAGAAAGTAATCTCCCTTAAAAGAATCACAGAAAAAAGTTTTTTTAATCTGCATAGTTTACAGGATTGCCATAAAAAAGAGTAATTTTGGAACATCACTATTTCAACAAAAAATGGCCTTTACAAAAACAACCGAACAATCTTCAAAATACGAGCATTTAGAAAAAATGTCAGTTAACGAACTGCTGACCAATATTAACAACGAAGACAAAACTGTTCCTTTGGCTGTCGAAAAAGCATTACCGCAAATCGAAGCTTTGGTAACACAAACTGTTGCAAACTTAAAATTGGGCGGCCGTATTTTTTATATTGGTGCCGGAACATCTGGCCGTTTGGGTGTTGTTGACGCTTCAGAATGCCCGCCGACTTTTGGTGTTCCGTTTGATTTGGTAAACGGTATTATTGCCGGTGGCGATACTGCGATACGTCGTGCAGTAGAAAATGCCGAAGACAATGCAACTCAGGCCTGGATTGACTTACAGGCACACAACATCAATCAGAACGATATTGTAATCGGAATTGCGGCTTCTGGAACTACTCCTTATGTTATCGGCGGTTTAGAAACCTGTAATGCAAACAATATTGTAACAGGATGCATCACAAATAATGCTGGAAGTCCGTTGGCATTAACAGCGAAATTCCCTATCGAGGTTGTTGTGGGACCAGAATTTGTAACCGGAAGTTCAAGAATGAAAGCCGGAACAGCACAGAAATTGGTCTTAAACATGATTTCGACCGCATCGATGATTCAACTCGGAAAAGTAAAAGGCAACAAAATGGTTGACATGCAGTTAAGCAACATCAAACTTGTTGACCGAGGTGTAAAAATGATTATGGGAGAAATTCCGGTTTCGTATGAAGAAGCATCTGAATTATTAAAGAAATACGGCAGCGTAAGAAATGCTGTAGATAATTATAAAAAATAAAAGTATTTTGCTTTATTGTTTAGTTTAACCGCAAAGCACGCTAAGGTTTACGCAAGGTTCGCAAGTTATTTTCAAAGCTTTGCGAACCTTGCGATTAAACACAAGCCAAACGACTTGAAACCTGAAACTTGAAACTTGAAACAAAAAACATGGCAACAAACAAACAATTACTGATGAAAGGAATAAAATATTTAACTGGCGCACTACCGTTAATGTTTATTGGTCCTTCATTAATTTACAACGCATTTCAAAATCAGCATACCAACTGGCATTATTTGGTTTTAGGAATCGGAATTGTGGCTTGCCTTGGTTCAATGTTTTTGATCTTTTTAGGATTGAAAATCATTATGAAAGGTATATTTAATGACTAATTCGTATCTTTACTAAAATTCTTTATTATGGATATACAAGCAGAAATAAACTGGATTCATCAAGAGATTGATAAAGTAAAAGATCCTTCTTTTGTTGAAAAACTTAAACATCTTCTACAATCAATAAATAATACCACAATTGATTCAGATGCATCTTATAATATGGATATTGAAAATGCCTTAGATAATATAAAAAAAGGCAATTTTTATACCGAAGATGAAGCTAAAGAAATTGCAAAAAAATGGGGAAGAAAATAATTTGGTCAAGCAATGCTTTAAACCATTTAGAAGATATTCATTTTTACATTTTCTTTGAAAGCAAATCCCTCACTATTGCTGACAAAGTGGTCAATACTATTTTCGATAGTACTGAAATACTAAAAACACAGCCTGAAATCTATAAATTTGATAAACAAAAAACCAATAATGATGGGAGTTTTAGAGTTTATTCTGTTTACGATTATGCTGTTTCTTATCAAATAACAGAAGAATCTATCTATATACTTCGAGTGCGTCACAATGCACAAAAACCGAAAAAACATTCATGGAAAGCCTAATTCACATTCAGAAGACATTTGAGAAAGTTGTTTATATCGACAAAAAAATAAACAATCGCGAGTTTGAAGACTGTGTTTTTAAAAACTGTGATTTTTCGAATAGCAATTTTAATTCCAATACTTTTTTAGACTGCGAGTTTATTGACTGTAATTTGTCTATGACCAGTCTGGCAGGAACGAGTTTAAAGAATGTCACTTTTAAAAACTGCAAACTTCTCGGAATCGCTTTTAATGAATGTGACGATTTCTTATTTCAGGTTTATTTTGAAGATTGCACTTTAGATTACGCTTTATTTTCGAACAAAAAAATGCCAAAAACCAAGTTCATCAATTCTTCAGTAAGAGAAGTAACTTTTATCGGAACCAACTTAACGAGTTCCGTTTTTGATAATTGCAATCTTGATGGTGCTATTTTTAACGAAACACAATTAGCTGGAGTCAATTTTAAAACGGCTTACAATTATAAAATTGATCCTGAATTTAATCCGATGAAAAAAGCACAGTTTTCGACAGAAGGAATTGTCGGGCTTTTGGATAAATATGACATTAAAATTGTATAGTTTTTTTAGCCACGAATTACACGAATTATTTGAAGATAAAATTCGTGTAATTCGTGGCTAAAAAAACTACTTTTCAATTGTTCGCAATGCTTTTTTAATAATATAAAGCGTTTCTTTTGTTTGACTTTCTTTTTTCCATTTTTCACATAAATCTTTTACAAAATCTGGTCTTGTTTTACTGGCATCATTGAGCCAGTTGCCAACACTGTCCTGAACGTATTTGGAAGAATCTGATTTTAAAGCATTTAAAATCTTTAAACCTAATTCTGGTTCTTTTTTCAATTTTTCAATATGTTCGCACCAAACTCCTCTTGGTCTTGTTGCTTCAGTTGCAAAACGTCTGATATTTTCGTCTTCATTGGAAGTCCATTTCAATAAAATTTCAAGGCTTTTTTCTAAATTATTTGAAATATTTGGTCTTACTGCCAGCCATGAAATTTCTCTTACACCAAAATGTTTGTCGGCTGACAGAAACTGAATTTGCTGTAACATTTCTTCAATTGTCAGCTCTTCTTTTTTCCCAATGGTATAAGCAGACCAACATCGCACCAAATCCGATTTATGTTTTGAAATTATCGAAAGTATTTCAGCATCATTATTAAGAATTGATTCTGTCAATATTCCTGTTCCTATTGCCTCATTTATGGTATTTACGGTTTGTTTTTTTAAATTGCTGATATCTGTTAAAATGGGTTCTAGATAGTTCATTCGATTAGACTCTTTCAATACATTTTCTAAAAGCTTGGTTTGATTCACCGCAAGCCATTCAATTAAATTTGCTGTCTCAATTTCGCCATTATTGAGCTGTTCCAAAATAACTGCGGAAATATCTTTTATCGATCTTGCTCCTTTACGTTTTACTTCTTTCATTGTCTTTCAATTTGATTGGCTAAATCATTCATTCGACTTAAAATTTTGATTATTTTTGTAAATATCGGAAAGCCTGCCAACACTGGCAATACCGCATATTTTTATCCCATAGGGAAATAAAAGTCAATTTTATGCAAACAAAGGAACGAAACACCGAAAATAAAATTTGTCCATTAGAAATTGCCGTCAATACAATTAGCGGAAAATGGAAAATTCCAATTGTGTGGCAGATTAATGATGGAAAAAAAAGACCAAGCGAATTTTTAAGAGGCATTGCAAAAGTCGATCGACGTGTTTTAAATCAGCAATTAAACGAAATGGTCGAAGATGGCATATTGATCAAACAATCTTTTAATGAGCTTCCGCCACGAGTTGAATACTCTCTGACCGAAACGGGAAAACAATTAGTCGAAATTCTTTGGAAACTAAATGATTGGGGGGAAATATTACTTCGGGACAACAAAATTGGACTTCAATCTTAAAATAGCAAATCATGAAAACGCATGAATCTTATCTAGAAAGCGTTAAAAAACAGTTTTTGTATTATAAAATGCTTGGCGAAAAGGCAATCGATCAACTCGAACCTTCACAGCTTTTTGCATCTTTTAATGAAGATACCAACAGCATTGCAACGATTGTAAAACACATTTCGGGAAATATGCTTTCGCGTTGGACCAATTTCCTGACTTCTGACGGCGAGAAAGAATGGCGAAACCGTGATGCCGAATTTGAAAATGATTTGCAATCTAAAGAAGAAGTTCTAGAAGTTTGGAATAAAGGTTGGAATTGTCTCGAAAATGCGCTTGAAAGTCTAAAACCCGAGCAACTTTCGGATATTATTTATATTCGAAATGAAGGGCATACGGTCATTGAAGCCATCAATCGTCAATTGGCGCATTATCCTTATCATGTCGGACAGATTGTTTTTTATGCCAAACAATTGAAAAACAGCGAATGGAATAGCTTGTCGATTCCAAAGAATAAATCGGGAAATTACAATGCTGAAAAGTTTGCCAAAGAAAAAGAAATTAAGAACTTTACTGACGATGAATTAAAGAGATTGAAATAATCATTTCATCTAATCAAGACGAAACAATCTTTTGGAAATGATACTCCTAGCCTCGATGGTAGCGACATCTCCCGATTTAGAAAAACAAGGCTTTTTAGCCGTAGTTTTTGTTTATCGGGAATACAGCGGACAGCGGGATTAGCTCCTAAAAAACAACTAATTAAAATGAAAAAAATTATATTCTTATTTCCTGTTCTGGCTTTGGTATCGTGCTATAATGCCGAACACAATTGCAAAGATTTTAAAACCGGAAAATTCAAATTTGAGACAGAAGTCAACGGCGTTAAAAAAACTACTTATTTTGAGCGCAGAGATGACATCGAAATCGAAACTTTTGAAGGAAAAACAGATACTGCAACAATTCGTTGGGTGAGCGACTGCGAGTATGTGCTACAGAAAAAACATCCAAAAAATATGGCTGAAGAAAAAGCTATCAGCATGAAGATTTTAACTACTACCAAAGATTCTTATACTTTTGAATTCGGTTTGGTTGGTTCTGAAGAAAAACAACGAGGAACGGTTCATAAAGTAGATTAAATAGTTAACTTTTTCTGCCACAAAGGCACAAAGACGCCAAGGATTTATTTCTTTGTGCCTTTGTGCCTTTGTGGCAAATTATTATAATGTGTTTCTTTTACATTTCTATTTTAAATAGTACTTTAGGACCTTAATCTAGCCACATGAAAAATACCATTTCGCAAAGAGTAGCCGACTTTTTAAAGAATTATCCGCCGTTTAATTTTCTGCATCAGAAAGATTTAGAAAAACTTTCGGAACAGATTTCTATTATTTACAAAGAAAAAGATGCTGTGATATTTGCTGAAAATGACAAAACACACGATTCTTTTTATGTCGTTCATAAAGGTGCAGTCGCTTTGAAAAAAAGCACAAAAAATAGCGTTTTAGACATGTGCGACGAAGGCGATATTTTTGGACTTCGCCCGTTATTGGCACAGGAAAATTATATTATGGAAGCGGCGGCTCATGAAGAAAGTATTTTATACGCTATACCGATTGCCGTTTTTAAGCCTTATGCGCTTGAGAATAGAAATGTCGGTAATTTCCTGATAGAAAGTTACGCTTCAAATACGCGAAATCCGTATTCGGATATTCATAAAGATAAATTATACGGAGATGATATTTTAGATGAAAACCTGCATTCGAGCAATCATTCATTTGATTTAACTCCGATTAAGTATTCAAAGAAAATTGTTACTTGTAGTCCTTCTACAACGGTAAAGGATATTGCAAAAATCATGAGCAAGAAAAAAGTGGGAGCAATTCTTATTGTAGATGAAATGCTTCCGATTGGTATTTTGACAGACAAAGATCTTCGAAATAAAATCGTAAGCGGCGACTTTCCGATAACGACAACTGCCGAAACGATCATGACAAAACCGGTTATTACGTATCCGAAAAAAATGACTGTTACGGAAGCTCAAATGGCCATGATGAAAAGTGACATCAGTCATTTATGCCTAACAAAAGACGGTACAGTAAACACCAAAGCTGTTGGAATTTTATCTAAACACGACGTTATGGTCGCGTTAGGAAACAATCCGGCCGTATTGATTAAAGCGTTGAAACGTACCAAAAAAATCAAGGAAATAAAACCAATCCGTAACCAGATTATGCAGTTATTGCAGGGGTATTTGGATCAAAATATTCCGATGACATTGATTACCAAAATCATTACCGAACTTAATGAGGCTTGCACTACTCGTGTTATCGAAATTTGTTTAGAGAAAATGAGCAGTCCGCCGCCTGTAAAGTTTACTTGGTTGGCGCTTGGAAGTCAAGGAAGAGGCGAACAAATGCTGCATACTGATCAGGATAATGCGATTGTTTATGAAAATGTAAACGAAGTTTTTAGGGATGAAACTAAAATCTATTTCTTAAAATTAGCGAGTCATGTCAATAAAGGGCTTTTTGAGATTGGCTACGATTACTGCCCGGCCGAAATGATGGCTTCGAACCCAAAATGGTGCATGAGCCTAGACGAGTGGAAAGAACAAGTAAAATACTGGATTACCAATCCGGGCAAGAATGAAGTTTTACTGTCATTTATTTTCTTTGACTACAGCGCGACATATGGCGATACAGAAATTGTAAGTCAGTTGTCTGATTATATTTTTGAGACCATAAAAGTCAACCCTATTTTCTATATGCATTTAGTGAGTGGCGCTTTACAAAGCCCTTCGCCTACTGGTTTCTTTAGACAGTTTTTGGTAGAACAAGATGGTGCCAATAAGGATAATTTCGATATCAAACGAAGAGCTTTGATGCCTTTGACCGATGCTGCGCGAGTTTTGATTTTATCACATTCAATCAAAGGAATCAGCAATACGGCTGAACGATTTGAAAAATTAGCTGAATTGGAGTCTAATAATAGAGAGTTGTATTTGTCTTGTTCGTATTCTTTTAAAGCATTATTGAAATTCAGAACCAAACAAGGTCTTTTGCATCATGATTCTGGCCAGTTTATCGAATTGGAATCTTTAACCAAAATGGAGAAAATTAAACTGAAACGTACTTTTAAAACTATTAAAGAGCTTCAGGAATTAATCTCAGTACGTTTTAATATCTCAAATCTAGTATAATGAGTTTATTTAATTTTTGGAAGAAAGAAGAAGATTTTTTTGATGAAAATACGACCATCGAAGAAACAAGATTTGTGGTTCTGGACACCGAAACGACAGGTTTTGATTACGATAATGACCGCATGTTATGTATTGGCGCTCTTGTGCTTCAAAACGGAATTATAAATGTTCAAGACAGTTTTGAAGTCTATCTTGAACAAGAGCATTACGATAAATCAACGGCACAAATTCACGGTATTTTGAAAGATTTGCTTGTAAAGCGTCCTAGCGAACTTGAGGCTTTACAACAGTTCCTAGAATTTCTTGGCGATTCAATAATCATCGCCCATCATACCATTTTTGATGTGACTATGATTAATAGGGCATTGGAAAGAAATGGTCTTCCTGAATTAAAAAATCATCGTTTAGACACCGCTTATTTGTATAAAAAAACTTTAATTCAGTCTCATTTGTTTGAACGAAAAGATCATTACACCTTAGACGATTTAGCAGATAAATTTGATATTTCAAAAAAAGACAGACACACCGCTTTGGGTGATGCCTATATAACTGCTATAGCATTTTTGAAAATCGTTAAGAAGCTGAAAGAGAAGAAAGCGGTTAATCTAAATCAACTTTTCAAACCTCTTTAAGATTTTTTTATGAGTCTTAAATTTACATTCAAAACCTTTAATTTACCATTTCATAATACAAGACTTACAATTATTAGCATTAAGAAAAAATTAACATAACTTCTATTTTGTTTTAGAGAGATAGATTTGTTCTATCAAAAAAAACAAAAAACAGTATATGAAACTAAATTTTTTAAAATCTCTTGCATTGCTTGGAATGACAGGATTTGCTGTAATAAGCTGTAATGATGACGACAAAAAGGATTCGTCAAATGGTGTTAACAATAACATCGATTTTACAACACACTCAAAAATTCCTGCTTTTGTGTATCCGATGAGCGGATTTGAAAACCTAAAAATCAGCACTTTAATTGCGAGCTCTGATGTATTGCCAGAATCTCCTTCATTTATATACGGTGCACAACCTGATGGTGCCGGATTAATGAAAAACCCAACTGGAGAAGGTTACATCATGATTACAAACCACGAAATCCTACAGTCTGTTTCAAGAGTTTATTTCGATAAGACTTTCAAACCTGTAAAAGGTGATTATATTGTTGACGGAGTTGGAGGCTTAACACGTTTATGTTCTGCAACTTTAGCAACTCCAGAAATCCACGGATTTGGGCCAATATTCTTGACTGCTGGAGAAAGTGGGCAGGAAAGTATGGTTCATGGAATTAATCCTCTTGGACAATCTTCTGATAAAAGTAGAACCGACAGAGTTTTACCAGCTTTAGGAAAAGCAAGTATGGAAAACGCTGTTCCACTTCCAAAAGAAGCTTACCCAGGAAAAACTGTTATCTTAATTGGTGAAGATCAATCTTATGCGACTTCTCATGTAAGTGCTGGACAATTAATTATGTACATAGGCTCTGCTGTTGGTGATTTATCAAACGGAAAACTTTATGCTTTAAAAAGAACAGACGGAAATCAGGTTGAAACAACTATAACATTAAATAATTCATATCCAGTTGAATTTGTTGAAATTCCGAATGCTAAAAACTTAACTGGAGCAGTAATCAATACAACTGTAAATGATTTAAAGGCGATTCGTTTTTCTAGAGTTGAAGACGTAGATTACAGAAAAGGAAGCGCAAGCAACAACAGAGAAATCTATTTTACAGCAACGGGTCAGGCAACAAACAACGCTCCTGTTGACGGATATACAATGTGGGGAAGAGTTTATAAACTGAAATTGGATGCCACAAACCCTTTAAAAGGAACTTTAGAATTGGCTGTTGAAGGCGACAGTACTCCTGGGACAGGAATTATCAATCCAGATAACTTATGCGTAACTGAAAACTATGTTTACATTCAGGAAGATGGCGACAGTTATTATGCAGCTGCAAAACACGATTCGTATATCTGGCAATACAGTATTGCAACTAAGCAAAACAAACCATGGTTAAACATGAACCACAAAAGAACAGATCCTACTTGGAATACGCTTTACAACCAAACTGGCGAAATGAGATTTGGAAGCTGGGAGTTTGGCGCCATGGAAGATATCTCAGATATCATTGGTGTTCCAGATACTTTTACTGTGAACATTCACCCACACACTTGGCAGAGTGATGCATTTAAAAATGCTGATGGTTCTGGAACTCAAACTAATAAAGAGGGAGGACAAACTGTAATTATCAGAAACGTACAGAGATAATAATTGCAGCAAAAAATCATCTACTAACAGCCCTTATTTTTTCGATAAGGGTTGTTTTTATTAAAATACAATTATGGAATTAAAGCATTTTACTTTTCTATTTATACTGATTTGTTTTTTCTTTTCATGCAAAGAAAATGAAGTTCCAAAAGCTACAATCAAACAAGATTTATTAATCGATCTGACTAAATTAAGTAATGAAATCACTCAATTTCAAAAACTGGTAAATAGTGATTCTTCTCAAAAAGAAATTGTAGAACAATTCAAAAAATCTCGTTTAGCTTATAAAAAAGTGGAATGGGCAATTGAATATTTCATTCCTGAAACTGCCAGATTTATGAATGGTCCTGCTTTGGACGAAATGGAACTGGAAGAAAACCGATCTTTTGAACCTCATGGATTTCAAGTTATCGAAGAAATGATTTATCCTGACTATACTTCTGAGAGCAAAGAAGACTTAATCAGAGAATTAAATATTTTTCAATCCAATGTCAAACAGCTGAAAAGTTCTTTTGAAGTTATCACAATAAGTGACGACTATGTTTTGGATGCTATTCAGCAAAATGTTTTTCGTGTAATTGCTTTGGGAATTACTGGTTTTGATAGTCCAATTTTGCAGTCTTCAATTCCAGAAGCAGGAGAAAGTTTAATTGCAATTTCTAAATCTTTAGAAAAAATAAACAACACTAATAAATCATTGTCTGACTTAAAAATTCTGATTGAAAAAGCACAAAAATATTGCAAAGAGAATAACAATTTCAATGCTTTCGACAGAGCTTTCTTTATAACCGAATATTTAAATCCGATTTCGAAAAAACTGAAAACTTTTCAGAAAAAAGAAAATATCAAAAACGTAAAGAAAAATAGTCCGTTAAAACCCACAATAGAAACTTTATTTGATAAAGATGCTTTTGATGTAAACGCCTTTGTGCTTTCAGAAGAATATAATTTCAGCAAAGAAAAAGAGGTTTTAGGTGAAAAATTATTCTATGATAAAAGCCTTTCTAAAAACAACGATCGAAGCTGTGCCACCTGTCATAATCCTGAAAAAGCTTTTACCGATGGACTAAAAACGAACGTTTCGCTTACTGGAATGAATTTGCCACGAAATACGCCTACCCTAACATATGCTTCGTTGCAAAATGCCCAATTTTGGGATATGCGACAACTTGATTTAGAAAAGCAGAGTGTCGATGTAATTCAGAATAAAGACGAAATGCATGGCTCAATGGAAAACATTCATGCTAAAATTCAGCTGGATAAAGAATATGTAAAACTGTTTAAAAAAGCTTATCCAAAAACTGCAAAACCAGAAACTTGGCAAATTCAGAATGCTATTGCAAGTTACGTTAGATCCTTAAATGCCTTTGATTCCAGATTTGATGAATATATGAGAGGAAATAAAACTGCCTTGAACACCGAAGAAATTGAAGGAATGAATCTTTTTATGGGAAAAGCTAAATGTGCAACTTGTCATTTTACGCCATTGTTTAACGGAACGGTTCCACCAAGTTATTCAAAAACCGAACACGAAGTTATCGGAACTCCAAATGAAGCTTCTGGAAAATCTCTAAGTCCAGACAAAGGTCGTTATATATACAACCAAATGCCTCAATTGGTTGGTGCTTTCAAAACCCCGACCGTCAGAAATGCAGCCGTAACCGCTCCTTACATGCATAACGGAGTTTTTAAAACGCTAGAAGAAGTAGTTTCCTTTTACAACAAAGGAGGCGGAATTGGTCTAGGTTACAAAGTAGAAAATCAAACACTGCCTTTCGACAAACTGAATTTAAATGTCAAAGAAGAAAAAGCTCTCGTGGCTTTTATGAAAACGCTTACAGATAAAAAATACCAGTAAAACCAAAATACAACCTCATCTAAACAAAAACGCCGAAAAGTATATTTTTCGGCGTTTTGATTTTTAATCTACAAACATGCGATACGGAAACACGTTTGATGATCTATTTTTAAGGTTTTTAAAAAAGCTGTCACATAAATAATTCCACTCGGAATCTGAGAGCAGTTTTCTTTCTTCAGGATTCGTTTTTATGAAAATATCAACCGTTCTACTAAAACCGGCTTTTACAGAAATCTCTTTTCGAGTTCCTTTTTCAATTTTTATATCTTCTATTGAACCTTTAAAATGGTTAAATCCAAAAGCTTTAATATCGGCAAAAGTTACGATTCTGCCACGAGTCAGTAACGCATTTCTGTAAGACAGAATTCTATCTTTGTTATTCTGTTTGTTTAGTCCGCCAACAGTGTTGGTCATAAGGGTTATGCTTTTGCTTTCGAATATAAAATCCCGACATTGTAAAAAAGTCCCTGCTTTAACATCATTTCCTTCTTCTGCACATGTAGACCAATAGTTGATATGAAAATTTTTCCCAACTCCCGCATCATTTTTAGGTTTAATCATTAGATAAGGATCATTGCTTTTAGTAAAATTACTCTCTTTTGCTTGCTGCTGAATAGAGGCTAACAATTTTAATCCAAGAATCGAAATAAGAATAAAGCTTATAATTTGTAATTTTATTGGGTACAACAGCCAGTACAATTGAATATTTTTCCTTTAAATACAAAACTTCATCACTGAGATTCTCAGAATTATCATTTACAATAATTTTGTTTCTTAAACCTTTCTCTTCCATTTCTGACTGTTTTTTTATCAACTCCAAAGAGTAATTGTATTTAAACGGAATTTGTGAAATGTACTTTTTTCCCGTACATCCAACGCATATAGCAACAAGCAACAGAACAAATAACTGCTTCATTTTTTAGTATTAATATTTAGAAAATTGAATGTCTGAATTTAATTTTTTACAAATAGAAATGAGATAGAAGTGGTATTTCTCACTTTTAATCAGCAACATTAAATAAGTATATATTTACAAATATAAAATAAAAATATTTGTTTTTATAAGATTTTACACATAATAATGTTATTTTTGTGATTATTATATACCCGCAAAAAATGAACATCAAAAAAATAGACAGCCGAATTGTACTCTTTTTTAGTATTATTCTACTTGCAGCAATTGTATCCTTTCTCATACAATTTTTTAAACATGTCGATTGCGATGATGTTAAGTACTATATATTATCTGATCATTCGCAAAGTGAAGAACCTATTGAATTTTATGACCGAACCCATAATGCCAAATCATGGAAATGGGATTTTGGAGATGGATCAGCCACTGATATTCGAAGACATACTTTTCATACGTATAAAAATCCAGGAAAATATATTGTAACACTTACAATAAATGGCGAATGCACACATACTCGAGAACTAATTTTAACAGATAAGTATCTTCTCGATAAATTAGGAACTCCACAAATAATTACTTCCAAAACTATTACGGTAGGTCAGTCCACTTATTTCAGTTCTATTTCTCCTGAAGCTAAAACATGGGAATGGGGATTTGGCGAAGGAAAAGGCGTCATAGAAACCTCTTCAAATCCCGTTTACACATTTACTTCTTCTGGAGAAAAAACAATTACACTTGTTGTAAATGGAGACTTTAGCAGAGTGGCAAAAAAAGTTATTTATGTACACCCGAAAGTAATTAAAAAAACAAATCCTTTAGATGTAACCTCTTATGTTTATGAAAAGAATGTAGAAACTTTCTCATTACCCCGAGGCTCTGTAAAAAAAGACCCTCTTGAAGATATGCTGCAATATGTTCCTGTGGCTCCAAAAACCAAAACACAAAAAGACTCGATTGAAAATGTTAAAAAAGCTCCAAAAATATCCGAAGATCAATTTGAAATCTTATTAAATAAAGTCGCTGAAGGCAGTAAGGTAAAAGATGATTTTTCCGATTTTTTATGTGAAGACCTTGAAGTTCCTGTTGTCAAAAATGATAAAGACTTATTGACATTTGCACAGCTCTGTTCCAGTATTAAAGGAAAAAAAATAAAAATAGAATCAATCCGTCTCAATAAAGACAAGATTACTAATTGTGTGAAGGGAATCTCAATAAATTACAAGATAAAAAAATACCTGATCTGGGTAAAGGACTAAAATTTTATGGAAAAAGAACAAAATATCTTCAGCAGCGAATTAATAACTGCTTTTGAGATTGCAAAAAAAATAGCTAAGAATAATTCAAACAAATTCTTTTCGGCTTCGCATTTGCTAAAAGCAATTTTAGCTAGAGATTTATCACTGTTAAAAAAGCTCGAAACCATGGGCAAAGACGTTTATTATCTTGACGAATGGGCAGAAGTAAGAATAGAAGAAGAACCTAAAACTTCTCATGTTTTAGATGCTGAACCACATGCTATAATTGACCAAATTATAAAAGAAGCCGAATCATTAAGAAACGTTCTTAATGAAGATGAAATTACGATTTACAACATTTTGATTGCTTTAAGTTCTCCTGGAGTAGGTTTTAGTTTTGATCAGATGAAATCTTATCCAATTTCTAGAAATGAACTTCTAGAAGAACAGGAAACAATTCCGCAAAATGAAATTATTCATCAGCAAGAAAGTAAAAAAGTTTTTTTGAGTAAATATTGCATTCATAGAAATAACGAAAAGAAGAAGAAACGAATTTCAGCAATTGCACGTGAAACAGAATTAAATACGATAAAAGAAATTTTATGCCGTTTTTCAAAACCAAATGTCTTGCTAATTGGCGATCGCGGTATTGGAAAAACAATTCTTATCAATACCTTAATTCAAAATATAATCGACAATCAAGTTCCAGAAGTCTTAAATAAAACACAGCTTTTTGAACTTGATTTGTCTTCACTTATTTCTGGAGCGTCATATAAAGGCGAAATTGAAGATCGATTGAAAAATTGCATTCAAGAATTAAAACAATATCCAAAAGCCATTTTAATTATCGAAGAAATTCATTCATTATTAGATAATGGCACGGATTCAGGAATCTCAAACGTCTTAAAAAATGAGCTGAGCAAAGGACTAACTATTATTGCCACATCCACAATTGATGAATATTCTAAAAGAATTGAAAAAGAACAGGGGCTTTCTGGTATGTTTGAAATTGTAAAATTGGAAGAATCTAATGATGAAAATTTGTTTCGAATGATTCGTGAATCAATCAAATCTTATCAGGAACATCATAAAATACAAATTGACAACGAAACTATTTTAGAATCTATCAGACTGTCCAGAAGATATTTAAAAGAAAAAAGTCTTCCTGAATCAGCCATTAGTTTGATTGACCATACAATGTCTGTTTTGAAAACATCGGGAGAAACCTTTTTAAAAGAAAAACAATCGATTCTGAACAAACTTAATAATTTAAAAAATAACGATTTAGAACTATCAGAAGAACAATTAACTAAAGAATATAATTGGTTTCTAATAGATTTAATAAATAAAACAACATTTCTAATTGATGCTGATGAACAAAATGAAAAGAAAATATTTGAAACATCCGAATCATTTGTTACTTATATTGAAGAGCTAATAAATAAAGTTGAGGAAAAAGCATTAGATAAACGCTCTCATATTGAAGCATTTGATCTATCTTTAATTATTGCGAAAAAAACAGGAATTCCTGTTGGCAAACTTAAGAAATCAGAAAATGAAAAGTTAAAAAACATAGAACAGGTTTTATCTACACGAGTTATTGGACAAGATCACTGTATTGAAACAGTAGCCGGATCCATTCTAGAATCTCGTTCCGGGTTAAGTAAGACAGGACAACCAATTGCCTCGTTTTTCTTCTTAGGGCCAACAGGCACAGGTAAAACAGAATTAGCCAAAAGTTTAGCTGAATTTCTTTTTCAGGATGAAAATGCAATTATCCGTTTTGACATGTCTGAATTTAAGGAAGAACATTCCGTTTCTTTACTGCTAGGGTCGCCTCCGGGATATGTTGGGTTCGAATCGGGAAGCGTATTAGTAAACCAAATTCGTCAAAAGCCATATTCAATAGTTTTATTCGATGAAATTGAAAAAGCACATCCTTCTGTTTTTGATATATTTCTTCAAATCATGGATGAAGGCAAACTGCATGATCGTTTAGGAAAAGAAGGAGATTTCTCGAATGCCATTATTCTTTTTACCTCAAATATTGGAGCTGATCATATTGTAAATACTTTTAATGATGGTGAAGTTCCAACTTCAAATTCTTTAATGGAAATTATGGGGAATTATTTTCGACCTGAATTTTTAGGACGCTTAACCGAAATAGTACCTTTTGCACCTATCAGTAAAGAAAATGCTTTAAAAATCTTTGAAATACATCTTAAAAAAGAGTTTACTGATTTATTAAAAAATATGAATATTTCGATCAATATTCCGATGGAAGCCAAACTTTATCTTGTCGAAAATGGGTTTAATGCCCAGTATGGAGCCAGACCAATAAAAAGCATTATCAGAAGCCATTTGAGAAGACCATTAGCAAAAAAGATAATTTCTGGAGAAGTGCAAAATGGAGATTCCATTTCTGTTCTTATTGAAAATAACAATATAAAATGGATTAAAGAAGAAACTATTTCTACTCTTGATTAGTTTAAACATAAAAAACGCTAAGAATCAATTCTTAGCGTTTTCATTTTTTATTCTAAAACCAAACCAATCTGACCATCGTCATCTAATTCTGTTTCTACAGGATCTTCTTCTGGTATTTCCGGTTTTTCTGGAACTTCTTCTACAGGTTCTTCGTAAGGAAGCGGATCTAGTAAATTAACTTGTCTTAATTTATCCGTTGTTAACTGGTTTCCAAGAGCTTTGAAACCTTTTACGGCTATAAAGTCTTCTACATCAATATGTAAATCGTCTTTCTGAACTCCTTTTACTTTCGCAAAAATAAGTTGCGCTACCGGACGATAATCAGTCGATACAATTTCCAACTGCGAATTTGGATGGTCTGTAATAAAGCTTTCTTCTTTTCCTTCGTTTTCAACAAGGAAACGTTTTAAGAAGTAACGTTCTTTTTCTCCATCATAATAAATTGCCGAAATCGGTTTTTTAGGTTTCCATTTTTCCAGAACAATCATATCTTCCTCAAAGTGAGTCGATAATTCTGGAATGATTACCTTCAACTTTCCTGATTGGCTAATTACTAAAATTTTGTCAGTTGGTTTAAATTCTCCTAACAATTCTCCTCTTGCATCAACATTTAAACGTTTTACAGTATCATCAAACCAAACCTTTCTTGGCAATAAAGTCGAAATTCCCTTTTCTTTTAATTCGATTTTCTTGATTGGATATTTGGTCACTAAGTTTCCTTTTGAACCACGTCCTTTGATGGCTAAGTTAGCAAAATCAATATCGAATTTCAATTTCTTAATCGTTCCAACCTGACGCAATAGGATAGTTACAACCTCAGCTTCTCCATTTGGATTATGCGAAAAATAAACTACCTGAGAGCCGTTCGCTCCATTTGTTAAATCATACGCCTTATCACGTGTAACACCAGTAACGTTGAAACGTTTGATGTAAGACGGACCTGATTTACCATCTCGATACATCATATTATAGATGGTACGTTTATCATTTTTATCAAAAACAGCTGCGTGTATAATATCTTTCCCTATAAAAGTTTTGGCATCTACTTTTGTAATCATCAACGTTCCATCTCGCAAAAACACGATAACATCATCAATATCAGAACAATCGCCAATATATTCGTCTTTCTTTAAACTTGTTCCTACGAAGCCTTCTTCGCGGTTTACATATAGTTTTGTATTTCTTAAAACTACTTTTGTCGCCTCAACATTATCAAATACACGAAGTTCAGTTTTACGTTCACGTCCTTTTCCGTATTTCTCTTTTAATTTAGTAAAATAGGTAATCGCAAAATCGGTAAGATGCTCTAGATTGTATTCTACCTCTTTCATTTCTTCCTCTAATCTCGAAATCAGTTCGTCTGCTTTATCAGAATCGAAACGCGTAATACGGATCATCGGAATTTGAGTCAGTCTTTGTAAATCATCGTCATTGATTTCTCTTACGAATGATTTTTTGAAAGGCTCAAATCGGTCGTATAAATATTTGTAAAGAGATTCTCTGTCTCCATACAATTTGAAATCAATATACATTTCTTCACGAATGAAGATTTTCTCCAAAGTAGAAAAATGCCATTTATTTCGTAATTCCTCCAGCTGAATTTCTAATTCTTGACGAAGCAAATCAACGGTTCTGTGCGTCGAGATTTTCAGCATTTCAGAAACCCCAATAAACAAAGGTTTATTATCTTCGATAACACATCCTAAAGGCGCAACAGATGTTTCGCAAGCCGTAAAAGCAAACAAAGCATCGATTGTTTTATCTGGAGAAACTCCTGGAAAAAGATGAATTAAAATCTCAACATCCGCAGCGGTATTGTCCTCAATTTTCTTGATTTTGATTTTACCTTTTTCGTTGGCTTTCAAAATACTGTCAATCAAACTTGATGTATTGGTTGAAAACGGAATCTGCGTAATCACCAAAGTATTTTTGTCTAACTGCGAAATCTTAGCACGCACACGCACACGACCGCCACGCATTCCGTCATTGTAGTTAGAAACATCGGCGATACCCTGCGTCATGAAATCAGGATAAAGCGTAAATGGTTTTCCTTTTAAGATTTTAATTGAAGCATCAATTAATTCGTTGAAGTTGTGAGGTAAAACTTTTGTCGAAAGTCCAACCGCAATTCCCTCCGCTCCTTGTGCTAAAAGCAATGGGAATTTTACAGGAAGATTATTTGGTTCTGCACGACGACCATCGTACGAAACGCCCCAATCTGTAATTTTTGGAGAATACAAAACCTCCAAAGCAAATTTAGATAAACGTGCCTCAATATAACGCGAAGCTGCCGCTCCGTCTCCAGTTAAAATATTTCCCCAGTTTCCTTGACAGTCAATTAATAGATCTTTTTGACCAATCTGCACCATCGCATCACCAATACTCGCATCTCCGTGTGGGTGATACTGCATGGTGTGACCAACAACATTGGCAACTTTGTTATAACGACCATCATCCAACTCTTTTAGAGAATGCATTATACGACGCTGAACCGGTTTAAATCCGTCCTCGATAGCAGGAACCGCACGTTCCAGAATTACGTACGAAGCATAATCCAGGAACCAGTCTTTGTACATTCCCGTTACTTTCGTAATAACGTCTTCTCCTTCTTCTTCCTGATTTTCGTAAAAATGTGCTCCTTCAAAATTTTTTCCATCACCATCAATCACATCATCATCGCCATCCTGAATGTTATCCAGATTGTCATCTGAATTATTCTCGTCGTCGTTTGGAATTATGTTATCGTCTTCTTCGTCTTTCATTTTTTATGCTGAATTTATTTCAGTAAACTATTTCTATTATTCATAATCTTCGCCTAAATATTTGATTCCAGCTTTTTTAAAAAGCTCTTCCATTTGACTAAAGCAAAAGCCATTGTAATTTTCAAGGTTTTTTGATTCTCTAAAACCTTTACACGACAAACAAAGCTCTTTGTAACCAATTATTCTATTTTTTTGATCTCTGAAAAGTATCATATGACGTGGCATATAACAATCTCTAGGTAAATTTTCTAATTTACAACTATCCTGAGACATTAATTCCAGTAATTCTGTTTTCAATACTGAATTTAATACTACCCTTTCTTTAACCTTCGTACTATCAAAATTTAATTTATAATCAACAACAAGGTCTTTTGTATATTTATTATCTTTTTTCGTAATTTTTCTGTCCCATCGTATTCGGTCTTCATAAGACAAAACCTCAACTTTGGATAAATCCTTCAAAGGAAAATCTCTTATTTTGGCTATTTCACTTTTTGATTTACTCACTCCAGTTTTCTCAATTACGATTGAAGAATCTGTAGTTTCTTTTTTACAAGAAATCATACCTAAAATAATTAATAAAAGTAAAATTCTCTTCATTCGTTAAATTTTATTACTTTCTAATAATTCTTTTAAAGCTTCAACACTTGGTAAAACAGTTTTATATTTACTGGCAAAAATCTGTTCATTGTTTTCTGGCAAAGTATATTTCACAACAGCTTCACTTTTATTTTGACAAAGTACAATTCCGATAGTTTTATTTTCCTCTTCCAAACGCATTTCTCTGTCATAAAAATTGACATACATTTGCATCTGCCCTAAATCCTGATGTTTCAATTCGCCAATTTTCAAATCAATAAGAACAAAACATCTCAAAATTCTATTGTAAAAAACTAAATCAATTCTAAAATGCTTATCATCAAAACTAATTCTTTCTTGTCTTGCAACAAATGTAAAACCGTGACCTAATTCTAATAAAAACTGTTCCAGTTTATTAATGATTTCTTCTTCTAACTGAGATTCAGAATATTGATTCAATTCTGGCAATCCTAAAAACTCAAGGATATAAGGATCTTTAATAATATCTTTCGGTTTTTCAATTATTTGGCCTTGTTCTGAAAGTTTTAAGATACCTTCTTTATCTCTACTTAAAGCTAATCTTGTATAAAGTGCCGTATCATACTGACGTTTCAATTCTCTAACACTCCAATTGTGTTTTTCAGCTTCGATTTTATAAAAACGTCTTTCTTTTTCATCATCAATTCGCATTAAAAAAACATAATGACTGAAACTCAATTTGAAAAATGAAGACAAAGTTTCATAATCTAGTTTCTCGAATTCCGCAGATGACGTCTGCGAAATCTTCTCTTCAGAATTCCGAGACAGTGTCGCGGAATTCTTTATTTCTAAAATCCGCAACAGTGTCGCGGATTTTGAATAAATCAAATAAAACTTTCTAATCCTTTCTAAAACATCAATAGAAAACCCTTTTCCAAACTCCTTAGTCAATTGTTGAGAAAGTCCTTTTAAAAGTTGCTTGCCATATTCAGCCCTATCTCTTCCGTTCTGTTCTTCTTCAACTATAATTCTTCCAATTTCAAAATAGGTAATGGTCATTGTTGAATTTATCGTACGTAAAACCTGTTGACGTGCATTTTGCAATAACTCGGCAACTTGTTGAAAAATAACTTTATTTTGAAGACCGTCTGACACTATACTTCTAATTTATTTTCTAAACCTCCTCAAGCTCATCAATCTCAACCTTCAGATTTTTGATAATAAAATCTTGTCTGTCTGGTGTATTTTTCCCCATATAGAAAGATAACAACTGCTCGATTGAAGTATGTTTATCCATCATAACTGGATCAAGGCGGATAGTATCGCCGATAAAGTTTTTAAACTCATCTGGCGAAATTTCCCCCAAACCTTTAAATCGGGTGATTTCTGGTTTTGGTTTTAATTTTTCAATCGCATCTTTTCTTTCTTCTTCAGAATAACAATAAATCGTTTCTTTTTTGTTTCGAACCCTGAAAAGCGGTGTTTGCAAAATATACAAATGTCCTTCTTTGATTAACTCAGGAAAAAACTGAAGGAAAAACGTAATCAACAGCAAACGAATGTGCATTCCGTCGACATCGGCATCAGTTGCTATTACTATATTGTTGTAACGTAATTTTTCTAATCCGTCTTCGATATCTAATGCCGCTTGCAATAAGTTGAATTCTTCGTTTTCATACACAATCTTTTTAGACATTCCGTATGAATTCAAAGGCTTACCACGTAAACTGAAAACCGCTTGTGTATTCACATCACGCGATTTGGTAATCGATCCAGAAGCCGAATCTCCCTCGGTAATAAAAAGCGTGCTTTCTAAGTTTCTTGGGTTTTTAGTATCTGGAAGATGCGCACGACAGTCTCTTAATTTTTTATTGTGCAAATTGGCTTTTTTAGCACGATCTGTTGCCAGTTTTCTAATTCCTGATAATTCTTTTCTTTCGCGTTCTGCCTGAAGAATTTTACGCAATAAAGCTTCGGCTGTCGGCGGGTTTTTATGCAGGTAATTGTCCAGCTTCGTTTTGATAAAATCGTTAACGAAAGTACGAACAGAAACTGCCGGTGTTCCATCATCAGAACCCATATCGGTAGAACCTAATTTGGTTTTGGTCTGAGACTCAAAAACCGGCTCCATCACTTTAATACTAATCGCACTTACAATCGATTTACGAACGTCTGATGCATCAAAATTCTTATTGTAAAACTCACGAATTGTTTTTACAACAGCTTCACGATACGCCGCTAAGTGCGTTCCTCCCTGAGTTGTATTCTGACCGTTTACGAAAGAATGGTATTCTTCGCTGTATTGGGTTTTACTGTGCGTTAACGCTACCTCAATATCATGGTCTTTTAAATGAATAATTGGATATTCTAAATCTTCTGCATTGATGGTTTCTTCTAATAAATCACGAAGTCCATTTTCTGAATAATATTTTTCTCCATTGAAAATAATCGTCAAACCATTGTTTAGATAACAATAGTTTTTAACCATTTTCACTACATATTCCATACGGAATTTATAGTTTTTGAAAATCGTTTCGTCTGGTGTAAAAGTTACTTTTGTTCCTTTACGCTTTGTCGTATCGATTATATCTTCTTCTAAAACTAAATTTCCAGCCGAAAACTCTGCTCCTTTTTGTTTATCATCTCGAACCGATTCTACACGAAAAAAAGTAGAAAGTGCATTTACGGCTTTTGTTCCGACACCGTTCAGACCAACTGATTTCTGGAAAGCTTTAGAATCGTATTTTCCTCCGGTATTCATTTTCGAAACTACATCTACCACTTTTCCTAAAGGAATACCACGACCATAATCACGAACCGTCACAGTTTTTTCTTTGATACTTACCTCAATAGTTTTTCCTGAGCCCATTACGAACTCATCGATACAGTTGTCTAAAACCTCTTTTAGAAGAATGTAAATACCGTCATCCGGAGCAGATCCGTCTCCAAGTTTTCCGATATACATTCCGGGACGCATACGGATATGTTCTTTCCAATCAAGCGAACGAATATTATCTTCGGTATATTGATTTTGCTCTAGCATATATGAATTTAGGATTTTTGGCTAATGTACCATTTCTTAACAAAAAATGAAAGCGTATTTTCTTTTTGTTACGAATAATAACAGTTAAAAATCTATTTAAACTGATTTTAAAATAAAACGCAGACTAAAAATATAGAAAAACTGCTTTTTCAGCAAAAAAATACTATTTGATTCCGAGCACTTCTTTTGCAAGGGCAATCATCTCAGGCGTTCCCGTATTTTTGTTTTTTTCGTCTGAAAGTTTTACAACTCCCTGCCAATGCGTATTGTCAGGTTTTGCTTCGGTTAGTTTAATCACCATATTCATTGCTGGAAGTCCAACATCGTTTGTGAAGTTGGTTCCAATTCCGAACGACATTTTTATTTTATCATTACAGAAATCTGCAATTCTTTTTACTTTATCAAAATTTAAGGAATCCGAAAAAACAATTGTCTTTGATTTAGGATCAATTCCCATTTTAGTGTAATGCGAAATCACTTTTTGGGCAAATTCAATAGGATCACCGCTGTCATGGCGAACACCGTCAAAAAGTTTTGAATATTTTTTATCAAATTGATTGAAAAAGATATCGGTTGTATACGTATCTGTTAAGGCAATTCCGAGATCGCCGCCATATACTTTTGTCCAATTTTCAAGACCAGTCGAGTTGGCCATCTTAAAACCATATTGCGCTGCATGAAACATAAACCATTCGTGTGCATGCGTGCCTAAAGGACGTTTGTTATTCTGCATCGCAAAATGCACATTGCTGGTGCCAATAAAGCTTTGCCCTCCATAAGTACGCAAGGTTTCGTTTACCAGATTATGCACTTCATAAGAATGACGACGTCTTGTTCCGAATTCTAAAATCGAAACTCCGATTTTATTATAATTATCGATTTTGTCTTTGGTTAGTTTTTTTATGGCTTCATCATTTAAGCGAATCAAATGATTGGATTTATAAAAAAGCTCTGAAATCAAGGCCATCAAAGGGACTTCCCACAAAATGGTACGATACCAAAATCCTTCAACCGTAACTTTTATTTCTGAACCTTCTTGGCTGATATGAACTTCAGACGGATCAAAAACATATCCTTGAAGAAAATCTAAATAAGTAGGATCCAAATAAGGACAATAGTGTGCTAAATAATGCTTCTCTTCTTTTGTTAAACGAAGATTTGCCATTTCATTTACAGATTTCTGAAGTAATGCCGCAAAACCTGCCGGAAAAATATGTTTCCCGCGATTTATAAATCCATAACGAACTTTAGCTTTTGGAAAAAGTTTAATTACAGCATGCTGCATTGTAAATTTATAGAAATCATTATCTAATATTGATTTCAGAGAAGTAGTTTCCATAGCCTTTAAATTCGGATCATTCTTGCTAAGATACGGCAATTTAAGGAAAGGCAAAAATTCTTAATTACACAAAAACAGTCTTCCCTATTTTGGAACAATTTTAAATGCAGCAAAACCTTCTTCAAAAAGATAAAAAGTAATATATCGTCCCATTCTTTTATCATAAGTTATTTGAAACTCCAAAATTCCATTTTCTTCTTTTGGGCTTTCGATTTCGATACGCTCTTCTTTCTTATTTAAACAATAAAGATCTTCTAATCTTGAAATGTTTTTAAATTTGAAAGTCATTTTATCCCCATCATTCGCTTGAATTACTCCAGAAAACGGAAATACAACCTGAGATTCTGCTTTAAAAAATCCATTATAAAAAAGAGGTCCGTTTAAAAATGTTTCTTTATTGCCAGTATTGTTCTTATACATCGCATTATCAGGAAAATGTTTTGCATAAAAATATTCAGGATTCATGTCAAAATAAATGGATTTGAATTTCTTTACTATTACTTTACGTTTTTCATCGTAAAATCCATTTCCCCATGTAACATCTACTAATATCCATTTTCCCTCAATCTGAACAGTATTCCATGCATGATTAGAACCTAATCTTTTTCTCCCAATATCATTTAACAATGTTTTTGAATCACCCGTAACTTTTTGGCACTTCAAACCGTTTAATGTAGCTAAATATCCATACAACAGAGCAAAACCCTCACACACTGCTTCCTTAGATTTAAATGTTTTCTGAATTGTTTTTGCATCTAATAATTGCTTTTTTTTATCCCATTCAGCCTTAGTTTTAAATCTATAAGTTTTTTGTTTTGGAGGATTTAAATAAGTTTCAAGATCATAATTTAATTTAATTGCCATCCAGCTGTAAATTGCTCTTGCTCGATCATATTCCGAAGTAAAATCTTTTTGAATTCTCTGTGCTAATTTTTCAGGACTACCAAAATTTGGATATTTTAAAATAATACTATCAATTGCATTATACTTTTGAGAATATCCTGAACTAACAAAAAAAGTGTTCAAGAAAAAAAGTATAAAAGCAATTTTCTTTAATATCATATAAGGCTTTATTTCGAAATTATTTTGAAAGAAACAACACTGCTTGTACCCACAAAAATAGTAATATACTCGCCTACGTTATTATCGTTTAAAATTTCGAATTCCAAACCGCCACGTTTTTCTTTTGGGTTCTGTATTTTTACAGCCTGATTTTTTTTATTCAAATAAAAGACCTGATCCGATTTAGAAATATTCTTGATTTCAAATTCGATTTTTCCACCTTTTTTAGCTTCAATTATTCCCGAATTCGGAGACTTAATTTTATAATCTTCTTCTATCGTTTTATTGTAAATCAAAGGTCCGTTTAGAAAATCATCCTTACTTAATTTGTTTCCCAAAAAAGTCCCAGAATCTGGAAAATGTTTGGCAAAAAAGTAATCAGGATCTGTGTCGAAATAAATAGGATTAAAATCGTTTACCATTCTTCCTTTACTTGTATCATAATAACCTTGTCCCCAAGTCACATCGATCAAACGCCATTTTTTATCAAAAAAAACCATGTTCCATGCATGATTAGAAGACAATGTTTTTCGCCCTATGTCTCGTAATGAAATTTTAGAATCGCCTCGAATCACTTCGCATTTGATTCCCATCAAAGAAGCCAGATGCTGATACAAAGCTGTAAAACCTTCGCAAACTGCTTTTTTAGAATTAAAAGCTTTTTGAATCAGGTTATCATTCAATTGTTTTATTTTTCGCTGTTTTTCTGCTTCTGAAGAATAACTGAAACCCTGCGTTTTTGGTGGATTCAGATAAGCATTGTAATCGTACTTGATATTATAGCCAATCCAGCTGTATATCGCTCGGGCACGATCTGAATCTGAATCAAAATCTTTTTCGATTTTTTCGGCTAGTTTTTCGGTAGTATCAAAACTTTTCGGGTATTTCGCAACAATCTTGTCAACTTCGTTTATCTTTTGAGCAAAAGTAAAATTCAGGAAAAAAGTGTTTAAGAAAAAAAATAGAAGAGCAATCTTTTTTTGTGGCATTTATTAAAAACTTGATTTTATAATATCTTTTAACTGTTGGTCCAATTCTGGATTTGAAATTTTATTTTCCTGTACATCAAAATTCGCGCCAAATGCTGGTAATGAAAAACTTCCTTTTATTTCGGCACCATATCTCGGAAAAAGATTTTGAGCAATTCCTAAAACAGATGCGCCACCTCTTCCACCTGGCGAAGTGGCCAATAACAACATCGGTTTGTTCTGAAAAACATCTTTTTCTATTCTCGAACTCCAGTCAAAAACATTTTTGAAAGCAACTGAATAATTGCCGTTATTTTCTGCCATTGAAACCACTAGAATATCAGCTTCTTTGAGTTTATTCAGAAATGCTTGTGCCACTTTATGCTGACCGATTTCTTTTTCGAGATCTACACTGAATACAGGCATTGCAAAATCATTTAAATCTAAAACCTCAACTTCCGCATTTTCAAATAAACCTGCTGCATAAGTCGCTAAACGCTTATTGATTGACTGCATGCTGTTGCTTCCTCCAAAGGCTACTATTTTCATATCTTATTTTTTTGTTTGTTCTTATTTATTTGGGGTTTCAATTTCGTAAATATCTTTTGCTATTTCTACCGAATATTCATTTGGATAAATTTTACCTCCGTAAGATTTTGCGTATACTTTAGTAAATTCTGCTCCAAAATACAGAATAATTGCCGAATAATATACCCACACTAAAATAATTATTACCGATCCCGCCGCGCCGTAAACGGAAGCTACAGTCGAGCTGCCTAAATAAAAACCTATTGCAAATTTACCAATCATAAAAAGAACTGCCGTAACACTAGACCCAATAATAGCATCTTTCCATCTGATTTTTCCATCGGGTAATGTCCTGAAAATTATGGTAAATAAAAGTGTAATACTCGCCAATACAATTATTATGTTAAGTACATAAAACAGATAAACGGTACTCTCTGGAAAATAAATTCTTAAGCGGGCACTCACCAAATCTAAAACCGTATTGATAAAAAGGCTGACAATCATTAAGAATCCAACGGAAGCAATCATAGAAAATGACATTAACCTGTTTTGAATGAATTTTTTAACCCCTTTATCTGGTTTGGCTCTCAGTCCCCAAATAAAATTGATTGAACTCTGAATTTCTGCGAAAACTCCAGAAGCTCCAATTAACAACATTACAACACCAAACACTGTTGCAAAAACATTATTTCCGGATAATTCTACATTTTTAATCGCTTCCTGAATTTGAGTTGCAGCGCCATTACCAACTAAACCATTTATCTGACCGTATAATTGCCCTGTAACTGCTTCTTCTCCAAAGAAAAAACCACAAACCGTAATAATGATAATTAATAACGGTGGTAATGCAAATATGGTGTAATAAGACAGCGCAGCACTGAGTTTTATAGCATTGTCATCATTAAATTCTAAAAAAGTATTCTTTAGAAGAAACCAAGTTTTTGAAAAAATATTTTTGATTCTCATTTGCTGATTTTTTGAGTTACACTCAAATTTAAGCAATAATCGAAAATCGGTAATTCTTGCTTTCTAATAGGATTTTATATTTTTTCCATGTTTTTATTTCGTTACTTTTTTATATTTCTGATCGTTTCCTAAATCTTTAATTTTCAATATTTTTTTTAATTCCCTTCTGGTAGGTTTCATTAAATAAGAAGTAGAATCAAGCATTTTTCCTTTTATTTGAGTTACAGAATCGAGTTTTTTTAAATCTTTTATATCATACAAGTTTTTAAATTTCAGGCTGTCTTTGTCAATTGAAACAAACTGAACCTTCCAAAATATAGAATCTTTTCTGCTCAAAATTAATTTTCCGTCAATGCGTTTTGCTTTTTGATAAAGAGAAAACCTAAATAATGTATCAATACGTTTTTGAATCAATTCTATAGAATCTCCCTTCGCTAACATCACATAACTATATTTTGTATCCTTTACTTTTAATTTACCATCAACAATGTCATAAGCTTCCTTTAGTGAATCTAGTGCCAGTTTATGAATTTTGAATTTATGAAAATATTCTTCTAGAATCCTATCGTCCTCAATTCTAATAAAAGTCGAATCATTGTTTACATACAATCCTCTAAACTTATTTGGAAAATGGTCTAATTCCGAATCATTGTCTGGCTGGGGATTTTGAAAATAAAAGGTCAAACATCCGTAAACACATTCTGCAACTGCATCTGCTTTTTTACAAGAAACAATCATTACAATTATTGCTAAAACTAAGATTGACTTTTTCATAGAAAGGGTTACTTATAATGACAAAAAATCCCTTTATCATAAACCGTCCATAAACTTGCTTTTTGATTCGCAGCTTTTAGAGCGTTATTTGCCCAAGTATTGCAAGTATAAAAAAGGCTGTAACTTCCTTTTGCTTCATAAAATGCATCTTTCATTCCGTAGCTGTGTCCTTCAATCCATTGTGGATGAACAGAATCGCTAAAACTCTCTGAAATGTAGTTAACCAGACTTTGATAGTTTTCTTTTGAAATCAAAATACGTTTACAGTCGTCGCCTTCTTTTAATTGCTTAAAAAATGTAGTATGCATTGCAGATGAGCTCACACCAAAAGCAGCTTTTAAGGCGGTGCTTGCTTTTAAGTCGGACCATTCTGGAGTATCGAGATAAAAACCTTTGTCTCCCCAGCCAAAAGCAATATAATTCATTACAGAATCTTTTGATTTTGTCTGACTGAACTGGATTTCATTTCGCCAATCTTTTATTTCATTTTTTATTGGAACCACGATATCGGTATGAACTCCGTTGGAAAGAATATAAATAGGAATTGCGTTTTGTTCTTCAACTTTTGAAATATCTGAGTTGACCGTTATTTTAGAAATAATTAAAACAGATGTAATATAAAGAGCCAGAAAAGTAAAAAATCCGAAAAGTGTCCAGCCTAGAAATTTGAAAGTTTTTTTTAGCATTTTGATGATTGGTTTTAAGATTATAGTTTTGGTATTTTTCTGTAACCAATTTTTAAGCCAAAAATTTACTTTTGAAAAAATAACCCACGGATTTTACGGATTCGCTTTCGCGAAAGCGCGGATTTACACGGAATTTTTTTCAAAACGACAATGCAAAAGTATAGTTTCTCATTTTGACGAAGAAGACACGAGCGATAGCGACTGACGAAGTAAATTACACTAGAAACTCAATAAAGATTGGCGACTCTCTTTGTGGATTCACGAGTGTGATTTACTTCGTCAGTCGCTATCGCTCGTGTCTCCTTTCAGTCGAAATGAAAAGCTTTATGATTATTCATTTAAAAACATAAAAAAAACTGCTGAATCTCTCCAGCAGTTTTTATCTATTTTCTTTATTCCATTTTCTCTAGAAAAAAATTATACGTTAAAACGGAAATGCATTACATCTCCATCTTTTACGACATATTCTTTTCCTTCAACTTTGAATTTCCCAGCTTCTTTTGCTTTTGCTTCAGAACCGTATTGAACGTAATCTTCGTATGAAATCACCTCAGCACGAATGAATCCTTTTTCGAAATCAGTGTGGATAACTCCAGCTGCTTGTGGCGCTGTAGCTCCAATATTGATTGTCCAAGCACGAACTTCTTTTACACCAGCTGTAAAATAAGTTTGTTGTTTTAATAATTTGTAAGCCGCACGAATTAAAACTGATGCTCCTGGCTCAGTTAATCCCATGTCTTCAAGAAAAACCTGACGCTCCTCGTAGCTTTCTAATTCTGTAATATCTGCCTCTGCTCCTACTGAAAGAATAATTACTTCAGCATCTTCGTCTTTTACTAATTCGCGAACTTGAACCACATATTTGTTACCGCTTACAGCAGAACTTTCGTCAACATTACAAACATATAAAACTGGTTTTGCTGTAATTAATTGGAAACTTTCTAATAGAACTTCTTCGTCATTGTTTTGAGGAATAATTGTTCTAGCTGATTTTGCTTGTAAAAGAGCTTCTCTAATTCTGTTTAATAAAGCCTCCTCAACCTGAGCTTCTTTATTTCCGGTTTTTGCAGCACGTTTTACTTTTTCTAAACGTTTTTCGATTGTTTCTAAATCTTTTAACTGCAATTCGATATCAATCGTTTCTTTGTCACGAATTGGGTTTACATTTCCGTCAACGTGCACGATATTGTCATTATCAAAACAACGCAAAACGTGAATGATAGCATTACACTCTCTAATGTTTCCTAAAAACTGGTTTCCAAGACCTTCACCTTTGCTTGCTCCTTTTACCAAACCTGCAATATCTACGATATCTACAGTTGCCATTTGAACACGCTCTGGTTTTACTAATTCTTCTAATTTATTGATTCTCGGATCCGGAACGTTTACAACACCAATATTTGGTTCGATTGTACAAAACGGAAAGTTTGCACTTTGCGCTTTTGCATTAGATAAACAATTAAATAATGTTGATTTTCCAACATTTGGCAATCCTACAATTCCTGCTTTCATCTATAGATAATATTTGTTTTTTATTTAATTCTAACGTCTCAAGCCCCGTCAATACTACACTATGCATCAATTAATTAGCTAAAGATTAATCGTATTTATATTACTTTTTAGGATGCTGAAAATTTTGTCAAAATGATATTTTTCGGCATTAAAATTTTGCAAATATAAGATTTAATACCTCTTGATTATACAAAAAATATGGATATCTGTTTTTTTAGTACTTTTCTTAAAAAAAATTAAACTTTTATTTAATATTTTGTTAAATAAAACTACTTTTATCATCAAATTTAACAAACCTCAAAGGAAAATTTAACCAAAACAACATTTAACATGAGAAAAATTGCAATTTTATTTTTTCTATTTAACAGTGTGCTTCTCTTTGCACAAAAACAGGTTTCAGGAGTAGTAAAGGACAATAGCGGAAATCCTCTTCCTGGAGTTAACATTCTCGAAAAAGGAACCAATAATGGTGTTTCTACTGATGTTGACGGATCTTATAAAATAACAGTAAAAGAAGGCGCTTCCTTAATTTTTACTTACATCGGTTACGATACTGTTATAAGATTAGCCAATTCACCACAAATTGACGTTTCACTTTCGGCAGAAGGAGGACAAAATTTAGATGAAGTTGTGGTTACAGGTTCTCGGGCGGCCGTCAGGAGCAATACTACCAGCGCACTGCCTATCGATGTTCTATCATCCAAGGATTTAACTTCTACAGGGCAGGCAACGTTTGACAAAGCGCTGCAATATAAAATTCCTTCCTTTAATACCGTACAAACTCCCGTTAATGATGCCACTTCATTACTAGATCCGTACGAGATTAGAAATATGGGACCTAGCAGAACTTTAATCCTTATTAATGGTAAACGTAAAAATTTAAGTTCACTATTATATGTACAAACCTCTCCTGGCCGTGGAGAAACAGGCGCAGACATTTCAGCAATTCCGACCGATGCTATCGAAAGAGTTGAGATACTTCGCGACGGAGCATCGGCACAATACGGTTCTGATGCGATTGCTGGAGTAATGAATATTATTTTAAAGAAAAACAACAACGACGGATCTTTAACCGTAAGAAGCGGTATCACATCTGAAGGCGATGGCGAGATGCTTGGCGTTAGTTTAAATAACGGTACTACAGTTGGAGAAAAAGGCTTTCTAAATTATACAATCGATTTCTCTAAAGTAAATTTAGCAAACAGACCCGGAACTGTTGATGCAGAAGGTGAAGCTGGTGATTTTGGTGCCGACATAGCAGATGTTCAGTCTTTTCTTGCCAGACATCCCGATGCGAGAAACATCAATGGTTCTCCAGAAACTGCTGCCGCAAAATTCTTAATTAACGGTGGAAACCAAATAAGCGAGACCACAAACTTATATTACAATGCTGCTTATGTCTACAAAAAAGTAAACTCATTTGCCAATTTCAGAACACCTTATTGGAGACCTTTGGCTGATGATCCTTATCTTAATAATTTCTTCGGAAATGGTGATGCCGCTAATCCGTCTTATGATGGTTATGGACCAACTTTTGAAGGTGATTTAAATGATTACAATGGTACATTAGGATTTAAAACTACTAAAAACGGCTGGAATACTGATGCAAGTGTTACTGTTGGTGGAAATAAACAAATCTATATTGTAAATAATTCTGTTAACAGATCAGATATTGTAGATGCTGACGGGAATAATGTGTACCGAGAAAACAGCCCAATTTCTTTTAAACCAGGTGGGACATCTTTTAGTCATGTAGTTGGTAATATTGATGTTTCTAAACTTGTAACAGACAAAATCAGTATCGGTTTTGGAACCGAGTTCAGATCTGAAAACTTTACCGTTATCGAGGGAGACAAAGCTTCTTGGGACGGAACCGGTGCCGACTCTTTTGCAGGAAACCGACCAGAAAATTCAGGAAAATGGAATCGTTACAATGTTGGTGTTTATCTTGATCTAGCCTTTGACATCACAAAAGACTTTTTAATAAACGGAACAGTACGTCATGAAGAATATAGCGATTTTGGAGGAGCAACCGTTTGGAAAGCTAGTACAAGATACAAATTCCTTGATGATAAAATTACTTTGAGAGGATCTGTTTCTACAGGATTTAGAGCACCGACTTTACATCAAATTTATACTCAAAAATCACAATACTCATTCGTAGCCGGACAAGGTATCCAAATCAGCGGTATCATTAATAATATTTCTCCTCAAGCACGCCAATTGGGAATTCCGGCTTTAGATCCTGAAAAATCTACAAATATCACGGTTGGAGTTGGTGCAAAACCTTTCACAAACTTCAATTTCACAATAGATTACTATAATATTAAAGTAGAAGACCGAATCGTATTGGGTGACAGACAAGATACACAATTTGGAAATGTTGCCTGGTTTTCAAATTCATTCGATTCTAGAACTTCAGGTCTAGATGTAGTAGCAAATTATAACAATATCGGAATTGGTGAAGGACGATTAGGATTTAATGTTTCGGGAAATATAACCTTGGAAAACGAAAGAATTTCTCCTGTAACAAACAATTCGTTTGGAGACATCTTAAACTCTCTGACTTTCACTTCAAGACCTGACACTAAATGGATTCTTGGAATAAACTACGAAATCGGCAAATTCGGATTTTCTTTAAACAACACTTATTTTGGCAAAACGACTTTCAATCAGGATGGACTTGATGAAAATTTGAAAACGGAATTCATTCCTAAAATTGTAACCGATTTAGGCATCAATTTTAATGCAACTGAAAAATTTACAATCGCATTTAATGTAAATAATTTATTCAATGTTTTACCTGAATGGAAATTTGTTGCCGAAAATGCAGCTGGACAAGCTCTGCTTGCCGATCCTGATCAAACAAAAGCACAATCTAACCTGATAACTTTCAATCAACGTTATTCTAGAATGACTTATGATGGATTTCATTTCAGCCAATTAGGAACTATGTTTAATTTATCATTAAACTATAAATTCTAAGGCCTAAAAATCTTAAAGAATCAAAAGAGGGAGTTTTAGGACTGCCCTCTTTTTTTGTAACTTTATAACTTAAAAATCAATATTATGGCAAATTTATACGACGGAAAAATGGCCGCTATCTACGATGCAATGTATCAGACTTTTGTAAATTATGATGATGAGTACGCTTTTTACAACAATCTTATTACAGAAAACAATGCTTCTAGTGTGTTAGAAATAGGAAGCGGAAGCGGAAATCTTGCCAAACGATTTCATAAAAACAATCAGAATTACATAGGTTTGGATTATAGCGAAGATATGATTGCCATAGCCAAAGAACGCAACAAAAACGGCACTTTTATAAAAGGAGATATGCGCGATTTTCAATTAAACGAAACTGTCGATTGCATATTGATAACCGGAAGATCGACAAGTTATCTAATTTCAAATCAAGATATAAACAAGACTTTTGAATGTCTTCATAAAAATTTAAACAATGAAGGAATAATCATCTTTGATTTTATTGATGCAAACCGTTTTATCCCTTTTACCAAAGAAAATCCCGTAATTACTCACGAAGCAGATTATCAAGACATACATTACATAAGAGAAAGCCATTGGGACACCAATATGTCTCTCGAAAATTTTATGCTAGAATGGTCAGCGAAATATTACGCTCTAATAAATGGCAAAAAAGAAATGATAGAAAATGATTTTTCAACTGTTCGTGTATTTACACGTAACGAAATCGAACTTTTTTTATACCTAAATCATTTTGAAATACTCCAAACCATAGATCGAAAAACCTATGCTTATGACACCTATGTTATAGTTGCAAAAAAAATCAAACTATAATTTAAATTCCAATGAAGCAATAATAGCTTTTTCTTCTTCAGTTGCCGTAAATCCTGAAAGATCCCAATACTTGGTCAGGATTTTGTTCTTTTTATTAAAAAGTGATTTCTCTTTAAAAACATCACTATCGCTATAGGTAAAGTTCTGTTTCGTAAATTCTGTCGTTACAAAGCTGTTACGAACTTGAACATTCTTTTTAGGCTTGTCTTTTGCAATCAAATCATAAGCAACTTCTTCATTAGAACTTAAAAAATAATAATTTTCTCCATCCAATCTGTAAGAAACTTTTACATACGATCTTGTCAGATTCTTGTCTCCGTTACCTGCTTTTTCTTCGACTTTATCTAGATTTAAAGATGTTACAGTAATTTCGAATTCAATAATTAGCTTTTTTTCAGGATCGTAAACAATTTCAAAATTATCGATTGCTTCTTTTGCTTTATCCAAAGGACTCACAGACATTACATAGTAATCCTTGTTTTTTGAATGTCCTTTTATAGTAAAGTCATATTCTTTTTTTGATTTTGAATCTAATAGTGGATCAAAATATTTAAAGTTAGAATAATTCTCCATGATATTATTCAAATTATAACCTCTTAAATCGGGGCTTACATCTGCTTCTAATAATCCGTACGATCTATTTTGCTCAACAAGTAAAGTCGTTGCATTATTGTTTTTATCAAACTGAAAATTTACCAATCCATCATTATAATAAGAATATTGATTGTTGAGCATAAAAAACTCTCTCACATATACTTTTTGCCTGTGCGAAATACTAATTTTTTTGGTCGAATTGTTTACCAATTTCTGCAATATTTTTTCTGGAGATTCCTTAGACAAAACAACTTCGTCTAATTTATTGTTTTTACTTTTTAAATAAATGACAAATTTTTGATCTCCGTTTAAAGACGTCCAACGTACTGTTAAATCTTCGTAATTCGTTTCAGAAACCTGAACATTAGATCCGCCAGTCAACATAAAAGTAACTTTTCCTTCTTCATTGCTCAACAAAATCTGCTGTGTTTTCATTATAATAACCGTAGCATTTTGTATTGGCTCCAGTGTTTCTATGTCTTTTACAATTATAGAATACTCCTGATTTTGTGCGCAAATGTTAACGTTATATAATACGACAAATAAAAGTATCAATTTCTTCATAAGCGTTATTAAATTTTCAACTAAAGTATTAATTTTTTAATAATAAAGCAATAGTAAAAAAATAAAATACTAGTTATCAAGAAAGTAACTTTTAAAAATACCTGATATCAGGGGCAAAAAAAAACCTGAGTTTTGCTCAGGTTTTTTATAAAAAATATATTCTTTCAGCTTATTCTCCGTGCAAGAATGACTGTCTGTTTAATAAAGTTTCTTCATCTTCTACATGATTGTCATCTGGAACACAACAATCAACAGGACATACAGCGGCACATTGAGGTTCATCGTGAAAACCTTTACATTCTGTACATTTTCCAGGTACGATATAATAGACTTCATCAGAAATAGGAGTTTGCGCTTCTTCAGCATCAATCTCTGTTCCGTCCGGTAAAACTATAGTTCCAGAAAGACTTGTTCCGTCTTTATATCTCCAGTCGTCTGCTCCTTCATAAATTGCTGTATTTGGGCATTCTGGTTCACAGGCCCCGCAATTAATACATTCGTCAGTTATAATTATTGCCATCTTTTTCTTCGTTTCTTAGTTAAAAAATTATAAGTTTAAAATTAAAATACCAAAGATCCTAATCTACTTTGCCTTATAACGTAATATAGCTTATTTTTGTGCAAAATTACAATCAAAACAATTCATAAGCAAACATTATGACATTAGAAACAAAAAAAAGTGTTTTTGTTGAATTAGGAAAATTTTTAAGTCAGTTTTCTGAAAACGGATCCGAAAAAAAATCAGGCGTTTTGCATAACGAGATTTTTTTTGAGGATTTCGAAAAACTAATCCATTTATCACAATCTCATAATGGCTGGTATACTCCGGAGCAGGTTTATTTTGCTGTTCAGTCTTGGGCAGAAGCTTTAACAGAAGAAAATATTACAAAATGGATTTCGCAATACACTTTTAGTGACAACGATTCTGAAAAAACTGTCGCTTTAATCTTGGCTGGAAACATTCCGCTAGTCGGATTTCATGATTTTTTATGCGTTCTGATTACTGGCAATAAAGCTTTAGTCAAAACGTCTTCAAATGATCAGCATTTACTACCCTTTTTAGCAAAATACATTATTGCCATTAATGCAGCATTTGCTGATAAAATCACTTTCGTAGAAGGAAAACTAGAAAATTTTGATGCCGTTATTGCAACTGGAAGCAATAACACTTCTCGTTATTTTGAATATTATTTCAGAGACAAACCATCAATTATTCGTAAAAACAGAAATTCGGCCGCAATTCTGACCGGAAAAGAAACCCACGAAGAACTTGAAGCTTTAGGAGAAGACATTTTTAGATATTTTGGTTTAGGATGCCGAAATGTTTCGAAGCTTTTTGTTCCAAAAGACTATTCTTTTGATAATTTTTTTCATGCAGTTTTTAAATATCAAGATGTTATTCATTACGAAAAATACGCCAATAATTACGATTACAACAAAGCCGTTTTCTTGATGAGCAATTTCAAACTAACCGACAACGGTTTTTTGACTTTAAAAGAAGACGCAAGCTACGCCTCTCCTATTTCGAGCGTCTTTTATGAATACTATGAAAACCTAGAAGAACTTCAAAAACGTCTTTCAGACGATTCAGAACAAATTCAGTGCATAGTAAGCGCCAATTTGACTTCAAACAGCATCGCTTTTGGAGAAACCCAAAAACCGCAATTGTGGGATTACGCAGATAACGTTGATACTATAACGTTTTTGTTAACAACAAAGTAAAAAAATGTTTAATTATTTCGAATATTTTAACGCTTTTTCGTGTCTTATTAACGAAATTTGCGTCTTTAAAATTTTCGACTATTAACAACAACCATGAAAAAACACAACTACAGCGCAGGACCAAGTATTTTACCTCAGGAAGTTTTTGAGAAGGCATCACAAGCAGTATTAAATTTTAATAATTCAGGATTATCTATTCTTGAAATCTCGCACAGAAGTAAAGATTTTGTTGCGGTAATGGATGAAGCTCGCTCCCTTGCTTTAGAATTATTAGGACTTCAGGGAAAAGGTTATCAGGCTTTATTTTTACAAGGCGGTGCAAGTACAGCATTCTTAATGGCACCTTATAATTTATTAAAAGAAAACGGAAAAGCGGCTTATTTAGATTCGGGAACGTGGGCAACTGCGGCCATAAAAGAAGCTAAACTTTTCGGTGAAACTGTTGTCGTTGGTTCTTCAAAAGACGACAATTATAATCATATTCCAAAAGGCTACGAAATTCCAGCTGATGCTGATTATTTCCACTGCACAAGCAACAATACCATTTTCGGAACTCAAATGAAAGAATTCCCAGCAACTAACATTCCTGTTGTTTGCGATATGAGTTCTGATATTTTTTCACGCGAATTAGATTTTTCTAAATTCGACTTAATCTATGCAGGTGCTCAAAAAAACATGGGGCCGGCAGGAACAACTCTTGTTGTAGTTAAAGAAGAAATCTTAGGCAAAAACGGAAGAACAATTCCAAGTATGCTAGATTATACTAAACATATCAAGGCAGAAAGCATGTACAATACTCCATCTGTATTTGCTGTTTATGTTTCTCTTTTAACTTTACAATGGATTAAAGAAAAAGGCGGAATCGCTGCTGTTGAAAAATTAAACAACGCTAAAGCAGAATTACTTTACGCTGAAATCGATAGAAACCCATTATTCAAAGGTGCTGCTGCAGTAGAAGATCGCTCTAACATGAACGTAACTTTCTTACTAACAAACCCTGATCATACTGCAACTTTTGATGCTTTATGGAAAGAAGCTGGAATTTCAGGATTGCCTGGTCACCGTTCTGTTGGAGGTTACAGAGCTTCTATCTACAATGCAATGCCAATCGAAAGCGTACAGGTTTTGGTTGATGTAATGAAAGCTTTAGAAACTAAAGTTTAACGGCTACAGTGAAAACTGTATCTATCAAAAAGAAAAAAAATAATCTAACTCTGTTTCTGTGACAGAAACAAAAACAACATACACATACAATGAAAGTATTAGCAAATGACGGAATTTCTAAAAGCGGAATTGCTGCTTTAGAAAAAGGTGGATTTGAAGTAATAACTACAAAAGTTGCTCAAGAACAAGTAGCTAACTTTATTAACGAAAATAATGTAGACGTAATTTTAGTTCGTAGCGCAACTAAAGTACGTAAAGATATCATCGATGCCTGTCCTGGTATCAAAATCATCGGTCGTGGTGGTGTTGGCATGGACAACATTGACGTTGATTATGCGAAAAGCAAAGGAATCCATGTAATCAATACACCAGCTTCTTCTTCAGAATCTGTTGCCGAATTGGTATTCGGACACTTATTTTCGGGTGTGCGTTTCTTGCATGATTCTAATAGAAATATGCCTCTTGAAGGAGATTCAAACTTTGACGGTTTGAAAAAAGCATACGCTAACGGTGTTGAGCTAAGAGGAAAAACCCTTGGTATCGTTGGTATTGGCCGTATCGGACAAGCTACTGCAAAAATGGCTCTTGGTTTAGGTATGAAAGTTATCGCTGCGGATAGTTTTATTCCTGAAGTTGATGTAAAAGTTGATTTTTTTGACGGACAGTCAATCACAACAAAAATCGTTTCTCAATCTTTAGAATCTTTATTCAAAGAAGCTGATTTCATTACATTACACGTTCCTGCTCAAAATGGATACATCATTGGAGAGAAAGATTTTGAAATCTTAAAAGATGGTGTTGGAATTGTAAACTGTGCTCGTGGAGGTGTTATTGACGAAGTAGCTTTAGTAAAAGCTTTAGACTCTGGAAAAGTTGCTTTTGCAGGTTTAGACGTTTTCGAAAACGAACCAAAACCAGAAATGGCAATCTTAATGCACTCTAAAATCTCTTTGACTCCACACATTGGAGCTGCAACAGGAGAAGCACAAGATAGAATTGGTACTGAATTAGCTTCACAAATTATTACCTTGTTGAGCTAAGAAATTAAAAATAAATTAAATAAAGGGATTTACTGCTTTTCTGTAGTAAATCCCTTTATTTTTTTTTATAATTTTGACATATATCCAAATTGCAATATGAAAACAGATAAAAAAAGCCCTCTAAGCAAATGGATTATTCGCTTGATTTTATTCACTTCTATAATCCTTCTGTGTTTCACCAATATGTTTTCTAACTTATTTTCTCTAATTATCGAAAAAGAATATTTCATCCCTAAACAATCTTCAATTTTCACATTTAACGAAACCGTTCATAATGACGGTTCAAGCGATATATGGAGATATGGAGAAGATTATAGCAATCACTATTACAACTTAAGTTCTTTTAACAAAGATTTCCTGTTTTTTCCTAAAAAGAATATCTCTAATTGTCCCGGATTTAACCCAACAGATATCACAACTTGGTGTGGAGTAAAAATTCCAAATCCTAAACCATAATTTTAACTCAAAACCACACAAATAAGAGATTTGAACAATTATGGCACCAGTTGATCTAAGCAATTCAAAAATAGATTAACTTTGATGGTACTTATTATTATTTTGTAATAAATTACTTTCTTTTTATTAGTTTTGGCGTCTAATCTAAATTCTTATAACCATGTTTGAACAATTAACCCAATTAGTAAAGCAATACGGAGGCGATGCTGTTGTAAACAATAGCGCAGTTCCAAATGAACACAACGAAGCTGTAATAAGCGAAACTAGTTCTTCGATATTTTCAGGATTACAAAAACTAGCTTCAGAAAACGGAGGCGAACAACTTGCAGGCTTATTCAACGGCAATTCACCTATTGACAATAACAATCCTGTTGTAAAACAACTTACAGATCAGCTAAGCGGCAGTTTGGGAGAAAAATTCGGATTGAGCAGTTCAGATTCATCAGGAGTGGCTTCAGGCATGATACCGCAAATCTTAAGCTCATTGGTTAATAAAGCAAAAGATTCCAACGACAGTAGCTTTCAAATTTCTGATATTATCTCTGCGATTTCAGGAAACAGCACACAAGCATCTGGACTAATGGATACGATTTCTAAATACGGAATGCAGTTTGGCCTTGATCAAAACAATGACGGCAAAGTAGATGTTGCAGATGTATTGGTCGTAACCAAAAGCAAAGGTGGTATTTCTGGTTTTATCGGCAGATTATTTGGTAAATCTAGCTCATAAATTAAAGACGCTAACTCAAAGAGGTTGTTTCTAAAAGCACAACCTCTTTTTTGGCTTTACGACAATTGAAAACCCTTTTTTATCCTTTAAAAAGACTTTGCTTCCTTGATTCTTTGCCCTTTGCAACTTTTTCCGTAACTTTAAGTCATGAAAAAGATCGTCTTTATACTAATTATTCTTTTTACAATAATTGCCTGTTCTACGGCATCTCAAAACATTGCGGATAATTCGCAGCCTAAAAAAACAACTGGAAATGATACGGTCAGAATCGCAAATGATTCATTAGAATATGAAGTAATCATCATAGACAACGGATTTAATACTTGGCTTGTTTCGAGAGCACTCCCGAGACACTATTACACTCTCGCTTACCTCGAAAATAAAAACTACCAATATGTAACAGAATGGAACAACAGAGTCATGCAACCCCAACGTTACAATCCAAATCTTTACGAAATGACAATTGACTATAGACCCGAAATCCATTACGGATACGAGGTAAATTACCTTATTTACAACTATATGATTTATTTTCAAAATACTTTCAAACAAAAGCTTGCTGGGTATGTGCCGCAACAATAATGTTAGTATATTTGTAATCGTTATAAATAACTAATGAATAAATTAAAACAACGCTGGGGCATTACCTCAAATCTGCAAGCCATTATCATTCTTATTGTTTTTGCCATCACCGGATCGGCATCTGCATGGCTCTCTAGACCCTTTTGCGACTTGCTCGGAATTCATAAAGAAGATTTTGGCGGTTGGTTTACCTTAATTCGTTTACTCATTATACTTCCGATTTATCAAGTCCTTCTGGTTGCTATCGGTACTATTTTTGGTCAATTCCGCTTCTTTTGGAATTTCGAAAAGAAAATGCTGAAAAGAATGGGGCTTGGATTTTTATTTAAAGATTAATTCTAATAGCTACTTAATCACCTTTTCTTAATTTCTTTGGAGATTTCCTCGAAGATAATAGCAAATTCATTTGTTATTAAAAAATTAAATAAATTTTATTCAAAAATTTAAGATTAAAAAAATCATTACCATTTTTTAAACGCACATTAAATACGAAAAACACATAAACAGCAGGACGGTACAGGATGGTTGTGATGTAAGTTTTATCAATCTTTACATTAGTCAAAATCAAAAACACCAATTGACCTTCAATTAGTTAATTCTGATTTTTACGAAAACTTACTAACCAAACCACCATTAAAATGCTGAAAAATTACTTAACCCCAAAAGTAATAATGACATTCTTATGCCTCATTATTCCTTTAATTTCAACGTTTGCCCAAAATCCGATTATTAAAATTGACTTTGACCACGCCGGAAGACCAAAAGCCGAAGTAAATGAGTTCGATTACACCGCATGGGTTATCGGCTCGGGCGATACAAGCACTTATGTAGAAAACGGAATAACTTTTACCGTTACCAGAAAGGGAACTAACGGTGACGCACTTGGAACCAATTGGTACAAAGCAGGAATACAAGCTCCATATTACGCCAGACTGGTCTGTGACGGAATAACAGTAAAAGGAAATACTGCAAATCAGGGCGCTAAAATAGAATTAAGGATTAAAGGATTGGCTACAGGACAGCATTCGTTTCTAGGATTTTTTAACAATGTAGATAGCCCTACTGCCGGAACTTATAGCCCAATCGATATTTCTCTTGATGGAACGCTGGTTATTGACAATCTTATACCAACTATTAGAGCAACCAAAACCGCTGACGCCCAATCTGCTTATCTAAAATTTCAAGCGGTTGCAGATACTGACGTTGTAATTTTGTTTGCGGCCGAAACTTCGGGAACAGAAACAATTAAAAACTTTATTCTCAATGGTTTTGAGTTAAATACTCCAAATATTGCCTATCAGGCTACCAATCCGAATCCAAAACACAATAATGAACATGTCGAAGTAAATTCGGGTGGCAGATTATTAGAATGGACTGCGGCTTCAAATGGCGTTTCGCATAACATCTATTTTGGTACTGATCCCATTGCTGTTGGCAACGCAACGACTTCTTCACCTGAATTCAAAGGAAATCAGCCTTTAGCCAACACTTCTTATCAGTTAAATGGATTATATACTGGGGAGACTTATTATTGGCGTATTGATGAAGTTTTGAACAATAGCCAAATCGAAAAAGGAAACTTATGGAGATTTCGTCCTGCACAACTCGCTTTTCCTGATGCAGAAGGCTACGGCCGTTTTGCCCGAGGAGGAAGAGGCGGAAAAGTTGTCGCTGTAACCAATCTGAACGACAGCGGTCCGGGAAGTTTTCGCGAAGCGGTTACCAATGACATAGGTCCACGAACCATTGTTTTTAACACTTCTGGAATTATACAATTAAATTCGCGTTTGGTTCTAAGCCAGCCTTATGTAACAGTTGCCGGACAGACCGCACCTGGAAAAGGAATCACTATACGTTCTGCTCCTTTTGGTGTAACAGGAAATGATGCCGTAGTTCAAAACATAAGAGTGAGACTGGGCGCTGGAGCAACTTTTGACGGAATGGGATTAACAGGTGCTGATTACAGTATTATCGACCACTGCTCCATCAGCTGGACAATCGACGAGTCTTTCAGTTCCAGATCAGGAAAAAATATAACTTTACAAAAAACACTAATTTCAGAAGCTTTAAATGCAGCCAATCATCAAAACTATCCTGCAGGAACAGAACATGGTTATGCTGCTACAATTGGAGGAGATATAGGAAGTTTTCATCACAATCTTTTGGCACACTGCTACGGACGCAACTGGAGCTTAGGAGGAGGATTGGATGGTAATGGCGCTTATGCCGGAAGAATGGATATTACCAACAATGTAGTGTACAATTGGGGAGGAAGAACAACCGACGGCGGAACCAAAGAAGTAAACTTCGTTAATAATTATTACAAACCAGGAGCCGGTTCTAAAATATTTGTTGCTTTTAATCAGCAGAACGAAGGAGTTGGAACAGGCATGCAGCAATGTTATTTCAGTGGTAATGTAATGCCTGGCTATTTTGACGAAAGCAACCAGACTATAGGAAGAAAAGCTTCAGGAAATACGGTTTCGTATCAAAACTTTGTCACCACTCCTTTTTTTCCGTCTTATGTCACTACCCAGACTGCAAAAAATGCTTATAAAATAGTCTTATCAGATGTTGGATGCACCCAGCCTGAGTTTGACAGTCACGATCAGCGTATTATAAACGAAACCTTAAACGGAACTTATTCTGCTGTAGGAAGCGTAACCGGAAAACCGGGATTTCCTGATAATGAAGCCGATGCTGGCGGTTTTGAAGATTATCCTGTTATTGTTCGTGATGCCAATTGGGACAGCGATCAGGACGGACTGCCAAACTGGTGGGAAACAATCATTGGTACGAATTTAAATTCTGCTATTGGAGATTTCTCAGATTCAAATGCCGACAACAATAATGATGGTTATACCAATCTTGACATTTACCTGCAATGGATGTCATTGCCACATTACGAATCGGCTGATGGAAGCAAAATAGACATCAATATCCAGAAATTATCTAGAGGTTTTACAAACGGAGTTTCATATGCACTTTCGAATGTGACAAACGGAAATGCCGTTTTAAACTCAGAAATTGTTTCGTTTACACCTGGTGCTAATGGTTTAGGCTCTTTTGAATTTACAGTAACAGATTCAGAGGGAGCTTCAATGAAAAGGAAAGTAAATATTGTAAGTGGTCATTCCTTGCTAAAAACTGATGAATTTATTAAGGAATCTCAAAATTCTTTTAAAGTCTGGCCGGTGCCGAGCAATGGTTCTTTTTCTGTTTTTGCAGACAATGACGATTTTGATACTGCCGATCTTAAGATTTATGATATTAACGGAAAAGAGATTTTAAAACAAAAAATCAAAACGAAAACTGAGGAAAATATTCAGTTGCACTCAAAAGGAGTTTTCTTTATTAAAGTCATCAATCCTCAAACCAAAAAATCGCAATATGTGAAGAAGATAATTATCCAGTAAATTTGCCCCAACAAATTTCGAAAGGCGGTTCGTTTTGAACCGCCTTTTTTTATTTCTTTTGAAAAAAATAAGTATAAATCCACGTAAGTGTAAACGACGGAATGATATCCGTTATCGGCAGGATTTCTTCAATAAATGTCAAAATACTGGCCGCCTTCCCTACTCTTCCTTTATACATTCGCGTCATTATAAAAGCCGCAATCGGAGCCCAGATAATATCTCCTAAATCCCCAAAAATAGTGATTGCGGAAGTAGCCATTCCGATTCCGTCCAAAATTAACCCTATGATTAATTTGGACATTTTATCATCTTCAACAATTGTTTCTTCACTTTTCATCCTAGATTTTTTTATCGTTTTCTTGTTACTGCAAATAACACACCAAAATTTCCGTCGGTCTGCTCCCAGTTTTTAGAAGGCACATAGGCTCTAGAAACAAAACCGTCTAGATACAAGGCATTTTTACATCCAAGCTTTTTAAAATAGCTGGCAAAATCATAAAAATTTATTTCGTTTTTAGACAATACAAAAATTACTTTTCCGTCTGGCAGAATCCCAACTCCGTTTCTTATATTCAAATTCGAAGATCCTTCTTTAAATTCGGGATGAATTTTTCCGTCAATTAAAAGCATTGGTCCAGATTGCGTTGCGTATTCTATTTTTCCGTCATCCACAAACTCTTCCGTTCTGCATATTTTAGCAACTTTATTTGTTGTTAAATAAAATACGCCATTGGGTTTCAAATAAAAATTACCTGCTGCATTGGACGTATCCAAAGATGCCAAAGTCTTTTTCTTTTCGATATAAAGCCCTTGCGGAGCGCTGTTTTTATTATACATTCCCGCATTCATAGCAAAATCCAAAATCAGGTTTTTGCTTTCCATCCAGACTTTCAAATTCTGAATACTTGCAAAATTCTCTCCTTTCTCATTTTTCCAGTACATTTTCAAATCCTGTTTTTTAGGATCAGCAGTATAAATCAAAAAAGAGTTATCATCATACAATTCTGCGCTGGTGAGAAGCAGTAAAAGAGCTATTAAAAGCAGTCTGGTTTTAAATTTCATCTCGAATAAATATTTGCATAAATTTAAAACAAAATTTGATTGATAAATTACATCCTGAGCTCTTAAACTTTCAAATAAACAAGTCTGAATCCTCGTTCATAAAATTCTGTTAGAACCCATTTTTAAATCCGCATAATCTTTGTTTCTTTGTAAAAACAGTTTCAAAAAATGATACAGGCAAAAAACATACATAAATTCTACGATAAGCTTGAGGTTTTAAAGGGAGTCGATCTACATATCAAAAAAGGGGAAATTGTTTCTATTGTCGGCGCTTCTGGTGCCGGAAAAACTACATTGTTGCATATTTTGGGAACTTTAGATAAACCAGAGCGCAACGCAACATCTTCATTGACAATTAATGGCGAAAATGTACTGAAATTACAGGATGTTGAAATCGATAATTCTAAAGAAGAAAGAAATTTTAAAATTGTAAGCTGGGCAATTTCCATTTATCTTATTGCATTGCTTGTCTTTATTATCTTTTTAAGAACCAAATTTCAAGAAGCAATCCGTTCAGAAATCAACATTATTCCTATGTTTTTACCTTTTGTCTTGACGGCAGTCTACATGAGCCGTTATTTCCAGAAGAAAAGCAAACAGGACAAAATACTATCCACTTTTAGAAACTTACATCTAGGATTTATTTTTCAGTTTCACCAATTGCTTCCTGAATTTACGGCGCTGGAGAATGTCTGCATTCCTGCTTTTGCAGCCAATAAACCGAAGGCAGAAACCGAAGCAGAAGCAAAAAGATTACTAAAATATCTCGGACTAGGACACCGAATCGACCATAAACCGAATGAACTTTCAGGAGGAGAACAACAACGTGTTGCCGTTGCCAGAGCCTTAATCAACAAACCAGATGTAATTTTTGCAGATGAACCTTCAGGAAACTTAGACACGCATTCTGCTGAAAATTTACATCAATTATTTTTTAAACTGCGTGACGAATTCGGTCAGACATTCGTAATCGTAACACATAATGAAGAATTAGCCAATATGGCCGACAGAAAATTAGTTATGGTTGATGGCCAGATTAGTAATTAGGAGCTATTTCCAGCTGTTCACTATATCTTTTGTGGCGAACCCCGCCACAAAAGGATGCCGTTCCCATCTAGGCTAGGGCATTTGAATAACAAGAACATTTCATTTCATCATGAATCAAAAAGAACTAAAAGAATTTCTAGACGAAAAAGTCATTCAATACAACACGCTGGATTTTATTGAAAGTGATCCTGTCCAGATTCCGCATCTTTTTACTCAAAAAGAAGATATCGAAATTGCGGGGTTTTTAAGTGCTTCCATTGCTTGGGGGAACCGTAAAATGATCATCAAAAATGCACATAAAATGATGGAATTAATGGGCAATACACCTTATGATTTCGTGATGTCGCATACCGATGATGATTTAACAAAACTCGAAACTTTCGTTCACAGAACTTTCAACGGAAAAGATTTTGGAGGTTTTATAAAAGGCTTGCAGCATATCTACAAAAATCACAACGGACTTGAAACTGTATTTGCCAAAAATCAGGAAAAAGACAGTCTTCAGAAAAGCATCAGCGAATTCAAAAAAATATTTTTCGAAATTGATCATTTGGCCAGAACTCAAAAACACATTTCTGATCCTCTGAATAATTCTGCTGCCAAACGAATCAACATGTACCTGCGCTGGATGGTGCGCCAAGACACAAAAGGAGTTGATTTAGGAATCTGGAAAACTATTTCCCCTTCGGCATTGTCTTGTCCGCTCGACGTACATTCTGGCAATGTAGCCCGTAAACTGGGAATTTTGGAACGAAAACAAAATGATGCAAAAGCATTGGCAGAATTAGACACTAAACTTCGCGAAATGGATGCGACAGACCCTGTAAAGTATGATTTTGCCTTGTTTGGATTAGGTGTTTTTGAAGGATTTTAACAACCTCGATTATCGTTAAATTCAAATAATACTACGGCTACTAATTGATACCTCAAAATCTTTCAAAATAGTACTATTTTTAACAAATGATAAAAACAATAATAGTTGATGATGAATTTAACGCCAGAGAGTTTTTAGAAAAACTTTTGACTCGATATTTTCCAGATAAATTTCTAATTCTGGACAAATGTGAAAGCGTTGATGAAGCAATTGTTTCAATTGAAAAATACAATCCTGAATTAGTTTTTCTTGATGTTCAAATGCCTAACAAAAATGGTTTTCAGCTTTTTAAGGAATTGAATAAAGTAAATTTTGAAGTTATTTTTACAACGGCACATTCAGAGTTTGCCATCGATGCAATAAAATGCAGTGCACTGGATTATTTGTTAAAGCCAATTAATTATATTGATTTACTAGAGACCATCAAAAAATATGATGACAAACAAAATAAAGCATCTCAAGAAGAAAAACTAAGATTGCTTTTAGAGAACATTGACACTGGAGGTTCAGAATACAACAGAATAGCATTGCCAACAGAAAACGGATTTGAGCTTCTCAAAACCAACTCCATTTTGTATTGTGAAGCTGACAGTAATTATTGTAAAATTGTTTGTCTGGATGGACGAAATATTATCCTATCCAAAACCTTGAAGTATATAGAAGAATTACTTCCTAACTCCATTTTTCAAAGAATTCATAAATCTTATTTAGTAAATCTGAACTACGTTACCCGATTCAACAAAACCAATGAACTTCTTGTTGAACTTACCAATGGTGAAACTTTGCCTGTATCTGTCAGGAAAAAAGAAGATTTTATAAATGCTATCATTCAAAAAAAATAAACTCTTATTTATGCTGCTTATTGTTGTCGAAACAGCTTTTTCGCAACAATTTCCATCAAAGAATTTTTCAACTATTGACGGACTGCCAAACAATAGCATTTATTCGATTTACAAGGACAGCAGGGATATTCTTTGGGTTGGAACTGCAAACGGATTAGCAGCAATCCAAAACGGATCGGTAAAAAACTATTTTACGTCAGATGGTTTAGCACACAATAGTTGCTGGGCGATTGAAGAAGATTATAATCATAATATGTGGTTTGGAAGTCATGGTGGCGGTTTAACCTTTTATGATGGCAAAAAATTTGAAGTAATAAATAAAAACAACGGACTGATTCACGATAAAATCAGACGACTATTTATTCACGAAAATCTTCTCTATATAGGAACTGAATTCGGGATTTCTGTTTTGGATATTAAAACTCATAAAATCATTCTGAGTAAGAAAATTATTGGTTGCAGAAATTTATTTCAGGTAATGGATTTTGTTGAAATAAATTCTAAAATCTATTTTGGAACTTTCAATGATGGATTTTGGCGAGTGGATTTGCCAACAAAAAGCATAAAGTTGATAAACCACAAGCAACCTGATATCTTTTCAATTCATAAAAAAAATGACAGTCTTTTCATTTGTCATAGCGATGCTGTCAATAAAGCCATTAGCAAGATTAGTATAAAAGATTATCTTGCAAATAAAGACGCTAAGATTCATTTTGGAAGCAGTGTTTTCTGGAATTTTATTACTGATAAACGAGGAGAAACCTACATCGCTGGGAATGGAATTAACTTTAGAACAGGCGGTATTTACAAAGTTAACAATAACAAAATCAGCAATCTTAATGCTGTTTTTGGAATTGACAGTTCAGAAGTCTGGAGTTTATTTTATGATGCTCCAACAGATAATCTTTATATAGGAACAATCAATAAAGGCTTATACAAAATCGATTTAAAACAACAGATTAAGTATTATCCTCCATCCTATTTTAAAAAATCAAAATTAGATATTGTATCTATTGTAAATTTCCAAAATCAAGATTTAGTTTTACACAAAGGCGGATTGCTTTATTTGAAAGACAACAAAATTCAGAGTGAGATTTCGAGCCAAAAATTTTATGATTTCGCTCATTACAGTTTTAAGACAAACTCTAAATTATCAGAATATGACTATTTAGTTTCTTTCTCTAAAACCAGATTAGAAGCATTTGAATTAAGAAGTTTCAAAGTTGTAAATTCGATTGTCTGGATCAGCTCAACTATTGGTATGTTTGGAGTAAATAATGGAATAATTACAGAATATTATCCTTATTCTGTAAGTGCTTTCGAATTTGAGAATCCAAACAAAGTTATGTATCAAGTTGCATACGGACGTTTTTGTACTGTAAATGATTTCAAAAACAATAGTGCCTTTAAGCAACATGAAGCAAATGATTTAAATAATCCTAAAGAAGCTTTTACTATTCTTCCATTAGATGACAACTATTTTATAGTCTCAAGTTCTAATGGATTGTATCGTTATAAAAATGGAAAATTTTTCTCTTACTATTTCAATTCGATTTGGAAAGAAAATGAATTGGTTCAAGCCAAAATTAACGACAAAAAAGAGCTTGTAATTGCTAATTCTTTTGGAGACATTTTTATTATTAATGTATCTAAAGGCTTTCAAATAATACAGAAAATTGATCGGAAATTATTGAAAGGGAATTCGATTTCATTTTTAGAGTGCTATAAAGATTTTTTATTTATTGGAACAGAAAAAGGATTGAATATCTATAAAAATGGCACAATTCGTTTAATTGATGAAGAACAAGGTTTAACAGCCAAAGCTTTTACATCTTCCAATATTCAAGGAACGATTTTGAGAATGGGAACCCAAAACGGTTATTTTGAGTTTGATTTTAAAAACTATATTTCGACAAAAAATACTCAAAGAAAAATAAAAATCACAAAAATCGAAGTCAATTTTAAAAGCTTTAATCAAAATGGTTTTAAATGGCTTGATTATGAGTCTGATAAAATTGTGCTTCCTTATAATGAGAATATAATTTCAATTAGTTTTGAACCTCAAAATGCAGAATATCCAAACAAATTAGAGTATCGTTATAAAGTCATAGGATTGACAAATTCGAATTGGACTAAATGGACAAAAGACAAAAGCATTGATCTTACTTATTTGCCCAGTGGTAGATACAAAATAAGACTAGAAATTAAAGATTTATTTTTGGGAGCCGTCTCTTCAAATACTATTTTAGATATTGAAATAACACCTCCTTTCTGGAAAACCTGGTGTTTTCTTCTTTCTAGTTTTCTTATTATTTGTATTGGATGCTATTTAATTTACATTAATCGCATTCGAGCAGTTAAAAGCAAGGAGCGTGCAAAAGCAGAAGTTCAAAAACGTCTGGCCGAAACTAAAATGGAGGCATTGCAAAGTCAAATGAATCCTCATTTTATCTTTAATGCCATGAATTCTATCCAGAACTTTATCATTGATAACAATACTGATGACGCTTTAATGTATATGGGCGAATTTTCAAAAATAATTCGTCAGACACTCAATAACTCCTCTATTCAGCGCATTGCGTTATCAGATGAAATTGAATATTTACAATCTTACATTACGTTGGAAAACATGCGTTTTAAAAATCAAGTTGAATTTGAACTGATTTTAGATGACGAATTGGATTTATTTGAAATAGAAATCCCTCCAATGCTTTTACAACCGTTTATTGAAAATGTATTTGTTCATGCTTTTGATTCTCGTTCCATAAATCCAAAACTCATCTTATCCTTTTCTCAAGAGGAACATTATCTTATTTGTAAAATTATCGATAACGGAAAAGGAATGTTTTCAGTAAATTTAAACAAACTTCATACTTCAAAAGGAATTGACTTAGCCAAAGAACGTATTGCTTTATTTCACATGGATAATTCAAATCCGATAACTATTTCTTCGAATTTAAATGAAGGTACAATGGTGGTTTTGAGACTGCAGATAGATTAAATGTGTTTTATCTGTAATCTTAATATATTTTTTCTAATGCTGAAGGTACAGCATTAGTTCTTCTATCTTATAAGCTCAAAATGTCACTCTTTCAAAATTGCAAATTGTCCTGCGATTTATTTTAATTCGTAATTCTTGAATATGTTACAGACTTTTTTCTTGTCAGGAAATTTCCCATTTGAATTTTCCTGACAAGAAAAAAGTCTTGTTATAGTTGTCATTCAATTATTATAAAAAATTAATACCCAAACGATAAATCAGCAAAATTACACGATAACTAATTCTTAATTTTTTGACAATTAATTTGATTTAGTTTTGGGATGAATTAATAACCTGGGAACTTTAATTATAGATAAAATCATTATTCCAATAAGCCTTCAAGAATATATGTCTATCATAGCTCGTAAACATCAAAATATGCCAGAAAGAAAAGAAAAAGATGATATATGTTTAGAAATTAAAAAATTGTTGATGACCATATCCATCTGTTATAATTGAAAATTTAACTAACAATCAAGAATCTAATACCTATAAAAAATGAGTAGAGAAGAAATAGAAAACAAATTACAAGAAATTTTAATGAATATACTTCATGGCGATGGACAAAACCATACAATAAGAATTGTTTTGTCGGACAATACTGTTTTTAATGGTTTTAGAATTATAGAAAATAGTCAGACATACATTTTGGGTTTAACGGAAGAACAGCGTATAAATCAAATTAAAGGCGAAAGCTTTTTTTTGACGACAGTAATTCTTAAAAAGAAAATAAGGGAATTAGATTGTCCCGAATTATGGTAAAATAAATTTTAATTCTTTAAAATTGATGATAAGAAATATAATAAGATCAAAACAATTATTTTTTGTTTTGTTAGCCCATTTTTTGAACATATCAAGTACAACAGGACAGACTGTGAATACTAATAGCAAAATTCTTTTTTCTACTCATGAAGTAAAACCAAAAGAGACTATATATAGTATATCAAATATGTATAATTTAAGTACAGGCGAATTGATTGAACTCAATCCTGAACTTAAAAATGAGGGGATTCAGTTGGGGATGTCTTTAAAAGTACCTGTTGTTAATGCAGAGGGAGCAAATCAAGTTAAAAAGGGCACTGATGTTTCGAATTCAGTTAATAGTCAGAATCAGAAATCACAATCAAGTTTTGTTGGAGAAATCAACCCTTCAATTTCTATAAATTCTAGTAAAGATGGTGCCGATAAAAAAAGAATAATAGATTTTTCTGATAATTATATGTTACTACTTGGTAGAGAATTTGCTGAAAACAAAACAAGAGAAGGTCAAACTTATAAAACGAAAGAAAATTTCTTTTCAATTGTAGATTTTAATTTCAAACAATTTAATAAGATTAGCTCAAAGCAAAAGCTGCAACCATTAGCTTTAAACGATGAAAATGATAATTATCCGATTTACAGATTTGATAAATATAATCTAAAAATGCTTAAAATTGCCCCACTGATGAGTAATGGGAATTCATTTTTGTTCGTCAATTACAAAGAGAACCTTTTATATACAATTAATACACAAACAAAAGGTAATAGCGTTCCTTGTACAGGATATTGGCATAAAAGCGATTATTATGTTGAAACAGAAAATTATTTTTTAACAAGTTCTTTAGACCTTGTTGTAGAAATGATTCAGGCGACTAGGAATGATAAAAAAAAGAAAATTTATGTAGTATATGATAAAAGCAGTAAAATAATAAAAACTGAAACAAAAAATAAAGATTTTACTATATATGACTGCGTTTATTCAAATCATAATGTTCCACCTAATTCAAAAATGAGAAGATTGCGGTATGAAAATTTAAATGAATCATGTGCATTCACTCCTAATGATATTTGTGCTTACGCTCGTGTTCCACAATGGAAATATTTAGATGGAAAACCTTCTGCAATAAACCCTGATGAAAGTATTTATAGTGCATATATAGATTTTTTTAAAAACAGTAATGAACCTTCGATGCCAATATATACATATGAATTCAAGTTTGATAAAGGAAAAGTTGATAACGCAATTGTTTCTCTTGATATGAAATACATTTTAATCAATAATAAATTTGTTTATGCCCTACCATCAATTGAAATTTCAAAATAATGAAAAAAGTAAAAACAACATTTGTTTTATTAATTATAAGTATTAATTGTTTTTCGCAGATAAAAATCGATATAAAAGAAAAATCAAAAGACAATATCGAAAATGAAATTCAATATAAAGCTACAGATAATTATTCCCAAAGCGGTGGATATAAAATATCCAATGCTGATTACGAAAACAGGAGTTACCACGAGGAATTTACAAAAATATTTAACATTGGTTGTCCAACAATTGTAACTTATAACAAACAAACTAAAATTATAACAGCAAACTATGCTGGTGATTTATTTTTTTATGACTTACCAACTGGCAGATTAGAAAAAACTATAGCATTTTCGAAACTTGGAATTGCAATGTTAAATACAACAGGCTCTAACAAGAACTCCATAATTACAAGTCTATCTTTAACTGACAATGAGCAATATTTAGTCATAAAAATATATAATTTTAACGGGACAAAAGATAAATTTATTGACTATTATATTTTAGATTTAAACACAACAGAATCAACAACATCCTCACGATTAACTGGATTATATTTGCTTTATTCATTTCCAAAAATGGAATTGTTAAATGAAGCAAAAATCTTAAATACTAACCCAAAATATTTTCAAGAAAAAGCAATATCAAAAATACAAGAATTAAGCAGTTCAAAGAAAAAATTCAAAATGAATAAACGATTTGATGGTGTTTATTTTACCGCCAATAATTTTGTTCCTCTAAAATTTATCAATTTAGGAGATAAAACTCATTTTGATGCGATAGATTTTTTTACTAACCTCCAAGGGCGTTTTAAACGAAATACAACGATTAACAATTTTTCAGATTTTACAGAGACTGTTTCAAATAATTATTTATTGAATGACGTAATTCAAAATTCAAAAGGAACATTCGCTTTATTCGGCACAAGTTACGGCTCTAAAAACAATGCAGTCTTAACAAAAATTGATGATCTATTAAAAAATGTTGACGGGTTATACGATAAGGCAATCTCAGAAATCAATTCATATTTCAAAGCAAATGTAATTGGAAACAATCCAAAAGTAGTTGAATATAAAAGAGACAAATTATATCTCAAATATGAAAGTGATAAATATTATTTCATAAGCCCATGGCTAGACCAAACTATCAAATCTGATAAAGTATTAAATATTTGGGGTAATAGCTATGAATGGAAATATTATAAAGCAATAAGTGAATTGAATAATTTAGGATTAAATCTTCCAATATTTTTTGATAATAATACAATTGGCAAATATACTTTTATGGGTTGGATAGAGAATAAATTATCCATTTATAATTTATCTCTTAGTCAAATCAACAATTTTGAAAATCCACTTAGCGAAAATCAATTAACATTTCAAAAGATACTGGCAAATAGGATTGATTTTAATCCATTACTTCCAGAAAATAATAATTCTGAGACAGTAGTTGACAAGCAACCTTCAAAAGACATTGGAGAAAGGTCATGTGAGGTTTGTGCTGGAACAGGTATTGTGCCAGACAAAGTTCGCAATGGATATATTAGAACATTTCAAAGAAATCCTTTAACTGGTAGCCCTGTAAAATGTTTTAATTGTAATGGCACTGGGAAATACACATTAGTAACGGGTGATTATGAAAAGAAAAAAATCATACAATTTGATAAATGGGCATTAAAAGATGTCAACGTATGTAATTCAAACAAAATTATAGTTGTATTCGAAACTAATAAAAGGACTTTTTTTCAGGAAAGCAGAGGAGGATATTTGATAAAAGGAAAATTAGCTAGTGACGAAAAATTAAATTATAGTTTTGTTATAGATAAAAACGGTAAAATAATTTTATCAAATAGTTCTGATTTAAACATTGCAGAAAAATGCAGTAATTACGCCCCTATTTATATTGGGCAATAATTCCAAAACGATAATTTAACAAATAAAAAATGGAAAAATAATTTCCAACAGTCTTTTTAAACATATTTAAAAAAGCAAAATTCAATTATTAACAATATGTAGGATTACTTATAATTCAAAATAACTAAAGTCGTAGCAAATCATTTATTTGTAAAAAATATGAAAAACAAAATCTTTTTTTTAATTGCAAGTCTAACCATACTAATTAGCTGTAAAAATGAAAATGAAAAACAGAAAAAAACTGTAACAAATGTTGAAAAAACTACAGAGAAAGGAAAACAGTTGAATGTAAATGACATTATTGGTAAATGGATTGAACCGCATAATGCAGAAAACATGAATATTACATTTGATAAAAATGGTCAATTTATTTTTAATACTATTGACAATAAAGACAATACAATAATATATAGGGGCAAATATAAGCTTAAAGGAGAAACAGTGATTTTAACTTATCAAGACGGCTCTGAGTATGTTTTTTCCTATGTAAAAGATGAGGGTATGCAGGAATATTGTTTAGCTTCACTAGATTATAATATGGTGAAACAAGATGAAGGTGTCGAGGTTAATTCAAGATACAGTAATTTGGTACTAAATATAGAAAATGAAAACAATTTACTTATTAACTCTGTTGAAATTGATAAAGTTTACGATTTTAAAGTTAAAGAGTACAAAGTCAAAATTATTGTATTAAGCTCAGGTGGAGCAACAGATTTTGGTGCTTATCGCAAAACATACTTAGTTTTTGATAACGGTCATGAAATGCCAAGAAGATATGCTCTTTTTTGTATAGGAAACTTTGGGACTTTAGAAAAAGTAATTCAAATAAAGCCCGATGTATTAAAATTAGAAGGAAAATTGTTTAGAGAAAATGACAAAAATGAACAAATTTGTAATAATTGCAATATTGAAGCAGATATTGATATTTCTAATTTAATTCAACAGGAAGAAGAGAGAGATAAACTGAACGATGAAAGCGAAGGTAATGTTAATTCCCAAATCAAAGTTTCAATAAACACTGTCCCATAAATTTTGTAAATTAAAACGTTAATGCTCCGATTATAAAATCGGAGCATTTTCGGTAAGTTCCAATAAGCAGCATAAAGAAGAAAGTTTTGAAATTAGAGAAACAAAACTATTCACCTCTATAACCAATTACCGATATTCCGTTATCATCGAAAAGCTTTTTAAATTGCTCTAGTTTTGCATAATCTTCATTCTTTAAAAGGTCTTTATTAAAGCTTGACGAGAATGTTTTACAATTATAACAAAATTGAAGGTACTCAAAAACATTTCCTTTAGCGTCAAAAAATAAAACGGCATATCCTGTTTCCGAACAATTTCCTTTGCCGACAATATTTTCTTCAATACTTTTTGAAAATAATATGTTGTATAACTTTTCATATTTTGATTTATGCAATTTCACCAACTGCTCAAACTCTTCGACATTTACCTTTCCATTTGTCTTCGGAATTTCGACACATTTAATTTTAGAAAGTGTGTCATTTACAAATTCTAAATTCTGAAAAGAAGCAAGCATAATAGACTTTGCTTTGTTAAAAGGATATTTATCTAAAACAATATTCTTAGATTGTCCTGTCGACCAGTTAAATATGAAGATTGTAATGATAATTAACAAATTACGACACATGTGTTTTTTTGTTTTTATTTAAACGATATACTAATTTCAAATTTGAAACAAAATCATTTTAAGTGTTCCAAATGCAAGTATTTCTCGTCTGTAAAATTTTCTCTTGCTGAATCAGTTCCCCAGCCTTCAGAGTTTAAATATTTATATATAAAGTCATATTCAATCAAAAGCGTTTCATCCCCTAACTTTGTATTTTTCAGTTCTTCAATAGTCGAAGCAGCAACTCCAAAATTGTCTGCTACATAATTAGATTTTCTCGTAAGTACATCGTTTTCAATAACCTCTTCGTAAAAATACTTTTCATAATAAGACAATTGCAATTGCCCATTTTTAAATTTCGCCAACCGAGCTTCTTCAACAGTTGACTGATAATACACTAACAAAATCAAAGTATCCATTTTTTTTGAAATCTGTTTTAAAATTTCATCAAAAAAATACAGACCGAAATGAAAGTCGAACTCAACTTCGACCCAGTCTTTACTTAAGTTTTTTGAGACTATTATTGTTAGATTTGTACCATCAAAAGAATTTTCTTCGTGTGGTACATTATAAAACCACCACTTATTAGTATCAAGCCATATTTCTCTACCAATTGGCAAGTATTCCTTTAGCTCTTCTATTATGGTTTCAATATTATTACACTTAATACTCGTCTGTGAAAATGTTCCCATCTTATTTATAATCTGTTCTTTACTTTTCAAAAATATTCAAAAGAGCTTTTCGTTTTACAAAACACTTTTAAAACCCAAATAAAAGAATATCAAGATTTACAAAAACTGAAAATCAATCAATTACGACTCTATTTTATTAGATGATTCGAAAAAATTAGTGCTCTAACCATGAATTTAATGTACATTTGCACAAAATTTAAAGCAAATGACTACTTTCGAAAAATTCAATCTCCCAAAATCATTACAAAAAGCAGTTGACGAATTAGGATTTGTTACGCCTACTCCAATTCAGGAAAAATCTTTTTCTGTAATCATGTCTGGACGCGATATGATGGGAATTGCACAAACCGGAACCGGTAAAACATTTGCTTATTTACTGCCTCTTTTAAAGCTTTATAAATTTACGCATACCAATACTCCAAAAATCGTAATTCTGGTTCCAACCCGTGAATTAGTAGTTCAGGTTGTAGAAGAAGTGGAAAAATTGACTACCTATATGTCGGTTAAAACGCTTGGAATTTATGGAGGCGTAAATATCAATACGCAGAAAAAAGCCGTTTACGAAGGTGTTGACATTTTAGTGGGAACTCCAGGAAGAACTATGGATTTAGCGCTGGACGCTGTAGTTCGTTTTGACGAAACTCAAAAACTGGTTATCGATGAATTTGACGAAATGCTGAATTTAGGTTTCAGACCACAGCTTACTGCTCTTTTTGCAATGATGAAAACCAAACGTCAAAACATCTTGTTTTCTGCAACAATGACGGATGAAGTTGATGACCTCTTAAATGATTATTTCGATTTTCCTGAAGAAGTTACGCTTGCTCCCTCTGGAACTCCGCTTGAAAAAATTACTCAGATCACCTATAATGTTCCGAATTTCAATACAAAAGTAAATCTCTTAAAGCATTTACTGGAAAACGACGAAAGTATGAGTCGTATTTTGGTTTTCGTAAACAATAAGAAAATATCTGATATGCTTTTCAATCGTATAGATGATTTGTTTGTAGGGCAATTTGGTGTCATTCACTCTAACAAATCTCAAAATTACCGTTTGAGTACAATGGCTGAATTTCAGGAAGGAAATCTTCGTGGCTTGATTACAACCGACGTTATGGCAAGAGGTTTGGATATTTCTAACATTACACACGTAATCAACTTTGAACTGCCGGAAGAACCAGAGTTGTATATGCACAGAATCGGACGTACAGGTCGTGCAGATGCAACAGGAACCGCAATCAGTTTTGTTACTCCAAGAGAAGAAGAATACAAAATAGAAACGGAACTTTTGATGAATTTGGAGCTGGAAGTTGCCGATTTCCCTGAAGAAGTTGAAATTTCAGACAAATTAATCGAACCTGAAAAAGACAAACTTCCAAGAAAGTTTTTAATGAAAAAACCAAAACTAGAAGGTGATGGCGCTTTTCATGAAAAATCTAAAAAGAACCAGAAAGTCAACCTCGGCGGTCCTTCAAAAACCAAAAAGAAAACTCACGGTTCTGTTAATAGAAATATGTTGAAGACTAGAAACGAGAAGAAGAAGAAAAAATAACTTTTTTTTAAGTTACAAAGGTTCAAAGCAACAAAGTGACAAAGTAATAAAAAAGGCTCAAAAGTACAGTTTTAAACCTCTGTACCTTTGAGCCTTTGTTTCTTTGAACCTCAAAAAAACTATATTTTCGTAAACAAAAGTCCAACCGGAGAACATAATTCGATTTTTTTTCCGGTATTGGTTAACTTACCTGTCGTTTTATCTCTTTTAAAAATAACAACATCATTGGTATATTGATGTCCTACCACAAGAAAATTTCCTGTAGGGTCAATGGCAAAATCTCTTGGTCCTTTTCCTAAAGTGCTCACCTGCTCTACTTTTTCAAGACTTCCTGCTTTTCCGATTTTAAAAACCGAAATCATATTGACATCACCGCGATCTGAAGCGTATAAAAAGTTTCCGTCTGGCGAAATTTTAATTGCAGCAGAGCTTGTTGCGCCTTTAAAACCTTCTGGAAGTAAACTGATTTCTGAAATTTCCTTTAAACTACCGCTTTTATCGTAAGCAAAAGTCGTAAGTGTTGCGTCTAATTCTTGAATTAAATAGACATATTTTCCGTCTTTGCTGAAAGTAAGATGTCTTGGTCCGCTTCCTGATTTTACTTGCACGCTTTCTTTTAAAGTCAAAATTTCATTTTTAGAATTCGGATTGTATTTATAGATAAAAATTTTATCCTCTCCTAAATCATTCACCAAAACAAACTTTTTGTCTGGTGTAAATAATACCATGTGAACATGTGCTTTTTCCTGACGTGCGGCGTTTGGCCCTTTTCCTTCATGCTGTATTAACTGCTGAACTGTAGTAATGCTCCCATTAGCTTTTTTCTTAAAAACAGCAATACTTCCTCCTGAATAATTCGCCACAATCACATTCTTATCATCATTAATAATATGACAAGGATCGGCACCAAGAGATTCATTGGTATTTAAAAAATTAAGTTTTCCCGATTTAGAGTTGTATCCAAATGCGCTTACTGCACTTTTGGTTCCGTTTTCGTTTACGGCATAAATAAATTTATTATCTGCAGAAACCGATAAATAACTCGGGCTGATTACATTTTCTGACGAATTTTTCTCTTTAAAAGAACCAGAATCGGCATCAAATTCGTAAACATAAATTCCGTTACTCTGACAGGTATTGGTATAAGTTCCTATCAATAAATTAAACTTCTGCTGCGCTTGGAGACTCATGCAGGCTAAAACTGTAAAAAACAGTGTATTTAATTTCTTCATATTTTTTTGTTTTTTGAATCAGCTAAAATACGCATTAAAATATTTTCATTGTTATAAGTCAAAATAGAAAATTTACATTTTAAAACTATTGATTATTAATCCAATAAGCCATTCTAAAACGTAGACATTGTCATACTTATTAAAAAGCAGACCATACCGATATGCTAAAAACAATTTTACACATTCAATTAAAATTTTGTATTTTTGACCAGCATCTTCGCGAAAAACAAAACGTAACGAAGTAAATCAAAGCCGGAATGCATTTTAAACACCCTGAGATTTTATACTTTCTGTTTTTATTGATAGTACCAATTGTGGTTCATTTGTTTCAATTAAGACGTTTTCAGACTTCCTATTTTACCAATGTCCGATTCTTAAAAGAGCTTGCCATCCAGACCCGAAAAAGTTCAAAAATAAAAAAACGACTTTTACTGGCCACGCGTTTATTACTGCTTACAGCTGTAATTGTTGCTTTTGCGCAACCTTTTTTTGAGGCAAAAGACAGTAAAAATGCCTCAAACGAAATGTATATTGTCTTAGACAATTCCTTTAGTATGCAGGCAAAAGGAAAAAAAGGAGAATTATTAAAACGCGCCATTCAGGAATTATTAGAAAATACTCCAGAAAATACGCAGTTCTCACTTTTAACCAATACCGAAAATTTCTGGAATACCGATATTAAATCGGTCAAAAGCGCACTTCAAAACCTTAAATACAGCGCCACTCCTTTTGAGCTTTCGTCTATTACAGCCAAAATCAAAGCGCACAAATCGGCTCATAAAAAAGATGTTGTAATTATTAGCGATGCCATCGGACTGAAAGAAAACGACATTAAAAACATCGATTTTGATGAAACTCCTTATTTTATAGTTCCAGAAGCAGAGCAGAAAAACAATATTTCTATCGATAGTGTTTACATTGTCCAGACTTTAGAGAATTTTTACGAAATAGGTATTGATTTATCTGCATACGGCGAAGATTTTAAACCTGTTTCTACTGCTTTATACAATCAGAACAAACTAATTGCCAAGACGATTATTAATTTTGATTCGAAGAAAAAGAAAATAAATTTCACTATTCCAAAAGAAGCATTCCACGGTTATGCTGCGATTGAAGATAACGGATTGCCATACGACAACAAGCTGTTTTTCAGCATTTCTAAAAACAAAAAAACAAATGTAATCAGCATTGGTGAACCTGAAAAAAGCAGTTTCTTATCACGAATTCATACTTCTTCAGAGTTTAATTACAATAATTATCCAATTGAAGCACTGGATTACAATAGCTTAGACAAACAAAACACCATTATTTTAAACGAGCTGACCGAAATTCCACAAGCATTGCAAACCACTTTAAAAGCTTTTGTTTCTAAAGGCGGTAATTTGGCAATAATTCCTTCTGACAAAAGTTCGATTTCAAACCTAAATACTTTTTTAGGCAATTTTGGCAAAATTCAGTTCAAAAATTTAGAAAACAATCCTAAGCAGATTACTAAAATCAATTTTGATCATCCTTTGTTTTCAGGTGTTTTTGAAAATAAAATCACAAATTTCCAATATCCAAAAACAAATTCATCGTTTGCAGTCTCGAGCCCTTATCCAGCGGTTTTATCTTATGAAGATCAGAGCGCTTTTGTAACTGCAATTCAAAATCCGGTTTCTGGAATTACTATTTTTGCCGCTCCAATCAATACTGTAAATTCTAATTTTCAGCAATCACCACTTATTGTTCCTTTATTTTATAAAATCGGACAGAACAATCAGAAAACGGGTGTAAACGCTTTAACGATAGGAAACAATATTCCTTATTTTGCTGATGTTTTATTGACAAAAGATGCGATTTTAGAAGTAAAAGGAACGGAAGATTCTTTCATTCCCATTCAGCAGATTATGAATAATAAAGTCAAACTAACCTTTAACGACTTTCCTGAAACAGCAGGAAACTATGGAATTTTTGACAAAAAAGAGCAGGTAGAAAATGTCAGCTTCAATTACAAAAGAACAGAAAGTGATTTAAGCCAGCCTAACACAAAAATAATATCAGATTTTAAAACAGCCGATACGATTTCGACTATTTTTAACACGCTGCAAACTGAGCGAACAGACAGCCAAATTTGGAAATGGTTTGTTATCTTTGCATTGCTGTTTTTAGCATTAGAAATGGCGATTATAAAATTTGTAAAATGATTTTCAAATTATTCGTTTAGTATGTCATTTCGACGAAGGAGAAATCACACATGCTGAGAACATTTGGAACGGAATATCTAGTGAGATTTCTCCTTCGTCGAAATGACAAAGCAGAATCTTTAAAAAAAAATAAATTTCTCTACATATGAAAATAATCATCAAAAGCGCCAAAATCATCGACTCAAAAAGTCCGTTTCATAATCAGACTGTTGATCTTTTAATTGCAGATGGTTTAATAGAAAAAATAGGAGTTTCTCTTCCAAACGACGATGCCGAAGTAGTAAGATTTGATGATCTTCACATTTCGCAAGGCTGGTTCGACAGCAGTGTCTCTTTTGGAGAGCCAGGCTACGAAGACCGAGAAACTATAGCAAACGGACTGAATGTTGCGGCAAAAAGCGGTTTTACAGCCATTGCGTTACAACCCAATTCATTACCAATTATTGACAATCAATCTCAGGTAAATTTTGTAAAAAATAAAGCAAATGGTTTTGCTACTGAAATTTTCCCGATTGGAGCTTTAACAAAAGCCAGCGAAGGAAAAGATATGGCAGAACTTTTTGATATGAAAAATTCAGGAGCTATTGCTTTTGGAGATTACAACAAAAGTATCGACAACGCTAATATCCTAAAAATTGCGCTACAATATGTCCAAGATTTTGATGGATTGGTCATTGCTTATTCACAAGATCCAAACATTAAAGGAAATGGTGTTGCAAACGAAGGAATCGTTTCGACCAGATTAGGTTTAAAAGGAATTCCGAATCTAGCAGAAGAACTTCAAATCTCAAGAAACTTGTTTTTACTGGAATATACAGGAGGAAAACTTCATATTCCGACAATTTCTACCGAAAAATCAGTTGAATTGATTAGAAAGGCCAAGGCTAAAGGTTTGCACGTAACTTGTAGTGCATCGGTGCATCATTTAGTTTTAACAGATGAAAAACTGGACGGTTTTGATACTCGTTTCAAAGTGACTCCCCCATTGCGAACTGAAGTTGACAGACAAGCTTTACTTAACGGAATTGCCGACGGAACTATCGACATGATTACATCTGACCACAATCCGATTGATATTGAATTCAAAAAAATGGAATTTGATACAGCAAAAAACGGAACAATTGGTCTAGAAAGTGCTTTTGGAGCTTTATTAACGGTTCTTCCTGTAGAAACAATTGTAAGCAAACTTACTGCCTCTAGAAGCGTATTTGGTCTAGAAAACGCTACAATTGAAGAAGGTGCCAAAGCAAATCTTACCTTGTTTACAACCGAAGGAAAATCAACTTTTACAAAAGAAAACATCCTTTCAAAATCTAAAAATTCTGCTTTCTTAGGAACTGAATTAAAAGGTTCTGTTTACGGAATTTTCAATCAAAATCAACTCGTTACAAAATAATAAAAATGAACAATACAGTCGAAGAAGGAAAATCAATTGCCATTACCAGTTATATCCTAATCATTGGTGTCTTAATCGCCATGAGCATGAATTCTGAGAATAAAAATTCTTTTGCTTCTTTTCACATTCGTCAAGCTTTAGGCTTGTCTTTAACTTTTATTTCCTTGGGAGCCATTATCAGTAATTTCGATAGTTTTTTTATCACTTTTCCAATGTGGATCTGTATTTCGATTCTTTGGACTTTTGGTATTTTCAATGCTATTCAAGGGCAAATGAAACCAATTCCTTTGGTTGGAGAATTGTTTCAAAAATGGTTTCGTAAAATTGGATAAACTTTTAAATTCCAATTAAAAAAATCCAAATTCCAACACTAGACGCTCCAAAACTTTGTCAAAGCTTCAAACTTTGACAAAGCTCAAACTGAACACTGAAAATCTGAACACTGAATACTAAAAAAATGAATTTATCTTTAGAATATAAAATAAGAGAACCAAAAGTAATTTTAGATAAAAATCCGCTTTTACTGTTGTTACACGGATACGGCAGCAATGAGGCCGATTTGTTCTCATTTGCTTCAGAGCTTCCTGACAATTACTATATAATTTCTGCTAGAGCACCTTACGATTTACAATACGGTGCTTATGCTTGGTATGCCATTAACTTCGATGCAGACCAAAATAAATTTTCTGATAACGAACAAGCCAAAACTTCGAGAGACGTGATTGCTTCTTTTATTGATGAATTAACGGCAAATTATCCAATTGATGCTAATGATGTTACTTTAATCGGATTTAGCCAAGGATCCATTTTAAGCTATGCTACAGCACTTTCTTATCCTGAAAAAATTCAGAGAGTTGTTGCAATGAGCGGTTATTTTAATGAAGAAATCATTAAAGAAGGTTTTGAAAATAACGATTTTAAAAACCTAAAAATATTTGCCTCTCACGGAACAGTAGATCAAGTTATTCCGATTGAATGGGCTAGAAAAACTCCCGCAATATTAGAGAAATTAAATATCCCAGTTACTTATAAAGAATATCCTGTTGGACATGGAGTTGCTCCGCAAAATTTCTTTGATTTTAAGAATTGGCTGATTAGTTAGTGTCCAGTGGTCAGGAATTTTAGTATTCAGTCACTATTTTGAATCACTAACGTAAATCTATACAGCATAACTAAAAAGTTTCTTTAGTAAAAAATAATATGAGCAATTATAAAATCATTAATTCTAGAAATATTTTTATAATTACCCTTATCGTTATTCCGCTAACTATTTTATTGGTTTGGGTTTTAGGCCTGGATAATCACAGATCATTGTTTGCAAATTCACTTTTGTCTACCACAATTTTATCTGTTTCTTTCTTTTTATTTATTTCAATCGGTCTATTTAATGGAACCAAAATTAAAAACGATCTCGGTGTTCTAGAACAAGAAAACATCTTTTTTCGTAAAAATTCGATTATAGAGATGGATATTCCAGAAATTGACGATGGGTTTGCCGGAATCTTATTCAGTCTCTTATTATGGTTTATTATTTCTATAGCCGGAAGTTATCTCCTTTGGATGTTTGAAACCGCAGCTTGGATCATACTCTTAAACTTCATCGGAATCTTATATTGGATTTTCTTCCGGGCTTTGAGACTTGTTTTTAAGAAATCAGCTGTTTGCAAGGGTAATTTTCTAAAAAGCGCCGCTTATGGTTTTGGCTTTACCCTATTATATAATTTTTGGATTTATATGATTATTTTGATGGCGCATTCCATATACTAAGACCTAAACAGTATTTTTGCAATCACGTAAAACTGGGACAAAAAAAATAGGATTTAAAAAATCCTATTTCTGATATAACCAAGTTTGATTTACTTCGAATGAAATGCTTTCATCTGTGTTAACGAAGTATTTTAAAAGAACTTCTCCCCACATTTCTCCGTTGCTGTAATCTGCAATAATCCATCTGTGGTTTAAAATTTTCACTTTATTGATGATAAATTTGTTTGGCCCAATCTGATCTTGTCCTGTATAAGGATTTCCTTTTGGATTGGCATTAAAATCTAACAATTTCTCTGTTACTACCGGAATCAGTTTTTCGTGAAGAATGATTTTACCACCCGAAGCGGTATTGTCAAAGTAGTTTTGTGCATTTTCATTGTGTTCTAACGAAAAATAATCGGCTTCGTCTAATTTTACTTTTACCAGATTTATGCTGTCTCTTAATTTTTTTGTCGTTTTTTCGTATCTGTTCTGCTCGAATTTCACTTCCTGACTGTAAAACATATAAGTAAAAAGGTTCATCAATACAGCTAAGATGAGAAGGTAAAGCATTAGGGATTTTTTCATTTTTTTCGTATAATTAAATTGTAATTTCTAAATTATCATAAGCCAAGAAAACATTTTCTGGAAGTTCTTTCTGAACTTCTTCATGAAATCCTAATACATGGCTGATGTGTGTTAAATAAGCTCTTTCGGGTTTTACCAGTTTAATAAAATCAAGTGCTTCTTGAAGATTGAAATGAGTATCATGCGGTTCTACGCGCAGTGCATTTACCACCAAAACTTTAAGATTTTTAAGCTTGTCTATTTCAGCCGAATCAATAGTTTTAACATCTGTGAGATAAGCAAAATCATCGATTCTGTAACCAAAAACTTGTAGGTCGCCGTGCATCGCGTTAATAGGAATGGCCAATTTATCACCAACCTCAAAAGGTTTGTTGTTATGGACTTCTATCGTTTTAACGCTTGGTGCGCCTGGATATTTATTTACAGTTTCAAATACATAGTCAAAGCGTCTTCGTAAATTATCTAAGACACGTTTATGTCCGTAAATCGGAATTTCGCCTTGTCTAAAATTAAAAGGACGAATATCATCTAAACCAGCCGTATGATCGGAATGTTCGTGAGTAAAGAGAATTGCATCGAGTTTTCGGCAACCACAAGAAAGCATCTGTTGCCTGAAATCGGGACCACAGTCTATGACATACGAATGCTCGTCCCAAGTAATCCAAATGGATACGCGGAGTCTTTTATCCTTAGCATCAGTACTTTTACAAACAGGATGATCAATTCCAATAATCGGAATGCCTTGAGAAGTGCCGGTCCCTAAAAAATAGATCTTCAATTGGAGTTAATTTTTTTACAAAAATAGGATTATTTCTCTTTCATTAGAAGCCTAATTTGCTAACTTTGTAACAAATCTATTTAAAATAAAATGGGTACAGAAATAAAACTCAAAGGTGACAGAGTCATCGAACAGATTCCTTCTATAAAAGACAAAGCGTTACGCATTAATTTAAACGAGAATATTTACGGAACATTTGCTGAAATCGGCGCTGGACAAGAGACAGTTAGACATTTCTTCAGATCCGGAGGCTCATCAGGAACTATTGCAAAAGCGATGTCTGCCTATGACAAAGATTTTAGTGACGCGGTTTATGGAGTTGAAAGCGATGGCCGATATGTAACCGAAGAGCGATTAAAAAAAATGCTCACCCACGAAGGCCAGATCATAGAAGAGCGTCTGAGCAGAGAAAAACATCCTACGAAACTTTTCTTTAGTTACGCCAATACGGTAGCCACAATAGATTTTGCCAAACAATTTAAAGGACACGGCTGGGTCGGAATCCGTTATCAGATTGAACCGGATGAAGCCTACAACGAAATCATCCTTCACATTCGTTTTAAAGAAACTGACGCAAGACTGCAACAAGAAACACTTGGAATCTTAGGCGTTAACCTAATTTATGGTGCTTTTTATAAATACAACGACCCAAAACGACTGCTTCGTTATCTATACGACCACTTAGATAAAGATCAGTTAGAAATCGATACAATCAACTTTTCTGGACCGCGTTTTGCCGACGTTGACAACCGTTTAATAAGTCTTCAACTGGTTAAAAACGGAATGACTGATGCCGTAATGTTTAATCCAGAAGGAAAAAACATTCTTCCGGCTGCAATTCTTTATAAAAAGAATCTTTTGGCTCTAAGAGGAAGTTTCCGTCCGGTAACAAATGTAAATATGGACATGTATGAGAAATCATTAGAAATGTTTCTCAAAGAAAATAAGGTTGAAAAAAGCAATACACTTGTAATTTTTGAAATCACGCTTTCGAATTTACGCTCAGATGGCGAAATTGACGAACGCGACTTCATGGACAGAGCAGAACTACTTTGCTCACTTGGGCAAACCGTAATGATTTCGAATTTCCAAGAATATTATAAAGTTGTTGAATATTTTGCCAATTATACTAAAGCCCGAATGGGATTGGCAATGGGAGTAAATAACCTTGTCGATATATTTGATGAAAAATATTACCGCCATTTAAGTGGAGGAATCCTTGAAGCATTTGGAAAATTATTCTACCGCGATATGAAAGTTTTCTTATATCCGATGCTTGATGAAGAAGGTGTATTAATGAATTCAAACAACTTAAAAGTTCACCCAAGAATGAAAGAATTGTACAAATTCTTTAAGTTCAACGGAAAAGTTGTTGATATTGAAGATTATGACCCGAACATTTTATCGGTTTTCTCTCGCGAAGTCTTAAAAATGATCAATCAAGGAAAATCTGGCTGGGAACCTATGTTGCCATCGGGTATTTCTGAACTCATAAAAGAGCATCATCTTTTTGGATACCATCCGCAAAAAGAATTAGAACAAAATACATAGCGAAAAAAGTCCCTTTATTGGGACTTTTTTTTTGTTTCAGGATTTTTCTTGTTTCAGGTTTCAAGTTGTTTTGACGTGTAATTTTTAAACTTAAAACACACTAAGTTTTTCTTTTAGTCTCCACTTAAAAACGCAAAGTTCACAACGCTTTTTAAGGTTAGCTTTGCGAACTTTACGTTTAAATCTCGTTCGTTCGAAACCTGAAACCTGAAACAAGAAAAACCCTGAAACAAAATTTCTTATTTCAAAATCTGTGAAGCGTGTTCTTTTGTTTTTACTTTTTCGATAACCTCCTCAATGATTCCTTTTTCATCGATTACGAAAGTGGTTCTATGAATTCCGTCGTATTCTTTTCCCATAAACTTCTTTGGGCCCCAAACTCCAAAGGCATTTATAACTGATTTATCTTCGTCTGCAATTAACGGAAAAGGGAATTCGTATTTATCTTTAAATTTTAACTGTGCTTTTTGACTATCGGCACTTACTCCCAAAAGCTCGTAATTGTTAGCTTTAAAACGTTCAAAATTATCACGAAGATCACAAGCTTCTGCTGTACATCCTGGAGTGCTTGCCTTTGGATAAAAGAAAACCACTAGCTTTTTTCCAGCATAATCGGCCAATTCGTGTTTTTTCCCGTCCTGATCGGTTCCTGAAAAATTGGGTGCTTTATCTCCTTTTTTTAATGTTGTCATATCTTTTATATTTTAGATTTTAGATTTTAGATTCAAACAAAGATAACTCATAACTTTTAACTCATAACCTTTTCATGCCCCGGATTGAAGTGAAAACCCCGGAATTATGATGGTTATTATTTTTTGTATTTAAAAAGCGACCAACGGAAGCTCTTTTAAATACTTAAAAATAAAACCGGCATAATGAGGAGTTGAAACGGAAAGCCGGATTAGGCACATCATAAAAATTATAGTATTTTTACAGGGTTAAATCTACGGAAATGAATAAAGAAGCACGCGTACAATTTGTCATCAACACCTTAAAAGAGCTTTACCCTACCATACCTGTTCCGCTTGATCACAAAGATCCTTACACGCTCTTAATTGCTGTTTTGCTTTCTGCTCAATGTACAGATGTCCGTGTCAATCAAATAACGCCTTTGTTGTTTGCTAAAGCCGACAATCCTTATGATATGGTTAAGATGACGGTAGATGAAATTAAGGAAATTATACGTCCGTGTGGTTTATCGCCGATGAAATCGAAAGGAATTTATGGCTTGTCTGAAATTTTGATTGAAAAATATAATGGCGAAGTACCGCAGAGTTTTGAGGCTCTTGAAGCACTTCCGGCTGTTGGTCATAAAACTGCAAGCGTGGTGATGTCTCAGGCGTTTGGAGTTCCGGCTTTTCCGGTCGACACGCATATTCATAGATTGATGTACAGATGGAATTTATCGAACGGCAAAAATGTAGCGCAGACTGAAAAAGATGCTAAAAGATTATTCCCTAGAGAATTATGGAACGATCTTCATCTTCAGATTATCTGGTACGGCCGAGAATATTCTCCTGCGCGAGGCTGGAACTTAGAAAAGGATATTATTACCAAAACGGTCGGCAAAAAGTCATTAATTGCGGAGTTAGATAAAACTTTAAAAAAATAAGGCACAAAAGAAAAACCTTTGTGCCTTTGTAGCTATGCAGCTTTGTAGCTTTTTTTCAAACTACATTCCTGCTTTTAGAGAATTGTATTCACTTGTCATATCCAGCGAACGGTAAACTCCTAGAAGCGTTTTGGTAGCATCTGGATTTTTAGGCTCAATTACGAGAGCTTTTTTAAGATATGGAATTGTGCTTCGTGCAATGTCATCTTTTCTCGCATTTAACTTATCGTATTTCTGCATTTCTGAAGGCGAAGTTCCTAAAGTTGAAATCTCATCCATTACATCTTTTTTGAGTTGTAATTTCAAATAAGCCATACTAATGTAAGCGTCCAAATAATCTGGACTTAGCTCAAAAACGTAGTTATAAACAGCTTCTGCTTTAGAATATTCTTTTTTCTCTACATAAGAATAGGCAAGATTATTATTGACTTCCAGTTTTTTGGATGGAACCGTTTCGGTTCTTGGCTTTTCATAAAGTCCCTGCTGAATTGCAGATTCTCTTGCTTTTGGCGAAATAAAGATATCTTCTTCTTTCGTTTTCTTATTTATCGCGCAGTATAAAACTCCTTTTCCTGAGTAATTAAGTTTTTTTAAAGCCTCGTAGTATTTAATAGCCGAATCAAAATCCTTAGCGTTTAATGCCGAAGATGCAGCATTAAATAGATTGAGTGTGTCTTTTTTATCAAACAGATATACTTTGTAGCTTTTTTCTGCACTTTCTTTAAATTTACCCGCTTTAAAATCAGTCATTGCACCGTTTACGAGACTTGATTTCAAATCTTTTAAAGCAGCATTGGCTTTTACAGTAAATTTAAATTTACCAGATTCGTTTTCGTATAAAAATACATCCTGATAACACTGGGAAGCCATGGTAAAATTATTGGCTGCGTCTATATTTTTTACAGCCAGATCTTTTAATACATTTCCTTTTAAAAAGAAATAATCGGATTTGTCTTCGTTTGAAGCATTAAGGATAAGATATTCTGTTTTATTTAAAATTACCAGCGACTCCTGGCTTTTTCCTTTATCATACAATGATTGCGCCTCTTTGATTTGATCTTTTTGGGCAAACGCTCCAACATTAATCAAAAATAGGCAGGCTAAAATTTTAATATTCTCTTTCATTTTTTCGGTTAAGTTTTTTGTGTTAAATGATTTTTTAGGTTTGTTGAGGCATAGCAAAGAAGGATGATTTTAACATTATCACCTTGACTGCTTTACAATTGCGATAAAATATTTTCTGGTTCAAATATTCTCCGCACAAAATCAGATGTGTAGTAAACTTAACAGAATGAATCTGGGTAGTTTTTCTTCATAATTTATTGGTTATTGGTTAAACATTCTATCGTTTTAAATAAATTTTACTTTTATTAATCAACTTTGGAATTAGTAAAAAAAAGTACAATCAATATGCTTTCTTACTGCATAAAAAACTACTTTTTAACTAAAATAAGATTAATTATCAAATAAAAATAAAAAATCAAACAAAAGATTAAATTTTAACAAAAAACATTTAAAAACAAAGTAATTTCCTTATAAAATTTACTTAAAAAGATTCGAAAGACTAAAAAATTTATATAAAAAAACTCACTGCTTGTATTTGCATACCAGCAGTGAGTCTCTAAACCAAAAACGACCATTTTGGTTTTTATTAGATAAACATCCGACAAATATAGTGGGTTGTTTAGTTAGCTATGACCTCAAAACTTTTTTCATTAACTTTCACTACCGTAAGGGCTTGTGAATAATTTAATAAAAAAGAAATAACTTCTTTTTTAGGTTTAAGATTTTTAGAAGCTAATGCTTTTTTTGAGTAAATTTTCGCCATACTATCAAATGTTTTATATTAGTATAACGGACTAATTATCAAAATAGTATTAGTTGGTTAAAATAATTTGATGTTTATCTATTATTTTTCTTAAGTTCATTAGTGCGTAACGCATTCTTCCGAGTGCTGTATTGATACTTACACCAGTTAGTTCTGAGATTTCTTTAAAGCTCATATCCTGATACATACGCATAACCACGACTTCTTTCTGATCATCAGGAAGTTCTTCAATCAGTTTTTTCAGATCAAGTTCTACCTGATCTAAAATCATTTTGCTTTCTATTGTAAGCGAATCATCCGACATGATAGAAAAAATAGAAAACTCTTCTGTTTCTCTATACATCGGCATTTTTTTGTTTTTGCGAAAATGATCTACAATTAAATTGTGAGAAATACGCATAACCCAAGGAAGAAATTTACCTTCTTCGTTATAAGAATTGCTTTTTAAAGTTTTGATTACTTTAATAAATGTATCTTGAAAAATATCATTTGAAATATCTCTATCAGCAATCTTTGAATATATGAAACCATATATTTTAGATTCGTGCCTTTTTATTAATGTTGCCAAAGCAGCCTCACTGCCGTCAACATAATTTTTTACTAATAGAGCGTCTGGAATATGCAGATCAGCCATAATACTACTTTTTAGTTTTATTTTAAAATTGGAGTAATTTTTATAAAAAGTAGTTTTATTGTATAGGCGTATCTTTTTTTAGTTATGTTAATATTGTGACCAAATTTAACAAATATTTATTTTAAAAAGCAAATAAAATAAATAATAATTAGCAGTAAATCATTAATTAATAAAAAATAAACTCAAAATTTACATTGAAAATCAAGTCTTTGCTCTGTTTTTTTTTACTAGAAAAAACAGATGTAAATAACTTACATATAACTTAAGCCGTTACATCTGTTTTATTTTCTGAATTTAAATTACAATTTTTTATTGATATACACGAACATAATCTATATAATATTTTTGAGGCAATACTTTATCATCTACATCCGGTCCTCCAAAATTACCTCCGATTGCCAGATTTAGAATGATATAAAAAGGTTTGTCAAATGGCCAAGTGTTTTCGTTTTTTGGCTGTGGATTAAAACTATAGACCAATTGCTTGTCTACAAAAAAATCAATTTTGTCTTTATCCCATTCAATTGCATAGACATGATATCCTTCTTCGATATTCGGAAAAGGAGTTCGTTTTGTATTTATCGTGTTTCCGTGGCTGTCTTGTGTATGAAGAGTTGTATAGACCATATGAGGATCACGTCCTATATATTCTAATATGTCAATCTCTCCGGTTTTGGGCCATTTTACCTCGTCTATATTAGCTCCCAACATCCAGAAAGCCGGCCATAAACCATGACCTACAGGCAGCTTTGCCCTTGCTTCTATACGGCCATACAAAAACTCTTTTTTGCCCTTTGTGGTTATTTTTGTCGATGTGTATTTTTCGCCTTCCTTACGAGCTTCAATAATTAGTTTTCCGTCTTTAAATTCGTGGTTGTTTTTGGTATAAATCTGTCTTTCATTATTTCCCCAACCACATAAGTTTGGACAGCCGTCTCCTAATTCGTGGTTCCAAAACTTCTCGTTCAATGTTTTTTTATTAAAATTTTCTTCCCAGACTAGTTTTCGATTTTGCTGCTGCGCGAAACCAAGACTGCTGCTCATTATTATTATTAAAAAAAGTTTTTTCATCATACTAAAATTGCTAAATCAAGAAGGCCAGCCTGAACTGACCTTCTATCATTAAAATTACTAATTAATCTAACCTATTGATAAACACGAACATAATCAACCTCCATTGTAGATTGAGTAAAAGCGCTATCAATATTACCTCCCATGTTACCTCCCATAGCAACATTTAAAATCAAGAAGAAATTGTTGTTAAAAGGTAAAGAACCGTCGTTTGTCAACGTATGTATCAATACGTCATCGGCATAAATTTTTATGGATTCTGCGCTCCAAACTGTTTTGTAGACATAAAATTCTGTAGAAACATTCGGAATGGTTTTAGAAGCTGTATTGGCATTTCCACCAGAACGACCTGGATAATGAAAAGTTCCATGCACCAAATTCTGACTGTTCCCAACATGTTCCATAATATCAATTTCACCACAAGCCGGCCAGGTTTGCGTTGCATAATTCTGACCAAGCATCCAAATTGCTGGCCAAGTTCCTCCTCCTGAAGGCAATTTGGCACGAACCTCAACTTTTCCGTACTTAAAGGAATATTTTCCATCCGATTTTAATCTCGCTGATGAATATTCCGCTCCGCCAGAAGTTTCTTTTTTTGCTGTTATTTTCAGAAATCCTCCTTGTACCACTACATTTGTTGCGGCATTGGTATAGTTTTGTTTCTCATTATTTCCCCAGCCATTGTCGCCTCTTCCTAAATCATAAGTCCATTTTGTAGCGTCAGGAGCTCCATCTGTATCAAATTCGTCAGACCAAACTAAATTGGTATAATCTGGACCTGAATTTTGATTTGGAGGTGTCGTAGAAAAGATATGGTACCATGCTAATGCAGGATTTCCGCCCATAACCGCTCTTACAACCATTCTGGTAGCTGTAATTGAAATAATTTCGTACGAACTTTGTCCAATATAATAACCCATAAAACCGCCGTCAGCAAAATTCATGGTAGTTCCTCTTGTTTGTTCTGCATGTTTAGGATTTGCCATTATCACAGATTCTGAAGGGCTTAATGAAACATTTTTAGCACCGCCTGGATTGTAAGCCACACACATATCTTCTGTCAAAGCTGTCCCTGCAACACTTGCAAAATCTTTATTGAAGAAAGTTGCACCACCATTATCTAATTGGAATTTCAACTGATCTCCGTCTAAAGAGAAAGTCAGCACGTTTTCGTATAAACAGCTGCTGTTTGGTGAAGCTGCTTTTTCAAAAGCTCCAGCCTGATAGTAGTTTGCATAGAAATTTTTCTCAGCATCTCCATCATTCTGTCCTACTCCTAAATGCCCTGGTTCTCCAGCTGCCCAATACCATTTTTTAGAGGCACCACCAGTTAGCAATTGAACTGCCTGATCATCGCTGAAATCACTCTGAACCTCAACATCAATTGTGGTATTAGCAGATACTCCCCCTCTTCCGAAAGCAATTACTGTAACGGTATAGGTATTCACTCCTGTTTTAGTAAAACGTTTGGTAATTTTCCCGTTTGGGGCATTATCCGAACTTCCGTCAGCATAAACATATTTGTATGAAATTGCATTAGCTGCCTCTGCCGTAAATTTTACAGATCCTGAACCATCTCCATAAGGAGCACTGGCTGTCTTACCCACTATTTCGGCTGTGATTTTCAGTTCTGAAGGCACATCTATTGATCCGAATGTATAATCATCTTTTTGACAACCCGCCATCAAGAGAATCGTAAATAGGGATGCTATTTTTATAATTAATTTTCTGCTCATGATTTCTTGTTTTTAATTGGATTGTTTTATGTCATCAAAGTAATACGTCTCGCCTAATCCTGTTTTTCCAAAATCTGGAAACAAAATCACTCTGTCGTATTTAATACTTGTACTGAAAGAAGCTGCACTTGTAAGATCAAATGTCAGAACTTCCCAAGCATTGGCAGTTGTGGTCAGTGCTTGTACTTCCAAATTAACACTTGGATTTCCGTTTCCATCTTTAGGAGAAGTTGAAAGCTCCATTTTGTACAATATTGCCGCTCCTACTTTTGGCGACCATACTGTTACTTTTACTTTAGTTCCTTTTGAAGCATCAAACGGACTTTCAAAGTTTAAGCTTGCTCCTCCCCAGGTTTCTGCTCCTGATTTTTTATCCAGTTTCACTACTTTATTTGAAACATTTATACCTGCTTTATTTGCATTTGCAACTACAGAAGCATCTACATTTCCAAATCCGCTCCAAGCATAATTTAATGTACTTGATTCAAAATCAAGTGGCAATGCAATTGTTTCGGCTGCTGTTTTATAGAAATAGATATTATCGATATAAAGATTTTTACCAGCAGGTGTACCAACTAATTTCAATTGGAATATGTCGTTAACAGTCATGCCCTGACTTGTAAATGCAGTAATAGGAATATCTAAACTTGTCCATTGATTTGCAGTCAGATTACTTGTTACAGGTCTCTCTACCGGTCCTGGCTTAATTAGAGATAGCTCAAGTTTTTCTAAATCTGCTGTCCATACATCCAAGTGAATGTATTCCATACCCGAAACATCAATAGTAACATTATCTGCCAGTGCAATTCCTTGATAATTAAGATTGGTATAGTTTAGCATTTTATCTCCATTCAGGTCAAATTCAGAATAACCTGTCGACTGTCCCCAATTTGGATAAAAATTAGTACCCGCAATATTTGTATATTTTGAACTATAAATTGAAATCACATCTCCCGCTTGTCTTCCCGGAGGAGCTGGTGCTGAAGTTGTTGGATTCAATACTAATTTAGCCGTAACCTGTTCAGAGTGTTCAGTTGTTTTAATAGCCGCACTTTTAGATACTATCCTAACCGTATAATTTCCAGCTGCTTGATACGTATACGAAACTGGTTCGCCATTATTAGCCGAAATTGGATCAGGATGTCCTGGCTCTCCAAAATAAACATCATAAAACAAAGCAAAATCAGCAGAAGCTGTAACTGTTATTTTATTAGAAACAATTAAATCATTTGTAATGACTACGCTTAAATTTTCAGGAGCCCTAAAAGAAACTACTACTTCTTTTTCGACTTCAGTTGTTTTTCCGTTCAATCCCATTGCAATGATTTTGGACTTGTAAACTCCTTCTTTATAAATATGAGAAACTGAAGAACCTACACCAAAATAATCAGAATCTGAACTTCCGTCTCCATAACTTATTTTGTATTGTGTTGCTCCTTCGCCTTTTGGCAAAAAAGTAACTTTTCCCGTATTGTCCTGCGTCACAGTTGTCAGGGCAGTAATATTTTGTGGAGAAGCTATATTGTCTAAATCAACTTCGCCAGTATCGTTTGAGCAGGCTATTAAAAGCGCAAAAACGAAAATATGTATAATAAAATGTATCTTTTTCATGTTTGATGTTTTTTTTAGTATCCAGGATTTTGTGCCCAATTTCCGTTAGCAAACTGAATCTCCTCAATAGGAAGTGGGAATAACTCATTTTTATTCGCTTTAAAACCTGGAATTTTACCGGCAGCTTTACCAGTTCTTACCAAGTCAAAGAAACGATGTCCTTCACCTAAAAGCTCCAATCTTCTTTCATTCAAAATATCTTCTGTTAAAGTAGTTGAGACTGTTGTAACATCATGATTCATATCTCCGAAAGCACGTCTTCTAACCAAATTCAGGTATTCTTTTGCTTTTGTATCGCTGATACCTCCTCTGTTGTAAGCTTCTGCTGCCATTAACAAAACATCAGCATAACGAATAGCTCTATAATTATTTGGATTTGTAAGGTTCAAATCTCCCTGAGCTCCTGAGCTTCTTTTTCTTGGAAGGTATTTTCTATTGAAAAATCCTGTGTCTTCATTTCCTTTTCCGAATGTAACACCATTTCCGTTGTCATAAGAGGCATTTGCTTGCGCCCATGCATTAATATCCAGAATCGCCACGTCTTTGCGTTTATCTCCCGCTTCAAAAGCTGCTGCAGCTTCGGCAGTCGGAATATTAAAACTATAACCCGAAGAGAAAAGCGGTCCTGAATAATTTCTGATTCCGTTAAAACCAACCGCTACGTTTCCTTCACTACACTGAAGGCATCCGAAACCAGCGCCCTCAACATCTGTGTATTGTATTTCAAAAACAGATTCAGTTCCGTTTTCTCCGCCTTCTTCAAACATGGCGTTATAATCTGTTACCAGACTGTATTTGCCTGATGTAATTACACCGTCAAGAGCTGTCGCGGCTTGTGTAAATTTTCCCTGAAACAAATATGCTTTTCCTAAAAGTGCCAAAGCCGCTCCTTTGGTTATTCTTCCTTTCTGAGAAGCATCTGGAGACAAATTAGCTGCGGCGAAAATTAAATCTGATTCGATTGACGCATAAACTTCTGAAACAGAAGAACGACCAATAATTTTCTCATCTCCAATTTTAAATCTCGCATCTCCTTTCATCGGAATACCGCCAAACCATTTCACTAATTCAAACTGATAATAAGCTCTTAAAAAACGAGTTTCGGCTATAATCTGGTTTTTACCTGTGAAATCAGTTTTGTCTTTAAATTCAAGAATATAATTAGCTCGCTGCACTCCAGCAAACATCCAGTTCCAAATATCTCTCAAATTGCTGTTAACTGGAGTGTGAATCATATCGTCGATTTGCTGAAAACCAATTACGTCAGTAGGGCTTTCTCCTCCGCAAAGGGTATTATCCGAAGCAATTTCGCCCAAAAGCACATTCACATAAGAAGACTGAAGCAAATCGTAAGCAGCTATTAAAGCATTATCATATTCTTCTTTTGAATTGAAATAATTCTCGGAATCAATAGAATATTCCGGTTTTGGATCCACAAACTCGTCTGAACAAGAAATACTCAAAGTCGAGAACAGCGTTAGTGTTATAATGGTGGTAAAGAAATATTTTTTCATTTTAACTCAAATTAAAAATTAATATTTAAACCCAACAAATACGTTCTTGGAATCGGATAAAATCCGTAGTCTATTCCCGCTCCTATTGGAGATTGAGAAACGTTGTCGCGGTTGCCCGGACCAAAAGACGCTCCTGGATCAAAACCTTTATATTTGGTAAACGTGTAAAGATTGTTTACCCCTGCATAAAGTCTTAGTTTCGTGATACCCGCTTTTTGAGAAACATTTGGATTAAGCGTATAGCCAATTTGAATATTCTGAATTCTGATATACGAAGCATCTTCTATAAAATAATCTGAGAAAACATTATTAGCAGTCGCACCTGTTGTAACTCTTGGTGTTGTTGTAGAAGTTCCTTCTCCTGTCCATCTGTCTAAAACATAATCCAAACGATTGGCATCAGAAAGTGTTCTTTCGTAGTTGCGTGCCATATCATTTCCTATTGATGCAAACGTAAATATGGCAAAATCAAGCGCTTTGTAGTTTAACTGAAGATTGAAACCCATAGTGGCATCTGGAATCGGTTTTCCGATATCAGTTCTGTCACTAGAATTGATAACACCGTCGCCGTTTACATCTACATAACGAATATCACCTGGTGCAGCATTGGCTCCTAATGCAATCTGAGATGGATGCGCATCAATTTCTGCCTGATTCTGAAAAATTCCGTCTGTTTTATAACCGTAGAAATATCCGATTGGTTTTCCTACTTCCATTCTTGATGGTGCCGGCTGACCTACGCCAAAAGCTCCGCCTTCGATAAATCCTGTTCCATTTTTAACTTCTGTAACTTCATTTTTAAGAAAAGTCACATTGTAGCCCACACTCAAACTGAAAGAATCGGATAATTTTTCTTTGTAGTCAATTGCAAATTCAAATCCAGAATTCTTAACCGTCCCTGCATTCAAAGTTGGTGCGCTTGCTCCCGGAGCTCCTGTACCGTTGATTCCTGAAACCGGAATATTCGGAATCAACAAATCTTTTCTTTTATCTATGAAGTAATCAGCAACGATAGAAACTTTATCATTAAATAATTTTAAATCTAAACCGACATCAAATTTCTGTGCTTCTTCCCATTTTAAATCAGGATTCGGAACCTGGCCCATCGCTACACCATTGCCCAATGTTCCATTAAAAACGTATGTTGCTTCTCCATTAAGCAAACCTAAATAGCCATAATTTGGAATCTGGTCATTTCCTAAAGTACCATAACTGGCTCTGAATTTCAAGAAATTGATGAATTTTGGTTCTCCAAAGAAACTTTCGTCAGAAACTACCCATCCACCAGTAAATGAAGGGAAATAACCTACTCTGTTGCCTGGACCGAATCGAGTTGAAGCATCACGTCTTAACATGGCAGAAAGCAAATAACGTCCTTTGTAATCGTATTGAAGTCTTCCAAAATAAGAAAGTCTTCTCTGATCATAAACATAAGAACTGTTTGTAAGCGTTTCTGAAATTCCTTTTGTTAACGAAATATCAGCATTCTCCCAAGTATTATTTGGCACGTCAAATCCAGTTGCCGAAAGTCCGTTACCCCATTGTTTGTATATGGTAGTTCCTAAAGTCCCTGTAATATTATGACTTTCTGCAATTTTTGTATTGTATGTTCCGAAAAGGTCAAACGAATAATCATTATCATTTACTGCTTTTTGCGTTACAGAACTTCTTTGAACATCAAACACTTTTCCGCCGTAACTAATCTGTTTTGAAAAATCTTTAGACTCGCTGTTTGCTGTATTAAATCCAATAGAAGCGGATAGAGTAAATCCTTTAAAGATTTTATAATCTAAGCCAAAATTTCCATTCAGCTTTTTATAATTATAATCGTTATAAGTATTTGCAATCTGAGCCAACGGGTTGATGATTTCAGTTCCCAATCCTGTTGTGCTTGGCACTAAACTGTAATTTCCGTTTTCATCGTAAGGCTTCAAAGTCGCTGGAACATTCAAAGCATTAAAAAGTACCGATCCTAAACCATTTTCATTTAAAGTATTTCTTGTAAAATAAGTATAAATTACATTGGTTTTTAGTTTGAATTTATCACTCAAATCTGCTCCAAGAGCAATTCTCGCCGTATTTCTTAAATAACCAGATTTATCTCCGCCTACAATTCCTTCCTGATCTAAATGAGAACCACTTATAGAATACGTAATTTTTTCAGAACCTCCCGAGATTGTCAAATCGTTATTAATAATTGGTGCCATCTGAAAAACCTCATCCTGCCAGTTGGTTCCATTTCCTAAACCACTCACATTTGGATAAGGTAGAGCTCTTCCGCCATTAGCGTAACTTTCGTTTAATAAAAGGGCGTATTCTGTAGCTTTTAGCGTTGGAAGTTTACGTGAAGTTTCCTGAAAACCAGCATAACTATTAAAAGAAACCCTAGTTTTTGAATTCTTTTTCCCCATTTTGGTTGTAACCAAAATAATTCCGTTTGCTCCAATAGTCCCATAAATTGCTGCCTGAGCATCTTTAAGAACCGTAATGCTTTCAATATCATTTGGGTTTAAAATTCCTAAATCTCCCACATAACCATCCACGATAACCGTTGGTTTATTTTCACCATTTGTGGCTATACCACGAATACGAATATCAAGGGGAGCTCCAGGCGCACCCGACTGTGTGGTAACGTTAACTCCTGAAATAGTTCCCTGAAGCGCTTGTTCTATTCTAGCTGGTTTTAAAATATCGATTGTTTTACTGTCTAAAACAGCAACTGCGCCGGTTACTTCTCTTTTTTTCTGGCTTCCGTAACCAATAACAACTACTTCTTCAAGAGATTTTGCGTCGTCAGTTAATTTCACAGTTAAATTAGTTCCGGAAACTGCTGCTTCTTGCGTTCGAAAACCAATATAACTGAATACAAGGATTGTTCCTTTCGAAACATCCGTTAGTTTAAAAGATCCGTCAAAGTCAGTGGTTGTGCTTTTCGACGAATTTTTAACTTTTACATTTACGCCTGGCAGCGCTAAACCCGAGGCATCGAATACTGTTCCTGTAACATCAAGATTCTGCGCAAAGGCAAAAGATGTAAACAGCAACAATACTGTTAGTAATAATCTAGATTTCATAATAGTTAGTTTTTATTGAAGATTAAAATTATTTTTTCTATTTAACAATACTGCAAAATTAACCTCAACAAAAAACATACATTGCAAAAAATAACCACTAAAATTTCACATATCACAAAAACAAACCTTTAAAAACAAGAAAATTCAAATGTTAATTTTATTAACGTTTTGAGTTAAAACATAGTTAAAAATCAAAATGTTGTGGTAATGTATAGGTTTTTAAATCCTTTTCATCTCAAACTATACAGTGAGAATGTATTCTGCAAGACCATTTTCATGCTTTAAATCCATTTTTTTTCTTAAACGGTATCTTTTTATTTCGACACTTCGAACAGAAATATTAAATAATGGTGCAATTTCCTTTGACGAAAGATTGAGCCTGAGATAAGCACACAAACGAAGATCATTTGGTGTTAATAGCGGATGCAATTGCTTTATTCGTTTAAGAAAATCTTTGTCGGCACTGTCAAAAGCTTCTTTAAAAATTTTCCAGGAATCTTCTTCGCTAATATTATCATTAATCGTCCTGATAACCGATTTGATGTCTTTATTATCATCTTGGGAAGTTTTCTTCAAATCTTCCTTAATAATCGACAGAAGTTCGTTTTTGCTATTCAGACTCATGGTCGAAACAGCCAATTCACGATTTTTATTATCTACATCTTGCGAGAGCTGTTCGTTTCGAAGCATCATCAGCTGACGTTCGTTTTCCAATTCCTGAATTTCCAACAACAAATTGTTTTCTTCTATTAATTTGGCTTCTTGTCTTCTATAAAAATTCTGATAAGCTCTATTTATAAAATAACCGGCGGTAATGATCAATAAAATATATACTAGCCAAGCCAGATTTGTCAAATACCAAGGTTTTAAAACAACAAAGGAATAAACCGCTGTATTCTGCAGAATTGTATTGGCATACCTTGCTCTTACTTTAAAAGTATATTTTCCAGACGGAAGATTTTTAAAATTTATTGTTGCCTTGTTGCTCCATTCGCTCCATTCGTTCTGATAACCTTCGAGCAAATACTGATATTCTGAATTGATGTATTTATTGTATTCCGGAACCGTATAATTTAAGGTGATGTTATTTTCAGTCGATTTAAAACTGCCTTCGCTTGTAAGCTTTACATTCTGCATGTTTTCATTTTGCTTGTTCACCGTTATATCTGTAATTAAAACAGCATAATTCTTAAAACTTAAATCTTCAATATTTAAGGTATAATAACCATCTGTTGTCCCAATAAGGTAAGTAGATTTTGAAATCTGCGTAATATTTTCATAACCCAGCATCGAGTTGGTTAGCGAAGACGGAATCGGAATAATATTCTGTTTTAGTTCGCTGCTTAATTTACTTGCAGAAAAATAATGGATGTAATTTTTAGAAAAAAGCCAGATTTTGTTCGAATTATCAACGATTAATTTACCTGAAGTATATTCATCTTTTTCGAAAATAGAACTGAGCGTTTTGTCTTTTTCAAATTGTTTCGTTTGCTTGTTAAGTTTAAAAATCCCTCCCTTGAAAGCATAATAAATCGAATTATTGAATTTTGTCAAACTGGCATTATTTCCTTTTCGAGGTTCTTTATAAGTAAAATAGCCATTTGTTTTTGTAAAATCGCCATCAGCTTTGAGCCTAAAAATACCTTTGTACTCATGACTTACATAAATATCAAGATGATCATCGATTTCAAAAAAACGGGAAGAATAGTCAAAACCTTTTATTTTGTTTCTAAACGTCCAAGTTCCGTCTTTTTTTTCCAAAACCGAAAGTCCGTAATAATTCCCCTGCAACAACAGTTTTTTCGAATTCGGAACCGGCTCCAATTTCCAAGTTCCTGAACCAGAAAATATATTTTTTGCCGTACTGCCATTTACGATAAAAGTTCCCGAATCGTGTCCGCAGAAAACCATGTTATCATACACAAAAAGAGACCAAACCTGCCCTTTTGTACCTGCAATAAACTTAAACTCTTCATTACTCTGCGTTTTTTTGCAAAACAATCCCTGATTACTTCCTATATACAACATATCATTAAAAACAACAGAAGCATAAACGGTTCCTAGCGCTCCAGAATCATCGGTAAAACTATGAACAGGCGACTGTACATTGATGCAATTTATTCCATTGTCAAGACCCGTCCATAAATTTTGATCTTTATCTTCAAAAAGAGACAAAACAGTATTATTGCTCAAGCCTTTGCTTTGTGAAATATGATATTTTAACTTTCCTTTTTCTGATAAAATGTAAACACCGTTTGAAACCGTTCCCAAAGCAAAACTGCCGTCTTTAAGAATCTGACTACTATAAACAAAACCTGACTTAAGCGCCTGATCTGCATCTGTAGCAAAACGAGTCAAAGTATTCCCAATTAAAGTATACATTCCGTCTAACTGCGTCTGAATCAACAAGCCTTCTGTAATCGGAAAAACATTTACAATCGTGAACTTTTTAAGCGTTGGATGATCTGAAACAAGTTTAGCTTTACCGCTTTCAATTTCAAAAAGCCCTTCTTTAATGGTTTGAAAATAAATCGCATTTTTTGCCGCAAAAGATTTCACAACACCATTTTTAGGAGCAACAATCTTGAATTTTCCTGTTTTGGTATCAAAAATATAAATTCGACTTAAAGACTGAAAAAGAACCCATTGGTCGTACTGAAGAATATTCCAAAACTGTTCATCGTCAAGAATCTTATTTTTTATCTTGTCGCTGAGCGAAGTATATTTTAATTTTCCTGCCGCGTTCCGCATCCAATAGCCAAAATTCATATAACATCCCGTATAGACTTTTGTTCCGATAACCTTTACAGAACGAATTATGGTTTCGTTTGGAGCCGGATACAATTCCCAATTAGTACCGTTGTATTCTAGAAGACCTTCATCATTGGCAAAATAAAGATAATTTTGTTCGTCCTGAGAAATCATCCAATTCTGATTTCCTGCTCCGTATGCAGCAGATGTATATTTGATAATAGGCGGAAACTCCTGTGAAAACAGAAGAATCGTAAAAAAGCAAAAAACGAAAGAAAATTTAGTTTTCAAGGATGGTCGCTGTATTAATTTAGTACTAAAACAGTTCTAAAATAATTCATTTTATAAAGAAAAAACGATTTTTTAATAAAAAATATACCGATTCAGAAATTGCAAAACATAAAAACTGGATTATGATTTAATAAACGAGCCAATTCAAATTAGTTAAAATTTGGAACATTCTCCTTAACAAAACTCAATTCAAAATTGACTACTTTTGTAAAAATTGACTTTTTTTATGCAAATTGACCTTTCTAAAATAGATCCGAAATCAAATATAATTATTAAAGGAGCGCAAGTACATAATTTAAAAAATGTAGATGTTGTGATTCCGCGTAACAAACTGGTTGTCATTACAGGTCTTTCAGGATCAGGAAAATCCAGTTTGGCTTTTGACACCTTGTATGCCGAAGGACAACGTCGTTATGTAGAAAGCTTGTCTTCATATGCGCGTCAGTTTTTAGGTCGTCTAGACAAGCCTAAAGTAGAATACATAAAAGGAATAGCCCCCGCAATTGCCATTGAGCAAAAAGTGAATACTACAAATGCGCGTTCTACTGTCGGCACTTCAACAGAAATTTACGATTACATCAAACTTTTATATGCCCGAATAGGAAGAACGTACTCTCCTGTTTCAGGTCAAGAGGTTAAAAAAAATACTGTAACCGATGTTGTTTCCGATGTAAAAACGCTTCCAATTGACAGTAAGTGGCTTTTACTTTCCCCAATTCATCTAGAAGAAGGAAGACAGTTAGAAGATAAGTTGAAAATACTTTTACAGCAAGGATTTGCGCGTGTTCTCATTGACAATGAAATGATTCGTTTGGACGAATTTACGCCACAGGATATTCACAAGCTTGACAATAAAGACATTTTGCTGGTAATCGACAGAATTGTTGTAAAAGAAGAAGAGGAATTTTTCAATCGTCTTTCAGATGCTGTTCAAACTGCATTTTTTGAAGGAAAAGGAATTTGCTTCATGCAGGAATTAAACGGCGAAAAAAGGTTTTCTTATTCTAATAATTTTGAACTTGACGGAATTGCTTTTTTAGAACCCAATGTTCATTTATTCAGTTTCAATAATCCTTACGGTGCCTGTCCGGTTTGTGAAGGCTACGGAAATATCATTGGCATCGATGCAGATTTAGTAGTTCCTAACACTTCTTTATCTGTTTTTGAAAGCGCAATTTATCCGTGGAGAGGCGACAGCATGAGCTGGTACAAAGATGAATTGGTCAAACATGCTTATAAATTTGATTTCCCAATCCACAAACCGTATTTTCAGCTTACAGAAGAGCAAAAAGACTTGATTTGGACTGGAAATAAGTATTTTCAAGGCTTAAATGATTTTTTTAAGGAATTAGAAGAGAAAAATTACAAGATACAAAACCGTGTTATGCTTTCGCGTTACCGTGGTAAAACAAAATGCCATGTTTGTAAAGGGAAACGCCTTCGCGAAGAAGCTTCATACGTTAAAATAAACGGAAAAACAGTTTCTGATTTGGTCGATTTACCGATTAAGCATTTGGTGACCTTTTTCAAAAACATCGACTTGAACGTTTATGAACAGCAAATCGCAAAACGTTTAATGGTTGAAATCAATAACCGTCTATCTTTTTTAACAGAAGTAGGTTTAGATTACCTGACATTAAACCGTAATTCTGCAACACTTTCGGGAGGAGAATCACAGCGAATCAATCTCGCTACTTCTTTGGGAAGCAGTTTGGTTGGGTCTATGTATATTCTAGACGAACCGAGTATCGGACTTCATCCCAAAGATTCCGAAAAACTGATTAAAGTATTGCTTTCACTTCGCGACTTAGGCAATACCGTTATAGTTGTAGAGCACGATGAGGACATAATGAAAGCCGCTGATATGATAATCGATATCGGTCCAGAAGCTGGAACTTTTGGAGGAAAATTGGTTGCTCAGGGAACTTATGAGGAAATCTTAAAATCAGATTCGCTTACTTCACAGTATTTGAACGGAAATTTAGAAATTTCGGTACCGAAGAAAAGACGAAAATTCAAAAATCATATCGACATTTTAGGTGCAAGAGAAAATAATCTTAAGAATATCGATGTCACTTTTCCTTTAGATGTTTTAACCGTTGTAACTGGAGTTTCGGGAAGCGGTAAAAGTACGCTGATCAAGAAAATCCTTTTTCCTGCTATGCAGAAAAAGCTCGAAAGTGCATCCGAAAAAGCGGGTCAATTCACCGAACTTAAAGGTTCTTTTTCACAAATAAAACATATTGAATACGTAGACCAGAATCCTATAGGAAGAAGTTCTCGTTCTAATCCAGTAACTTATATAAAAGCTTACGACGATATCCGCGATTTGTATGCAAAAGAAAAATTATCAAAAATAAGAGGCTATCAGGCCAAACATTTTTCTTTTAATGTTGATGGTGGAAGATGTGAAACTTGTAAAGGAGAAGGCTCAATAAATGTTGAAATGGTATTTATGGCAGACGTTTCTCTTCCTTGCGAAACTTGTGGAGGAAAACGTTTTAAAAAAGAGATTCTGGAAGTCACTTTTGACAATCAAAACATCAATGATGTACTTACCATGACGATTGATGACGCCATTGCTTTTTTCGAAAAAAACAAACAAACTAAAATTACTCAGAAATTACAGCCTCTTCAAGACGTTGGTTTGGGTTACGTGCAATTAGGACAATCCTCTTCTACCCTTTCTGGTGGTGAGGCACAACGTATCAAACTGGCTTCTTTTCTGGTAAAGGGAGCTACAAAAGACAAAGCTTTATTTGTTTTTGATGAACCAACAACTGGGCTTCATTTTCATGATATTAAAAAGCTTTTGGCGTCTTTTGATGCGTTAATCGAAAAAGGTCATTCTATTATTGTCATCGAACACAATCTTGATTTAATCAAATGTGCCGATTGGATTATCGATCTTGGCCCTGAGGGCGGTGAAAATGGAGGGCATTTGCTTGCAAAAGGAACTCCTGAAGAGGTAGTTAAATCAAAAGAATCTGTAACAGGAATTTATTTGAAAGACAAGTTATAAATTAAATCTATAACCAATAACCAATACCAAAAATCAATAAAAAAGGCCGTAATTCAAAAAATTACGGCCTTTTTTAAGTGCTATTGTGTTAAGCGACAAGACATCTTTCTTCAAAAGGAATGCCTTCCTCATCAATAGCAACTAAAACCTTTTTCTGTTTTGAAGCCTCAAAAGTCAAATACAGCCAAGCAAATGACCATAATCCGAGAGTCAAACAAAAAATCATGAAATTTAAACTGTGGTTGACCACTTTTCCGCCTTTGGAAAGCACGGCAAAAAGCAGTTTGTCATTTCGTTCTTCTAGCGTAAATCCATTACTAACCTTATTAGATATCATCTTAGAAAATACCTGCATACTTTGTTCCTGGTTCAGTTGATTGCTTTTCATAATAATTATTCTCCTAAAAATTAGTCCCGTTCAATTACGTATTACTACAACGTAATTTCATTCAAAATTATTTGATTTAAAAAACACAAAAGCCCATACTTAGGCGTTTTGTTAGCATATATTTAGGCGATTGACCCAAACAATGCTAAATTTTCAGACTAAAGTTAATTTTAATATAATTAATTACAAAATATTTACCTGTTAAATTTTAAAATTTAATCACTCACAACCAATTACTTAACAATTACAGAGCAATAAACTTAATTTAACAATTGAATAAGTTAAACCGAGAAAACTCGCTTATATTTTAATGTTAGCCTTTCTTAGTAATGAGTCGATTACATTATTAATATCTGATGAAATTTTAAATTTATAATTCAGATATACATACAGAATCGTTACCAAAATAGATTTTAAAGCGATACTGATCAATTGGAAAAATGGAAATTCCCAAAAGTAAAACAATAAAAACAATGCAAAAGTTAGCACAATTGAATGAATGGTCTGTTTTGAAAACGGATATAAATCCAGTTTTTTGACAACAAACAACAGTTTTGCCAAACTATACAAAGTAATTGATAAAAGTGTTGCAAATGCAGATCCAAAAATCCCTAAGTAAGGTATAAAAATCATGTTCAATACAATGGTAAGAAATACCAGAAGCAATCCTAGGTAAAGCACCATTCGGTAATATTTTGTATTGAAAATAATGGCATTGTTATTTCCTAAAATCAAATCAAAATATTTAGAAAGACCAATCATAAACACAACCCAGATTCCGCCACTGTATTCTTTTGGAACCAACTCATATAACTGATTGATATTCACAAAAATGCACAACATCACAAATCCGCCCACTATTTGTAGGTTTATAGATGTTTTTTTATAAAGTCGATTCAATTCGTCGTGTTTGTTTTCATGCATCAGTTTTGCCGTAATCGGATACACAATTTGATGCATCGCGCGACTCGGAACAGAAATAACCAAAGCAATATAAGTGGCGACAGAATAATATGCAATATTCTCAATTTTCATGTATTGATTCAGCATCAGCTTATCACCGTCTAAAAGCAAATTAGCAACGCTTCCAGAAAGAATTATGTAAAAAGTATATTCCATTACACTTTTTACATTTTTAGGAATTGTAATCTGAAAATTGGGTCTTTTTATGTAGAAAGCATAAAACATGGTTACGATAAAGGCTGTAAAGTAAATTCCTGCCGTAACATACACAAACTCAACGAGCGTAATCCAGTTAAAATAAAGTCCTATTAATGCAATGGTAGACAAAAGCCTTAAACCTACTTCTTTTATAAAATTGCCAAAAACCGAATGCATATGCACTCTCGCCCACGCATAAAATATCTCAAAATAAGCCATACAAATTCCGATAAAAGGAATAAGCAACATAAATTCTTTTACAACTGGATTCTCTTTAGACACAAATTCTGTAATATCATCAAAGAAAAAGAAACCAATTATACCAAGCGGAATGCACATTAAAATAGGAAACAAAGCCGTAAAAGAAAGAAACTGTTCTCGTTCTTCTTCGGTTTCATACTGCGAATAAAATTTCACCATTGTATTCTGCATACCGATTGCAAATAAAGGCATAATAACATTTGCAGCAGAAGTCACGTAATTCGTTAATGCATAATAGGTTGCGCCCAAAAAAACGGGATATAGATATAGAGTATTAATGGCGCCAATTGCAAAACCAATATATGTAATGATAGTATTTTTAAAAGATTGATTTAAGACAATGCCCATTCTTTAATTTTATATTGTATGTTTTTTGATTCTCAAAAGCTATTGATTATTTAATCAGCTGTGCTAATTGCTTGGTCAGGTTTTTTCGTGAATATTGCTGTAAACCAACTCCATGCGATTGCAGTTTCCCTTCCAAAAACTGATTAAAAAAGTCCAAAATTACGCTTTTTAATTTCGCTTTTTCAGAATAATCAAAAAATACTCCTGTATTCGTCTCCGTTACAATATCTGCAAAATCAGAACCATTCGGTCCTATGGCAATTATAGGGCGGTTTGAAACCATATATTCGAACAATTTACCTGGAATAATGCTTTTAGTATCCTCAGAGTTTATTTCGATTAAAAGCAAAACTTGCGATTTACGCTGATGAGTTACAGCTTCTTTATGAGACACATATCCTAAGAGATTCAAATAATCATTTAATTGAAACTCTTTTATTGAATCTAAAACTTCCTGACTTACGGCACCAATTAATTTAATTTCTAAATGAGCCCTAAAATCAGGTATTTCATTAAGGAGTTCTGTCAAAACTTCCCATAAAAAATGCGGGTTACGATCTGATAAAAACGAGCCGATATGCGCTAAGGTAAATTTATTGTCTAAAGTTTGCTTCTCAACACTTTCTACATCATAACCATTTGTGATTACACTAATAGGTCTATTTGTAATAGCCTGAAATTCTGCCTTTGTCGTTTTGCTGGTAACAATGATTTCGTCTGCAGCATTCAAAACTTTATGCTCTAATTTTTTATGTCTTTTAGCAGCATACGATGACAAACGAAGGGCTTTATGATAACCAATAGTTGTCCATGGATCGCGAAAATCGGCAAACCATTTTACATTTAATTTTTGCTGGAGCTCTAAACCGATTAAATGAAGGCTGTGTGGTGGCCCTGAAGTAACAATCGTATCGATGTTATTTTCTTTAATGTATTTTTCAAGATAAGCAACAGATGGTTTTACCCAAAACACACGCGCATCCGGAATAAAAAGATTGCCACGCACCCAGAGAAAAGTCTTATCCAGAAATGTTTGCTTTTTCTTTTGCGGAAAAATTCCCGAACTGATTTTTTTCGTCTTATTTTTCGAAAAAATGGAAGCCAGCTGATATGGCTCCCAAATTTTATTCTTTAAAACAACTACTTTATCGGACACTTCACCCAACAATCCTTCGTCAACAATTGGATAAGTTGGATTTTCTGGAACGTAAACAATTGGCTGTACATCAAAATCTGGCAGATATTTTACAAATTTTAACCAACGTTGCACACCCGGACCTCCCGCAGGTGGAAAGTAATAAGTAATTATTAAAAGTTTTTTTTGTTCCAATTTATTTTATTAAGATAGTTACAGTAACTAAATATTTTTTTCTTTATCATCATTCAGCTTTCCAAGCTCTTCAATATCTAAAATATCTTTTGGTCTATTAGCTGCTTTTTTAGCAATAATTAAATTATCATAATCTATAAAATAAACTGGCGTTTTATCTATCATTACAACTGTTGCGTCTTCTAATAAAGAAGAAAAAGGTTTGTCTTCTAAACCTTTTACAGCCGTCATAATATCAAGTCTCAAACCATAATTTAGTGTAAAATCAGTCCAACCTGGAATAAATTGCATAGTTTCAATGGTTTCAAAATCTCCAAGATTAATTGACTTTAAAGCTTTTCGTAAATTCAGTCGATTTTCAATTGTGTCCTCTAAATAAATGTCAATATCTCCAGTATTCCTATTATACCCATATATATTTACAGCAAATCCACCAATAGTTATATACTTAACTTTGTTCTCAAAAAAACTATTCCAAATAGCAATTATCTGCTCATTCATTGTTTTTTAGATCGAATTACTTTAGCAGTTTTTAGAGTATACGAAACTTCAATAATTGCCATTAGCCTTTCTAATCTTTCCAGATACGAAAGTGATTTGACTTCGGCTATTCTTTTAGCTTCTAATTCTTGTGGAGTACCAAAACTTAACACGTTCTTTTTCATTGTTCTGTTTTTACATCAAAGTAAAGATACAAAATGATATAGTAAACAGACATTATTCCTGTGTTTTGTATTCAGACCTTTTGCCTTTATTTTTACTTTCAAAGTAAATACCGCCAATCAAAAGCAAGAACATTCCAATTGAACTTACTAGATTGATTGTTCCTCCTACTTTGACAACTTTTGGCTCAAATTTGAACTCAATTGTATGTTTTCCGCCAGGAATCTCCATTGCTCTCAAAACATAATCTACAGGAAAATGAGGTTTTAATTCTCCGTCGATGTAGGCGTTCCATCCATTTTTGTAATAAATTTCAGAGAATACGGCCAAAGCATCTTTTGTCGTATTAGATTTGTATTTGATATAGTTTGGTTTGTAAACTTCTACCGCAATTGTTCCAGTAGTATCCCACTGCTTTTTCATTCTGGCATTTTTAAATTTGCCTTCATGTTCACGAACATTAAAAACAGCTGTTTTTTTAGTATCTAAATGATCTAAAGCTTTCATAACATCGTCTGGTTTGTTTACTAGTTTTACACTGCTTACAAACCAAGCATTTCCGTTTGCATCTGGATTAATAATTGGCATAGGAGCTCCAGTACTATCTGTCTGAATAACATACTTAACATTTAACATATTAAGCACTTCCAGATTGTTTTTCGCAATTTGATAATCAAAAAGTTGCTGCATTTTTCTAGGTTTTGCAGCATGATAACCTCCAATTGAATTATGAAAATAAGAAGCTCGTGCGCTCGACATATTGCCACTTAGCTCAAAAACTCTGTAAAATGATTTATCTTCTAGAATTTTTGCATCTGCTGCGGTTTCTTGAAATGGCGCAGCAATTTGAACCGGACTAACAAAATCTTTAGCCGACACGTATTTTTTGTCTACAAAGAACAAATCGAAAATCATCAACAGACCAACAATAATAAGAGTTGTTATGTCTGAAAGTGTTTTTTTTATGAAAAGCCATAAAATCACAAAAACAACCACAATTAAGAATCCCGAACGCAACAAATCTGCATAATACATTGTTACTCGGTCTTCTTTTAAAACATCAACAAAGTCTGGTCCGTAGCTATCTAAAAAGTAGTTGTCATTCATTCCTGAAAAATGGAAAAATCCTTTTGCAACCACTAATATCAAAATTACTCCCAATCCGAAAACTCCTGTCTGTACAAGTGCCTTCTGTTGTAGTTTAGGTTCCTCTTTTGCTTTAAAAAATGCCTGAATACCCATAACAGCCAAAACAGGAAAACACAATTCAAGAATAACCTGAATAGATGAAACTGCTCTGAATTTGTCGTACATTGGCACATAGTCGATAAAAAAGTCAGTTAAGAGTGCGAAATTTTTTCCCCATGAAAGTACAAGCGAAAATAAAGCTCCTGCAAGAAAGACATATTTTATTTTTCTGTCATCAATAAATAAAGCCAAAACCGCTAAAAAAAACACTACAACACCGATATAAGCCGGTGCTGCAACAATAGGCTGATCACCCCAATAAGTTGGCATTCCCGACACAAAATTTTCTGCATCAGAAGAAGGCACATTGTGTGCAATCATAAATTGATACATGCTACTGTCTGTTCCTACATTTTCATGATTTGAACCTCCAAAAAGCCTTGGAGCTATCAAATTGAAACTTTCTGCAATTCCGTAACTGTATTCTGTAATATATTCGCGGCTTAAAGCATTCTCATTCAACTTTTTGCTTCCGTCAGGATTATAAGTCAGTTCGCTGTTGCTTCGGGTACTAAATTTGGCATATTCGCTAGTAGCCAATAAATTTCCAGCATTAGAACCTATAGCAAAAATTCCGGCTGTTAGTAAAACTCCTGCTGAAATTAAAAGCGGTTTGAATTGTTTTTCTTTAATAAAAGTAAAAGCAAAATAACCCGAAAGTATCAATAAGAAAATCAGTAAGTAATACGTCATCTGGAAGTGGTTGGCATTAATTTCTAACGCCACAGCAAACATGGTGAGCAATCCTCCCCAAATGTATTTTTTTTGAAAAACAAGAATAAATCCTGCAATGACCAAAGGCATATAGGCAATTGCATGTGCTTTTGCATTGTGCCCTACACCCAGGATGATAATTAAATAGGTAGAAAAACCAAAAGCAATCGCTCCGATAAAAGCTTTTAATGGATCTGTTTTTAAAACCAACAACAAGCCATAAAAACCTAAGAAATATAGAAATAAGTAATCTGCTGGTCTTGGAAGAAAACGCAGCATATCGTCTATCTTGCCAACAAAATCATTAGGATAATTTGCTCCAAGCTGATAAGTCGGCATTCCGCCAAAAGCTGAATTGGTCCAATAAGGTTCTTGATGTTCCGCTGCTCTAAAGTCATTCTGCTCTTTTGCCATTCCGGTATATTGAGCAATATCCGACTGGAAAATTTGTTTTCCTTGAAGAACTGGATAAAAATAAATTAACGAAACTAGAATAAAGCCCATGATAACAAGGGCATGCGGATAGAACTTATTAAGTATTTTCAATTTTTGGCTGGTTTGGGTTAAATAATGGATCCTAAATTCAGGATACAAATCTAATCTATTTCTTCGTAATCGACATAATCACCCACTTTTTTGGTCTCTCGTGGATTTTTGGCATTAGCCGTATTAATGATTATCTCGTCATTGCTATTATTATGAGTGTTTTGCCACATATTGTCTTGTCTGTACTGTTGTTGCTGTCTCTGAAAACTTTCGTTTGCATTATCTACAGCCTTTTTTACCAATACTGGCAAAAAGATTCTGGCCATAAATTTGAAAATATAATAAAAGGCAATTATACCTAATATCCATCTTAAACCTGTCAATGATGCTTCTTGCATAATTATATAATTTTTGTCAAAATTAATAAATCCGTCGTTTAAAAATAAAATATCAATCTTAAATAAATAATAAAATATGTACATTTGAAATGCGTTATTACATTTTAATCCCCAAAAAAACTTTTATGTTAAAAATCAAAAACTTACTTGCCTCGGTACTTTTTTTTATTCCACAACTTTTTTTTGCGCAATATACCGATGTAATCAATTCTAACCGCCCAGGCGAAACGATGTCGGCTTTTGGCGTTGGAAAAAATGTGATTCAGGCCGAATTTGGTGTTTATGGCATCAAAGAGAAACACGACTTATTAGACTATGACGCCAGCGGTCTTGGAACCGATTTAACAGTTCGCTATGGTGCATTCCTTGAAAAACTGGAGTTTATACTTGATGTACAGTATCAACGAGAAAAATTTGATACGCCTTATACAAGCTACGAAAAAAACAACTTCAGACAGACTGTCCTGGGAGCAAAATATCTTATTTATGACCCTTTCAGAAATTACAAGAGAGCCAAAAATATTTACAGCTGGAAAGCAAACTATACTTTTGACTGGCATTCGCTAATTCCTGCTGTGTCTATATTTGCAGGAGCAAATTTTACAGCGGCTAGAAATCCGTATTATTTTTCTAATGACGGAGCAATATCTCCAAAAGTAGTTTTGGTTACTCAAAACCTTTTGGGAGGCGGGAAATGGGTTTTTGTTACCAATATTATCGCCGATTATATAACGACTGATTATCCAAGTTACGGATATGTATTAACTTTGACCCGTGGATTTAATGACCGATGGTCGGGCTTTATTGAAAATCAGGGCTACAAAAGCGATTTCTACAGCGATGCCATTGTTCGTGGCGGCGCAGCTTATCTCTTAAGTCCGAATATGCAGATTGACGCTTCGATAAGCACCAATTTTAAGAATACACCGTCTGTTTTGTATGGAGGAGTTGGAATTTCTTGGCGTTACGACGGCTGGTATAAAGAAAAACAAAGCGAAGTAAAAGCCGAAGAAAAATCCAAAAAGAATAAAGATAACGAAATGGAGCAACGCGAAACTGATTATCAGGAACAAGAAAGAAAACGAAAATCTAAATACGAATAAATTAACTAACTTTTCTTCCAAGAAATTAGAAGACATTTTACACTTCAATCTTAATGATTACAATTAAAGAAGCCAAAAGCAAGAAAGAATTAACCGAATATATCAAATTTCCTTTTTCACTATATAAGGACAATCCTTATTGGGTACCACCAATAATTGCCGACGAATTAGAGTCTTTTGATAAAACCAAAAATCCTGCTTTTGATAATGCGGAAGCTTATTTTTACTTGGCTTATCGCGACAACAAAATTGTCGGACGTATTACGGCTATTATCAACTGGTCTGAAGTTAATAATCAGCACAAAAGAAAAGTGCGTTTTGGCTGGTTTGATGTAATTGATGACATCGAAGTTACTAAAGCATTGCTTGAAAAAGTCTTTGAACTGGGAAGAAAACATAATCTTGAGCACGCAGAAGGCCCAATGGGATTCTCAAATTTAGATAAAGTTGGAGTACTTACTGAAGGTTACGACCAAATTGGAACTATGATTACTTGGTACAATCATGCTTATTATGTTACACATCTTGAGCAGTTAGGTTTTGTAGTCGAAAAGCAATATATAGAAAGTATTTTTCCGTTTTCGAATGTAAAACCGGAGCTTTTTCAGAAAGCAACTGCTTTAATCAAAAAACGTTACGGATTAAAATCGCTTACTTTTACCAAAACAAAAGACATTATGCCTCATGTAGACAAAATGTTTGATTTGTTTAATGAGTCTTACGCGAAACTGGCTTCATTTGTAGCGATTTCTGATATCCAAAAAGAATATTTCAAAAAGAAATACATCAGTTTTATAAATCCGGAATACATTAAGTTTGTTGTTGATGAAAATGACAAATTAATAGCTTTCAGCATAGTAATGCCAAGTTTTACAGAAGCTTTACAGAAAATAAAAGGAAAATTATTCCCGTTCGGATTTCTTCATCTGCTTAAAGCAAAAAAACACAGTAAAGATGTGGTTTTTTACTTAATCGGAGTTCAGCCTGAATATCAAAACAAAGGTGTTACTGCAATTATTTTTGATGAATATTACAAAACTTTCTCAGAAAAAGGAATTCGAAACTGTATCAGAACTCCCGAATTGTTAGAAAACAATGCCATTCACTTGCTTTGGAAAAATTTTGATCCGATTATTCATTGTCAAAGAAAAACTTATCTGAAGAATCTTTAATGTTAAAGTGTTCAGTCTTCAAAAACTAAATTAATCATATAAAAAAATCCATTCGCCCCCAAACGAATGGATTTTTTACAATGAAAAAATTCAATTATTTATTCTACTTTACAATCTACTTTTGTCAAAGTGTTTTTTTGATCAAATTTCAATTTTGATTTATCTTTAAAAGCAACTTTATCATTAGAAGTCACAATATCCCCATATCCTTCAATAAGAGCGCCGTCTTTCTGAAGAAAAGCGACCTCTCTTACAGACGAAACACCTTCAGACGAAAAAGTATAATCTCCAATTAGTGTATCTCCTTTCATATTTCCAATTAGAGTGCCTTCATTTTTATCTTTTCCTGTTAAATCATAACGCAGTTTTCCGTTTACTTCCTGATGTGAATTTACATTAAAGCTCAATTCAATGACATTTCCATTCGCTCTCCATGCATAACACTGGTCTCCTGCAGGCTCTAAAATTTCGGCTTCTTTTGGTGGACTTGGTGTAATTTGGACAGGTTCTGTTGTGGTTGTTTCTTTTTTACATGATGTAAAAATCGACAAAACAATTGCTGTTAGTGTTAGTACTTTTTTCATAAATATTCATTTTATTTTGTTGATTATGAAATAAAGTTACTTCAAATAAAAAAAAATCCACTCTTACAAAGAATGGATTTTTTTACATAATTCCCACTACTGGAAATTGATATTTTAAATCAGAAATTACGAAACGTCAACTGTTGTTTTTTCAGCGATTTCTTTATAAGTTCCATTTACTAATTTTTCGCGGATTGCTTCAAAAGCCGATAGAGTTTCTTCGATATCTGCTAAAGTATGCGAAGCCGTTGGAATCATTCTCAACAAAATAATTCCTTTTGGTATAACTGGATAAACAACAATTGAAAGGAAAATTCCGTAGTTCTCTCTTAAATCGTTTACCATCACCATCGCCTCAGGAATACTTCCCTCTAAGTAAACTGGTGTAATACAAGTGTTTGTATCACCGATATTAAATCCTTTTTGTTTTAATCCGTTTTGCAATGCATTTACGTTTTCCCAAAGCTTATCTTTAATTTCTGAAGAATTACGCAAAAGCTCTAAACGTTTTAATGAACCAATTGTCTGGATCATTGGCAACGCTTTTGCAAACATCTGAGAACGCAAGTTATATTTTAAATAATCAATTACTGATTTGTCTGCCGCTACGAAAGCACCAATATTTGCCATTGATTTTGCAAAAGTAGAGAAGTAAACATCAATCTCGTCTTGAACTCCCTGCTCTTCACCTGCTCCTGCTCCTGTTTTACCAAGAGTTCCAAAACCGTGTGCATCATCAACCAACAATCTGAAATTGTATTTTTTCTTTAAGGCTACAATTTCTTTCAGTTTTCCTTGCTGGCCTCGCATTCCAAATACTCCTTCGGTAATAAATAAGATTCCGCCTCCAGTTTCTTCTGCCATTTTTGTAGCTCTCTGAAGGTTTTTCTCCATACTTTCAAGATCATTATGTTTGTACGTAAAACGTTTACCCATATGAAGACGAACACCATCAATAATACAAGCATGCGAATCTACATCGTAAACAATAATATCGTTTTTAGTAACCAAAGCATCAATGATAGAAACCATTCCTTGATAACCAAAATTCAATAAATAAGCTGATTCTTTCATTACAAAGGTAGCCAACTCATTTTCTAACTGTTCATGATAAGTAGTGTGACCAGACATCATACGAGCTCCCATTGGGTATGCTGCACCAAATTGAGCTGCTGCATCAGTATCTGCTTTACGTACTTCTGGATGATTTGCAAGTCCTAAATAGTCATTTAAACTCCAGTTTAGGATGTTTTTCCCGTGAAATTGCATTCTTGGACCTAACTCACCTTCTAATTTTGGAAAAACATAATAACCCTCTGCCTGCGAAGCCCATTTTCCTAACGGCCCTTTATTTTCTTGAATTCTTTCGAATAAATCTTTTACCATAATATGTTGTAGTAATAATTTTAATGTAAACAGCGTGCAAAAATAATCATTATTATTCTAAAATTCAGACCCTCATTTATTTTTATTAAAAAATAATACGAGATACCGTACTGGCTCTACAAATCCAGTTTTTTCGACGCCTAAATTAAAATTAAATGAATAATAAAAATCGAATCATGATTTTTATCATAATAAAAGACAAATTAGTCTTTTATTTTTGACTCAAAATAAGCTAAGTAAAACCAATTGATTATGAACACAAAAAAAAACATTCGAACAAAAATGTATCTGTTTACAGCTTTGCTTTTTATGGCAATCTTATTAGGAAGCTGTAAAAAAGAAGAAGCTGTAAATTATGCAGATATTACGACAGAAGGCGAAATGAATGCCGAACTCACCTCACCGCCACTTGTACCCAAACCAGTTGGCGACCGAAAAGCCATGAAGCTTAAGCTTAATATGGAAATTAAAGAGCAGGAAGGCACTATGACCGATGGCGTAAAATACACCTACTGGACATTTGGCGGTTCTGTTCCAGGAAGTTTCATCAGAACCCGTGTGGGCGATGAAGTAGAATTTCACCTAAAAAATCATCCCGATAACAAATTGCCTCATAACATCGATTTGCATGCAGTAACGGGACCAGGCGGTGGAGCAACATCGTCTCTTGTAGCTCCGGGACATGAAAAAGTATTCAGTTTTAAAGTAATTAATCCGGGATTGTACGTGTACCACTGTGCGACAGCTCCTGTGGGAATGCACATCGCCAACGGTATGTACGGATTGATTTTGGTGGAACCAGAAGGCGGACTTCCGCCAGTTGACAAAGAATACTATGTAATGCAGGGTGATTTTTACACTCAAGGTGAATACGGAGCAAAAGGTCTTCAACCGTTTGACATGAATAAAGCAGTTAAGGAAACTCCTGATTACGTAGTATTTAATGGAAAAGTAGGCTCATTAACCAACGGAAACGAATTGACTGCCAAAGTTGGAGAAACTGTACGTTTATTTGTGGGTAATGGCGGACCAAATTTGGTTTCTTCTTTCCACGTAATTGGCGAAATATTTGACAATGTGCATGTTGAAGGCGGAAGCACAATCAACAAAAACGTTCAAACTACTTTGATTCCGGCCGGAGGCGCCGCAATTGTTGACTTTAAAGTAGAAACTCCCGGAACTTTTATTTTGGTTGATCACTCCATTTTTAGAGCATTTAACAAAGGAGCATTGGGAATGCTGAAAGTAGAAGGAAACGAAAACAAAAACATTTATTCTGGAACGATTCAAGAAGGTATTTACCTGCCTGAAGGCGGAACAATCCAGAAAATGCCGGGCAATAAGACCGTAAAAGTTGAAGTGCCAAAAAGAACGCTAGACGAAAAGATAAAAATTGGTAAAGAAATTTTTGGAACTACCTGTTTTGCCTGTCATCAATCTGAAGGACAAGGAATTCCGAGCACCTTCCCTCCTTTGGCAAAATCAGATTATCTGAATGCCGATTCTAAACGTGCCATCAACACTATTTTACATGGTTTAACTGGAGAGATTAGTGTTAACGGAAAAAAATACAACAACGTTATGCCTGCTCAAAATTTATCTGATGACGAAATTGCAAACGTTTTAACTTATATCTACAGCAACTGGGGCAATAATAAAACAGAAATTACACCTGAAATGGTTAAAGCTCTAAGATAACAGCAATTTTTCAGTATGAAAAAAAACATTTTCATCTTTACTTTTTTCTTGATGTCTGCAGGAATACTGCAGGCTCAGGAAATTGGAATGGTTCACGTAAAAGAGGGCTCGTTTGTCCCTCTTTACGGAGCCTCCTCCAAAAAACCTGTCTTTGTGCCTTTTTTTTATCTTGATATTTATCCGGTTACGAATAGTGATTTCCTAAAATTCATTAAAAAAAATCCAGATTACAGCAAATCTAAAATCAAAAGGATTTTTGCAGAAAAAAGTTATTTGTCCTATTGGAGAAGCGACTATGACTTTGGAACTGCCGATCCGAAATCGCCCGTTACCAGCGTGTCTTGGTTTGCAGCTAAAAAATACTGCGAATGCCAAGGAAAACGTTTGGCAACAATGGATGAATGGGAATATGCAGCGATGGCAGATGAAAAAAGAACAGATGCCCGAACTAAAAAAGAATTTAACGAATATATTTTGTCCTGGTATGAAAAATCCAAAACATACGAAAACCCAATCGGACAAACTTTTAAAAATTACTGGGGAATTTACGACATGCACGGTCTGATCTGGGAATGGACAGCCGATTTCAACAGTATTTTTTTATCAGGAGAATCTAGAAAAGACAAAAGCAATGATAAGAATTTGTTCTGCGGAAGCGCTTCTGTAAACGCAACAGATTTAATGGATTATGCCGCTTTTATGCGATACGCTTTTAGAGGTAGTCTGAAAGCACAGTATGCTACAAGAAATCTTGGTTTTAGATGTGCCAGCACGACAAAACCTAAAATCTAATTTAAATGAATTAACAATGAAAAAAATAGTATTCGTTTTCTCTCTTTTATTTTCATTATACAGTTGCAAAGATGCTGATAAGAAAGAAATTAAAGCAGAAACAAAAAAAGAAATCAGCGATTTATCCATTTACAATCTGCCTTCTAAATGGACAACACAGGATGGAAAAAACATCGAATTAAAAGATTTTAGAGGCAATGTTTTAGTAATGGTGATGATTTATACCAGTTGTAAAGCTGCTTGCCCAAGATTAGTAGCCGATATGCGAGATATAGAATCCAAACTTGATAAAAACACAAAACAAAATATAAAATTGATTTTGGTGAGCATCGATCCTAAAACTGACACTCCTGAAAAGCTGAAAACTTTTGCAATTGAAAATCATATGAATAAGGAACCATGGACTTTCCTTCGTTCTACAGAAGAAAACACTCGTGAATTTGCTGCTGTTTTAGCTGTAAACTACAAAAAGATCTCGCCGATAGATTTTTCGCATTCAAATATTATAAGTGTTTTTAACGAGGCCGGAGAATTGGTATTTCAGCAGGAAGGTCTAGGAGTTAATAATGAAAAAACGATAGAAGCAATAAATCAGGAAGCTGGAAAAATATAGTTTTAATATTTTTATTAGTTGAAAACAAGAGCAGATTTAGCCATGAATCTACTCTTGTTTTTTTATTTAAATCTGACTTCTATCATTAAATCTATGATTTAGAAAAAGTTTGACTTCCTATAAGGTTTTTGAAACCTTACAGGAAGGAAAATTTATTATAGAGATCATCATTAAAACCAATCCTAAAACCAAAAATATGCTCAATATCAAAATACTTTGAAAATATCCAGGAAGAGTTCCTTCTCCAGAAAAGAAAAACCAGCCTTGCAGAAACAATAAAATTTCGGTTGCAATATATCCTAAAATAAAACACTTCATTCCTATTTTTAATGTTGAAGAATCTACTGAAAGCATTTTATTATGAAGCAAGATTCCAAACAAAAATCCGGTTATGATTCCCAAAGTGGTTAAGTGAATAAAGCCAATTACAAAATTTCTGACTTGATGTGAAACTTCAGCTAAATTTGGAAAAATAGTCAGCAATTGAATTCCGATTTTCAGAAATAAAGAACACAAAGCCAAACCGTAAACTATTTTCGTGGTTTTATCTAAAGTACTTTTGAAATGATTTATTTGTGGCTTAAGCATTCTATAGAAATAAATAAAAGCGCCTAATTGAAACAAAACTCCTAGAGCGTTTATATAAGTCAAAACATTATTTTCTACAAACCAGCGAACAGGAAATGCAACTGTCAAAATTGTAGAAATAATCATCAAAAAGTAAAATTTCCTAAACTTTATCTCATCAATTTTGTCTTTAAATTGCTTTAAAAACAAAGCTAAAATTGCCAATATAAACCATCCGTTAAATTGAAAATGAAGAAAAAATTGAATCGCAATCTGATAAAAAGCACTTTGTTTTCCTAATGTACTAACCGCTGGACCCAAACACCAAACTCCACAGGTTGACAAAATCATAAACAGAATTGAAGTCAATAAAAGTTTTTGCGAGGGTGATTTATCTTTGGAACAATCTTTCCAAACCAAACGACAAAAAACATAACTCAGCAAAATATGCATTGTTGAAAAAATAATCGAAAACAAAGCATATCCCTGAATCGGAAAAGCAATCATCATTCCGATTACCGAAAACTCCGTCAGCCAAAACAAACGATTATAAATTGGTTTCTGGCTTTTTTCTTTCGGAATAAAAAAATGAATAACCAAAACATACACAATCAAGTAAACCCAACCCAACATCGCAACATGCGAATGCGCATGAAGCAGAAAGCTATAGTTTAGAAAATCTATTGGAACGAGATACATAAACCGCATTAACAATCCGAAAACACAGGCAATCAGAAAATTAAAAAAACAACAGCCTATCCAAGCTTTTTGAGAATTCATATTGTGCAATTTTAAACATATAAAATTAAATAAACCATATAAGCAATATAAGTTCACTTCAGCAAAACTTATAATTTCTTATATTAGTTATAAGGTTTAAAACTTAACTTTATGTTTTTTACTTTTTAAGCAAAACTCATTGTTAAAATAATAAAAAACACCGAAAACATACTGGACGTTTATCGGTGTTTCTCCACATAAAGATTTATTGTTCTACTTCAGCAAATTCCTTTTCGAGCAGAACGGCCTTTGGAAACAAAATATTATTTTCCAAATGAATATGTTTGTGCAAATCTGCTTCAAACTCCCTAAGCATGGCAAAAGTTACTCTGTATGTTGTACAGGCATCTGCTGGCGGCGTGTAATTGTTGGTCAATTCGGCGATTTCTCTAAAACGTTCGCCTTCATTATCGTGTTCGTACATCATCATCGCAATCGGATTGGAAACGCTTCCAAAAGATGGCTGATGCAAAATACCATCGGTTTCTTTCATTTTGGTCATTCTTTTCACAAAAGGAAACAAAACCAATTCTTCTTTTTTCATATGTTGCGCCAATTCGCCTGCACAACCTGTAAACAATTCATTGATTCTGAATAATTCAGGATGATTGGCTCCATGAACTTTACACAATTTATCTAAAAAAGATAGTAAAACATTCGTTTTTTCTTCCACATAACGATGATGCGTTTTTTCGATATAATCTGCCAATAAATCTAAAGGCCAGGAATTGAAATCGATACTTCCGTTATTTTCTGATTGTACAACCTGAAGCACATTTTCCAATAAAATATCCGCATCAATATGCTGTTTTTCGCAAACTTCGGTAACGGTTCGGTTTCCTTTGCAACAAAAATCAATTTTATATTTTGAGAATACTGCTGCGGTTCTAAAATCTTCGGCTACAAATGATCCTATCGTTTTGTTTTTTAAATTTTCCATGATAATCAATATTAAATTTGTTTTTATTTTTTGTTTTTTAATGTGAGTTCAAATACAAACCAAGCCATTGTAATGAATCCGATTCCGAAGATTGAATCTCCAATTGCACGAAGCCATTTTAAGGTAATCATTGCCGGCTGTTGCATTAATTCTGACGAACGAGCGTACCACATTCCGTGATTGATGCTTTCAATTGCCTGCCAAACTCCGATTGGTAATAAACTCAGAATTGCCATTAGGAATAAACCAATATTTAAAGACCAAAAAGTGATTTTTAGCAGTTTGGTATTCCAGCTTACATTTCGGTATAAACTTCTCAATACAAAAAGAACTAAACCAATTCCTAGCATTCCATAAACTCCGAATAAAGCAGTATGACCGTGTAAAGGCGTTGTATTTAAACCTTGAACATAATAAAGCGCGATTGGCGGATTAATGATGAATCCGAAGATTCCGGCTCCGAGGAAATTCCAAAACGCCACAGAAATCATAAAGTAAATTGGCCATTTGTAATCGGCAATCCATTGCGTTGATTTAGAGATTTTATAGTTTTGATACGCTTCAAATCCGATTAAAGTTAAAGGCACAACTTCTAAAGCGCTGAATGTCGCTCCCAAAGCCATAATTGCCGTTGGTGTTCCAGAGAAATACAAATGGTGAAATGTTCCTAAAATACCTCCAGCCATGAATATGATTGTTGCAAAAAGCACATTTAAAGTCGCTGTTTTCGTTTTTAGTAATCCCAAACGAACGAACAAAAACGCGATTACAACTGTTGCAAATACTTCGAAGAAACCTTCAACCCAAAGATGAACAACCCACCATCTCCAGTATTCGGCAATCGCTAAGTTGGTTTGTCTTCCCCACATTAATCCTGCTCCATAGAACATTGCAATCGCCGAACAAGAAACCAAGAACAAAATGATTAGGTTTTTCTCTTCTGTTTTTTTCTTTAAAACTGGAATCAAAGGGCGAACCATTAAAGCCAGCCATAAAAACAATCCAACCAAAAGGAAAATCTGCCAGAAACGGCCTAAATCAACATATTCGTAACCTTGATGACCAAACCAGAAGTTTTGTACTAAATTCAGTTTCTGCATTACACCAAACCATTGTCCGGCCATTGAACCTAAAACAATGATTAAAAGTGCGATAAACAAGAAGTTAATTCCAAAACATTGAAATTTGGGATCTTTTCCAGAAACCGCTGGCGCAATATACAATCCGGTTGCCAGCCAAGCTGTTGCAATCCAGAAAATTGCCAATTGTGTGTGCCATGTACGCGTTACCGCATAAGGCAGGATTTTGTCAATCGGAATTCCGTACAAACCATTTCCTTCTACTCCGTAATGCGCTGTAATAATTCCGAAGATCATTTGCAAAACCATCAGCAAACTCACAATCCAAAAATATTTGGTCACCAATCCCATCGATTTTGTTTTTCCTTGCTTGATGATTGGATCTTCTTTTGGAAGCGGAAATTCTTCTTCCTCACCAGATTTTGCATGATAAAAAACTAGAATTCCGACACTCAATATCAGTAGAATAATACTAACTCCCGACCAAGCTAAAAGTTCTGTGGTTGCTACATTCCCTACCAAATCATCTGCTGGCCAATTATGAGTATATGAAATATCAGCATTAGGACGATTGGTAACCGTTGCCCAAGTTGCCCAGAAGAAAAAAGCATTCATCTTATGCATTCTTTCCGCATCCTTAATCGAGTTTTTCGGAATAGCGTATTCTTCTCTCAATTTATCAAACTGAGGATCATTCGTAAAAAGACCTTTATAGTATTCGCTCAAATTTTCTATTGCCGCAACTCGGTTTTCAGAAATCGTAAGAATACCTGTGTCAACATTATAGCGGTTGGTTCTCAAATCTTTCTGCAAACGAATTTTTAACGCTGATTGTTTTTCGTCATCAAGCTCTTCGAACTTTTTCTTAAAATCATTTTGAGCGTAAATATCCAATATAAAAAGCGCTTCTCTGTGGAGCCAGTCTGCTGTCCAATCTGGAGCTACATAAGCGCCGTGCCCCCATATAGAACCCACTTCCTGACCACCAATACTTTGCCAGATATTCTGTCCGTCTTTTATTTCATCTTCTGAAAAAATAACTTTTCCTGAATCCGAAACAATTTCTTTTGGCACAGGCGGTGCCTGCTGGTAAATTTCATAACCATAATAACCAAGTACTGCAAAAGAGACAGTCATTACTAATGCAAAGACTATCCATAATTTTTTTTCTCTTTTCATCTTTACTTCAATTCAATAAAAGACAATTTTATCTTTTATTAGTTTTTAAAAAAACTCCAATCCTTAAATCAGAGTTTTTTGTTATTTATTCAACAATCAAAACGCCTTTCATCATGGCTACGTGGCCTGGAAAAGAGCAGATAAATTTGTAAGTTCCTTTTTTATCGATTGTAAATTCGATTGTATCTTCTTCTCCTCCGCCTAATAATTTAGTATGAGCGATAATTGAAGCTTTTTCAGATTCCGGAATATAATCAGTTGCTTTGGCATCGTTTGCTTTTAAGGCAAAATTGGCTTCATCTGTACCTTCTTGTAGAATAACCAGATTGTGTCCCATTGCTTCTTTCGGAATTTTTCCAACATGTTTCAATGTTAGTTTTATTGGTTTTCCAGCAACCGCTTTAAGTTCGTTTGTATTAAACTGCATTTGGTCATTTCCTTCAATAACTAAAACATTTTCTTCAGCTACTGGAGCTGCTACGCCCTCTGTAGAAGTTTCAGTCGTATCTGCCGGCTCTCCAATTTGACCGTCTTGTTTTTTTCCACATGAAGTAATAGTTAAAAATCCCATAAGGATTAATGCCGAAATTTTGGTTTGTGTATTCATTTTTGATATGTATTTGATTTAATTTGTATTCAATGTTTTAAGAAAAAAATCTCCAGATTTAACTCCCAAAGCCAGCTGTTCTAGGGTTGTTTTAGAAAGCATTTCGAGAAGCAAGCCTCGTATCTTTTTAAATTCGAAGTGAACGGGACATGGATGTTGTTCTGAGCATTCTTTCAGGCCTATTCCACATCCTCTGTAAATCTTGTCGCCGTCGATTGCATCTACTATCTGAATTAGTTTTATTGTTTTTAATGCTTCTGCAGAAACTTCAAAACCTCCTCCTACTCCTTTTGCAGAATGAATGATTCCGTTCTTTGTCAAGATCTGCATAATTTTGGCTGTAAAAGGTTCGGGCGAGTCAATTTCTTTCGCCACATCTTTTATGCCGACTCTAATCCCTTTTGAGGATTTAGTTGCAATAAAAATTGAAGCTCTGATTCCGTACTCACACGCTTTTGAAAACATATAACTGTCGATTAATTTGATACAAATGTATTTCTTTTTTATATAAAAGACAAATTTATCTTTAATTAAATTTCGCAGGAAAGAAATCCTTATTTATAACCAAAATAATTTAGCTCAGAACCTACATTATCGGAGATAAATTCATATAAAAACCAATTTTAATTTTAACTTTGAAAGTACCTAATTTTTAATAGCTAAAAAATGCCGTTAACCAACTCTAGAGATTTAAAACTAGCTGTTCTGATTGATGCCGATAATGTACCTTACAGTAATGTAAAGGGAATGATGGAGGAAATTGCAAAACTTGGAACGCCTACCACAAAACGAATTTATGCCGATTGGACAAAACCAAACGCAAACGGCTGGAAAGGAGTTTTGCTTGAACATGCCATTACGCCTATACAGCAATACAGTTATACCGTTGGAAAAAATTCTTCAGATTCTGCCTTGATTATTGATGCGATGGATTTGCTTTATTCAGGAAAACTGGATGGATTCTGTATTGTCTCAAGCGACAGCGATTTTACCCGTTTGGCTGTGCGATTACGAGAATCCGGAATGAAAGTAATTGGTATTGGAGAAAAGAAAACACCTAATTCATTTATTGTTGCCTGTGACCGATTTATTTATATTGAGGTTTTAGATGGAGCAACTCAAAAGAAAAAACCAAAAGTAGTTGCCGCCGATACCAAAAAACCTGTTGAAAAACCTGCTGAAAAAGCGCTTCATAAAATTGACAAACAAACCATCGAGCTTATTGAAGCTACTATTGAAGATATCGAAGACGATGATGGCTGGGCTTTTCTTGGCGATGTAGGAAATCTTATTGTAAAGAAAAAACCAGAATTTGACCCCCGAAATTATGGTTTTTCCAAGCTTACGCCAATGCTAAAATCATTAACCGATATTCTTGAAATTGATGAACGCGAATCAGACAAAAAAGGCATTAAGCATGTTTATGTACGACTTCGGTTCAACTAATTAATTTTTATTACTATTATATTATTTTAAAGACATGAGAAAAAAATTCTTTATTTACGGATTCTTACTCTTTCTAATTGTTGCCGCAATTTACTACCAATTCAAAGTTGGCATTTTGCTCTTAGTTTTGCTTCCGATACTTCTAATTATTGGATTGTATAATGCCGTTCAAGAAAAACATGCTATTTTAAGAAACTTTCCTGTTCTAGGCTATTTCAGATATTTGTTTGAAATGATTGCACCAGAAATTCAGCAGTATTTTATCGAAAGATCTACAGATGGAAAACCTTTTTCAAGAAATCAGCGTTCATTAGTTTATCAAAGAGCCAAAAATATTGACTCGAGCACACCTTTTGGAACGCAATTAAACTTAAATACAGAGAATTATGAAGGAATAAAACATTCTATATTTCCTGCAAAAGTTAATGAAGAACTGCCACGTGTCATAGTGGGTGGAAAAGACTGCAAACAGCCTTATTCAGCTTCTTTATTTAATGTTTCTGCAATGAGTTTCGGTTCCTTGAGCGAACATGCCGTTCGTGCCATCAATATCGGTGCTAAAAAAGGAAATTTCTACCAAAATACTGGTGAAGGTGGTTTGACCGAATTTCACTTAGAAGGTGGCGGCGATATCACCTGGCAAATTGGAACAGGATATTTTGGATGCCGAGATGCTGAAGGAAATTTTAGTCCAGAAAACTTCAAGGAAAAAGCCAATCTTCCAAATGTAAAAATGATTGAGATTAAGCTTTCACAAGGTGCAAAACCAGGACATGGAGGCGTACTTCCGGCTGCTAAAAACACAGTGCAGATTGCAAAAATAAGAGGCGTTGTGCCTCATACCATGATTCTTTCTCCTCCTGGTCATCACGCTTTTTCTGATGCAAAAGGACTGATTCATTTCATTAAACAACTACGTGACTTATCCAACGGAAAACCAATTGGATTTAAGCTATGTATCGGAAATACGGCCGAATTTGAAGCCATTTGCCAAGAAATGATAAACGAAGACACTTATCCAGATTTTATCACTGTCGATGGCGCTGAAGGTGGAACTGGCGCTGCTCCTCTAGAATTTGCCGATGGTGTCGGAATGCCTTTTGAACCGGCCTTAATTTTTGTCAACAAAACGCTGGTTCGATTAGGAATAAGAGATAAAATGCGAATCATAGGAAGCGGTAAAATTATCTCGGGTTATTCTATTTTGCATGCCGTAGCCCTTGGAGCCGATATGTGTAACAGTGCGCGAGGATTTATGTTTTCTTTAGGATGTATTCAAGCTTTACGTTGCCATAATAATGAATGCCCAACTGGAGTTGCAACCCAAAACAAGATGCTTATGAAAGGGCTTGTTGTAACAGACAAATCGGATCGTGTGTATCATTTCCATAAAAATACGCTTCATGCTGCAAACGAACTTTTGGCAGCGGCAGGAAAAAACAGTTTTGCAGATGTCGATATCAATATATTTATGCGTGGAGATGAATTTGCCAGTTTATCCGACAGTTATTTCCCAGATAATCTAAAAAACGTTACTCAGTTTTCTTAATTAAAAAAGCCTCTTTTAAAATTAAAAGAGGCTTTTTTAATAGTGTAATTTTATACCATATTAAAGTTTTGCAGTTTCTTTATTTTCTTCTTTAGCGCCTTCTAAAACGGCTAATTCCTGTTTATCTACCAGTTGTTGAGCAAGAATGACATTATTATAGGCTAAAAAATAAACGTCAAAACTTACTCCTTCATCAATTAATTCTGTCGAAATCTGATTATTTTTTATCATTTCTTTCAACAAATCAGGAAATGATTCCTTATAAGCCTGTTTGTTGGCATCGTTTTCTTCGAGATTTGTCTCAATCCTGATTTCGATTTTGTTGTCATTTAAAAAAGCCTTTGCTGCTGTACTTGTGATGCCATGCCCTTTTATCGAAGACGAATTGTTGTAATTACTAACATGCTCCTGAATTTTCTGTTTGGTATTTTTACAGCTCACCAAGAATAATGCAAAAGCAAATGCAAATGCGATTTGGGTAATTTTTTTCATAAATTTTTGGTTTTTAGGTTATTTTTTAACTCAAACATAATAAACTTATAAGATAAAAACAATAATAAATTACAAAAACCACTTCATAATTATTTGAATTTAAAACAATTATAAGCATTAAAACCTAAAAAATGTAAGAATGCGAGAGTATGTTTTTCAGGAAGAAAATGTTTCAAAAACCAAAAAGTCTCGCTAATTTAAATCAGCGAGACTTTTTAAATGTAAGAATATTTTTTAGTACTGTTTTAACAGTCATTTATTCTTTTAGATGCTCTGAAATAGTTTCTTTGGTGACAATTTCTTTTATAAAAACGGTATTATCGGCCGCCAAATAATATAAGTCGAACTGTACGCCTTCATTTACCAATTCTTTAAATGCTGGCGTTTTAAGATTCAGCTCTTTTAACACTTCCGGAAATACTTTTTCGGCTTCTTTTTTATTAACCTCATTTTGTTCTAAACTAGTTTCAAAACGAAGTTCAATCTTATTATCATTAAGATATCCTCTCGCGGTTGTCAGTGTTACATGAGGTGCCTTAAAGCTTGAAGCAGCGGCATTATAAGCTGGAACAAATTCCTGAAGTTTTTGTTTGGTGTTTTTACAGCCCACCATCAATACTATAATTGAAACTGCAAATAATATTTTGATACATTTTCTGCTCATTCTTACTGTTTTAAAATTGAAATAATTTCTAAAATTACTTTTTTTCTTTCATATTCTGAGTTAAAAAAGCTAAAGCTCTGTCTTGTAACTTTTCTTTTGTGAGGACATCGCTTTCAAATTCGAAGAAAGTATGAAGATCTGCATCTACATTCTTAAAACACAAAGCATAACCATTGAATCTCTTGTTGTTTTTCACAATTTTATAAGAAACGACTTTGGTGTTATCTATTGTATTTTCTAATTTATACTTCTGTAGCTTACTGATATGCTTCACCGCTTTAAAATTTTCCTCAAGATCTCCTTTTGCTTCAAAATCATGAATGAAAAAATTCAAATTATCTGGCGCCTTAAAAGCATAATGCAGCGAATCATCGTGAGCGTTCTGAAAATAATATTCTTTCGGAATTTTAATTTGAGTCTTAATATCAATTAAAAGCAAAGTATCTTTTTCTAATTTCAATAGCCCATAATCGTCTCTCTCCATGGCATTGAGACTGTCAAGCCCCAAATACGACTTATACATTATATCTTTTGAGATTGATTTCTGACCTACCTTAAGATCAGTTTTATTCCATATCAAATCTCCTTGCTTAAACTCGACATCCCTTATATTATTCTGTCGGGGAGCATAACTGTCTGCTGAACAAGTGTATAAAAGTCTGATTATTGCAAAAGCCGCCAGTCCAAAACTTAATAAAAACTTTCCTGATGATGATCCTTCACTCATAACTTACTAAGGTCTTTTTCGGTTAAAACAAAACTGTTAAGTTCATTACCTTCTGCATCGTAATATTCGTATTTTATATTGGTCACTCCAAAACCTTTTACAAAGCCAATTATTTTTTTTAATTCGGTATTTCTTAGCAGACTTTCTTTAATTAAGGGGTTTGAATCTTTGTTTTTTAAAACAACAGCCATTTCTTCTGGCACCTCCATTTTATAAACCAACTGATTGTTCTCTGTCGAATAAATTTTCAGCACCCTTGTTCCATCAGAATTTTTGATTGGCATATTTTTATTCATTACAGCCAAAGCTTGCTGCAATTTTGCGCTAGGTTCACTTAAGGCTTCAAGTGGAACATCGGTAATATTCTCCTTATTTTTTAAAAGTTCTTCCATCTCTTTTTTATCAATTTTAAACGAGGCAAGAGAAGAGTGATCTAATGCCAGAAAATTGATTTGAAAAACCACTCCTTCTTCTATTAGTTTTTTGGTGTGGCGATCTTTTATTATGGTTTCTTTTAAAAGAGAGGGGAATATTTTACCGTAAAGCGACTTATTATCTTCATTCTGCTCAACAGTGGTTTCCATTGTAATCTCAATTTTTTTCTCTTGCAAAAATGCCTTAGCATTTGTAGAACTGATTACCTGATTACTGAAATTTGATGCTGAATCATTATAATCTTTAACAAATTTCATAATCCTTTCATTGGTACTCGTACAGCTTGCCATTAATAATAAGACGATAACTGCAGATAAGATTTGGGTAGTTTTTCTAATCATTAGGTTTTCTTTTAATGTAAATATCTGCAACAAACATAATTAATAAAAATGCTGTTCGCCAGCTTATTTGTTTTATTATTTAATTAACTAAACCACTCTGCACTGAAAGTACAGAGGTTTGTTTGACGAGAGACTGAAAGTCTCTCAATTTTGAAAACTTTTTATCAAAACTAAAAAAGTCAAAAGATTATATTTTTTCGCATTACTAAAGTACTGCAATAAATTGCAGGGTTTTAAACCCGAATCTGAGACCAATAAACTCTTCGATTATGTAGATTTTTAAAAAATCAACTTGACAGAAAACCTAGAGAGGTAAAACCTTTATAGATTTAAACAACAAGACAAATAAAAAAGCTCCCACGCAGCGACCTATATTATTTCGAAAAATATGTCACTCCGCTGGAGCTTTGCCTTACAAACATTTTATTCTTTTTTAAAACTATTTTATTTTCTGAAGCCTTAAAAGCGCTTCCAAGTAATAATAATCGGCATAGTTTATCGAGCAGTCAATTTCGCTTCCAGCAGGTTTATGACCAGTTGCATGCAATAAAAATGCAGAATTAATGTCACGACTCTGGTAATTCTCCGAAAGCGAAACAACCATTTTTTTCGATTTTTCAAGATATTCATTTTTAAGCTTTTTATCTTTGGTATAGGAACTCAATTCCAAAAGCGCAGAAGAAACTATAGCCGCTGCCGACGCGTCTCTTGGTTCATTTGGAATGTTTGGAGCATTAAAATCCCAATACGGAATCAAATCTTCTGTAGTCAATTTATCTAGATAAACTCTTGCCAATTTATGAGCAAAATCTAAAAACTTAGGGTCTTTTGTTTCTCGGTAAACCATTGTAAATCCATAAATAGCCCATGCCTGTCCGCGAGCCCACATACTTTCGTCGCTGAAGCCTTGAGCTGTCTGTCCTTTTATTTTTTTTCCTGTCTCAAAATCATAAATCAAAACATGATACGAGGTATAATCTGGCCTGAAATGATTTTTCATCGTTGTTTCGGCATGTTTGACCGCTATATCATAAAGCGTTTTACTACCTCCATTTTTAGATGCCCAGAAAAGCAGTTCAAGATTCATCATATTGTCAATAATAGTATTATGCCCGCCAAATTTATTATGAGGCCAGGACTGAATCGTACCGACTTTCGGATTAAAAAGCGTTGCCAAAGTATCAGCAATTTTTAGAACAATCTCCTTGTACTCTTTGTTTTTTGTCAACCGATATCCATTTCCGAAACTGTTAAAAACCTGAAAACCTAAATCGTGATCAGCGGCCTTGATTACTGATAATGGAGTCAAGAAACGAGTAAACTTATCCGCTTCTTTTTCCCATTTTTTGTCTTTTGTCGCTTCGTACAAATACCATAATTCTCCAGGCCAGAAACCGCTTGTCCAGTCTTTGTAATTTACAAATTTCCATTGCGAACTTCCATTCGGAACTGTTCTTGGAGAAGTCCCGTCATTTGGAATCACTTCCAATGTTTTTGAAGCCTGTTTTGCACAATAATCAATTTGTTTTTGAATATCAAACGAATTTCCTTTTTGCGAATAGCCTTGATTTACAACCAAAAGCAAAGCAACAAATGAGGTAAAAAATCTTATAATCATGTGGTTAGTTTTTGTGTAGATAGCTGTTGAAGTGATAAATTTATGAAATAAAGCATATCTATATGATTCTTTGTATTTTTGTGTGACTAAAAATGTACAAATTTTTCTAATTCAACGTAACTTGAAGAAATCCAGAATCCAATATTTCATTCTTTTTTTACTGACCATTTTTACTGGTATTCTTTCAAGAAAAATTTCATTCGTTCCTTTGTGGATTGGGGATTTTCTTTATGCAGTCATGATTTATTTTTTAGTTCGGATTTTATTTCCAAAAAAAAATATTTCAACTGTAATACTACTTTCGCTTTTAATCTGTTATAGTATTGAGTTTTTGCAACTTTATCAAGACGAATGGATTATCAGATTAAGAAAGACAATTTTTGGACGTTATGTACTAGGACAGGGCTTTTTATGGTCTGACATTCTAGCTTATACATTTGGAATCTTATCTATTTCTTTTATCGAAAAAATTATTTTAAAATATAAAAAAGTATGAAACTCGTTTTTGCATCAAACAACAAAAATAAAATAGCCGAAATTCAAAGTATGCTTCCAGAAAGTATTCAGATATTAAGTCTTGAAGAAATCGGCTGCCTAGAAGAAATTCCTGAAACTGCCGAAACTATTGAAGGAAATGCTATTCTGAAAGCAGATTATGTAACTCAGAAATATGGTTATGATTGTTTTGCAGACGATACCGGACTAGAAGTAACAGCACTAAACGGAGCGCCAGGCGTGTATTCTGCAAGATATGCAGGCGAACAGAAGAATGCTGACGACAACATGAACAAGCTTCTGCAAGCCTTGCAAAACCAAGAAAACCGCAGCGCACAGTTCAAGACCGTTATTGCCTTAAACTTAGATGGAAAACAATTTTTGTTTACCGGAATTGCAAAAGGAAAAATTATAGCCGAAAAAAAAGGAACAAATGGTTTTGGATATGACCCCGTTTTTCAACCGGAAAATTTTGCTGAGACCTTTGCAGAACTGCCTTTAGAAACAAAAAATACGATTGGTCATCGAGGAAAAGCCGTTAACCAACTAATTGATTTTCTGAATAGCACAAAATAATTGTTTAAAATACAACAATTTAGGACTGATTTTTTAGATTTCACGACGTCTTTTTTGTTTAATTTATTGGGATTGTCTGAAAAATGATTTTAATGAAATCGTAACTTTTTGATAATCAAATCACAACAAATACATAATTATTAAATAAGCATTAGTTTATCTGAATAATTAACAGTAATTTTGCACCCTATTTTAAAAATACATATGAACAAATTTGAACAATTAGGATTGAATGAATCGTTACTGAAGGCGATTTTAGATCTAGGATTTGAAAATCCGTCAGAGGTACAGGAAAAGGCGATTCCCCTATTATTGGAAAAAGACACGGATATGGTTGCGTTGGCTCAGACAGGGACAGGGAAAACGGCAGCTTTCGGTTTTCCGTTAATCCAAAAAATTGATGCTGACAACAGAAATACACAGGCATTAGTTTTATCGCCAACACGCGAGTTATGTTTGCAGATTACTAACGAGCTTAAAAACTACTCAAAATACGAAAAAGGTATAAATGTAGTAGCAGTTTACGGAGGAGCTAGTATAACAGAACAAGCAAGAGAAATAAAAAGAGGAGCGCAAATTATTGTGGCAACTCCAGGAAGAATGCAGGACATGATTAACAGAGGTTTGGTAAACATTAAAAACATAGATTATTGTGTTCTTGATGAGGCTGACGAAATGTTAAACATGGGATTTTATGATGATATCGTATCAATCTTATCGGATACTCCAGACGAAAAAAGTACTTGGTTGTTTTCTGCAACAATGCCTCAGGAAGTGGCAAGAATTGCAAAACAATTCATGAGCGACCCTTTAGAAATCACTGTTGGAACTAAAAACTCAGGTTCTTCTACGGTTTCTCACGAATTTTATTTAGTAAATGCACGCGATCGTTACGAAGCTTTAAAACGTTTAGCAGATGCTAATCCAGATATTTTTTCTGTAGTTTTCTGTCGTACAAAAAGAGACACACAGGCTATTGCTGAGAAATTAATCGAAGACGGATACAGCGCGGCTGCATTGCACGGAGATTTGTCTCAAGCACAACGCGATGGTGTAATGAAATCTTTCCGTGGAAGACAAATCCAAATGCTTGTGGCTACAGACGTGGCTGCACGTGGTATTGACGTTGACAACGTAACGCACGTTGTAAACTATCAATTACCTGATGAAATCGAGACTTACAACCACCGTTCTGGTCGTACAGGTAGAGCAGGAAAATTAGGAACTTCTATCGTAATCGTTACCAAAAGCGAATTGCGTAAAATTTCTTCTATCGAGAGAATCATCAAACAAAAATTCGAAGAAAAATCTATTCCATCTGGAATCGAAATCTGCGAAATTCAGTTATTGCACTTAGCAAACAAAATTAAAGATACTGAGGTTGATCACGAAATTGATAACTATTTACCAGCAATCAACAATGTTCTTGAAGATTTATCTAAAGAAGAATTGATTAAGAAAATGGTTTCAGTAGAATTTAACCGTTTCATCACGTATTACAAAAAGAACAGAGATATTTCTACTCAATCTACTGGTGAAAGACGCGAAAGAGGCGATTCTGAAGGAAGAGAATTCAATAATAACGGCGCTGTTCGTTACTTTGTAAACATCGGTTCAAGAGATAATTTTGACTGGATGTCATTAAAAGACTACCTAAAAGAAACTTTAGACCTTGGACGTGACGACGTTTTCAAAGTTGATGTAAAAGAAGGTTTCTCATTCTTTAATACGGATCCGCAGCATACTGATAAAGTAATGGATATCTTAAACAACGTTCAGTTAGAAGGACGTCGTATTAATGTTGAAATTTCTAAAAACGACGGAGGCGGAAGACGTGATCACAACAACCGTGGCGGAAGACGTGATTCTTCAAAAAGAGACGGTAACTTTGCACCAAGACGCGAAGGTGGTTTCAGAAGCGACAGAAATTCTGGTTCTAAAGAAGGAGGTTTTAGAAGTGACAGAAACTCGTCTTCTCCAAGAAGAGAAGGTGGTTTTAGAAATTCAGGTTCTAGAAACGAAGGTGGTTCTGAAAGAACTTCAAGACGTTCTGAAAACTTTGGCGATAGCCCAAGACCAAGAAGATCTAGAAGAGATTAATAATTCAATTTCTTAAAATACAAAATCCCAAATTCCAAACATACCTGGAACTTGGGTTTTTTTTATGCCTAGAATTCTATTCTCCCTAAATGAGTTTTGCAATCCAAAACAATATAACGCAATCCTTTCTTATCCTTTTTATTTAATAGAAAAAGCAATACCAGTGCCTTTGTTAATTTTCTTATAATTAAATTCCAAGACTACGAGATATTTAATCCCGATTTACTACTTTTAGAACTTTAAATCAGGATATGAAATATTTCGCAGTTTTCTTTTTTATACTTCTAGCAAACATAGGCTTTTCGCAAGAAACACAGTCAAATGTTCCTCAAAGAGTTTCGGGTTATATTATTAACGACAACAGTAAACAGCCACTTTCAGGTGTAAACATCATTAACACCAATAAAGTGCGCGGTGCAAAATCTGATGAAAAAGGATATTTTGAAATAGATGTTCAGGTAAATGACACGCTACATTTCTCTATTTTAGGTTTTCAGTCACTTAGAATCAGAGTGACAAATGACTGGATAAAAAACAAAATAACCAGAATTCAGCTTACTGAAAAAGCAATTGCACTTGAAGAAGTTGTAATTGCGCCTTTTAGTTTGACTGGCTATCTGGAAATTGATTCTAAATTAATTCCAACAAAAGAAAACTATCGCTACAGCATTTCTGGTCTTACTCAAGGTTATGAAGCCGGAGAATATGCTCCAAATGCTTTTGGAAAAGTCCTCGGATCTATTTTCAACCCCGCTGATATGCTCTATAATTTCTTTGGGAAAAACGGAAAAGAGCTCAAAAAATTAAAGGAAATGAAAAAAGACGATACCGTTCGCACGCTTTTAGAATCCAAATACGATCGTGAAACCGTGGCTGTCTTATTAGGAATAACGAAGGATGAAATTCCGGAAATCATGCATCGTTGCAATTATTCTGATGCTTTTATTCAATCGGCAAACGACCTTCAGATTATGGACGCCATCAGCGCTTGTTATGAACAATATAAAGTTTTGAAACGCAATTAAGTTTGAGTAATCAGTGATTAGTTTTTTAGTGGTCAGTGTTAAAAAGTGATCAGCCTTTTAGTGGTCAAATACGAAATAAAAAAAGAGAAAGCAATCAATAGATTGCTTTCTCTTTTTTTATAGTAGTGTTTTATTTCAATGCACAGCAACTGAACACTAAAAAAACCCGAACACTGACCACTTTACTTAACCGGTATACTAGAAAGAATTTCTAATAAAAATTTCCAGAATTTCTGAGAAGAAGCAATACTCGCTCTTTCATCTGGGGAATGTGCACCGTGAATTGTTGGCCCGAAAGAAATCATATCCATTCCTGGATAGTTGGTTCCTAAAATACCGCATTCTAAACCAGCATGACAAGCCACAACTTTTGGTTTTTCGTTATTTTGTTTTTCATAAATTCCAACCAAAGTATCCAATATTTCAGAGTTTACGTTTGGTGTCCAGCCTGGATAAGAACCCGAAAGTTCTACTTCGCAACCTACAAGTTCAAAAGCAGAGCGCAACGCATTTGCCAAATCAAATTTTGAGGATTCTACAGAAGAACGAGTCAGACATCCAATTGAAATTTCGCCGTCTTTTATAATCACTCTTGCAATATTATTTGAAGTTTCGACTAAATCTTCCATATCTGCACTCATTCGGTAAACACCATTATGAGCTGCATAAATAGCTCTGATGATTCCTTCCTGAACGCCTAAATCCATTACGCTTTCTGGAAGATCGCTTTTTACGATTTCGATTGTAAGATTTGGCTCAGTAGTTTTAAATTCTGTTTTGATATCATTAATGATCTCCTGCATATCAAAAAGATACGCCTCATCAAACATTTCAGAAATAATTACTTTGGCCACACTTTCTCTCGGAATTGCATTTCGTAAACTTCCTCCATTTATTTCAGCAACCTGCAGTCCAAAATTTTCAAAACCATCAAAAAGAAGACGATTCATGATTTTATTTGCATTTCCTAAACCTTTATGAATATCCATTCCCGAATGTCCTCCGTTTAAGCCTTTTACGGTAATTGTATATCCAACAGAACCTTCTGGAACCTCTTCTTCATTGTAGGCACGAGTTGCTGTTACATCTATTCCTCCAGCGCATCCAATATCAATTTCGTCGTCTTCTTCGGTATCCAGATTCAATAAAATCTGACCTTGCAGAATGCCACCTTTTAAGTTTAAAGCTCCCGTCATTCCAGTTTCTTCGTCAATTGTAAACAAAGCTTCAATTGCTGGATGCTGAATGTCTTTACTTTCTAAAACTGCCATAATCGCAGCTACCCCTAACCCATTATCTGCACCAAGCGTGGTTCCGCGTGCGCGAACCCAATCTCCGTCTACATACATGTCAATGCCTTGAGTATCGAAATCAAAAACAGTATCTGCATTTTTTTGATGCACCATATCCAAATGCCCTTGCATTACGATTGGTTTGCGATTTTCCATTCCCGGAGTGGCCGGTTTTCTGATGATTACGTTTCTGATTTCATCCTCAAAAGTTTCTAAACCTAAGCTGTTTCCGAAGTTTTTCATAAACTCGATTACACGCTCTTCTTTTTTGGAAGGACGCGGAACAGCATTCAAATCTGCGAATTTATTCCAAAGTACTTTTGGTTCTAGATTTCTTATTTCTTGACTCATTATATTTTGTTTGACGTTTAACAATTAAGAGCCTCAAAGTTACAAAGTTTAAACACTTTTTTGCCACGAATTTCACAAATTAGCACAAATTATAATGGTTCCAAAGTTCTATCTAATTAATCAATTAGTGAAGATTCGTGCAATTTGTGGCTAACTTCTTTTTATATTTACTTATCCAAAAAAATTACTGTGAAATCAAAATACATTTTACCCTTATTCCTTTTAGTTCAAATCATTTTTTATAAAATACTTCCGTTTTTTCCGGATTTCATCGAAGGCTTTTACAGCAATAATTTGTTTGTTAGAATTTCGCATTTTTCTAGGAGTATTTTGGGGAAAATTCCGTTTTCTGTTGGCGATTGCATTTATGCTGTTTTAATCCTTTCCATAATAGGCTGGTTTTGGAAAATCAGGAAAACATGGAAGACAGATTGGAAAGACCATTTCTTAAAAATCTTAGGCAAAATTGCTGTTTTTTATTTCTTCTTTCACCTTCTTTGGGCTTTCAATTATTATCGTGTGCCTCTTTATCAGAAAATGGAAATCAAAAGAGAATATACTGATGCCGATCTTTTAGCTTTTACTAAAAGGCTAATTACAAAAACCAATGAAATTCAGTTTAAAATCACAAAAGATAAAAACAAAAAAATCAGTCTTCCTTATTCTCAGAAAGAAGTTTTTAAGTTGAATTTAAATGGATATAATAATTTAGCCAAAGAGCATTCTTATTTTGCATACGAAACTCTAAGCGTTAAAAAATCATTATTCAGCGTACCACTGACTTATATGGGTTTTGGAGGATACTTAAACCCTTTTACCAATGAAGCCCAAGTAAACGACTTACTGCCAATGTATTCTTTTCCGCTTACGGCATCTCATGAAATGGCGCACCAAATAGGTTTTGCAAGTGAGAACGAATGCAATTTTATAGGCGTTTTGGCTTGTGTAAAAAACGACAATTTGTATTTTGAATATTCGGGATATAGTTTTGCCCTGCGTTATTGCCTTGGAATCTGGAAGTTTAAAAATGAAAAGGTTTTTGAAGCTCTAAAAAAACAAGTAAATCCGGGAATTTTAAAAAATTATCAAGAAAGTCAGGATTTCTGGAAAAAATACGACACTTTTATTGATGAAGGTTTTCATTTTTTGTATGATAATTTCTTAAAATCAAACAACCAAAAAGACGGAATGGAGAGCTACAGCAAGTTTATTGATTTGATGATTAACTATTATCGAGAAAGAGAATTTTGATTATGATGAATAAAAAAATGCTTGACAGAGTTTAGAAATCTATCAAGCATTTTTTTATTGAATTTATGGAATCACCTCTACTTCTATTCCTGAATTCCAGTTCTTGTCTTCTCTTTCGTAATACAAATATGCAGAAGAAGCAATTCCTTTATATTTACCGGGAACAATGGCTTTAAAATCTATATTTATTTTTCTAGTTTCTTTTGCATTTAGTTTTCTGAAATAAAAGACCAGTTCGTTACCAAAAATCTCATAATAATCTGCCGCATTTTTTTCGACCAGCACCTTGAGTTGCCAAGGTTCTGGTGTCAATCCGCCTGGAATTCCGATTCTAATAATCGGATTTGAAACCTCTTGATTGGCAGTATTTTCAATTTCAATTTCAACGCGTACCGTTTCACTGATTTTGACCTTTTCAGTTGTCGTTTTCGTTTTTAAAAGCAATTTGCATTGTTTTGAATTATCTGGTGTGAAAGTATGGTACTGCACAGAAAACAAATACGGAACATTTTCAACAGTTGATTTCAATGAAAAATTGTTTTTCCCCGGATTAACTTTTAGATTCTTTAGCATTACATTCCCATTCAGATCTTTCTGCGTTAAATCAACAGATTCGTTATTCAAATACAATTCAGGTTTATCTACAACTTCAGTATTCTTACTTATTTTCGTGAATTCTCCGATTAGTTTCAAGGTCAAGGCTGTTGCTTGAGTAGAACCAAATCCGTAGCTGGTTTTGTTGGTTTGCAGATAATCCAAAATTTCTGAAAACTCTTTGGTAATCTCTTTCTCTTTTAAAATTGCCAGTCCGTAAAGTGCTGCTATTTCAATATTCATTGATTTTCCGCGACTGTAGACTACAGATTGTTCTGCTTCTAAATTTCTTATGCCTTTTTTGTTAACTTCAGCCCTAATCAAAGTCATAAGTTTTTTGTACTCATCTATTTTTTTTAGATTAAAAGAAGCTAGAGCTGTCAAAGTTAAGCGATACAAATCATTGCTTTTTAAAGCTTCCTGTAAAGCTGCTTGATACTGTTTTTCTACATCAATACCGCCTATTTCTGACAAAACATAAACGATGTAAGCATTATTAACTTCATATTTTACTCCTGAAAAGCCATATTTGGCATGATTCATTTTAAAACCACCTTTATCATCTTTTCTCGAGTTTATCCATTCCAGCGTACGAGTTATCATAGCTTGATCTACATTAATGAACTCTTTCATTTCATAAAACTGTAATAAACCGTAGGCAGTCAAGGCTTCATTTCCGGGATTTCCTCCATACCATTCAAAACCTCCACCCCTCGACTCATAGTTTTTTAATTTCTTATATCCCTTTTCTAAAAATCCCAAAGCTTTTATCTTAAAATCAGGAGAAACATTTTTGAGTTTTGACAATTGCATTACCATAATATTGGGATAATTGGAAGATGAAACCTGCTCAAAACAGCCATATGGCTCACGAATCATACTTTCAAGACCGTCAAAAATGAATGAAAACGGATTGTGAAATAATTTAAAACCACCTTCAATAGTACTTACTAGCGGATCTGAAATCACAAAATCTACAGCTTGAGATTTGGATCCAGAAAGGTCAAAATTCTTCGGAAAACCTTTAAAATAAACATCAATAGACTTTTTGATTTTGGCTTTAAAATTTTCCCCACTAACCGTAATTTCTAAAGGCTGATTCTTTCCAACCTTTTCAGCAGAAAACGAAATTAAAACTGTTCTTGATTCATTTGCCTTCAGCTCAATTACCGAATTTTGAAACTCAATTTTTTGTCCATTCAACAAAGCGCCGTTTTCTAATTTTACATTTTTATCGGAATTATTTTTAAGCCAAAGCGGAATCCTTACAAAATCTTCTTGCGAAACATAAACCGGTACCTTTACATCAGTCTGAATCAGGTCTTTTACCGCATATACAGCTTCTGCTTTGCCTAAATCTCCTTTGTAAGACGTTCCTTCTGCCAAAATTTTAAAAGAAGTATTTTCATCCGAATTATAAAACTCAAAAGCTGCAGTACCGTTGTTATTGGTTTGAACAACAGAATTCCAGTACAGACAACTTCTAAAATCTGTTTTTTCTTCGGCAATTACTGTTTTATATTTTGGCACATAAAAATTGTCTGCCTCATTTATTTTTCTTCCGTTTGCTTTGTTAATATGCTGCAGTGTATAATGGTAATTTTTCCCTAAGAGAATTTTTCCTAAATACAATTTATTTTTTGTGGTCACTAAAATTACGCCATTTACAGCTGCAGAACCATAAATAGAAGTCGCATTTGCATCTTTTAAAACTGTTACAGATTGTATGGCGCTTGCAGGCAAACTACCAAAAATAGAAGAATTTTCATTATCGGTATACGGAATTCCATCAATAACAATTAAAGGTTGACCGCCAGATCTGCTTCCGTAAATAGAGCTCAAGCCCCTGATCATAACTTTTTCGGCTCCCGATACTTGTCCCGACGATTGCGAAATCTGAACTCCACTTACCCTGCCGCTGATACTGTTTGCAATTTCCTGACTGGTAATACGAACAACAGAACCTGTAAGCGAGCTTCTATTTAAAGAGCCGTAACCAGCCGTAACTATTACCTCTTGAAGTGCATTATTATCTGAATCCAAAGAAACCGAATTTCCTTTTATTAAGCCTTTATCTTTTTTACTTTCTTTTTGTTCTATGAATTTATAATCAACATTTAATGAAGAAGAATTTGAAAGTGTATCTCGCATCACTGCAAATTCTGTCTCGTTTGTAATAGAATTTTTGATTGTATATTTACGCTCACTATTTCCTTCTGCAGCCAATAAACCAAAACTTGTAAAATTGACTTTTCTAAATTCAAAATACCCGCTTGAATTGCTCTTGGTTTCATACACTTTTTCTTTATCAGTAAAAAGAAGCACTTTTACCGAAACCGGTTTTCCTTTATGATTTAAGACAAATCCTTCAATCGAATTGATTTTCTCAGGTTGCAACGTTTTGGCCAATCCTAAAAGTTTTTGAAGATTTTCCTGATTGTATTTTCGCCAACCATGCGTATTCAAAAGTAAATCTATTGCTCTTTCTCTATCTTCCTTCGTCTTGTTTTCGTCAAAATAATATCTTGGTTCGTGAATTGTACCCTTTAACTCAGAACCCAATAAAAACCAAGATAAAATATTATCCTGCTTGTCATCAATATAAGCAAGAAGCTTCGCGTCTACAACAGACACAGAAAGGCTCGACGCAATCGGATTATTATTTTTATCTTTTGTCAGAATCGAAACCTTTACTTTTTCTCTTGGCAGATAATTTTGCTTGTCTGTTTTAATTTCAATTTTAAGTCCATCCTGATAATTTAGAAAAACAAGTCTTTCTGCCGCGATTTTATCTGAAACCAAAAGCGAAAAAGACTGAATTCCGACTGGGAGTTCTTTTGTTTTTATTTCAACAGAATTCCAACCCTCCTTTAAATTTACCTTAATCGTTTTGTAAATTTTCGATGTATTGCGCACCAAAACTTTCGCATCTGTTGCTGTTGGCGAAAAGATACCCAGCGAAACACTTTCGCTTTTCTTTTGCGCATTAATCACAAAAACATTTTTTTGAGCCTCAGGAACTGCTATTTTTTCCTGCGACTGAAAAGGTGAAGTTACTACTGCAAAATATTTTTTAGCTGCATCGGTTTTCAGAAACACATTTCCCATTCCATCGTGTCCGCTCTTAAAATCGGCTATTTTGTTTCCGTCTTCATCTTCAATAAATCCAGCAGTATCCATAGGAAGTCCGAATTCATTTTTAGCAATAAAAAACAAAGACGAATTTTCGTTTTCTACCAAATGACCACTTTCTGGCAAAAATTGTAAATCGATAAAATTCAGATTAATTGGAATAGAACGTGTTACCGATTCTTTAAAATTATCATAATCAAGCATGACATTCAAAATCCCGTCATTTGATTTTAAATCTTCCGGAAGCTTAAAACTGATTATTGCTTTTCCAAAATCGTCTGTTTTTCCTACTACTGCCGAGTCTATTTTTTTTCCTTCAATAAAAACATCATATTTGAAAGTATAATTTTTAATGGGTAGACTTTCGAGATTTTTAAGTTCAAAATCGGCTTCGCAGGTTTCTCCTCTACCGTAAGCTTTTTTCTTAAAATCTAAAGTCATTAAGATTCGTGGTGCTACTACTTTCTGAACAAAAAACGTTTTCTGAAAAACAGCGTCAGACAGTTTTGTCTGCATTTTGGTATAAGCCTTTATTTTATAAAGTCCCGAAGCTTTGTCGTCAGGAATGAGATAAGATCCTGATGCCGCGGCATTTTCTATAGAATACATCTGACTCACTATTTTTTTATCGCTGCTGTCAAATATATCCACATACAGATATTCGCTCAAAGAGTTTGGGCTGTTATCAGCTTCACTTATAAAAGCTCTAAAATAAATAATATCTCCAGGCACATACAAAACATTGTTAAGCTGCAAATAAACTTTTTCGGTGATTGATTTTTTATAAACCAAATTCCAGTCTGTTTCAGCATTTTGAGCCATTAAAACTTGAAAAGCCAATAAAAATAGAAGGTATATTTTTTTCATCATCTTAAAATTTAATTGTTAACGAAGAACCAAAGCTTCGCATCATTGGAGCATTAAAATAATCCAAACCACTAGTGTCTAAAGAATTAAACATAGAATTTAGAGCAAAGGCAGATTTGCTTTTGGCCGCAACAAAAACATTATTCATAAAAAACGAAATTGTAAATTCTGTTTTATTGCTTGTATAATTGTGATTGTGCTTGTACGACAATTTCAGCGAATTCAACCTGAAATAAGTGGCATCTTCAATAGCATCTTCACTTATTCCTTCAATACCGTAACGCGTCCATCGATTTTGGCCGACCGATTGATTTGCATCATAAAACGAAACCGCCTTGGTGTTTACAGCTCCCGATTGTGTAACGCCATCAAAAATGTAATTTGTAATATTTCGCTGTTCACCTGTCAGTTCCGATTTTCCATAATAGCTTAAGGTCTGCTGGGTTCCGTTCCAAAGTTTTCCGCCTTGGCTCCAGTCAAATCCAAGATAGAGCGAGAATTGTTTGTATTGGAAAGTATTAGAAAAACCAACCACAAAATCAGGATTTGGATTCCCTAAAATTTTCGGCTCCAGATTTTTTATAGGAAAACCATCTGCATCGATAATAATATTTTGATTAGCGTCTCTTAAATAACTACTTCCGACAATTACTCCCAGCGGTTGTCCGACAATGTAATTTTTATTTATATCGGCAAAACCGGCAAAAGGAATTCTGCTCTGGTTATTAAGAATTGCCGTCACCTCATTTTTATAATAGGTAAAGTTCAGATTAAAACTATATCTGAAATTTCTATGATAATACCCAAGATTCTCTATGCTAAATTCCACTCCTCTTTGTTTGTAATCTACATTTGGAGACCAGCTTACAGCATTTGAGTCATAAAGAGGAACATAAAGATTATCAACTTTTTTGAAATTGTAATTTAGATATAAATTCCAGCTGCCACTGATTCTATAATTCAGATCAAAATTTGTACTGTTCTCATTGATTGTAACTGCATTTTTGGGCGTAATGAGCTCCAGATTGTTCTGAAGCTGTTTAAACTGATCTAAGCTATAGTGCAGCGAATTAAAATTAAGATTGTTGTTTTGCAATGAAGGTTCTGTTTGGGTATAACGATTGGTTATGGTAAGAGTAAAATCTTCATCAAAAAGCTTTCTCAGTTCAACCGAAACAAAATAACCAGGCATTAGGCCGTTTTTTACTGTTGAAGAATAATTCAGGTCGGTACTTGCTTTTAGAATCATTTCATTGTAATAAAAAGGCACATCTTCAATAAGAATTGATCCGTTTACATTAAAAAGAGCTTCAAATCTGTTCTGTGAAATATCAAACGTTGTCTGCATTAAAGCATTCTTCGGAAAATCATTTAATGAATTGTATCTGTTGAAAAAGTTTCTTTCTAAATCTCTGTTTTGATACCTTAGATCCAGTTTCGATTCGACATATTTTGAATAACCAAAATCATGTTTAAAAACATCTGAAACCGAAAAGCTTTTAAATTTTTCAACTCTCTGATTAAAATTAGGCTCAGAAATTCCGGCAGTATAAAAAGACTGGCCGTTTTCATTTTTAACATCTGAAGACTGAAAATTTGTATTTACAGTATTAGAAATTCGGTTTTTATTGAATTTATGGTTGAAATTGAAAGAGAAAGTCTGACTCTTGTTTCTATCAAGATTAAACTCCGTAAGATAATAAGGATTATTTTCAAATCCGGAATAACTGCGCTGTGTTCCGTTGCTTAAAACAGAAGCCGATTTAGTATCAAAATGCACTGGAGTTATTGCATTTGCAAAAACAACTTTATTTATCCCAAAATTTGAGTTCGAGAAGTTGTTTTCGAAATTATTGTATGTCAACAAAGTTTCAATTTTGCTGTATTGAGAAACCGTTCTAAAATATTTTAAAGAAGTTGTACTTTCATTATTTCTGGTATTTGGAATTGTGATGTTTCCCGTTTTATACGAAAAGTTCAACTTTAAAAAATTTCCTTTTCTACTTTCAATCTGACCAGTAAATGCAATTTTGCTATCCTCAGAATTTCTAAAAAAACGATTCGGATTATAAAGCTGCAAAGGAGCCGAACCAAAAGAAGTCCTGTTTTCAATATTTCCCTGCGGATAATATTCTGAACTATTAGAAGAATATTGCAACGCATTGACATTTGGTCCCCAACTGAAAATCTCATTGGTTTCCGGCGATTGATAAGCCAAATCTCCATTTATGCTCCGTCCTTGTGCATATGACGACTGGTATTTTGGAAGACGAATAGGGGCAGAAATTAAATATTCCTGATTAATTTCAAATGATAATCTATCGTAATCATACTTGTATTTCAATTCATAAAGACCATCGCTTTTTCTGTTTATTTTCGATATTTCATCATATCCCAGATAAGCACCAAGATTGAAATTAAAATACCCAGTAGGTTTTGAAATTTTAACCGAATCGGCAGTTTTTTCCAGTTTTTTGATATAATCATTACTTACTATCTCATTCACAATCAACTCATCTTCCTGAAAAGTCTGATTGCTGATTTTGATGACTTGCGTTTTCATGCCCACAAAAGAAATCTGGAGCTGATCTCCTTTTTTGACCTCAATAGCATAATTTCCTTCAAAATCTGAGGTGGTACAGTTTTTTGTGTTCAACACGCATATAGTTGCGCCAGGAATCGGAGCGCCTTTTTCGCTCACATTGCCTTTATAAATAGACTGTGAAAATCCAATTGCAGATGTAAAAAGAAATAGTAGTAGTTTTTTCATAAACCATGTTTTTATATATAGAGCAACTTTGCGAGCAAAAGGTTGGAAAGGAAAACAAAAAAAATCAGAAAACGGATAAAGTCAAAAAAATATTTTTTTATTTTTGAAATGTAACAAAACCCATTGAAGAGCTACTAATATCTATATGAGCGAAAACCTAGAACAGTCATTTGTTGCGCAATTACAGGCTAATCAGAATATAATCCACAAAATTTGTAGGTTGTATACTGCCGGCGAAGATGCTCACAAAGATCTGTTTCAGGAAATTACCATTCAATTATGGAAAGCTTATCCAAAATTTAGAGGCGACAGCAAATTTTCGACTTGGACCTATCGCGTCGCTTTAAATACCGCAATTACACTATACCGAAAAACCAAAAGAACCATTTCTACCGTAGATTATGAAAATCATCAGCATTTTGTAAAAGATGTCGATTATAATTATGAAGAGGAAGAACAAATAAAACTGATGTACAAAGCTGTTTACCAGCTAAACGACATCGAAAAAGCTTTGGTTTTCATGTACTTGGAAGACAAGGATTATCAGGAAATTGCAGAAACTCTGGGAATTAGCGAAGTGAATGCAAGGGTAAAAATGAACAGAATTAAAGGGAAACTTAAAAAAATACTAAATCCCTAAAAGATATTTATGAAAGAACTGGATTTATTAAAAAAAGACTGGAAAAAGAACTCGGATTCTTTTGCGCAAATTTCTGAAACAGAGATTTACAAAATGATTCACAAAAAATCATCTTCTATTGTAAAATGGATTTTGATCATCAGCATTTTGGAAATTTCATTGTCGACTTTTTCTAACCTTTTCATCAATACCGATGAAGTTTTACAAAAAGCGAATCATCCGGAAATTTTAATAATTGTCGAATTTTTAACGTATTTTAATTATGTGGTAGCATTCATATTTGTACTGTTATTTTATAAAAACTACAAAACAATTTCGACTACTATTGCTACCAAATCGCTTATGAGTTCGATTTTAAGAACCCGAAAAACGGTGCAATATTACGTATGGTACAATCTGGCTATGATTGTGGTTTCTTCTATATTAAGTTTCTTTATCGTTTATCTATACAACCCCGATATGGAGTTTTTAAGAGATAAATTGGCGGCAAGCGGTAAAGCAATGTTTCTTACTTGTGGCATTCTTATCTTAGTAATCGCAGGATTCTTTGGCTTGTTCTGGTGTTTCTACAGATTGGTTTATGGAATACTTTTAAGAAGATTGTACGCTAATTATAAAGAGCTGAAAAAGATTGATTTTTAGTTTTAAGGGGCAAAGGTGCAGAGGTACAAAGGTTCAAAGGTTTCTATAGAAACTTTTAAAACTTTAAATCTGAAACTTGAAACTTGAAACAAAAAACTACAAATTTAATAATCCCATCTTCTCAATTTATTAAGTTCTTCCTGTACTTTGATTTCTTCTGCTGGAATTACTTTTAAGAACGAAGGATGCTGTTCGATTGCGTATTCTACTTTTTCTACAATCTGTTCGATTGTATCATTTTCATAATCAATCTCAAGAGGTTCCTTAATAATAAAAGACTGTAGGATATTTTTCTTTTTCATTCGAAGTCCTTTTTTATCAAAAGAACGACGGAAACCGTCAATTACGATCGGAATTACGATTGGCTTATGCTGTTTGATTATATGGGCTGTTCCTTTTCGTACAGGTTTAAAAGATTTTGTAGTTCCTTGCGGAAAAGTAATTACCCAACCGTCTGCAAGAGCAATCTTGATGTTTTCTGTATCATTTGGGTTCACATCACGTTTTTCGGTTACATCTACCCCTTTTGCACGCCAAGTGCGCTCTACGGTAATTGCGCCAACATAAGCTAAAATTCTTGGCAACAATCCTGCCTGCATGGTTTCTTTGGCCGCAACGTAGTAAATATTCATTTTGGGTTGCCACAGATAACCAATATTCTTAATAGTATCTTGACGTCCAGATAAACTTGCGTTAAACACATGAAACATGGCTACAACGTCAGCAAAATAAGTTTGGTGATTGGATATAAACAAGACATTAGTATCCGGTAATGTTTTAATGATTTCCGAGCCTTCAATCTGCAATTCATTAAAACCCCTGTATCTTCGGTGCGTCATGGCCCCCAGAATTCTGATTAACCATTTCTTGATGAATAATATATGCCCAAAAGGATTTCGTTTAAACAATCCCATAACTACTTTGTCTTATTTTTTGTTAGGTTCGCAAACATACAAAAATTATTCTTTAAGGAATATTTCTTAACATTTTCCTCCTATTTACTGTTATTCAAAACAATATCAAATTGTTAATTTTTTATGCCTGCTTATTTTCTGCAAAAGCGAGTTGCAGAACATCACGCAGCTCACTTAAAATCATTGCCGTTGCCCCCCACACTATTTGATTCTGAATCTTAAATGCGGGAACTAAAACATCAGCAGCATAAGAAGTTGACAATTCGGTCTCTATCATAATTTCATCATCCAGAAAAACATTCAATGGCAGTTCTATAATATTCGCCACTTCACGTAAATCAGGAAAAAAAGTAAGTTCGTTTTTTGCAATTCCTAAAAAAGGATGCACCAGAAAATTACTCGGCGGAATGTACATCGGCGTAAAATGCTTTACAATTTCTATAAATTCAGGCGCAACTCCAATTTCTTCATGGGTTTCACGCAGCGCAGTAGCTTCAAAGTTAAAATCGGATTCCTCAAATTTACCGCCCGGAAAAGCAATTTGCGCAGAATGTATGCCTTTATACGTATTTCGTACTATCAGCACTAAATTTGTTTCCCCTTTTTTGGGATACAAAAGCATCATCACAGCTGCCTTTCTCGCATTCAGGTCTTCAATAACAAGATTTCTTAATGATTCAATACGTTCCTTGGGTGCCATTTTTAAATGAGCCTCAACAGCAGGAAGCGCTGTTTGGACAATGTTAGGAACATACTCTAAAAAGTCTTGAAAATTCATAATCAAAGTTTATTTTTGTACTTTCAAATAAAATATAAATATACTTTAGAAAACGCGGTGTCGCAAGTTTTCTAAAATTAAAACCTTAAAAATGTACAGCAGAGAAGAATCTCAGAGGATAAAAAGAGAATTTTGGGTGGCTTTTGCCGAAAAATATCCACGCAAATGGGTTCTTTATGATACCAAAATAAAAGATTTCTCTTTTAAGTTTTTTGTAGACAATAAAAAAGCGCAGGTTTTAATTGACATTGAACAACGAAGCGAAGAGAAAAGAATTGCTTATTTTGAAAAAATCGAAGCGCTAAAAACTATACTTGAAGAAGAATTTATAAAAGACCTGGTTTTTGAGAAAAACTTTACGCTTGAAAGCGGCAAAACAATCAGTCGCATCTGGGTTGAAAAATTGGGCGTTGGCTTTAGCAACAGAAATAATTGGGATGCTATATTTGATTTCTTTTTTGAAAAAATGAATGCTCTAGAAATGTTTTATCTTGAATATGATGAATTCATAAAAGACATTGAATAAGCTGGTTAAAAAACAACAAAATCTTAATACTTTAACTAACAACAAGTTGCAATTACATCAAATTAGCAATAACACAAATAAACTTACATTTTTGTAGCAATTACACAAAGGATTTTATAATATACAAAAAATTAATAAAGAAATACCTATAACAGGCATAGATTTCATTAAAATTTCTATATTTGAAAAAACCTAAATCTGTGCAATGAAAAAAATTTTGCTTGTGTTTTTTTTAGTTTCATTTTCAAAAAACTACTCTCAAACCGATTATGCTTTCGTTTACAATAACGATTCAATCATCAAAAAAGGTATTACGCTTCACAACAATAAAAAATACGACGAAGCAATTAAAGAATACCAAAAAATCAGCACAATAGATCCCAAATATCTAACTGCACAGTACGAAATTGCCCTTACGCTAAGCGCACAAGAAAAAAAAGCAGAACTTAAAAAATTTCTGGAAGATTTATACAACAAAGGCAAAATGGCCGAAAATCCAGAGCTTTATCAATTGTACGGAATTTTCTTAAGCAATGAAAAAGAGTACGAGGCATCAGAAAAAATCTTTACAGAAGGAAATAAATATTTAAGCAATTCCTCTTCTTTTCAATATAATCTGGCTTTGCTTTATGTTCGCAAAGGTGAGCAACAAAAAGCGGTAGATATCCTAAAAAGTATCATTACAAACAATCCAAATCATGCTTCTTCGCATTATTTGCTGGGCATCTGTGCTTTCGAAAATGGTAAAATAGCCGAGGGAACACTTGCTTTAATGAGCTATTTGGTACTTTCTCCTACAGGACAGTACGCTAATCAAGCCATTGTACAATTAAATGCCAATTACGGACAGCAATATATTGCAGAAAACAAGCTGGTTTTTTCTAAATCGGGAGACAACTTTGAAGAAATAGAAACCATTCTTCGAAATCAGCTTCCATTAAATAAAGCATATAAAATCAAATCAACCATCGACGATAAAATAACACGTCAGATTCAGGCTGTTGCAGAATATGCTGTAGAACACAAAATGGAAGACGGTTTTTTTGAGACTACTTATATTCCATGGGTAAAACAAATGGTAGAAAAAAACCAACTCGAGGCTTTTTCGTACTACAGTCTTCTTTCTATGGAAGAACAGCTTTCAAAAGAATTAAACAAACAAAAAAAGAAAATTCTAGCTTTTGTTAGCGACTATCTTCAGGCTGATTTTTGGTCAGCTTTTGGAAAAAGGAAACTTGACATGTTTGGCCAGACAGAAGAAGTTATTGTTTCTATTGACAACGAAAGACCTTACATAATTGGTAAACAAATAAATAAATTATTCGAAGGTAGATGCAAATACCTAAATTCATTTGGAAATCTAGCAGGCGACCTGAACTTTAAGAATGGAAAACTTGATGGACAACAGAAATATTATAGTGACAAAGGAATTTTAACCGAGGAGAAATTCTTTACAGACGGAAAACTAAACGGAACGAGAACCGCTTATTATGAAAACGGAAACATTTCTATAGTTGAAAATTACAAAAACGACGTTTTAGAGGGAATCAGTGCTTCTTACTATCCAAACGGCGGTAAAAACTGTGAAGTTAATTTTACAAACGGAGAAAAAAATGGATTGCTGATTTGCTTATTCGAAAATGGAAAGAAGAAAAGAGAAGCGCAATTTACTGCAAATAAAGTCAATGGGAAATATACCGTTTACAACGAAGCTGGAGCTATCACAGAAACTTACAGCTGTGTAAACGACAATATTGAAGGTCCGTATGTTGAATACTATGACGGTAAAATACTAAAAGCAGAAGCTAATTATAAAAACGGAAATATAGAAGGTTCTTACAAATCTTATTATCCGAATAAATCCTTGAAAAAGGAAAATACCTATGTTGGCGGAAAAATCAAGACTACAACTGATTATGCCGAAAATGGTAAAAAAACATATGAAACCATCTATAATGATAAAGAAGAAATGGAATCGTATCTCTGTTTTGACATCGACGGAAACAAATATTTTGAAGAAAAATACAAATCGGGAGAGATAAAATCTGGAGTTCAATATACAGCCACAACTCCTAAAGGAACAGATGTTAGTCTTTCTAAAAAAGGTTTTGAAGTAAAAAATTACGATGGGACTTTAAAAGTTTCAGGAGCTTTTGAAAAAGGCAAAAAAGCAGGAGAATGGAATTATCTATACCCATCTGGAGTTATAAGACTTAAAGAATTCTATAAAAACGGTCAAGCAAACGGTGTGACTAAAAATTACGAGGAAAGCGGCAATCTTTCTAGTGTTTATCATCTAACTGATGGTGATTTAAACGGACTTTACGAAGTGTACTCAGACAACAAGGTAAGCCAGATATATCATTATGACAAAGGAGAACAGAGCGGTCCGTTTACTACTTTTTATTCTGATGGAAAAATCAGTACTGAAGGAGTTTTGGTAAATAATGATGTAACCAACAACAAAATTACTTATACGCAAAATGGAAAAATTTCGCGTATCGACTATTATATTTCTGGTTATGCAACGACTGCTAAAACTTTTAGCAATGATGAAAAACTGGAAAACGAAATTGATTTTAAAAACAAAAACGGACAATTTTTAATTTCATACAACAAAGGAGCTTATACGAAAAACTTCAATTACAAAAACGGAATTTTAGATGGCAAAGTTGTAACATTGGACAAGTTTAAAACTAAAATATCCGAAACTGAGTATTTCAATGGCTCACTTCATAATTTGTATAAAAAATACGGTCCGACTGGCGCTATCCTTAACGAAAACAACTATTACATTGGTAAATTAAACGGATTGAACAAATACTACGATTATGTAGGAAACTTAAAATTGAGTTTAGAATATACATTTGGAGTAGAAAATGGTAAAACTATTCGTTATTACAACAACAATACGAAACTATCTGAAACCACTTACGTGAATGATGTAAAAGATGGAAATACTACTTTCTATAATCAGAAAGGTGAGCCTGTGTTAATTGTGGGTTATGAAAATGGTGTAGCTAAATTCTACATCAAGAAAAACAAAACAGGAGAATTGACAGATAAAATAGTTATCGAAAAACAGACTGCTCAGATTTCTTCTGCTTATCCGAATGGAAAAACTGCAATCCAATTCAAAATGGAAAAAGGAAGTATGGAAGGAAAATTCATGATTTACAACATTGAAGGAAAACCGGATTTTGAAAGTTCTTATGCCGCAAATGTCCTTCACGGAGATCGAATTGAATATTATCCAAGTGGAAAAATCTACAAAAAAGAACATTTCAATCACAATGAATACGATGGTAATCAGGAATATTTTAAAGAAAATGGCCAACTTTGGGCGACCATTCCTTTCAAAAATGACGAATTACATGGAAATGCTCTGATTTACAACGGAGGAAAACTTATAGAAACTAGAAAATATGATTCAGATGAATTGGTCGATGTCATCAGGTAAACAAGCACTTTTATTACTTTTTTTTGTTTTAGGTTCAATTTCAGTTTCGGCACAAAAATCATATCAGGATATAAAAAACTTATATCCTGATTATAATGAAATCATACTCGATAACTCAGAGTCTTACGATATTTCTATTGAAAATAATTCCTTAAAAGTTATTCAGGACAATCATTATGAAGCGATGATTCTAACGCAGAACGGTATTATCAGCAATAAAGAATCGTTTTCTTATTCTGATCTTATCCGTCTTAAAAGCTATGATGCATACACATTGCTGAATGAAAACGGAAAAGACAAAAAAATAAAAGTGACACAATCGCTGGAAAAGCAATCACAGCAAAGCTCTATCTTTTATAATGATGTAAAAGAGCGTCAGCTTATTTTTCCAAACATGGAACCAGGAGCTGTAAAAGTGTACAATTATCAAACACAATTTATAGACCCTCACCTACTTCATAAATTTATATTTGGCAGCCACATGCCGATACAAAATGCGGCTCTTGAAGTAAAAACAGATAAAAACGTAGTGATTGATTATAAGATTTTTAACGATCCTAACAACACTATCTCTTTTTCGAAAACAGAAAAAAAAGGAAAATGGGTTTACAGATGGGCCATAACCGAAAGCAAACCGATCAAATTTGAAGCTGGTGCTCCAGGCTATTTGTATCAGGTTCCTCACATTGATTTTTATATCAAGGAATATAAGGCAAACAACAAAATGGTTCCGGTTTTAGGAGATGTTGCCGAACTGTTTAATTATTACAAACAATTCGTAAAAGACCTAAATAAAACCGAAGATCCAGAATTAAAAGCACTTGCCTTAGAGCTTACAAAAGATAAAACTACCGAAGAAGAAAAGGTAAAAAGCATTTTTTACTGGGTAAAACAGAACATCAAATACATTGCTTTTGAGAATGGCTATGAAGGTTTTATACCTCGTGAAGCCAGTTTGGTTTTTCACCGAAAATTTGGAGACTGTAAAGATATGGCAAGCATCATTACCTGTATGTCGCAATATGCCGGTATCAAAAATGTAACTCTTGCCTGGATTGGTACGCGCAGTATTCCGTACACGTACAAAGACCTCGCGACGCCTTCTGTCGACAATCATATGATTGCAATCTTAAAAAAAGACAACGATTATGTGTTTTTGGACGGTACAGATAAAGAAACGCGTTACGGAATTCCGACTGCTTTTATTCAAGGAAAAGAAGTATTGTTCAGCGAAAATGACCAATACAAAATTTACCCAGTGCCGATTGTTCCAGCCTCTGAAAATAAAGTAAAGGAGAATGTAAACCTTAGTATTTCTGGAAGCAAATTGTTAGGATCTGCAAGAATGGAAAGATCAGGTTACAACCGAAGCCATATCTTGATGCAGATTGGCGATGCATCAAACAAAGAACGTAAGGAAATGGTTAAATCACTGGTTTTAAAAGGCAATAACAAATTCAACCTTATCGATTTTAAAGAAGCCAACCTTACAGAAAAGGAACTTCCGTATGTGGTTGATTACAATTTTGAATTAGACAGTTACATTTTAAATGTGGATAAAGAAATTTATGTGAATCTGTTTTTGGATAAATTTTTTGAAAAAGCAACTTTAGAAAAAGACAGAGTTGCTCAATTCGAATATGAATATCTTACCGAGTTTTCGACCCAATACAGTTTAAAAATTCCAGAGAAATTTTCAATAAAATATCTTCCGAAAAATTTTGAACTTAATAATGATTATATGAATGCTAAATTTTCATATGTACTCAAAAACAATATTTTGTCTTTAAACATAGATTTATCTCAGAAAAAATTACTGCTCAATAAACCTGATTTTGAGCCTTGGAATGAAACAATCAAAAAATTGAAGACCAACTATAACGAAACCATAATCTTACAAGAAAAATAATGAAGAAACAATTATTCAAAACTCTCCTAACCTTTGTTGCCCTGCTCAGCACTACGGTGTTTTTTGCACAGGACTACAGTTTCAAAAAATACGAATGGTCTTCTGAAACCAAAGTAGATGTTCCAAAAAATTACGAAAACGAGAAAGAAGTTATTTTAAATCGTATTGTAAAAATTGAATTGGTTGTAGACAAAAACTCATCTGCACAATATCGTTTAATTCACGAAAAAAAATACATTAATTCTGATGATGCAATTGAGCGAAACAATAAAATCTACATTCCGTTTGGTGATCAGGCCAATATTCTGGTAACTAGAGCACGCGTTATTCTGAAAAACGGAAAAGTAATCACGCTTGATAAAAAAGACATCAAGGAAGAAGTAGATCAGGAAAAAGGCGTTAAATACAACTTTTTTGCGGTAAACGGTCTTGAAAAAGGTGCTGTTATCGAAAAATTATATGTTTTTGAAGAACTTCCGAACTTGAAAGGAAATACAATCAAAATGCAAGACGAATATCCTATTGCAGAATACAATTTTGCCTTGATTGCACCTGAGCATCTTATCTTTAAAACCAAATCTTACAACGGTTTAAGCGAACCAGTATTAGACGATAAAACATTAGAACAAAAAAAAATATTGTCTATTGTTGAAAAAGATATTCCAGCCCTGAAAGATGACGAAGCTTATTCAAACTGGGATGTGAAACTAAAACTTTTCCGTTATAAATTGGATGCCAACCTGATTACAGGTACCAAAAATTTAAATAATTTTAAAGAATATGCAACCAATACTTACGAACTAGTTAATCCGGTTTTAGATAAAAAACAAGAAAAAGCTTTGGCCTCTTTCTGCAGCAATATTCCGCAGTCAAAAGATGTTCAGGAGCAAATCTGGAACATTGAAAACAAAATCAAAAAAACAATCATTTACGATCAATATATTGATTCTAAAGCCTCTTTAAGCGAAGTAATTTCGTCTAAACAAGCAAACAGTCCCGATATTGTTAAATTGTATATTGCGGTTTTTAAGTATTTTAAAATAGAACAAAACCTTGTATTTACTTCAAGCCGTTATAAAATTCCTTTTGACAAAGATTTTGAAAGCCATGAAAATTTAAGCGAATTTTTATTCTATTTCCCGGCTATCAAAAAATATATTACTCCAACAGAAATCGAATACCGTCTGCCGCTTTTCCCTAATAATTTAGGCAATAACAATGGACTTTTCATCAAAGAAAAAATGTTTGGAGGAGTTTCTATGGGAATTGGAGAAATTAATTTTATCGAAATTCCTGGAACCGAAATCACGCACGATTACATGGATATTACGGTCGATTTTACTAAAGACATCGAAAATCCGTTAGTTAGCAGCAAAATGACTTACGGCGGTTATTCTGGAATGAATTTTCAGCCCTTAAAAGATTTTGTTTCAGCAGAACAATACAAAACGATGCTGAAATCAATTTCTGAGAATTATACACTTCAAAATGAGTATAAAACACTTTCTACTGAAAATGATGGAACCGAATTTATTGGTAAAAAACCATATATAATGAATTTGACTTTTGACGGAAAAGAAATGATTCAGAAAGCTGGAAATAATTACTTATTTTCTGTAGGTCAGACAATTGGTCGTCAAATGGAATTTTATCAGGAGAATAAACGTATGCTGCCAATCGAAATTGATTATCCGCATTACTACACCAGAAAAATCAAAATTTTGCTTCCTGAGGGCGCTACAATTAAAAACTTAGACAAGTTTGTAATGAATTTCAAAACAGACTTGAACGGTAAAACCGAAGCAGCTTTTACTAGCAACTATACACAAAACAAAAACGAAGTGGTAATTGAAAATACAGAGTTTTACAACATCATCAATTATCCATTATCGAGTTTTGAGCAATACAAAGCCGTAATTAATGCCGCTGCCGATTTTAATAAAATTGTGGTTATTGTTACGCAATAGTTTTTATTAAATTCCAAATAAGAAATTCCAAATTCCAAATCTCTTGAGGTTTGGAATTTGTTTTTTTATAGAAATCGAAACTAAAAAATTCCAAATTCTAAAGCTCATAAAAGTTTGGAATTTGGAATTTATATATTTTAAGATTTAATTTTTTGGAATTTGGAATTTGCTTTTTGGAATTTACTTTAGTTTTTAAACCATAAAAATATTGTACACAATAATATGGTCGCTGTAATTGATGTAAAGCTGTTTGCGGTAATCTTGTTTCTTACGCGTAATAATCGATAATTTACAATCTCTTCCATCGTTGTCTTTGCAGATAAAAGAATATACTATATCGGTATCATTTTCTTCTCTTTCGATATAATCAAGAATATTAAAAAGCTGCAATTCTTGAGAATAAACTACTATTCTATGCTTGTCTGTATCTAGAACAACCGAAAGGTCTACAAGATCAAGATTGGACCATTCGCCCCATTTTCCTCTTTCATTTTTTTCTAAAACGCTAAATCCAGAAGCTTTAAAACGATACGATTGCGAATGAGCTTTTTGATGCCCAAAACCTAGAAAAAATAATATAAATAATATGCGGATAAAATAAATCATATTTCGTTAAAGCGATTAAAATTCAAATGAAGCCTTTTCTTTTTGAGCAGTCTCAAAATCAGATATCATTTCTTGAATAATTTGTTCTACGGGCAGAATTTCATGAATCAATCCAGAAATCTGACCTATTTCCAATTCTCCTTCCTCCAAATCACCTTCAAACATTCCTTTTTTGGCTCTAGCTCGGCCTAAAAGCTTTACAAGGTCATCTTTAGAAGGACATTTTTCATACAAAGCCTGCACCTCTTCAAAAAACTTATTTTTGACTAACCTCACAGGAGCTAACTCCTTTAATGTCAATTGCGTACCTCCCTCATTAGTAGTAACTATCAGTTCTTTAAAATTATTGTGTGCAGAAGATTCTACAGAAGCTGCAAAACGGCTTCCAACCTGTACTCCGTCTGCTCCTAAAATCATTGCAGCAAGCATCCCTCTTCCTGTCGCAATTCCCCCCGCAGCAATAAGCGGAATTTTTATTTTTTCTTTCACCATCGGAAGTAGCGTCATTGTTGTAGTTTCTTCGCGGCCGTTGTGTCCTCCCGCTTCAAAACCTTCTGCAACGACTGCATCTACTCCAGCTTCCTGCGCTTTAAGAGCAAAAACACTGCTGCTGACTACATGAACTACAGTTATGCCTTTTTCCTTTAAAAATGAAGTCCATGTTTTTGGATTTCCAGCAGAAGTAAAAACGATTTTTACGCCTTCTTCTACTACGATACTCATAATTTCTTCAATATTAGGATATAACATCGGAATATTGACACCAAAAGGTTTATCTGTAGCTTTTTTACATTTTTGAATGTGTTCTCTTAAAACCTCTGGATACATAGAACCAGCGCCTATCAAGCCCAATCCTCCCGCATTGCTTACCGCAGAAGCCAGTTTATAACCGCTGTTCCAAATCATTCCTCCTTGAACAATCGGGTATTTTATATTGAAAAGCTGAGTGATTTTATTCATCAAAATTATTGTTTGATTATTTTGCCGCTTTTGTGCAGATTCTCGGAATCAAAAGTATAAAAATAGAGTCCGCTTTGAAGAGACTGCAAAGAAATATCTGACTCTAATTTAGTAATTTCTTTTTGAAGCATCTTTTGTCCTAAAACAGAATAAATAGCAACCATTGCTGTACTGTTTTCATTCAAAAAAGAAAAAGAAACATTGGTCTTTACTGGATTCGGATAAACTGCAAATGCTGTTTCGGCAATAAAAGAATCGACACTTAACGCTATTCCAAAATTTGGAATTCCGTAACCATAATTATTATTCGGCGTAGTATATTTGTCAGATGACGACAAAATCATCTGTCTGATTTCCCTGTTGGTTTTAGTTGGAAAAGCTTGCCACAAACAAGCGGCCATTCCTGCCATAATCGGACATGAAAATGAAGTTCCGTTTGCTGTACCAATAGTTCCGTTAGCAGATGAAACCACAGATGAAGTTCCTTGCGCCATAATATCGGGTTTTATTCTCCCGTCGTAACTTGGACCGATTGAACTGAAACTCGACCTCGCTTTAGTAGCATTTACAGACCCGATCGCCAAAACTGAAACTGCATCAGCCGGAGAGCCAATATGTTTTTCTACCTCTCCCCCTTCATTACCTGCTGAAGCCAAAACCAAAATTCCTTTACTAAATGCAATTTCAGCACCAATGGAAACAAAATTGGTTGTTCCGTTCATATCGCTGTAGGTGTGATTGTAATTTGCATTATCTCGATCTGCAAAATATCCTAATGAAGAAGTTATGATATCAACTCCCAAGGCGTCTGCTTGTTCTGCAGCCTCAACCCATAAAGATTCCTCTAACGGATTTTCTTCTGCTGCTATTTCTGTTATAAAAAGGTAATAAGATGCATTTGGAGCCGTTCCTACTAGCGAATTTTCTTTGTAACCACCCATTGTAGAAAGAACTAAAGTTCCGTGATCATCTCCCGTATAGAAATTACTATTTCGAGTCGTATAATCATAACCTCCTAAAATTCGGTTATTGTTTATAAGATTTTGAAAGGGCTGTGCTGTATTGACTCCCGGAAATCCTCCGTCTAAAACTGCAATAATTTTTCCTTCTCCGGTATAATTCTGCTGATGCAAAACTTGTCCATTCAGCATCTGAATCTGATTGGCAGAATTGCCGTATGAATAATCTACTGCCGTTTTAAGTTTATTTGCAACCTGAGCTATCTGAGCTTGAGAAACAGTTTTAGCTGTTGTATTAAGAGCTTTATTGGCAAATACAACCTTGTCTACAAATCCTAAAGTTTTTAAAGCTGTAATATTAGATTGAGTTCCACGAATGTGAAGCGCATTCAGCCATTTTGACTGCGCCATTACGGATATTCCTGCGCTCGCCTTAATTTGATCCACAAACGAAGTTTCCAAAGGAGCATCCGTAATATCCAATGCAATATTTTGGGTAGTTCTTCTATCTAAAGCGCGTTGCGAAAGCACACTCAGCGGATTATCAAAAAAAGCCTGTGAATTGGGTTTATTGTTAAAATAAACCCAAGCTTCTTCTTGCGAAAAAACCGTAAAAGAAAGCAACAGGAACAAAAAAGTAAAGTTATATTTCATAGTATACTTTTTAAAAGAAATAATTCTTTAAGAAAGTATAAAGCTAAGAAATTACTCCCGAACCAACTAATTCATTTTCTAAATACCAAGCTGTAAATTGCCCTTCGGTAATGGCCGATTGAGGTTCTTCGAACTCAACATACATTCCGTCTTCAAACTGATGCAAAACCGCTTTCTGCAAAGGCTGACGATAACGAATTCTCGCCATCACTTCCATTTTTTCACCCGGTTTTAGTGTCAAATCTTCGCGAATCCAGTGCACTTCAGACTTTTCAACAAATAAAGCTTTTTTAAACAATCCAGGATGATTGCTTGTTAAACCTGTATAAATCGTATTGGTTTCAACATCTGTAGCTATTACAAACAATGGATCTGTCGTACCTCCGACATTAAGCCCTTTTCTTTGCCCAACTGTAAAATAATGTGCACCTTGATGTTTCCCAACTACTTTTCCCATTGTCGGAAGATAGTTCAGTTTTTGAGCTTCTGCCTTTAATTCTTCTTCTACTGAAAGACCAGCAGGTTTTTCTTTATCGAAAATCGGATCATTTTTATCAATCTGAATGATTTGACCGTCTTTTGGTTGCAATTTCTGTTGTAAAAATTCAGGCAGACGAACTTTTCCGATAAAACACAATCCTTGCGAATCTTTCTTTTCGGCAGTTACCAATTCCATTTCTGCAGCAATTTCACGCACTTCTGGTTTAGTCAAAGCACCAATTGGAAACAATGCTTTTGAAAGCTGTTCCTGTGATAATTGGCATAAAAAATACGATTGATCTTTGTTGACGTCATTTCCTGCAATCAATTGATAAACCGTTTTTCCGTCGATTTCGACTTCGCTTTTCTGGCAATAATGTCCCGTCGCAACATAATCTGCTCCAAGACTTAAAGCGATTTTCATAAAAACATCAAATTTGATTTCGCGGTTACAAAGTACATCTGGATTTGGCGTTCTCCCTTTTTCATATTCGTTAAACATATAATCAACGATTCTCTCTTTGTATTCTTCGCTCAAATCAACGGTCTGAAACGGTATTCCGAGTTTTTCGGCTACCAACAAAGCGTCATTGCTGTCTTCCAGCCATGGACATTCATTAGAAATTGTAACCGAATCATCGTGCCAATTTTTCATAAAAAGACCTATCACTTCGTAACCTTGCTGCTGTAATAAATAGGCCGCAACACTAGAATCTACTCCGCCAGAAAGTCCAACTACTACTCGTTTCATTTTGAAATAATTAATTTTTACAAGGGTGCAAAGGTAAGCCAAATTATAGAAAATCGCATTACCGTTTTGATTAGTTTAAGTAATGCCACAGTAAATAAAACTTATTTCTTTTTTGATTACATTTAATCATCACAAATTAAGACATGAAAAAATACCTCTTAATATTATTTTTTTTGTTATCCCTAACAACTCTAAACGCCCAGCGTTTTACTGCTTCTTTAGACAATTATCAAGCATACAAAGCCTTTAGAGGAAAACCTTTATCTGATAAATTTTCGAATATCGAATCTGTAAAATTGGTTTACGATTTAAGAACACAAAAAATGTACTATTTCAACAGCAAGCTTGTTCCACTTCATTTTGACTTTGTTGTCAATTATTTGAATTATGCCGATGATTTAGAAGTTTTTAACAATAAAAATTACAGCAATACCGCCAAAGACCGTGATTTTTTACTCGGAAATTTAAACCACATTAAAGGAACCAACAAATGGATTTTTGAACTCGCCGCATCTGATCATATGCCGATTGAACTGATTGAACGTTTTTTTAATTTGGTAGTGAAATCGACTTTTATTGGAAAAGACCTTAAATTCTATTTGAACAATTCCGAAAAAATGGAATGGTTTAGACTGGATAAATTTAAAATTCCTTGTGTCAAATCTGACTTTATTTTTGATGAATTGAAATATCAAGAAGTCGTTTCGGGAACCAATATCGGAATTTTGAAACAGTATAAAATCAAAGATTTAGAAAAAACAAAACCAAATTCCGACGAAATTATTGTTTTGGATGGAACTCCCGATATTCTGCCAGATGTAAGAGGAATTATTGTGAATGAATTGCAGACACCATTAAGCCATTTGGTGCTTTTAGGCAAAAACAGAAAAATTCCGATTATGGCTTATACATTGGCATTTGAAGACATTACAATTAAAAAACTTCTTTCAAAAAAAGTGGAGCTCAAAATAGAAAAAGACACTTTTTTCATAAAAGAAACCAATAAAAAAATCGTTTTTAAAACCAATACCAAAAAGAAAAAACTAATAATCGACAATTCGGTCGCTGATCTTGTCGATTTATCTAAAATCCCAAAAAAAGGAGTCAATTATATTGGCTCTAAGGCTCAAAATATGGCTTATCTGATTGCTGCATCAAAAGAAATTCCGTTCAAAACTCCAGAAGATGCGTACGCAATTCCATTTTACTTTTACAGCAGACATATTCAGAAAAACTCGATTTCTCCTTTAATTGCAGAACTTATCGCTTATCCGCATAAAGATTCAACGATTTGGATCAATAAGCAATTGAAAAAAATTAGAGACGCCATAAAAAAAGAACCTGTCGATTCAGATTTACTCTCAAAACTAAACTTTGTTTTTAAAGACGCTAAATTTAAAAATTTCAGGTTTCGTTCTTCAACAAATGCTGAAGATTTAGATGATTTTAACGGTGCCGGATTATACGATTCAAAAACCGGAATTTTAGGCGACAGCATCAAAACATTTGAAAAAGCCATCAAACAAGTTTGGGCTAGTTCATGGAATGAAGCCTCTTATAACGAAAGAGCGCTTTTTGGAATCGATCAGCAGCAAGTTGCCATGGGAGTTTTGGTGCATCGTTCATTTCCTGATGAACTCGCAAATGGCGTGGTAATCACCCAAAACATTTTTAGAAAAGATTTTCCCGGAATTACCGTAAACATTCAGAAAGGAGAAAATTCGGTTGTAAAACCAGCAAAAGGAGAAATCTGTGAGCAGTTTGTTGCCTATCATTTTAATGAAAGAAAAGACGACAGCGATTTTGATATCGATTATACCTCAAATTCAAATCTGAACAATAACGAGCCTTTACTGACTCGCAGCGAAATGAGCAATCTATCTAATGTCTGCAAAAAAATTGAAGAAAAAATGCATCGCTACTGGCGAAAAAACCAGAACCATCCGGTAGACATTGAATTTAAAATCGTAGGCGAGAAAAGAGACCTTTACATCAAACAAGTCAGGCCGTTTAATGAATAATCAATAAAAAACCTGCAAATCAATTTCGTTTGAAACCGTATTGACCAAAACAATCTTAAAATCAAAATCCTGTATATTTATTTTTTCTTGAACTGCTTTTCGGATATTTTGATTATCTAATGAAAACGTACTTACAATCGGGATTTTTACATCGACAGTATTCAGGTATTTTGATGCTTTTTTATTGACTATGATTGATGCTAGAATATAAAAACCAATAATTATTATTTGAAAAAACAACAGTATTTCTATTTTTTCAAAAGGATACATGATATCAAGAATCGAAAGTGTGATTGTTGCAAAAAGAAAAATGATTGCATTTACTGTGAAAGACTGTGTTCTAAATCTTAAAATTGAAAAAATAGCGAACAATCCAAAACCGATTCCTACTCCGATTTCAATTTTTGTAAACAAATAACAAAGCGAAAAAGTACAAAGTCCAACAATCACCATAAGGGGATTTATGGTTTCGTTATCTTTTCTGTTGGAAAAAAAATACAAAATCAGAATCGAAAAAAAAAGTAGTAAAAAGCGCGCCGAAAGTTCGTTTAAATCCATTTAGTAAGAGAATTAGCAAATCAAATTTAAAAAATTGCCCAAAACAATTTTCACTAATTCTGATTAATTTTCCTATGAACATAAAAAAGGCTGTCTTATCGACAGCCTGTGAAAGTCAACTAGGGTTATAAGTTCAAAAAAAGCTTTTAAAAACACTAATTTTTAATAAACTTGTGACTGATTAACTTCCCTTCCTTTATTTCACAAATAAAATAAATACCACTTGACAAATTTTCAATGTCTATCTCATTATTTGTATCAGCCAATACTTTAACTGTTTTAACAGTTTCTCCTAAAGCATTGATGAATTTAAAATCTGCATCATAATCAGATCTTATAGTGATGACTTTACTAGAAGGATTCGGATATAGCTTAAATTTTAAGCCCTGCTCAAATGACGGTGTATTAAGATTATTAAAATTCACACACTCTGAGAAAACATTACATTTATCTGTACTTACCAAAACCTTATAAGAGCCTGCTTTTTTAGGCTTAAAAGACTGATTTGTTTCGCCTACTAGTAGCGAAGCTGGACATTCTATCCATTGATAAATTGCTCCAGATTGATTAGCTGTCAATTTATCACTCCCTACTGTTACGCTTGAATCAAGCATTGCAGGCTCAGTTATAGTGAAGCTTTGTTTTGCAAAAACTCCGTTTTTATCTGTCACGATCACTGTATAGTTACCAGCTTTTAAACCCGACGCTGTAGCTCCTGTTCCTCCTGATGGCGACCATGCATAGGTAAAATTGCCATCACCTCCTGAAGCGCTGATTGTTATCGATCCATCTGATGCTCCATAACAGCTTACATTAGTTTGAGATCCCGAAATAAAAATATCCTCAGAAGGAGGAACAAATCCGGAAATAGTATAACTTCCTATAGAACCATACGCCGAATATCCTCCATTAGCTTTATCTCCTGCCCCAACCCCACTAATACTGACAAAATATTTACCAGCCGGAATATCATCTGCATAAATTACCGCATTTAGAGAGGACGGATCAGCATACCAATGTTTCTCGATTTCGACACCAGCAGAATTGTATAACTGCATAAAAATGTGAAGATTACCACTTCCATCTCCGACTATTGTATTTGCTGCAATCCTTATACTTCCTCCACGAGTAGTAAAAGCAAAAAAATCTTTATCGGTTTCTTTTTCTATAACACCTTCTCTTTGCATGACATCTCCCTGACTGTTCACAGTCAGATTAAATGCTGAAGTTGTATCATTTCCATAATCATCAGCTCTATAACCTATTCCATTGCTTATATTAGAAATTATCGCAACATCATCTTCGGTATTATTGGCGCCAGTATATTCTCCTTTGCTCCATTGAACAACGGGTCTTAAAACAGCCATTCCCATAATTGGGCCCCAAGAGGTTCCGCTTAAACCTGCAAAATATTCTTCGCTTGGAGAAGTACGTCTTCCATCGTGCTGTAATGAAAAGAGATGCCCTATCTCGTGAGAAGAAGTATCTCCTGCAGCCTTACCAGTACTGACATTAAAACACCAAGCCGGCACATCATTATTCGCAGTAAAAGCCCCAATAAAAGCTATACCTCCAACTCCTGGTTGCGCGGTATCTGTAGGAGTTATTACAATACGTTTTCTTTTTGTTTTTGGATAGGTATTAAAAACAGCCTCATTTGTGGTAATATTTAAATTAAAAGGCCTGAAATCTTCTGAAACTATCTCAAAACATTGGAGTATATTGGCATCACTCATTCCTGATGGATCAGCATAAATCCTACCTCCATTGTTCCACAGATTTCCAGCAGGCATATTATATCCATCAAAATCCAATAATATACAACCTATTCCACCTGGCAAACTTTCTAACTTTAACAGCTCTGGACTAATTGCCGCGGTGGAACTAACTTTTGCAGCTTTAGCTTCCTTCTGTGATAAAGTAGCATAATCCACACAGATTAATGAATTAATGTCAACTTTTGATACATACGCATTTCCATTAGCATCTGAGGAATATTTGTATGCTTCTTTTGATTTTTTAAGAATGATATGTCCTTCAAGCGATTGCTCCATTACTTTAAGGTAAAAAGACGATTCAGAAACATTATTGATCTCACCTATCAAATACTCACTCGAAACACTCGATTCTTTGTAATTTATTTTTCCGCTAAAACTTTTTGAATCTGAAATTTTAAGCTCAATGTTCTTAATCGCTTTTTTTCCAGTAGAAACATTAAGCTCTTTCTTCAATTTATTTATAAAACTGTTGCATTTCCCTAAGGAAGTCTGAGAAACAGCCACATTATTAAAAAAAACAATAAACACTAAGAGTAATAAAAAAATGTAGTTTTTTTTCATGTATTTTTCTTTTGGTATGAAGAAGATGTCTTTGAAGATGCTTCTTTGATTAGAATTTAAATTATCAGAAATTTAACAACGAATATAAATGTTTACTGACTAAAAAAAAACTTCAATAGTCATTATTTGTTAAATGGAAACACAAAAAAAGATCAAATTCTGACAATACATTTCCAATTGATTAAATTCAAATACTATAGAGAAATCACTCCGTTAATTATGGTCGAAAAAATCAAATTAATACCTGAAAAAACGCTCTCGCAAATTCACACAAATTATTACTTAGTAAACTGAAGCGAAAATTAATCAGTACTTTTTTTGCAATTCGTGACAAATAAAAAAGGCTGTCTTTATCGACAGCCTTTTAGTTATGATTTTTTCTTTTCAGCTTTTTCAGCTGCTTTATTTGCGCTTTTCGGATCACTCATATTGACCTCTTTAAATAATTTGCCTTTCTGGTAAAACTGCCAAATTCCGGCTTTTTTTCCTTTAACAAATTTTCCCTTAGAAGCAATAGTTCCGTCAGAATCATAAAATACTGCATCGCCGTCGTATTCATTATTTTTGTAAACTGCTTTTTCAAGCAATGTTCCTTCTTGTCCTAATTTTTTATAAACCCCATATTTTATACCGTTTACAAAATTCATTTCTTCAGCAACTTTCGCATTTGGATAATAAATAATTTTTACCCCATGCAAAACTCCGTTTTTATAATTTTCAACAGACATCAAGACTTTAGAAGCTTTATGGTAGTATTTCCATTCTCCTTCTCTTGCTTTTCCAATTTCTTTGCCTTCGCTTACTATATTTTTATTCTGATCGTAAAAAATAGTATACGAACTTCCGTCATTTGCGCTAAAATCGCGAGTAGCAATTACATCTCCCTTTTTAGTGTCATCAAAGAATTTAAAAATACCCGTTTCTTTTCCGTGGTTGAAAGTACCTTCGTAACGTGGGCGTTTAGATTCGGCATAAGTTCCTTTCCAAAGTCCATCTTTTTTGCCTTCAGAATCTACTTTGTTATCAGCTGTTTGTGCACTTAAAAATAAAGTTTGAATAAAAAGTAATCCAAGTATGATTTTTTTAGATATCATAGAATATTTTGTTTTTAATCTTAACGAAAATCTGAAACGTAAATTATAATGATATAAAAAAATCTCGATAAATCGAGATTTTTTTATGAAAATTATTTTTTTCTGTTCTGAGTTTTTTTAGCCGCTTCCTGCTGTTCCATAACTTCCTGAAGACGTTGTTGGAATTTGCTTGGCTTTTTAGGCTCTCTTTGTTTGTTTTCCTGAATCTGAGCGTGAATTTTCTCGCTGTCAACAATGTAATTCTTTATAACAAACATAATTCCGATTGTAATTAAGTTTGAGATAAAGTTATACAAGCTCAATCCGGCTCCGTAACTGTTGAAGAAAATCAACATCATCAAAGGCGAAACATAAATCATGATTTTCATCATCTTTGCCATATCTGGCATACCTTCTTGTTGAGGCGCTGCCATTTGTTGATCTCCAGAAGTCATTTTCATGTAGAAGAAAATTGCAATTGCTGCCAAAATTGGGAACAAAGAAATGTGATCTCCGTACAACGGAATGCTGAAAGGCAATTTTGCAATTGAGTCAAAAGATGATAAATCGTCTGCCCAAAGGAAACCTTTTTGTCTCAACTCAAACGCTGCTGGGAAAAACTGAAACGAAGCATACATAAAAGGAAGCTGAATCAATGCCGGAATACATCCCGCCATTGGGTTTACCCCTGCTTTGTTGTACAGCTTCATAGTTTCCTGCTGTTTCTTCATTGCATCTTTTTTGTATTTCTCTCCCAACTCTGCAATATCAGGTCTTAAAACTTTCATTTTAGCCTGAGACAGGAATGACTTATACGTAATCGGCGACATGGCCAATTTGATGATAATCGTAAAAATAATGATTGCAATTCCTAACGATAATCCGATTGTTGAACTTAAGAATCCGAATAACGGAACGAAGATAAATTTGTTAATCCATCCAAAAATCCCCCACCCTAATGGAATGATTTTATCAAAATTCTTATCGTAAGACTTTAATGTTTTATAATCTGCAGGACCCATATACAAATTCATTTTGTAATCGATCTCTCCGTTTGTAAACGCTAAAGGCAAATTAGCTCTAAACTGTTTTGTAAAGACTGTGTCAATTTTTTCGTCTTTAACTAAATTATCCGACTGTAATTTTGAAGTTTCAAACGGTTTTTCTGTAGACAAAATTGTCGTAAAGAAATGTTGTTTAAAAGCTACATAACTTACTTTAGTAGGCGTTTCTTCTTTACCTTGACCATTCGGGCTTACGTTATTGTATTTCGATTCTTCGTATTTATAATCAATTTGAGCAAAACGATTTTCATAAGAAACGCTTTTTTCGTTTCTATATGTTTTTAAATCCCACTGTAAATCAACTGGTTTCGCAGAGTTTAATACTTTATTCAGACCTTGAGAACGAATGTCAAAACCTAGTAAATAATCGTTTGGTTTCAAGATATATTTATACTCCAAAAATTCGTTTGCACCCGCTTTTAAACGCATAGACAAAACTTGGTCGGCACCAATTTTCTCCAATGTTGGCTCGAAATACAAATCTTTAGAGTTTAAAGTTCTGTTGTCTGTTGTAAGAAGCTGTAAATTTAAGTTCGAATTATTGTTTTTGATTAACTCAACTAATTGTCCTGAACCTTTTTTTAATCTCTCGAATTCTTTTAAAGTTGCTTCAACAATATAACCACCTTTATTAGCAATCTTTAATCTTAATTTTTCATTTTCGATTGTAGTGAAAGCTTCTTTTGCAGAAGGAAGTGTTGCAGAATAAGCAAATCCTCCTAAAGTTTTTTGCAATTCTGCGATTTGAGCAGTATCTCCAGGTGTTGCTGCAACTGGTGCTTGCGCTGTTTTTGTTTTATCTGCTTTAGCTTGTGCTTCTTGTTTAGCTACTAATTCTTTCTTGGCTTTTTCAGCAGCAATTTCTTTCTCAGAAGGTTGATTTTGATACATGATCCAAAGCAAAATTCCGAATATCAATACAAAACCAATGATTGAATTAAGGTCTAATTTTTTTTCTTCCATTATTAATTTAAAAAAGTTACTCGTTAGAAGTTATTAGTTATGTCTTTAGCCTAAAAGTTACAACCTCTTCGAATATTATTATTATTTTTTATGTGTATTTACAGCTGCTGCTACAAAGTTTACAAATATAGGATGCGGATTGGCTACCGTACTCTTATATTCAGGATGGTATTGTACACCAATAAAGAATGGGTGATTCTCTAATTCTACAATTTCTACCAACCCTGTGTCCGGATTTACTCCAGAAGCTTTTAAACCAGCTTTCTGTAATTCATCTGCGTATTTATTGTTGTACTCATAACGGTGGCGGTGACGCTCCGAAATAGTTTTTTCTCCGTAAATTTTGTACGCTAAAGTGTCTGGTTTAATATCACATTTCCAAGCACCCAAACGCATTGTTCCTCCTTTATCGGTTACATTTTTCTGCTCTTCCATTAAATTCACAACCGGATGAGGCGTTTTATCGTTCATCTCTGTAGAATTCGCTTCTTTATAACCTAAAATATTTCTAGAATATTCGATAACAGACATCTGCATTCCTAAACAAATTCCGAAGAAAGGAATATTGTTTTCACGAACGTAACGAACTGCTTCAATTTTTCCTTCAATACCTCTTTCACCAAAACCTGGAGCGACTAAAACTCCGTCAAGCGTTCCTAATTTCTCTTCCACATTCTCAGCATTGATATGCTCTGAGTGAATTGAAATTACGTTTACTTTAGTTTCGTTTGCAGCACCTGCGTGAATGAACGCCTCTAAAATAGATTTGTAACAATCTTGCATTTCTACATATTTTCCAACCAAACCAATGTTTACAGTTTGTTTTGGGTTTTTTAATCTTTTTAAGAAAGTATTCCAGTTTTTAAGATCCGGAGATGCTTTTTTAGGTAAATCTAATTTCTTTAAAGCCACAACATCTAATCCTTCTTCAAGCATTAAATTTGGAACTTCATATATCGTAGAAGCATCAATTGACTGAATAACTGCTTCTTTTTTAACATTACAGAATAAAGCTAATTTCTGGCGCAATTCCTGAGACAATTCGTGCTCCGTTCTACAAACCAAAATATCGGCTTTAATACCGCTTTCCATTAAAGTTTTAACAGAGTGCTGTGTTGGTTTTGTTTTCAACTCACCAGCAGCAGCCAAATAAGGAACTAAAGTTAAATGAATAACAATTCCGTTATTTTCTCCCAACTCCCAAACCAACTGACGAACAGATTCTATATAAGGTAGTGATTCGATATCACCTACAGTTCCACCAATTTCAGTAATTACAATATCATAATCGCCAGATTTACCTAGCAATTGCATTCTGTCTTTGATTTCGTTTGTGATGTGAGGAACAACCTGAACTGTTTTTCCTAAAAATTCTCCTCTTCTTTCTTTTTCAATAACCGAAAGATAAACTCTTCCTGTAGTAACGTTATTAGCCTGAGAAGTAGGAACGTTTAAGAAACGCTCGTAGTGTCCTAAGTCTAAGTCAGTTTCAGCTCCATCATCTGTCACATAACATTCTCCATGCTCATAAGGATTCAAAGTTCCTGGGTCAACATTAATGTATGGATCAAATTTCTGAATAGTTGTACGATATCCTCTTCCTTGTAACAATTTTGCCAAAGATGCCGCTATAATTCCTTTTCCTAATGAAGAGGTCACACCTCCTGTAACAAAAATATATTTTGTTTGATTCATTCTGTTGTTGTTTGTAAGTAGTTGTGTAAAAAACTTGGCAAAAGTACAAATTTAATTAGACAATTTATCAATTCGTCAATGAGATAATTTTTCAAATTTTTAGAGTAGTTTCAATTTAAATGTCCAGTTGGAGCTATAACTTTACAAAACGAAAGGATTTTGGATTTTTAGCTAAAAATTCGCAACTAATAATCTCGTTCATTATTAATTTAAAAATCTGTTATTAAAGATTTAGACAATGCTTTTTTATTATTCTTAAAAATCCTCAAATGCATTTCATCATAAATCAAAACGTATAAATGAGATTACAGAATGAATAGAGAAAGAAAATTAAACTCAATAAAACATCCAGATTCACAATCGCTTTAAAATTAGAAACCTGAACAAATGCATTGATTATCAAACGTGCAAAGAACTGAAACAGAAAAAACAAAAAAATCTTTACGCTATACGGATTTAATGCTAAAGCTTCTTTAAAATCAAAATGAAGAATACGAGAAAAAGCACGTGTGAGTCCGCGGCTTTTGCAATATTGCAGAGGCATGCCCTCGCATGCAGAACGAAATCCGAAATTTAAGGAAACTGAGAAATAGCAATAGATAAAGATGCTACTAATTAGAATCGCAAATACAAAATTTATTTTTTTGTACGAACTTATATAGTATGTGGCTTTTAGTCCCAAAATACTAAAAGTCCGTAAATACCAAACACAAGCATTATATTGACCATAATTATTAACGCCGCCGCAATACTTACCACCAAAGCAGCTTTAACCAAACCGGTTGGCGCATTTTCGGCTTTTGCTTTCGAAAGCCCAATTATCGCAAAAAAAATTGCGGGTGCATCCAAAATAACTGCCAAAAAACCAACACAGGGAATAAATGAGAGAATTAAGGCTGTAATTCCGAATATCAAAGATGCTGTTCCCCAGCTGATTCCTGCGTTTGAAGAATATGTTTTTTTATCCATTTAGAATTTGGTCGTTAATTTGAAAGCATTCATTAAAATTAATTCGCGTGCTAAACTAAGATTTTATTTTAAGGTTTTGGATATTGCTTCTTAATATTCCGAATCAACTCTTCTAATCCATTCAATTTCAATTCATAAATCAATTGCAACTGCTGACCTAATTCCCCTTTCGGAAATCCTTTATTATGATACCAAACGACATAATATTCCGGAAGATCAATTAGATATTTTCCTTCGTACTTTCCGAAAGGCATTTTGGCATGTGCTAATTTTATGAGCTGTTTTTTATCTTGTTCCATTTTTTTTTAAGAAAAAAGAAGCAAGAGGAAAGAATATAGACTTCTTCCTCCTGCTTCTTATTGTTTACAAAGCTATTTTATTTTTTTCTTTTTGCCACAGATTAAATGGATTTAAATGATTTTTTTTTGCCACAAATTCACAAATTATTTTTCCGTTCAGAACAAAATGATTTCGCCGCAAATTCACAAAATAATTCATGAATTTGCGGCGAATAAAAACTTATAATCTTAGTACCTCAGAATCTCAGCATCTTAATAATGCCATCTCACAAATGCTTCCATCGCTGCATAAGTAGCCAAACCTAACTGCTGATACAAAGCTGCAGTTTCTCTGTTTCGGTCTTCGGCTCTTTGCCAGAACTCTCTTGCGTCTGTTCCTTGGAAAACAACTCCGTCTTTTTGAGACTGGTGCTTGAAGATTCCGTGACGTTTTGCCAAAACCTGATCAGGACTCATTGGAACTGCCATTTCAACTTCGTCAATTCCCCATTCCTGCCAAGCTCCTCTGTACAGCCACAACCAGCAGTCGTTCATAAATTCTTTTGGTTTCAACACCTTAACTGCTTCAAAAATCGCATCCAAACAAACTTTGTGAGTTCCGTGAGGGTCTGCTAAATCTCCAGCCGCATAAATCTGATGTGGTTTGATTTTTTCAATCAAATCAACAGTCAACCGAATATCTTCTGCACCGATTGGTTTTTTCTCAATTGTTCCAGTTTCGTAAAACGGCAATTCCATAAAATGAATCTGCTCATCTGGAAGACCAACAAAATGACTTGTTGCTCTTGCTTCTCCTTTTCTAATAAGTCCTTTTATGTAACGAACTTCAGGAATATCAATTTCGCTGTTCTTTTTATTTTTCAAGAAATCAACTGCTTTTTCGTAAATAGCATCAGCTTCAGGGCTTTTGATTCCGAATTTTTCGTTGTAATCAATTACGAAACTCGCAAAACGAAGCGCTTCATCATCTGCAACAGCAATATTTCCAGAAGTCTGATACGCTACATGCACCTCATGCCCTTGTTCTTGCAGACGCATAAACGTACCACCCATACTGATAATATCGTCATCTGGGTGCGGACTGAAAATAAGAACACGTTTTTTAGCCGGTTCAGCTCTTTCCGGACGATTGGCGTCATCTGCATTTGGCTTTCCACCTGGCCATCCTGTAATCGTATTTTGTAATTTATTGAATATCTTAATATTAATATCGTAAGCTGGTCCAGAATCTGCCAACAAGTCGCTCATACCGTTTTCGATATAATCGGCATCGGTAAGCATCAAAATTGGTTTTTTAAGCTTAAGTGCCAAACCTAAAACCGCTTTTCTTGTTAGTTTGTCTGTCCAAACCACTTTTTCTACCAACCAAGGGCTGTTTACTCTTGTCAGTTTTGAAGAAGCTTCCTTGTCTAAAACAAAAACAGCATCATCATGTTCCTGTAGGAATGAAGCCGGAACTCTGTTGGTAATTTCGTCTTCAACCGATTTTTTAACAACATTTGCTTTTCCTTCTCCCCAAGCCAGTAAAATCACTCTTTTGGCCTCCATGATTTTTTTTACTCCCAGCGTAATTGCTGTTCTTGGCGTATTATTCAAACCAAAGAAATCTTTACTTGCAGCAACTCTTGTAATATGATCTAAAGCAACCAAACGCGTTTTTGAGTTTTGAAGCGAACCAGATTCATTAAAACCGATATGTCCGTTTCCTCCAATCCCAAGAATCTGAAGATCAATTCCGCCTAAAGCTTCAATTTTTGCCTCATATTCTGCACAGTAATCCGCAATTTGCTCTTTCGTCAAAAGTCCATCTGGCACATGAGCGTTTTCAGGTAGAATATCAACGTGATCAAACAAAAGTTCTTTCATAAAACGAACATAACTGTTGATTGAGTTCGGTTCCATCGGATAATATTCATCCAAATTGAAACTGATTACATTTTTAAAACTCAAACCTTCTTCTTTATGAAGACGCACCAATTCAGCATACAATCCTTTTGGAGAAGAACCTGTCGCCAAACCTAAAACACAAGGCTTACCTTCATTTTGTTTTTCTCTGATTAAAGCTGCAATTTCCTGCGCAACTTCTTTTGAAGCATCTGTCGAGTTTTCAAACACAACAGTATTTATGTTTTCGAAACGTTTTTCGAAACCCGTCGCTTTGTCAATTTTACTTTTTAACATGATATAGTTTTATTTTTTGTTCAATTTTATTCTTTTGCATTTTTTTTGCAAATTCTATCCTTTTTAACAGCACTCTTGTCAAAAAGAGCAACTTTTATTTTTTTGAATTGTCTCTATCTAACAAATACCATTATAAACTAATAATAGCCAACAACATATAAATATACGACATTTATTGATAATGAACTCGTACTGCTTCTTCAATTCAATACTCAAAAGAATTAAATGCGTATTTTATGCAAATATCTGCATTTTTTTTGCAAAACAAAAGTAATGCATTAATTTTCATCAATTTCTAAATCTGGTATGAAAATTTTGTTAATTTTTTGCAATCCAAAAACAAACATGACTATTTTTTAATGACTCTTTATTTTTCAGAAAAAGCTGTTTTGGTGACAACAAATAAAAAAGGCGTCTAAAAAATTAGACGCCTTCAAAAATTATTTCGAAAAATTATTTCCAGTTGAAAGTAATTCGTTTTTCAATCTCAGAGCTCAAACTCAAAAATACCGGACATGTCATTGCTGCACGCTCCAAAATAGTTTTGTTCTTTTCGTCAGCAACACCTTGCATTTCAAATACAATTTCGATTGCACCAATTCTTCTCGGCTCTGCATTCATGATTTTAGTTACTTCTGCAGTAGAACCTGTAAAATCCACTTCCAAATCACGGGCTTTGATTCCCATTATCGTCATCATACAACTTGCAAGCGCATTGGCAACCGTATCTGTTGGAGAAAATGCCTCTCCTTTTCCATTATTATCAAGTGGTGCATCAGAAATGATTTCACTTCCCGATTGCACATGAATTGATTTTGTTCGTAAATCGCCTAAATAGGTTACTTTTGATGTCATTAATTTGCTTCTTTTAAAGTTAAATCTGTATCGTAATATAAGATGTAAACACCTTTGTTGGCATGTCCGCCGTCTTCTTTTCTATAATATTGAAATTTATTATCTACTTGCTGCGTAGTCATTAAATCTGCCGTTTCTGGAAATGTTTTTCCTTGAACAAGACGCATCATGGTGTCAAAAGTCACATCAAATCCTCTTGTTGCATAAGTATTTGGATTTACTTTATTTTTAAGACGATATTCTTTTTCAAAAATCAGAACCGATTCATCCTCACTTTCACGAGTTACAGAAGGATACATTAATTTCAATTTTATCAGATTCTCAAAATTAATCTCATCCGTATCGAGAGTGCTGTTTGGTTCTAAAATCACCAACTGTACCTGACATGTTTTTTGAGAATCCAGCAAAGCTTTGATTGTTGCTTTAACCATTGCTGTATTTGCGGTTTCCATCACTACATAATTCATTCTGTTTGGCATCAAAAGGCTTTTCAAACTTGCCACATCCAAAGCTCCTGTTTCTGTCAAAGAAGCAAAAACAACTCCTTTTTGGTTTTGCTTAATATAATTTATAACAGATTCTTTTTTCTTGTCTACTACCGCAACAATATTCCCGTTTTTGGCTCTCATATAATCAAAAACTGAATTTCTTACTACATCACTCGATGGAATGGTCTGATACAAATTATCAATCGGATTTGCAGTGTCTTTTGATAAAGGCGAAATTACCGGAACATTGTACATACGAAGCGTATTTGCCGTTGCCTCTGCATTACTTTGATAAAACGGACCAATTACAGCATCTGCATCCTGCATTTTACTAATTAATCCAGAAACATTAGAAGTTGTTTTGGTTTCCTGAGAATCATAAATAGAAATATCAATCGGAAGTTTAAGCGCTTTTGCTGAATCGATTGCCATCAAAGCTCCTGAATAAAAATCCAAAGTCATGTTCAAGAATTTATCTGTTTTAAGCCTAGAAGCTGTTCCTGCTGTATCGCTTTGAATTTTAGCCAAATTGAACGGAAGCAATAACACTACTTTTTTACGCTCTGTCGCACCTCTTTTCTTTGTTAATTCCACAACCTCCGCATTGTTTTCTTCAGATTTAACTTTGTCTAAAATCCTGATTCCACCACCGCTTCCACTCGACTGCACTTCAGTTTTTTCTGCTGTTTTATCAACTGGCTGTTGTGCTACTATCGGCTGAGGCGCAACATATCCGGCAGGTACTTTTAAAACCATTCCTTCCTTCAAACCTTCAGACAAAGCTGGATTAAGAGCACTTAATTCGTCTTGAGACAAATGAAAAGTTCTTGACAAGCTATACAAAGTTTCCTTTGGTTTTACCTGATATTCCATGTATGAAACTGCTTTTTTTGAAGTTTCTGTCGTTTTAGCAGGCTTTCCAGTTTCTGCTGCTTCTGTTTTTGGAGCCGTTCCAGAAATTGTCAAACGATATCCAACAGGAAGGCTTGAAACGATTTCAGGATTGCGTTTTTCTAAATCCTCAATCGTCGTATTGTATTGTTTTGCAATAGAATACTTCGTTTCTTTTGGCTGTACATCATGATAGACATATTTTTCAGAACCTTTTTCCTTAACTGGTTTTGATGCCGTTTTAGGAGCCGAACCTTTAGCCGGAATTACTAGTTTCTGACCAATCTGTACGCCTGTTTTTTCTAAAAACGGATTCGCCGCTTTTAAAGCTTCGTCAGAAATGCCGTATTTTTTTTCGATACTGTAAAAAGTCTCTTTTGGCTGCACTTCGTGAATAGTTTCTTTTCCTGAAACTGCTGCGTTTTTGGTTTCAGAAACTTCTTTTTTTACCTCTCCGGATTTAGTTGGAATCAGCAAAACTGAATTCGGAACCAAACCTGTTCTTGCATCTGGATTTAGCTGGTAAATATCATAAGGCGTCACCTTAAATTTCTGCGCAATTTGATTGATGTTCTCTCCTGCCGAAACTTTATATTTCACCACTTTTTCTTGAGAAAAAGCAGCAGAATTTATAAAAAGGACAAAAGACAATAATGTTAAATAATATTTCATAGTATGGCTTAAAATAATTTAATTCCTAATTCAAAAACTAATTACAAATTTTCCTAAAAGCAAAATTCGCGCCGTTTGTTTATTTTGTTAAAAATTACCTCAGATCAATTTCAACCTTGGCAATAATGATTTCTTTATATAACTCATCTTCTTCTTTTTTCTTGCATTTATAAAGCACTTCTTCCATGTTTTCGAACTTGTCTGTGTAAACATAATACGAAAGGCTATTGATATTAAAGAAAAAACTGGCGTTAAAATCGCCGGAATCAATCAGTTTCATAATTAACTTGTCGCGCTCAACCGCGTCTGTAAATATACCTAAAACTAAGTAATAGCCGTTTGAAACTTCTCTAAGATTATCATAAACTTCGACATTTACTGTTTTATCCTTTCTTAAAGGATTGTCTTTCAGCTCTTGCTTCATTTCTTCTAGAGAAAGTATTTTAGATTTTTCTTCCGAATTTGTTTTCTTTTGCTTTTTTACCGATTCATCCTGATATTTTTTCAGTTTAACCAAAGCCAATTTATCATCAAATTTACGAGCTTCCATACTGTAATAAGAAGCTTTGCTGATATGCCTTTTTACTTCTATTTTTTTCTGAACATCAAGCGAATCTATTTTGGCAATTAAAAGCTGGTTTTGTCCATCAATTTTTTCTTGTTCTGTTTTATATCGTTTTATTTCTTCTAATGACAAACGTTGCAGCTGATTTGTATTGCTGTTTTTTTCGTTTTCGCGGATTTTCTTCCTATACTCCTGATTTTCCTCAACTGCAATACGCTCTACTTTATTCATCAAACCCGCATACGATTTTCTGTTTTCAGCCAGTTCTTTTTTTAATTGAGACGACAATTCATTAGTCTTATTGATATCTTCATACGATTGTTTTTCTAATCGCTTTGATTCTTCAACATTCAAGACCTGCATTTTCTTCAATTCTTTCAAATCATTATGCATTGAAGTCACAAGCGAATCTAATTTTGCCATCAAAATATCCTGAACATTTTTATTGGCTTCTAAAACCAAACGCAGTTTTTCTACTGAGTTTTCCTTCGAACCATTCATATCATTCAAATTCACTTTCAAATCATTAATTTTAATAATCTTCTGATTCATTTCTTTCTGAACAACAAGCCTGTCTTTTAAATCTTCAATTTCAACCGTTTTGGCTTTTGTTTTTTCGACTACTACTTGTTTTTCTGCCAAAGCCAGCATCAATTCTTCGCTTTCATTTGCAGGTTTTATTTCTTTTGTATTGATGGCTAATTTATTGCCAACAATCAATCCGTTTACTATTTCAGGATTCTGATTTTCAAGTTGTTCTATTGAAATTCCGTATTTTTTTGTTATTGAATATTTAGTTTCTTTTGGTTCCACAACATGAAAAACCGTTTCTTGATTGATAACGCGAACTCTTCCATCGAGCGTTTTTCTTTTGTTCGGAATAGAAATTGTCTGCCCTATCTGTAATCCGTTAATCAAAATATCTTTATTCAGATTTTCTAAATCCTGAACCGATACATTATATTGTCTCGCAATACTGAAAAGAGATTCTTTGGGAGCAACGAGATGCGTAACTTTTGAAGATGCTGTAATTTCTGTTTTAGAAGCTGTATCCGGAATTATCAATTCTTGCCCAACCTGAAGTCCATTCACAAGAAGCGTCTGATTTGCATTTTGAATCGCCTCTACAGAAACGTGATATTGCTTTGACAAACCAAAAAGAGTTTCTTTTGCTTCAACAACATGTATTTTTTGTTTTTGGATCGCATTTTCTGAATGCAACGGAATCTTTATAATCTGATTGTCCTTAATGCCGTTTTGAGATTCTGGATTAAATTTAAAAATCTCATCAACAGAAACCTTGTATTTCTGAGCTATAAAATAAGCGGTTTCTCCTTTTTGAATTTTGTGTTCAATAAATGAATCTTGCGCTGTTATTTTGTTAAAAGACAAAACAAAGACAAGAGAAATCGTCAAAAGTTCTCTCATAAATAAGTAGGTTGTAAAAAATTAAGGCATCACAAATGTAACTTAATTTTAAAAAAAGTACTATTATTAGTTACATGTTTGTTACAACTTAGAACATAAAACATTCTACTTTCAAAAAATTATTCCTCCTTAAAGTCATATGCAAACAAAAAAATGCCCGTAAAATACGGGCATTTTTTTATTGTAATTTTATGACTACCAAGATTATTCCCACTCAATTGTTGCGGGTGGTTTTGAACTAATATCGTAGACCACACGATTTACACCTTTTACCTTATTGATAATATCGTTTGATACTTTCATCAAGAAATCATATGGCAAATGAACCCAGTCAGCAGTCATACCATCTGTTGATTCTACAGCTCTAAGCGCTACTACTTTTTCGTAAGTACGCTCATCGCCCATAACTCCAACAGAATTTACTGGAAGCAAAATCGCTCCAGCCTGCCAAACTTTATCGTATAATCCCCAAGATTTTAATCCTTCAATAAAAACAGAATCTACATCTTGTAAAATTTGAACCTTCTCTGGAGTAATATCCCCTAAAATTCTGATCGATAATCCTGGTCCTGGGAAAGGATGTCTTCCTAATAATTCTGGATCTATTCCTAATGTTGCTCCAACTCGTCTCACTTCATCTTTGAAAAGCATTCTAAGTGGCTCAACAATTTTCAGTTTCATATAATCTGGCAATCCACCAACATTATGATGCGATTTAATTGTTGCAGATGGCCCTTTTACCGAAACAGATTCGATTACGTCCGGATAAATTGTTCCTTGCGCTAACCATTTTACGTCTTCCAATAAATGTGATTCATCATCAAAAACTTCGATAAATACGCGACCGATTGTTTTACGTTTGGTTTCAGGATCGCTAATTCCAGCTAATTCACCAAGAAAACGATCTCCAGCATCAACACCTTTTACGTTTAATCCCATTCCTTTGTATTGATCCAATACGCTTTGGAATTCATTTTTACGTAAAAGTCCGTTGTTAACGAAAATACAGTATAAATTTTGTCCGATTGCTTTGTTTAATAAAACGGCAGCGACCGTAGAATCTACTCCTCCAGATAAACCAAGAACTACTTTGTCATTTCCTAGTTTCTCTTTCAACTCGCTAACCATTTCATCAACGAAAGCATTTGGAGTAAAGTTTTGAGGAACTTCAGCAATTTTTACTAAGAAGTTTTCCAACATCTGTTTTCCATCTGTAGAGTGATAAACTTCTGGATGGTATTGGATTGCATAAGTAGTTTCGCCTTCAATTTTGTAAGCTGCGTACTCTACATCGTGTGTACTTGCCAATTTTACGGCATTTGTTGGAATCGCCTTGATACTATCGCTATGGCTCATCCAAACTTGGCTGTTTTCTGAAACTCCTTCAAAGAAAGTTTCGTTTTCTTTAATATAAGATAAGTTTGCTCTACCGTATTCTCTTGTATTTGAGGCAGCTACTTCTCCACCGCTGAAATGCGCTAAATACTGCGCTCCATAACAAACGGCAAGCAAAGGCATTTTACCTCTAATTTGCGATAAATCAGGATGTGGCGCATCTTCTCCTCTAACAGAGAAAGGGCTTCCTCCTAAAATTACGGCTTTATAACTTGATAAATCACTTGGAATGTGATTGTAAGGAAAAATTTCGCAGAATATATTTAATTCGCGAACTCTACGCGCAATAAGCTGAGTATATTGCGATCCGAAATCTAAAATAAGTACGTTGTGTTGCATGCGCAAAAATACTTTTTATATTCGAAATTGAAAAATCGGAACGTTGAAAAAATAAATTTTTTTTTTCAACGTTTCGATTTTTAGTTGCAAAGGCTCAAAGCAACAAAGGTTCAGAGGTTTATACTTTTACGTAAAGTTTTTTTTGCTTTGTCTCTTTGAAACTTTGCATCTTTGAACCTAGAAAAAGTAAATCCAAAAACTAAATTATTTCGTATCTAAGAAAAACCCAATTAAATCAAACTATGAAATCAAAATTTATTGCACTTACGCTTTTATTGTCTTTCGCTTTTACTTCTTGCGATACTGTTGATGATTTGCTGAGCTTTACAATCTCAAACAATGCTTCAATAAAAATAAAAAGTACTTCGCCGATTAATCTTCCGTCAGAAATTATTACTCCAGAAGTTACAACGAATTCATCATCAGAATTTGAAAACAACAAAACAAAGGCTAGTCTTGTAAAAGATGTAAAAATAAGATCATTGAAGTTATTAATCTCTGATCCTTCAGACAAAACCTTCACTTTCTTAAAGTCGATACATATTTATATTTCGACAACAGATTCAAACGAAATAGAATTAGCTTATCAGGAAAACATCAACTCTTCTTCAAATGAAATTGATTTGATATGCACAGATAAAAGATTGGACGAATATATCAAAGCCGATAGCTATAAAATAAGAACACAGGTTACTTTAAAAGAAACGCTGACCAAAGATGTAACCGTAAAAGCAGATATGAAGTTTAGAGTTACTGCAGATCCGTTTTAATTTTTTTTAAGGTTCTAAGCTTCAAAGTGACAAAGGTTCAAAGAAACAGAGTGTAAAACTTTGTTTCTTTGAACCTTTCTTGATTTTAATTCTTATACGAAATTACAAATTAGCTTTTACTTCTTTACTTTATCATCTTCTTTTACGATAATAAACTTAGCCTGAACACCGGTATTAAAATTCTGCCATAAATCAGATAAAATAAACTTGCCTTCTGCATCATATATTTGGAACTGCCCCGTATTTCCTCCGTATTGCCCTTTATTAAGTGCAATCATTTCGAAAGTATTAATTCCATCAGCAAGATATATCCTGAATTCCTGATAATCTGCTCTTAGCAAAAGTCTCTCTTTTATAACGTCTTTATTTAAAACAGCTTTTATTAAATCTCCATCAATAGCTCCATAGTCACGACACTTGATAACAAAATAAGGCGATTTTGTTCTTATATCGCCATAACTAACATCTTTCATAACCAATGGTTGCTGATCTTCTGTCAAACCGGCATCTTTTAGAGCTTTATTCAAATCTTTTTCCATTTTATCCACATAACGATCGCCTGGATTGGCAAAATCAGTTTCTGTAGACATGCTGAATTTGCTTTTCTCTTCTCCAATCTGAAATTTAGAAGGAGTGGTTATCGTTTTGTTTTCAAAAACATTTGGTGTTTTTATGCTCGGAATGTCCAAACTTTCAGCCTGTGGATCTTTAACTTCTGGAACTGGCGTCTTTTTAGGTTTTGCTCCAAATTTAGGTGCTGGAATAGGCTTATATTTAGTACCAAGCTCCGTTTGAGCTGACACCATCAGGGTTGTAAAAAACAACATAAAAAATAAAAAATGCTTCATCTGGAAAGTATTATCAAACGACTGTTTTATTGTATAAAAACGGCTGGCTAACCACACAAAAATACTATAATTTCGTTAGGTGCTGCAACTTTAGGAGTTTTATAACATTAAATTATAGTAATTTTTGGAATCAAAAAACCTGCCAAGATTTTTTACTTTGCAAAAAATAAATTTAAAAATTTTTAAATTCAAAAGTCAAAAACTTCGCCTTAAATCCTTTATTTTTTGCTTTTAAAAACAATTCATAATTTTGATAATTAGCAACTTATTCTTAACTTCAAGACTTTATTTTACCATTTATAAAACCGGAAAAAATGGATTATATCGATTATTATAAAGTCTTAGATGTTACGAAATCTGCTACTGAAGCAGAAATCAAAAAAGCATATCGAAAATTAGCTCGAAAATACCATCCAGATTTAAATCCGAATGATAAAGAAGCCGAAAAAAAGTTTAAAGAAATCAATGAAGCCAACGAAGTTTTAAGCAATCCCGAAAACCGAAAAAAATACGATAAGTACGGAAAAGACTGGAAACACGCTGACGAATTTGAAAAAACGGGATACAATCCGAACCAACAGCAAAGCAGTTCTCAATATTCTGGAGGCGATTTCTCAGGTTTTGGAGAAGATTTTTCTGGAAGTGATTTTTCAGATTTTTTCAATTCAATGTATGGCGGAGGAAGAAGCCGATCACAATCTAAATATAGAGGACAGGATTTTAACGCCGAATTGGAATTGGATCTTAAAGCCGCTTACACTACGCACAAACAAAATCTGACTGTAAACGGTAAAAATATCAGAATCACGATTCCTGCAGGTGTTGAAAACGGGCAAATTATCAAAATTCCGAATCATGGAGGTCCTGGAGTAAACGGAGGACCGAATGGTGATTTGTACATCACTTTTTTAATCTCTAACAATTCCGATTTTAAACGCGAAGGAAATAATTTATATGCCGATGCTCCAATTGATTTGTACACAGCCATTTTGGGCGGTGAAACGCATATTAATACTTTTGACGGAAAAGTAAAAATTAAGGTCCCTGCCGAAACACAGCCCGGCACCAAAGTCAAACTGAAAGGAAAAGGATTTCCTATTTATAAAAAAGAAAATGAGTTTGGAGATTTATACATCACCTATTCCATAAAAATTCCAACAAAATTGTCGGATAAAGAAAAAGAATTATTTGAGGAACTGGCAAAACTAAGAAATCATGAAAAGTAAAAATCTAATTCAAATAAAACAGTTTTGTGTGTATCATGAAATTGAAAACACTTTTATAACAGAGTTAAACAATTACGGCTTGATTCAGATTATTGTTGAAGAAAACGAAGAATATCTTGAACCGCAACAGCTCCCAACAGTAGAAAAAATGATTCGAATGCATTATGATTTAAATATAAATTTTGAAGGACTAGATGCTATTGCGCATTTGCTCAGCAAAATTGAAACATTACAGCAAAATCTTAATACGGCGCAGAATAAACTTCGTTTGTACGAAGAAAACCAAAGGGACTAATATCACAAAAAAGCTTGATTTCCGATTTGATTTCAAGCTTTTTTTAATGGCTGGCAAAAGCATTATTCTTAAATTGCGACATCTTAATTAACCTGAATTTGCTTTTAAAACTCAATAATCAAATTCACAAAAACTAAAAAATGAAAAGAGAAAACATCTTAACGGGATCTCCTTGGGAAGACAAAATGGGATACTGCCGTGCGGTAAGAATTGGCAATATCATCGAAGTTTCTGGAACTGTTGCTATAGTTGACGGCGAAAAAGTTAAAGCAGATGATGCTTATGCCCAAACTTATAACATTTTGGAGCGAGTTGAAAAAGTTTTGGAAGATTTGAACGTAGGTATGAAAGATGTGATTAGAACGAGAATTTTTACCACCGATATTTCTACTTTCGAAGAAGTTGCCAAAGCACATGCTGCTTTCTTTAAAGAGGTAAAACCAACAACAGGATTCTACGAAATAAGTAAATTGGTGGCGCCAGAATATTTGGTTGAAATCGAATTTACTGCAGTCGTGCAATAATTATATCAGCCACGAATTCACGAATTTTCAAAAAAATCATTTTTAAATCCATTTAATCTGTGGCTAAAGAAAATAATTGGTGAAAATTGGTGAAATTCGTGGCAAAACTATTTCAGTAATCATTAATGACTTTCCAAAATCCAAAACAACTCCTGATTTCTCTTCCAAAATGGATTCTTATTTGTGCTTTAATCGGCATACTTTCAGGTTCTGCGTCTGCTTTCTTTTTAGTTTCTTTAGAATGGGTAACGCAATTTAGAATTGAGCACGACTGGATTGTCTGGCTTTTGCCTTTCGGCGGATTATTGGTTGGTTTGAGTTATTATTATTGGGGAGAATCAGTTACAAAAGGAAACAATCTTTTACTTGAAGAATACGAAACGCCCAAGAAAGTCATTCCATTTAAAATGGCTCCTTTGGTACTTATAGGAACTCTTCTCACTCATTTATTTGGAGGATCTGCAGGTCGTGAAGGAACTGCGGTGCAAATGGGAGGCGCTATCGCAGATCAATTCACAAAAATCTTCAAACTCGACAATTCTGAACGCCGAATTTTAATCATTCTCGGAATCAGTGCGGGTTTTGCTTCTGTTTTTGGAACTCCATTGGCCGGAGCTATCTTCGCTTTGGAAGTTTTATATTTCAGCAAAATCAATTTTAAAAGCATTCTTCTTTCATTTTTGGTGGCTTATGCGGCGTATTTCACCGTAGAATTTTGGGAAATAAAACATACACATTATACTATTCCCTTAATTCCTGAGCTTAGCTTAAATAATATTATTTTCACGATAATTGTTGGTGTTTTATCCGGATTTGCGGCTTTGTTATTTTCTAGAAGCACTCATTTTTGGGGTTCGCTTTTTTCAAAAAACATCAAATATCCACCGCTTCGCCCAGTAATTGGAGGAGTTGTTTTGGCCATCGCAATTGCTGGTTTTGGATTTACAAAATTCTCCGGATTAGGAGTTCCGATTATTGTCGATTCTTTTTCGAATCCAAACCAATGGTATGATTTTCTGCTTAAAATTCTTTTCACCGGATTTACTTTAGGAGCTGGTTTTAAAGGCGGAGAAGTAACGCCTTTATTCTTTGTTGGAGCAACTTTAGGAAGCGCATTATCAATCATAATTCCGATGCCGATTGCGCTTTTGGCTGGAATCGGATTTGTGGCTGTTTTCTCGGGCGCAACCCACACTCCTATCGCCTGCACCATTATGGGAATGGAATTATTCGGAATTGCTCCTGGAATCTTCATTGCAATTGCCTGTACCATTGCTTATTTTTCTTCGGGTTCTGTTGGTACTTATAAATCTCAGATTGTACGAGGAGCGAAATACAAATTGTACCAAAGGTTTCATAAAAAAGAACTCGAGAATCTATAATAAAATATTTTACAATTATTACCTCTTTTTTTGTAGTATTGTTTTTCCTAAATTAAAACATAACTACAAATGGCCTTTGGATTTCCTGCGCAGTATTCTGAATTAATACCGTTAAATAATCTATCTCATACCACTTTCCTTTTACATGCAATTTCAATTTGCAAAAAACTAAATTGGCATATTGTAAACGTAGACGAAAATCTTTTAAAAATTATTACACAAAACAACAAAAACACTTGGAACGAAACCATTTCGATTGATTTTGATGAAAATACGGCCAAAATCACAAGTTATTCAAATGGAAATCAAATTTATGATTGTGGAAGAAATAAAAAGAATACCGCACTTTTTTTAGATTTATATTTTGAAGAACTAAAATCTATCTCAAATTCTGGAACGGATGAAATTAAATTTCAAGAACAAATCAAAAGAGTAAAGGAAAATTCCGCATCCAAAGAAAATCTTAGCCCCACAAACATCTCGAGATTTTATTCTATTTTTTCCGTTTTTATTCCTACTAAAGATTATTTATTTACTCCAATCTTAATTTATTTAAATCTTCTGATTTTTATAATTATGACTTATTCAGGAGTTCATTTTTTCAAACCTGCCCCTCAAGACATTGTTGATTGGGGAGGAAACTACGGACCAATGATTTATGAAAACGAATGGTGGAGATTGCTTTCTTGTCGTTTTATCCATAACGGTTTTTTACATTTACTCATTAATTCTCTGGCCTTAGCTTACATTGGATTGCTCTTAGAGTCTTATCTTAAAAAATGGCCATTTCTCGCTGTTTATTTATTATCCGGAATTATTGGATCGTTAAGCAGTTTGTACTGGAATAAAGATTTTGTGAGTTCAGGTGCAGCGGGTGCTTTCTTTGGTTTATACGGTATTGTCATAATTGCATTTTTATTTAAAAGAACCAATACCAAAATCAATTTAAGAATTATCTTCACTATTGTTGTTTTATTAGCGCTAAATCTTGGCTATAATTTTATAAATAAAATCAATTGTACAGCTGAGTTAGCGAGTTTTGCATCAGGAATTCTTTTTGGCCTGGCGCTTTCTTTGGCCAACAAAAAGAAAGATTATGGCTTAGCATCTATTTCTACTGTCGCCACAATTATTATAGTCGGCTTATTTATAAATTTCAAAAATTCTAAAGTTTACATCTACCAGGTAATGGAATATGAAAAAAGGATTCCAGAATTTACAGATATGGAAAAAATGGCATTAGAAGCTTACACCAGTTATTTTGATGAGGAAAGCAGAAATAATGCTTTATATATGATTAAAGACAGAGGCATTTACTATTGGAACGAAAATATTACCCTAATTACAGAATTAGACAACTTATATCTTCCAAAAGAAATACATGAACACAATAATAAATTGATTGAGTATTGCAGACTAAGAATTAAACAATATGAGTTGGCATACAAAAAAATAGCAGAACAAAGCACTTTATATGATGAGCAAATGGTTGCTTTAAATTTTCAAATCCAAAGTATAATGCACAAAATCAAAAAGGCACAAACTCCAAATTAATTTCATGACTCAAATAAAAAGCTACTAATTAACCTTGTTTCCTAAAAGCGTGTTAATCTTTAAAATGTTTTCAGCATTACATTAAAAAATGTAAATTCGCACACTATGAAAATACAAGACATTCAAGCGATTCAATTATTACTCGCAACCCCAAAGAAAATAGTCATCATTCCGCACAGAGGACCAGATGGCGATGCGATGGGTTCAACATTAGCCTTATATCACTTTCTAATAAAAAATAATCATCAGGCAACTGTCATTGCTCCAAATGATTTTCCTAATTTTTTGGCTTGGCTTCCAGGATCAGAAACGGTAAAGATATTCGAAAAAGACACTGAAACCTGTACGACACTTCTAGAACAAGCAGAGTTAATTTTTACACTCGATTTTAATGCTTTTCACCGTACAGGCGAAATGATGGAACAAGCGCTTAAAAAGCTTACCGCTCCGTTTATTATGATTGATCATCATCAAAAACCTGATGATTATGCAGCTTACACTTATTCTGATACTTCTTATGGATCTACCTGCGAAATGGTCTATAACTTTATCAATTTCTTAAACAAAAAAGAAGATATTGATAAAACCATTGCAACTTGCATTTATACAGGTATTTTGACCGATTCAGGTTCGTTCCGTTTTCCAGGAACTACTGGAAATACACATAGAATTATCGGTGAATTGATTGATTTAGGAGTAGAAAACACTGAAATTCCGGTATTATTATTCGACAACAGTTCATTCAGCAGATTACAGCTTTTAGGTCGCGCTTTACAAAATCTGAAAATTTTCGAAGAGCACAAAACCTCATATATGACGCTGACTCAGGAAGAATTAGATTCGTTTAATTATGAAAAAGGCGATACTGAAGGAATTGTTAATTATGGCTTAAGTATAAAAGGAATTGTTTTTACCGCTATTTTTATTGAAAATAAAGACGAAAACATCATTAAGATTTCTTTCCGTTCGCAAGGTGGTTTTGATGTAAACCAGTTTGCAAGAGATCATTTTAACGGTGGCGGCCACAGTAATGCCGCAGGAGGAAGATCTGAAAGTTCTATGGAAGAAACTGTGAAAAAATTTGAAGATTTAGTAACTAAACTAAAAATCTAACCCCAATGAAAAACTATTTGAAATTTAGTATTTCTATTTTTGTGCTGACAGTTTTTATAATAAGCTGCAAGCATCCTGAAGAAGCCAGAAGACCTAAAAATGTTTCTTCAGGCAGTTTCATGAAAAAATCTATCGACAGAAACAAGAAGCTTGTTGCAAATGAAGAAGATGTTATCAAAAAAATCATCAAAAACAATCCGAAAGTAAAATATTATGCTACTCCAAAAGGGTACTGGTTTTGCTATGACGAAAGAAATCTGAACGAAACCGCATCACCAAGAAAGGGAGATATTGCCTATTTTAACCTTGAAATAAAAGATATCGACGGAAATGTCATTTATTCTGAATCCGATTTAGGCCCTCAGACCTATTACATCGACAAAGAAAATATCATGATGGGACTTCGAGATGGTATAAAAAGAATGCACAAAAATGAGGTTGTAACCTTTTTGTTTCCGTCTCATATGGCTTACGGATATCACGGCGACAATAAAAAAATCGGTCCAAATCAGTCGTTGATTTGTAAAGTTACATTAAGAAATTTTGTTCCCGATCCAAATTCTCAAACTACAGCTCCGGCAGCCACAACTGCTCCAGCTGCGAACACTGCACCAGCGGTTCAAAATCCAAAACCAGCAGTGGCTAAACCCACTACAAAACCAGCTACAACAGCAAAAAAAGACACATTAACTCCATAAAAAAAGCATTTTAAAATGAAAAAGATTATTTTACTTGTACTAATAGCCATTAGCTCTTTTTATTCTTGTAAAGACGACCACAACAATTTACCTGATGGATTATACGCCGATATTGAAACCAACAAAGGTCACATTATCGTTGAACTTGATTATAAAAAAGCACCTATTACGGTTGCCAATTTTGTAACTCTTGCAGAAGGTAAAAATGAATTCGTAACAAACGAAAGTCTTAAAAAGAAACCTTTTTTTGACGGTCTGAAATTTCACAGAGTTATTGCTGACTTTATGATTCAGAGTGGTGACCCTCTTGGAACTGGCTCAGGAGATACTGGCTATAAATTTAAAGATGAATTTTCAGATTTAAAATTTGATAAAGCCGGAGTTCTTGCAATGGCAAACAATGGTCCTGGAACAAACAGCAGCCAATTTTTTATCACACATGTAGAAACTCCGTGGTTAGAAGGAAAACATACTATTTTTGGCCATGTTGTGGACCAAAAAACACAGGATGTTGTAAATAGTGTTATTCAAGGAGACAATATCGTTGCAGTAACTATCATCAGAAATGGCGAGGCTGCTAAAAAATTTGACGCTGTAAAAGTTTTTCATGATTATTTTGCTGACATCGCTAAAGAGCAAAGCAAAAATGCAGCGGTTCAAAAAGAAAAAGTGGCTTACTATGCTACTGAAAGAGCAAAAGCAACTAAAACAACAAGCGGTTTAGAATATGTAATTACTGAAAAAGGAAGCGGAAAAAAACCTGCAATCGGAACTCAGATTTACATTCATTACGCAGGTTTCTTAGAAGACGGAACATTATTTGATGCCAGCATTCAGGATGTCGCAAAAGCATTTGGAAAATATGATCCACGAAGAGCTGAAGCAAACGGATATCAGCCAATTCCATTTAAAGCAGGCAAAAAAGACGGCATGATTCCTGGTTTTATCGAAGGAATCGAACAGCTTTCATTTGGAGATAAAGCAATCTTGTTTATTCCATCACATTTAGCTTATGGAGAAACAGGAGCTGGAGGTGTAATTCCGCCAAATGCTAATATTATTTTCGAGGTACAGCTTTTAGAAAAACCTTAATTTTACACATTTATTAAAGACTTAAATTTGAAAGCGATGAAATTTAAATTTCTATTTTTATTCTGCTTAGCGTTTATAAACATTCAGGCACAGGTTAAAAAACCTTCTCCTGTCAAACCTAAACCTGCTGCAACGAAAGCAGCTGTGAAAACAGATTCAAATGAGGGCATTTTTGCAACTATCTCTACTACTAAAGGAGATATTGTTCTTTCATTAGAATATGTAAAAGCGCCTATAACTGTGGCTAATTTCATCTCTTTAGCCGAAGGGAAAAACCCATATGTAAAGGTAGAAAGACTAAAAGGAAAACCATTTTATGATGGATTGAAATTTCACCGTGTAATCAATGATTTCATGATTCAGGGAGGTGATCCAGAAGGAAATGGAACTGGAGGTCCAGGTTATTCTTTTAAAGATGAATTTGTTGATGATTTGCATTTTGACAAAGGTGGTGTGCTGGCAATGGCCAACTCAGGTCCTGGAACAAACGGAAGCCAGTTTTTCATCACTCATAAAGACACTCCTTGGTTGAATGGAAAACACACTATTTTTGGCCATGTAGTTTCTGGAATGGACAATGTAAATAAAATTGTTCAGGATGATGTTATGACAAAAATCACCATTACCCGTAAAGGTTCAGCCGCTAAAAAATTTGATGCTGTAAAAGTTTTGAATGATGATAAAAAAGTCATTACCGACAAAGCTGCTTATTTTGCAGCTGCAAAGGCAAAAGCGACGACAACTTCATCAGGATTAAAATATCTAATAACGCAAAAAGGAACTGGAGTAAAAGGTGCTGAAGGCTCTACTATCTACTTTCATTATGCAGGATATTTTGAAGACGGAAATTTGTTTGATACCAGCATAACAAGCATAGCAAAAATTTACGGACAATATAACGCTGCGAGAGATTCTCAAAAAGGATATCAGGCGTTTCCGTTTACAGTAGGCAAAAAAGACGGTATGATTCCAGGCTTTATAGAAGCATTAGGTATGATGACTGATGGCGAAAAAGCTATTTTCTTCCTTCCTTCAAACTTAGCTTACGGAGAAAGAGGCGCTGGAGGCGTAATTCCTCCAAATGCATCTTTAATTTTTGAAATCGAAACTTATCAAACACAACCAACAAAATAATCGTTTGAAAAAAATATCAAAAACCACCAAATTGCTTTGGTGGTTTTTTATTTTACCATTATTTGTCAAATCCTTAAAAAAAGTTTTTAAAACACATTCCAAATACCCATAAAAACAATACAGCCATCTATTTCGCATTAAATCCTAAATAAAATAGACTATCTTTGCCGGCTTAAATTTTTTAAAAACAAACAAATTATGACGTCTCAAAACAATGTATTAAAAGGGGTTTTTCTGGTTGCCATTGGAGCTGCAACTTACGGCATGCTGGCTACTTTTGTAAAAATAGCTTATTCTGAAGGATTTACAACTGCAGAAGTAACAACCTCTCAATTTGTTTATGGACTAATTGGAATTTTACTAATTAATGCTTTTCAGAAAATAAAGAACAAAAATACGAGCGCCAAAGCAACTCCAAAAAACATTCTCAGTCTAATGCTTGCGGGAACTTCTCTCGGAATGACCAGCTTGTTTTATTATTTGGCGGTAAAATATATTCCCGTTTCTATTGGTATTGTTTTATTGATGCAGACTGTTTGGATGGGCGTTATCTTAGAAATGATTTTAGAAAAAAAACTGCCTTCAAAACAAAAAGTTATTGCTGTATGTATTGTTCTTTTTGGAACAGTCCTCGCAACCAATATTCTTAATAATGAAATAAAATTAGATTGGCGCGGTATTGTCTGGGGCTTTTTTGCTGCAGCTTCTTTTACAACCACAATGTTTACAGCAAATCGTGTAGCTACAGGCATTTCTTCAGCACAAAGAAGCTTATATATGCTTTCCGGAGGCGCTGTTATTGTTTTTTCGTTTGCATTCTTTACACAAACTGCTCCATTCAATCTTGACATTTTTATGAAATGGGGAATCGTTCTAGCGTTGTTTGGAACAATTATTCCACCAATGCTTATGAATGCTGGTTTTCCTCTTACTGGTATCGGTTTAGGAAGCATCGTTTCTGCTCTTGAACTTCCTGTTTCAGTAATGATGGCTTATATTCTTCTTAATGAAAAAGTAATTTTATCACAATGGATTGGAATTGTTCTCATTATCTTGGCAATAATTATTATGAATTTAAATTTCAAAAGAAAACAACGCTAAAAATCTTCATTCAAAAAATAAAAATTGTAACAAAATAATGGTATTTTTTTTATAATTTAGTGCTAAACAATTAATTATCATGTTTTTACCTTGGCATCTGTATTTAATGGCGTTACTTTATTTACTTGCCGGGATTAATCATTTTAGAAAACCAGGAATGTACATCAAAATCATTCCCCCTGTATTTAAAAACCCTAAACTACTAAACTACTTAAGCGGAGGAGCCGAAATAATCTTAAGTGTCCTCCTTGTCTTTCCTTTTACAAGCCCTTTTGCTGCGTGGGGAATTATATTACTTTTAATTGCTGTCTTTCCTGCCAATTTATACATGTTTCAAAATAAAAAAGTAAGTTTTGGATTACCTAATTGGATTTTATTTGTACGTTTGCCTTTACAATTAATATTGATGTATTGGGCGTACCTCTATACATTCTAACACTAACCATAAAATTATTTTATTATGAAAAAATTGTTTGCTGAGTTCTTCGGGACTTATTGGCTCGTTTTTGGAGGTTGTGGAAGCGCTATTTTTGCAGCCGCATATCCTACATTAGGCATTGGTTTTGCCGGCGTTGCCTTAGCTTTTGGTTTAACCGTTCTTACAATGGCTTACGCAGTTGGCCACATTTCTGGCGGACATTTTAATCCGGCGGTTTCATTTGGTTTATGGGCAGGAGGCAGATTTCCAGCAAAAGATCTTATTCCGTACATTATTGCGCAATGTATAGGCGCAATTGCCGCTGCCGGAACATTGTACACAATTGCTTCAGGAAAAGCTGGTTTTGTTATAGACAATACAAAGGCGGGAGCTTTTGCTTCAAACGGCTTTGGAGCGTTTTCTCCTGATGGATACAGTCTACAAGCAGCTTTTATAGCCGAATTTGTACTAACATTGTTTTTCTTATTAATTATTCTGGGTGCAACAGATAAATTTGCAAATACCAGTTTCTGCGGTATTGTAATCGGCCTCGGACTTACATTAATCCACCTGATTAGTATTCCTATAACCAATACGTCGGTTAATCCTGCAAGATCTTTATCTCAAGCTATTTTTACTGGTGGCGAACCATTATCGCAAGTCTGGCTTTTCTGGACTGCCCCTATTCTTGGTGCTCTCGCTGCAGGATTTCTGTACAAGACCTTACTTCAAAATCATGCAGAAGCATAAAACCAACTTAAATAAATAAACTAAATAATTTACAACCTTTAAAAAATTAAAAAAATGGGATTTTTATATTTCTTACTTATTGGAGCAATTTCTGGATGGTTAGCAGGTCAGATTTGGAAAGGAGCAGGCTTTGGCTTAATTGGTAACATCATTGTTGGAATCATCGGCGGTGTAATTGGCGGATGGATTGCCGGAAAATTAGGTATTGGAGGAGGCGGAATTGTCTGGCAGATTTTAATTGCCGCTGGAGGAGCTTGGTTGTTGCTGTTTGTCATCAGTCTAATAAAAAAATAGTTCAAAATAATGAATAACCGAAAAAGAGAAAAGTCTATTTTGAACTTTTCTCTTTTTTTTAAATAAAGAATCATAACAAATAACGCTTCTTGTTACAACTTTAACAGAAATAACCACATCATTTTATTGAATTACCTAAATTTGATTCAAAAGACAGCATTATTATGAATGAGATTGTAAATTATTTCAGTACTATTCCGTCTTCTCATAGAAGCCTTATTCTAATTGGCGGCATTACACTTTTCTGGTTACTAGAAAATACTTTTCCGTTGTTTCAGATGAAGTATAGAAAGTGGCATCATGCAGGCATAAATATCTTTTTTACGTTTACGACGATTGTGGTAAATTTTATTTTAGCCTTTATTTTAATTTTTACTGCAGAATGGACCACAAAAAATAATTTTGGAATCCTGCAATTGCTTCCAGAAATGCCAGTCTGGCTTTATGCAATAATCGGCTTATTAATGCTGGATTTAATAGGTGCCTATTTAGTGCATTTAATAGAACATAAAGTGAAGTTCTTATGGCGTTTTCATTTAATTCATCATACCGATACCTGGATTGACACTACAAGCGCAAACCGGCACCATCCTGGTGAGAGTGTAATGCGCTTTGTATTTACCGCTCTAGGCGTCTTGATTGTTGGCAGTCCGATGTGGATGGTTTTTCTGTATCAGTCTTTATCAGTTGTTTTTTCGCAATTTAACCATGCAAACATTTCGCTTCCAGAAAAGCTGGACTCTTATTTAAGCTATTTTATCGTTTCTCCAAATATGCATAAAGTCCATCATCATTATGTACTTCCTTACACCGACAGTAATTATGGAAACATTTTTTCGATTTGGGACAGAATCTTCGGGACCTTTACCTATCTTCCGAAAGACCAGCTTATATACGGAGTAGACACACATATGCGTGCGGAAGAAAACAATCAATTAAAGAATTTGCTAAAAATTCCGTTCCAAAAATCAAAATCCATAAAAAACAATAAAAATCAGTAAAAAAAAGCTACTCTGCCGAAACAACTTATTATTTTTTTTTTTAATATTGATACAGAAATTGAAAATCAATCTATTAATCATTAACCCCCTATTTTGAATTAATTTTCACGAGATGAAAAAGAGTAACCGTAAAGAATTAACTTGGGAGCAAACTGAAAAACTTGTTTCGTTGGCTCTAGAAGAAAAAAATCCATTTGAAAGTATCAAAAAAGAATTTGGATTGTCAGAAAAAGAAGTTCTGGAAATTATGAAAAAGAAAATGCCTCTTGAAAAATTTGAGATGTGGAAAAAGAAGGCAGTTGCAAATAAACCAAAACCAAAACCAATAAAAATAGATGATTTTGATGAAGATTTGGATGGAAAATATTATATTAAAAATAAATTTGATTAAATTATAGCTCCTGTTTTCAGGAGTTTTTTTATTTTCAGTTTCATGTAACTTTTTTTCTTTTTCATAGTCAAATACACATATCTAAACACAAACAAATGAAAAAAATACTTTACACCCTGGCTTTAGCAGTTACTTTTTGGAGCTGTAAAACCGGAAGCTCCAGTACTGCAAAAAGCAAAGTAGTCGAAGTCAATATTAACTTAACAGATGTTAAAGACGATAAGGTCTTAGTTACGGTTACACCACCGGCCATTAAGACTGATGAAGTGGTTTACAGTATTCCTAAAACAGTTCCAGGAACTTATTCGACCGATAATTACGGTAAATATTCAGAAGATTTTAAAGCTTTTGATGCTAAAGGAAATGCTCTGACTGTAAAACGAATTAATGATAATTCTTGGTCTATCTCAAATGCAAAAACTTTAAGCAAAATAACGTATCTGGTAAACGATACATTTGATACTGAAAAAGGAACAGGATTCGGAAATGATGATGTATTTTCTCCTGCTGGAACAAACATCAATGCGGGTGTGAACTTTTTGGTCAATACGCATGGATTTGTAGGTTATTTTCAAGACAAATTAGATGTTCCTTATAACGTAACCATTACGCATCCAGAAACACTTTGGGGCGCAACATCAATGACTGACGAGGATGACAGTAAAACTTCTGATGTTTTTAAAACTTCACGTTATGCTATTTTGGTCGAAAATCCGATCATGTATTCTAAACCAGATTACACTACTTTTAATGTAAACGGAATGGATATCCTTATTGCTGTTTATTCTCCGACTGGAAAATTTACCGCAGAAAGCATTACGCCAGAGATGAAAACTATGATGACTGCTCAGAAAAACTTTTTAGGAAAAGTTAATTCTACTAAAAAATATACAGTCTTATTGTATCTTTCAACTATGGCAAAAGACGATGCACATGGGTTTGGAGCTCTTGAACATCCTACAGCTACAACGGTTGTTTTACCAGAATCAATGCCAAAAGAAAAATTGGTTGAATCGATGAAAGACGTTGTTTCGCACGAATTTTTTCATATTGTGACTCCATTAACAGTACATTCAAAAGAAATTCAATTTTTTGACTATAATGATCCAAAAATGTCTGAGCATTTATGGATGTATGAAGGTGTAACAGAATACTTTGCCAATCTTTTCCAAATCAATCAAGGTTTGATCGACGAAGCTGAATTCTATACTCGTATTGCAGATAAAATCGAGCAAGCAAAAGGTTTAAATGATACGATGTCGTTTACTTTGATGAGTAAAAATGTTTTGGAGCAACCGTATAAAGACCAATATCTGAATGTTTATCAGAAAGGCGCTTTAATCGGAATGTGCATTGACATTATCATTAGAGAAAAAAGCAATGGCGAAAAAGGAATCCTTGATTTGATGCATAAATTATCGAACGAATATGGCGTTGAAAAACCATTTAACGACGAGGAGCTTTTTGCAAAAATAACTTCATTGACTTATCCTGAAGTTGGCGAATTCTTAACTAAATATGTTGCCGGAACAACTCCAATTCCTTACGATTTTTATTTGGCTAAAGTGGGTGTCGCTAAAGCTAAAGAGAAAAAAACTGGAAACCCGTTCTTGAAAGGACAAACTCCTTATATCAAAGTGGACAAAGCTACGAAGGAAATCGCTGTTCGTCCTGAAATCGAAATAAATGATTTCTTTAAAAACTTAAATCTTAAAGGTAATGACATTATTCTAGCTGTAAACAATAAATCTTATAATCTAGACAACATCTACGATTTGATTACAGAAAGCGAAAACTGGAAAGAAAATGATCCAATTACTTTAAAAGTTAAACGTAACGGTAAAGAAGAAACCATTAAAGGAACTGTAAAATTACCATCTGAAGAATCTGAAACTTTTAAAGCGGTAGACGCTTCAAAAGACAAGCTTAAAAATGCATGGCTAAAAGGGTAATTTCTCCTTTACGACATAAAAAAAACCGACAATTATTTGTCGGTTTTTTTATGCTTTCTAAACTTTTTGTCAAAGTTTTTTATACTATTTCTTTACAGGAAATTTCCAGTCAAATTCGTCTTTGCTGTTGATTATCGCTCCGATTTCAAATTTTACCACTTCATTAAATTCGGTTTGAAGAATAAACCAGTTATCTTCGTTAAAGTAATTTTCAAAAGTGTCAAAAGTTTCCTGAGTGTATTTTGTAATTCCTTTGGCGTCAAAATCTTTTTTCACATCAGCAATATTTCTTCCGATTAATTTGAAACCGAAAACTTCTAAATCACTTCCAGATGTTACGATATAGCCTAATTTCAAATCTTCTTCCTGATAGAATGTCAACCTTGATTTTAATGCATTATAAACAAAAATTACGTTGTCATCTTCGTCTTTATAATTTTTATCAGGTTTACCTAAAACCGCTGTAACATCGTTCTGCTTCATTCCGAAAAGCAGTTTATCAATTCCTGATTTTAAATTTATTTTCATATTTCGTTTTCTTTATTTGATGTGCAAATTTCGTAAAGTTTTTTTGTTATTCGCCAAGAATTCACGAATTATACTGATTTAATATTCTTAGCAACTTAGAATCTTGGCACCTAATATTTCTTTTTGTTAGGTTTATTACTCATATAAAAAGTAATCTTTCCGCCATTCATTACATCAGCATGTTTTAAGAAAGGTTTATCCAATGGTTTTCCATTCAATAAAACTTTGCTCACGAATACATTTTTATCGGATTGGTTTACGGTTTCGACTTCAAAAGTTTTTCCGTTCTCTAGATTAAAAACAGCTTTTTTAACCAATGGGCTTCCCAAAGCATATTCATCAGAACCTGGCGCAACTGGATAAAAACCTAAACTGCTGAAAATATACCAAGCGCTCATTTGTCCGAAATCGTCATTTCCTCCTAAACCATCAGCTCCATTTCGGTACATTTTCTTTAAAATCATTCTGATTTTATCTTGCGCTTTCCAAGGCGCGTCTGTCCAGTTGTACAGATACACAACATGGTGCGACGGTTCGTTTCCGTGAACATAATTCCCAATGATTCCATCTCTGGTAATATCTTCCGTATTTTCAAAATATTTATCTGGAAGATGCATATTGAATAACGAATCTAAACGAACTTTAAACTGCTCATTGCCGCCCATCATTTTAATCATTTCGGCGGGATCATGCGGTACATATAAACTGTAGTTCCATGAATTTCCTTCAATAAAACCTTGCCCGTGTGTATCCAGTGGATCAAATTCTTTCTTAAAAGTTCTGTCGTTTAATTTAGGACGCATAAAACCTGTTTTCTCGTCGTAAACGTTTTTATAATTTTTAGATCTTTCGATAAACTCATTATAAGTTTCCGTTTTGCCCAATTTCTTTGCAGCCTGCGCAATTGCCCAGTCATCATAAGCATACTCTAATGTTTTAGAAACCGATGAACCGTTTTTGTCTTCAGGAACATAGCCTTTTTTCATGTAATACTCCAAACCATCGTAATAAGGAACTTTTGCGGTATTAACACAGGCTTGAAGTGCTTTTTCGGCATCAAAACTAATATTTCCTTTTACAATTGCATCTGCTACAACAGAAACCGAATGATAACCAATCATGCACCAGTTTTCATTTGCATAATGTGACCAAACTGGAAGCATTTTATGAACACTCTGATCTGCGTGTGCCATCATAGAACTTATCATATCGGCATTTCGTTTTGGCTGTATAATATTGAAAAAAGGATGAAGAGCACGATATGTATCCCAAAGCGAATAGCTAGTGTAGTTTGTAAAATTCTCTGCTTTGTGGACATTCATATCCAAACCTTTATAATTTTTATCTAAATCCATATATTCTGTCGGACCTAGAAATGCATGATACATTGCCGTATAAAAATTAACTAAATCTTCTTTCTGAATGGTTTCTACCTGAATCTTGTTCAATTCGTTATTCCAGATTTCCTGACTTTGTTTTTTTACTTTTTCGAAATCCCAATCTGGCGTTTCTTTTTTCATGTTTTCTAAAGCTCCTGCAGAACTAACGGGAGACAGCGCCATTTTTATTTTAATTTTTTCGCCTTCATTGGTGTCAAAATCAAAAAACAATTTCAAGTTTTGCCCAGCCATTTCTGGAAAATTTTTGGTCTGGTCAAATTTTCTCCAAAACCCTCCGTAAACATTTTTTTCCTGTGCAGCCTGACCATAACTTTTTATAGGTTTATTAAAAGACATAGTAAAATAAACCGTTCTAGTTCTTGCCCAGCCATTGGTCTGACGATACCCCGTAATTAAAGTGTCATTTTCTACCCGTACAAAAGTCCAAACATTTTTTTTGTCATAATTGTAAATTCCGGCTGTTAAATCTAAAATGATATGAGCATCAGCAGATTTTGGAAAAGTGTATTGATGCATTCCAACACGGGTCGTAGCCGTAAGTTCTGCTTTAATATTATGATCCTCTAATAGTACGCTGTAATAAGCAGGTTCGGCTTTTTCGGTTTTATGTGAAAACACCGAACGATAACCTGATTCGGGCTTTGAGGCAACTCCAGGATTTAACTGCAGTTTTCCTGTCGTCGGCATGATTAGAAAATCTCCCGGATCCGAATGTCCAGTACCGCTGAAATGTGTATGACTGAAACCAACAATAGTTTTATCTTCATACTGATAACCAGCACAATATTTATAAACTTCACCGTTGTATTTTCCGTTCAAGCCATAAGCAATTGTATCGGTTTCAGGACTCAATTGAACGCTCCCAAACGGAACTGTAGCTCCCGGATACGTGTGTCCCATTCTTGCCGTTCCAATCATTGGATCTACATACTGAATCAGGTTTTTGCGTTGTTGCCCAAAAGCGGTATGAAAACTGCTGGCAAGCAAAACGGCAAACATCACAATTTTTTTACAAGCTTCTAAACGCTTTGTCGTGTTTTTATTATTCATCTTTTTATATGTGATTATTTTTCATTGGAAAGTGAAAACGGAACTTCGTTTTTTCTGTTCTCACGATCTTTATTTTCAGTATTGTTCATTTCAAAATCAATTACGGCACCATTGTTTAAATCCTGATGCGTAAAATAATTTTTATCATATTCTTGTCCATTCATAAAAATATTTGAGACATATTTATTGTCTGTATTATTATTTGGAGCATTAATTACAATCTGTTTTCCATTTTCTAGATTGAGTGTTATCTTTTTAAACAACGGAGCTCCAACAACATATTCGCTACAAGAAGGGCAAACCGGATAAAAACCTAAAGCCGAAAAAACATACCAAGCCGACGTCTGTCCATTATCCTCATCTCCGCAATAACCATCGGGAGTTGGCTTGTACATCCTGTTCATGGTTTCGCGCACCCAATACTGCGTTTTCCAAGGCGCTCCTGCATGCGCATACAAATAAATCATATGCTGGATTGGTTGGTTTCCTTGTGCATACTGCCCCATATTGGCAATCTGCATTTCACGGATTTCATGAATGACGCTTTTATAATACGTTTCATCAAAAATAGGTTCGAGCAAAAAGACTTCATCCAGTTTCTTTACAAATTGTTTTTTTCCTCCCATCAAATCTATCAAACCTTCAATGTCATGAAAAACCGACCAGGTATAATGCCAACTGTTTCCTTCTGTAAAAGCATCTCCCCATTTAAAAGGATTAAACGGACTCATAAATTTTCCATTTGAAAGTTTTCCACGCATCAATTTTGTTTCTGGATCAAAAAGGTTCTTATAGTTCAAACTTCTTCTTCTGTACAATTCAATTTCATCTTTTGGCTTTCCTAATGCTTTCGCCAGTTTATAAATTGAAAAATCATCGTAAGCATATTCTAAAGTACGAGCAGCGCTTTCATTTATAGAAACATCGTAAGGAACATAACCCAGTTTATTGTAATAGTTTGCACCATATCTCCCAACGGCGTGCAGAGGGCCTTCGTTATTTGCTCCATTAATTAATGCCTGATACAGGGTTTCGATATCATATTTATAGGTTTCTTTGTTTTTCAGATAAGCTTCTGCCACTACCGAAGCCGAATTGTTTCCAACCATAACATTTCGCAAGCCCGGACTTCCCCACTCCGGAAGCCAGCCACTTTCTTTGTAAGCATTTATTAGACCTTCTTGGATTTGCGCATTCAAAGCAGGCTGCGTTAGATTTAACAATGGAAAAAGTGCTCTGAAAGTATCCCAAAAACCTGTATCTGTAAACATATAACCCGTAAGAACTTTTCCGTTGTAAGGGCTGTAATGAACAACATTTCCTTTTTCATCATACTCAAAAAATTTTCTTGGAAAAAGCATTGTGCGGTACAAACACGAATAAAAAGTACGATTTTGTTCTAATGTTCCTCCTTCTGTAATAATCTTGCTGAGTTGCTTATTCCAAATTTCTCTTCCTTTGCTTTTTATTGTTTCAAAACCATCAGAACCCAGTTCTTTTAAGTTTAATTCTGCTTGTTCAATACTAATAAATGACGAAGCCGTTTTTGCTATAATAACCTTTCCTTTAGTGGTTTTAAATCGCACAACCGCACCTGCATGATCGCTGGTCATTTCGTTGCTTTTGTGAAGTGATTTTCCGTTAAAAGTATTTATTTCTGTGAAAGGTTCATCGAATTCAATCACAAAATAGTTTTTAAAATTTGACGGAACACCTTTGCTGTTTTTGGTTGTAAAGCCAATTATTTTTCTTTCGTTGGGAATAACCTTTACATATGATCCTTTATCAAATGCATCGACAACTATATAAGATTTATCTGTCTCAGGAAAACTAAAGCGAAAACAAGCAGCTCTTTCTGTTGGAGATATTTCTGTTGTAACATCGTAATCTGCAAGATAAACGCTGTAATAATAAGGTTTTGAAATTTCTGATTTATGCGAAAACCAGCTTGCTCTTTCGTCTTCATTAAAAACAAGTTTTCCGGTTACGGGCATAATAGAAAACTGGCCGTAATCATTCATCCATGGCGAAGGTGCGTGTGTTTGCTTGAATCCGCGGATTTTATCTGCCGAATAGGTATAAATCCATCCGTCTCCCATTTTTCCGGTTTGGGGCGTCCAGAAATTCATTCCCCAAGGCAGTGCTATTGCGGGGTAAGTATTTCCGTTTGAAAGACTTGGCTTAGAATCGCTTCCAATAAGCGGATTTACAAAATCTACTGGTTCATTAATTTCTGTTGTCACGATTTTTTGTGCGCTAATTAACTGACTGTAAATGAGCAATGAGAAAAGTATTAATAACCTCATAGTTAGATTAGTTTTGGAAATTTAAAAATGTAACTTTTGTTTAGAAAATTACAATAAAATATGCTTTTAAAAAATTACTATTTAAAATTTAAAAATTCAGGTTTCCCAAATCGACTATCGATGTAAATTTTGAAGCAGATATTAACAAACCTTAACTTATTAACATTCAATAATTCTAATCTTTATTTTCTTAATTTCGTTTTGTCGTCCAAAAACATTCATTCTCGAAACGACTCCAACTTCAAATTTAAAAAACATGAAACCAAACTCACTTTTAGTCCTGTTGTTCATCCTTTATACTGGATTTTCATATTCTCAAAATAAAACAGGCAAATCAGAAGAATTTAAAGTAGAATTTGAACAATTCAAATTAGGAAATGGACTTCATGTAATTTTTCATATTGACCGATCTGACCCCGTTGTTGCTGTGGCTTTGACTTGCCACGTTGGCTCAGCCAGAGAAACTGTTGGCCGAACTGGTTTTGCCCATTTGTTTGAACACTTGCTTTTTCTCGAATCAGAAAATTTAGGTAAAGGAGGCCTAGACAAAATGAGTGCCCGAATTGGAGGATCTGGCGCGAATGGTTCGACCAATAGAGATAGAACGAATTATTATCAAACGGTACCAAAAGATGCTTTAGAAAAAATGATTTGGGCAGAAGCTGATAAATTGGGCTATTTCATTAATACCGTTACTGATCCTGTTCTTGCCAAAGAAAAACAGGTCGTTAAAAATGAAAAAAGACAGAGTTACGATAATAAACCTTATGGACATACTTTATCTGTAATTGATAAAAATTTATATCCTGCTTCACATCCGTATAATTGGGAAGTTATTGGTTCTCTTGAAGATTTGCAAAATGCAACACTTGATGATGTGAAAACTTTCTACAACCGCTGGTACGTACCAAATAATGTTACGCTTACCATTGCTGGAGATTTTGACACTAAACAGGCAAAAAAATGGGTAGAAAAATATTTTGGCGAAATAAAACGCGGTGCGGACATTCCGAATATTGAAAAACAGCTTGTAACATTAACAGAAAATAAAAATCTTTATTATGAAGATAATTTTGCCCGTGTACCACAATTAAATTTTACCTGGCCCACTGTTTACAAATATCATCCTGACAGCTATGCCTTAGAAGTTTTGGCAAATTATCTTTCAATAGGTAAAAAAGCACCTTTATACAAAACACTTGTAGAAAACAAAAAGTTAACCGATGCGGTAGAAATGTATCAATATGACAGTGAAATTGCTGGTCAGTTTACATTACAAATTACTGCTTTCGACAAAATAAATCTAAATGAGGTTAGCAAAGGGATAAGCGAAGCATTTAAAAATTTTGAAGCTCAAGGAATTTCGCAAGAGGATTTAAATAGAATTAAAGCCCAGCAGGAAACTGCATTTTATAATGGTTTGACAAGTGTTGTTGGAAAAGGATTTCAATTAGCTCAATACGAGATTTTTGCGGGAACTCCAGATTATATCAATCAGGATATAAAAAATATTCTTACGGTAACTCCCGAAGATGTTATGCGAGTTTATAATAAATATATAAAAGATAAACATTTTGTAGCAACTAGTTTTGTTCCAAAAGGTGAGGCAAATTTAGCTTTGGAAGGCGCAACTTTAGCGACCGTTGTTGAAGAAAAAATAATTGATGGCAAAGAAGAATCTTTTGATGCCAGCATAGCGGGAACTTACAAAAAAACACCATCAACTTTTGACAGAAGTACAGAACCTCCTTATGGGCAAGCACCTGACGTAAAATTGCCTGTAGTATGGAAAAAGAAATTATCGTCTGGTTTAAACCTTTTTGGCATTGAGAATCATGAAGTGCCACTGGTGCAGTTTCAATTAGAAATCAAAGGCGGAATGCTTCTGGAATCAGCAAATAAAATTGGTGTTTCTAATATGCTAGCTCAATTAATGACAAAAGGAACAAAAAACAAAACTCCTGAACAATTAGAAAATGCTATAGAAAGTCTGGGAGCGAACATAAACGCTTATGCCACTGATGAAGCCATTTTTATCACAGGAAATACTTTAACCAAAAACTATGAAAAAACAATACAGCTTGTACAGGAAATATTACTCGAACCTCGCTGGGATGTAAAGGAATTTGATTTGATCAAACAAAGCACTTTAAGCGCAATTCTACAGCAAAAAGCAAATCCAGCTAGTATTGGAGAAAATGAATTCAGAAAATTAATTAATGGAGAAGAATCTATTCTGTCCAACAATAATATAGGAACTGAAAATTCTGTAAATAGTATTTCAATAGAAGATTTGAAGAGTTATTATACACAAAATGTTTCTCCATCTATCTCTGATTTTCAAATTGTTGGTGCCATTTCAGAAACGAATGTGAATAATTCATTAGCAGGACTGAACAAAGAATGGAAAGCTAAAAACGTAGTTTTTCCTAAAATAGCGACTACTAAAGCTATTGTCAAATCAAAAATTTATTTTTATGATGTACCCGATTCAAAACAATCTGTTATCCGCATTGGCTATCCTGCAATGAAAGCTGCTGACAAAGATTTTTATCCAGCAACGATAATGAATTACCGTTTAGGCGGTGGTGGATTTGCATCGCAACTGACACAGCAATTAAGAGAAGGAAAAGGCTATACTTATGGAATTAGGTCTTCTTTTGAAGGTACAAATAATAAAGGTTCATTTACTATCGCAAGCGGTGTACGATCAAATGTAACGTATGAATCGGTTGCTTTGATCAAAGAAATAATCAATCAATACGGTAAAAATTTTAATAAGACTGATCTTGAAGTTACGAAAGAATACCTTATCAAAAGTAATGCACGAGCATTTGAAACTTTAACAGCAAAATTGAAAATGCTCTACAATATCAGCAATTATAATTTTTCAGATGATTATACAAAGCAACAAGAAAAAATTGTAAAAAACATCACAATTGAAGAAATTCAAAAACTTGCAGCCAAATATTTAAACACAGATGAAATGATTTATCTAGTTGTTGGCGATGCAAAAACACAATTGAAAAAATTAGAACAGATAGGTTTTGGAACACCCGTTCTTTTAAATCCATCAACAGAAACGGCAAAAAATTAGAATCGTTTATAAATAAAAACTGTCCCTGATATTGGGACAGTTTTTTTATACTATTTATTCGTTCATTTCATCGTAACGCTCTGGAATCTGCGGATCATAAAGCGGACATTTGAATTCTTCTAGAATATCCACAAGTTTGTTCATGGTTTTTCCTTCTGTTCCGTAGCAATCGATTTTTATGCTTTGTGGCGTCGTAATAACCTGAAAGGCACCTTTCCCTTTTGTGTTTTTCCAACTGTCTTCATCCACTCTTTCCCATTCAGAAAATACCGAATTGATTCTGTTAACGATTACTTCTGTTTGAAGAATAGCTAAACCTTCAACTTCTTGTTTCTCTATAAGAGCCTCATAAACCTCCTGATTGTTCAGGTAAATTTCATCTAGATATCTCCAAAAAAGTAATTCGTACATAATTTGACTATTTATAAATAGAGACACACAAAAGTGTGCCTCTTAGATTATTTTAAACAAAAGATTAAGTCTTTGTAACTTTGAACCTTTGTCTCTTTGTAACTTAAAAGTTAATAATTGAATGTTCCGTATTCGCTAGTAATAGTAAGCTTTTTAGCATCAGAAGCTTCTACTCTACCTACGATTTGCGCATCTACATTGAATGATTTTGAAATTTCAATAATATCCTGCGCAATATTTTCTGGAACATAAATCTCCATTCTATGACCGCAGTTGAAAACCTGATACATTTCTTTCCAGTCTGTTTTTGATTGTTCTTGAATTAATTTGAACAATGGCGGTACTGGAAATAAATTGTCTTTTATAACGTGTAAGTCTTTTACGAAATGTAAAATTTTAGTTTGTGCACCACCACTGCAATGCACCATTCCGTGAATATCTTCTGGAGTATATTTATCTAAAATTTTCTTGATAATCGGCGCGTAAGTTCTTGTTGGAGAAAGCACTAATTGCCCCGCATTGATTGGACTGTTCTCTACTTCATCAGTAAGATTAACTTGTCCAGAATAAATTAATTCTTCTGGAACTGCAGCATCAAAACTTTCAGGATATTTTTTAGCCAAATATCTACCAAAAACATCGTGACGTGCAGAAGTAAGTCCGTTGCTTCCCATTCCTCCGTTATAACCTTTTTCATAAGTCGCCTGCCCGAAAGAAGCCAAACCTACAATAACGTCACCCACTTTTATGTTTGCGTTGTCTACAACATCAGAACGTTTCATACGTGCTGTAACTGTAGAATCTACGATAATAGTACGAACTACATCTCCAACATCAGCTGTCTCGCCGCCAGTTGAATGAATGGTCACGCCAAAAGATTTCAATTCGTTAATCAATTCTTCAGTTCCGTTGATAATTGCTGAAATAACTTCAGCTGGAATTAAATTTTTATTTCTTCCGATAGTCGATGAAAGCAAGATATTGTCTGTTGCACCGACACACAATAAATCATCAATATTCATGATTAAGGCATCTTGAGCGATTCCTTTCCAAACCGAAAGATCTCCAGTTTCTTTCCAATACATATATGCTAAAGATGATTTTGTACCCGCTCCGTCGGCATGCATAATCAGGCAATGTTCGTTGTCCTGTGTTAAATAATCTGGAACAATTTTACAGAAAGCCTGCGGAAATAAACCTTTGTCGATGTTTTTTATAGCGTTGTGTACGTCTTCTTTTGATGCCGAAACACCTCTTTGTGCATATCTTTTGCTAGAATCTGAACTCATGAAAATTAGTTTGTGTTGATGTGGTGCAAAGATAATCCCTTTTTTTAATTCTTTGAATGATTCGCATGCTTGATTCAAAAAAAGTTTGCCACGAGTTACGGGAATTTTTACAAATTTTTATTCTTTAGATAAAATCATCCACATCAGATTATTTTATGAAAAAGTAAATTCGTGAAAATTCGCGTAATTCGTGGCAAAAAAACAGTAGTAAAAACTATTATTTAGTAAATAATAATTCTCTGTATTTAGTTAAAGTCCAGCTTTCGTCATCAACCAAAAGTTCTAATTTATCACAATGATTACGAATTTCATCAAAATAAGGTTTCACGTTATTGCAATACGCTTCTGCCATTTTTTGAGCGTCTGTCAGTTGATTGGCTTTTTTTCTTTCGTTGGTCATTGCCAATACTTTAGAATTAATCCCTTCAATATGACCAGAAATCTCTTTAATCAAGACAATCTGTTCTTTTGCAATGGTTTCGAATTCTTTTCCGAAGATTTCTTTCAAACCTTTTACATTTTCAATTAAAGTATTTTGATAACGAATTGCAGTCGGAATTACGTGATTTCTAGCGATATCTCCCAAAACTCTTCCTTCAATCTGGATTTTTTTGGTGTATTCTTCCAATTCAATTTCGTAACGCGCCTCGGCTTCAACGTGATTAAAGATTCCAAGTTCTTCAAATAAACTTAAAGCTTGTTTAGAAACTTTTGCTTTAATAGCTTCAGGTGTTGTTTTAAAGTTGCTCAAGCCTCTTTTTGCTGCTTCTTTTTCCCATGCTTCGCTGTAACCATCGCCTTCAAAAAGGATTTTTTTAGATTGTTTGATATATTCTCTTAAGACATTAAAGATTGCATCGTCTTTTTTCATGTCTTTATTTTCAATCAAACCTTCTACTTCATTCTTAAAATCAATCAGCTGTTTTGCTACAATTGCATTTAAAGTCGTCATTGCATTAGAACAGTTTGAATTCGATCCAACCGCTCTAAATTCCCATTTATTTCCTGTAAAAGCAAAAGGCGAAGTTCTGTTGCGATCAGTGTTGTCTAATAATACGTCTGGAATTTTACCAACAACATTCAATTTAAGATCTGTTTTTTCTTCTGGCGAAAGTTTTCCTGTAGTTACGCTTTCTAATTCAGATAAAACTTTAGTCAATTGCGCTCCAATAAATACAGACATAATAGCTGGCGGCGCTTCGTTTGCTCCTAACCTGTGATCGTTGCTTGCAGTTGCGATAGAAGCTCTTAATAAAGTTTCGTTATCATTTACCGCTTTGATTGTATTAATAAAGAAAGTCAAAAACTGTAAATTGCTCATTGGCGTTTTACTCGGACTCAACAAATTAACTCCAGTATCTGTTGCCAATGACCAGTTATTGTGTTTCCCTGAACCGTTTACTCCTTTAAACGGCTTTTCGTGAAATAATACTTTAAAATCATGACGCTCTGCTACTCTCTGCATTACATCCATTAATAAAGAGTTGTGGTCAACGGCCAAATTTGTTTCTTCAAAAATCGGAGCCAATTCAAACTGATTTGGTGCAACCTCGTTATGGCGTGTTTTTACCGGAATTCCTAACAACATGCATTCCTGCTCTAAATCTCTCATATAAGTAAGCGCACGAGTTGGAATTGATCCAAAATAATGATCGTCTAATTGTTGCCCTTTTGCAGAAGTATGCCCTAATAAAGTTCTTCCCGTCATCATTAAGTCTGGGCGAGAATTTGCCAAAGCTTTATCAATCAAGAAATATTCCTGTTCCCAGCCTAAAGTTGCTGTAACCTTTTTTACATTTTTGTCAAAGTATTTACAAACTTCCGTTGCCGCTTCGTCAATAGCAGATAATGCTCTCAATAAAGGAATTTTGTTATCCAAAGCTTCACCCGTGTAAGCAATAAAAACAGTCGGAATACATAAAGTTGTACCATATATAAATGCTGGAGAAGTCGGATCCCAAGCTGTATAACCTCTTGCTTCAAACGTATTACGGATTCCTCCATTCGGGAAACTAGAGGCGTCTGGTTCTTGCTGTACTAATTGTGCGCCTCCAAATTTTTCTACTGGATCGCTTCCGTCATAAGAGGTTTCAAAAAAAGCATCGTGTTTCTCTGCGGTTGTTCCCGTTAAAGGCTGAAACCAGTGTGTATAATGTGTAACTCCTTTTGCAAGAGCCCATTCTTTCATCCCCATGGCAATATAATCTGCCATCTTCCTGTCTATTTTAGTTCCGTGTTGAATAGCATCTCTAACCCCTTTAAAGGCATCAGAAGTTAAGTATTGCTTCATTGCTTTTTCATTAAACACGTTTGAACCAAATAGACTAGACTTTCTGTCGATTTCTTCAAAATGTACCGGCTTTCTGTTTGAAGCTTCTTTTAAGGCTTGGAAACGTAATGTTGACATGATTATAATTTTAAAAATTCGTGTTATTTTTCATATAAAAAATGATCTGCAAATATAAACAAATAAAATCCCTGTTTTAAACTAAAAAAACATAATTTAACAAAAGGATTTTTCAACAGAACTCCCCTTTTTTAAAGAATAATGAAGTCGTTGTAAAGAAATATAACAAAATACCGCAATACTATCCATTAAATAAACATTTTTTCATAATTCCTTAACCCAAAAATTCAAAAACAGCACGTTTTTTTTACGAATTTCAATTTTTACCCCATAAAAAATTGCTTAATTTAAAATATACCCCTGCCTAAATTGCGCTTATCCAAAAAATAATACTTCGCAAAACAAAATAGCCCCCTAATTTTTAGGACTAAAAAAATAAATCTATATTTGACCCAACGAAAAAAAACAAAAAAATTAATTTATATTATTATGGCTAAAATTAAGTTAGAGTACATTTGGTTAGATGGATATGAACCAACTCAAAATCTTAGAAGTAAAACTAAAGTTGAAGAGCACGAAAACTTCAAAGGAACATTAGAAGAACTTGGAAACTGGTCATTTGATGGTTCGTCAACTAAACAAGCTGAAGGTGGTTCTTCTGACTGTCTTTTAGTCCCTGTTGCAATTTATCCAGATCCTACTCGTATTAATGGATGGTTGGTAATGTCTGAAGTTATGTATGCAGACGGAACTCCACACCCTTCTAACGGTAGAGCTACAATTGATGATGATAATGATGATTTTTGGTTTGGATTCGAACAAGAGTATTTCATCATGGATACTAAAACTCAACTTCCACTTGGTTTCCCAGTTGGAGGATACCCTGCTCCACAAGGGATGTACTACTGTTCTGTAGGTGGAAAAAACACACACGGTAGAAAATTAGTTGAAGAGCATGCTGATTTATGTATCGCTGCTGGAATCAACTTTGAAGGAATCAACCAAGAGGTTGCTTGCGGACAATGGGAGTTCCAATTATTCGCTAAAGGTGCTAAAAAAGCGGGAGACGAAATCTGGGTTGCTCGTTACTTATTAGACCGTTTGACTGAGAAATATGGTTACTATATCGAATACCACCCAAAACCTCTAGGAGATACAGACTGGAATGGTTCTGGAATGCACGCTAACTTCTCTAACGAAGTTTTAAGAACATGTGGAGACCAAGCAACTTACGAAAGAATTTGCGAAGCTTTCCGTCCTGTTACTGCTGAGCATATCGCGGTTTACGGAGCTTACAACGACCAACGTTTAACTGGTAAACACGAAACTGCTTCTATCAACGATTTCTCTTATGGAGTTTCAGACAGAGGATGTTCTATCAGAATTCCTTTGATGACTGTTCAAAAAGGATGGAAAGGATGGTTGGAAGACAGAAGACCAGCTTCAAACGGAGACCCATACAAAATTGCTGCTAGAATTATCAAAACTGTTAAATCAGCGCTATAATTCTCTGCATAAATTATATTCAAAATGCCATCTTAATTGATGGCATTTTTTTTATAACTCATTTTTAATGAGAAATTTAGCTGTAAATCCTATCTTTGTGTAATACACTAAAAAAATACCACAATGGTTTGGATTCTCTTTTTAACAGCAGTCGGTATTTTCCTTGCTTTAGATTTGGGAGTTTTTAACAAAAACCCTCACATCATCAGTACTAAGGAAGCCAGCAGATGGACATTGATCTGGGTAACTTTGTCCTTTCTTTTTTCTGGCGTAATTTACTGGCTATACACTACAGCTTATATTGCCAACCCAGACAAACTAGCTCCTGACGTGGCTTCAATGAAGTTTATAACAGGTTATTTGATTGAATTATCGCTCAGCGTAGATAATATTTTTGTAATTGCAATTATTTTTTCTTCTTTTAAAATACCGCAGAAATACCAGCACAGGGTTTTGTTTTGGGGAATCTTGGGCGCCATCGTTTTCCGTGGCTTAATGATCTTCTTTGGTGTCATGCTTATCAACAGATTTACTTGGACAACTTATATTTTTGGAATTTTCTTGATATTTACTGCCATCAAAATGTTATTCTCTGGCGAAGACGAAAGTTTTCATCCTAAAGATTCTTTTATTTATAAAACATTAGGAAAAGTTATGCCGATTACTTCGGAAATGGAAGGTGAAAAATTCTTTATTACAACTAAAACTGCAAAAAAAGCCGCTACACCGTTATTTGTGGCCTTAATTGTTATCGAAGTAATGGATGTTTTATTTGCCGTTGATAGCGTTCCGGCAATTCTTGCTATTACCAAAGATCCGTTTTTGGTATTCAGTTCTAATATTTTTGCCATTTTAGGATTGCGTTCTATGTACTTTTTCCTTGCCAACATGCTGGCAAAATTCAGTTATTTAGAATACAGTTTAGTAGCAATTTTGGCTTTCGTTGGACTAAAAATGCTTCTTCATGATTACATCGAAGTTCCCGAATGGGCTTCTTTAGGATTTATAGCACTCTCACTTTTACTCGGAATTTTGGTTTCACTGCAGTTTGGAGAAGAAAAGGTTTTGACGGATTCGAGTGAAGAATAATTATTCTTGAGACAATTATGCATAAAAAAAAGGAAATCTCTTTTCGATTTCCTTTTTTTATTTAAAGTTTTATTTCACTTTTAATTCTTTCATTTTACTTTCATCAATTCCATACCTTGCAATTACAGATTTGTAATCTGAAAAGTCAGCTTTATTGGCAGATTTAGCAGTTCCTGTTAAATACCCTGGAATAATAACAATTCTGAATGTTTGATTCAATCTAAAGGTACTTAAAACACTTCCTAAATCACCTCCATCCATGTAAATACTAACATCTCTAATAGTAAAATTAGAATTATAACCAAAATCCAATGTTCCATCAGGTAAATAATATAATTCTGGTGTCATTTTCCAAACCGGCACTCCTCCATCCGTTCCATCCTGCCTGTAAACCAACACCATATCAGAAGTTCCAATTGTAGGATCCAAAGGGATTATTGGATTATAATCATTATTACTTGTAAAATTAACACCCTTGACTTGAAAAACTTCAGCAATTAATCCATCTTGTCCCTGAGGTCCTTCTGGCCCTTCCGGTCCTTCACAACTAGAAAATGCAATTAAACCAACAACTGCAAATAAGGTAAGTATCTTTTTCATAATTATATCTTTTTTAAGGTTTATATATATATAAAGGTATCCCAAAAATCAAACCAAAAAAAGCGAATTAGATTAATTTTACATTAGAAACAACTTTATTTCTTTGCAACCAGCTGATTTTTAAGCAATATTTTATTGAAAAATAATATGTGATACGGTAAAGAATTTTCCCAATATTCCCAAGTATGCGCTCCTGGACGTTCTGTATAATCGTGGTCGACTTTTGTATAAACCAATCTTCTATGAAGTTCTCTGTTTGGTTCTATCAAAAAATCGTCTACACCGCAATCTATTATTAACGGAAGTTTATTGGCTTTAATCTTATCAATCATTCCTAAAACGGCATGTTGCTCGTACATTTCGGTACTACCGCTTTTGTCACCAAAAACCGGCTGCATTAACTTTACAACCTGAGCAGACGAATCTCTGTTGAGCATTACACTCATATCTACCGCGCCGCTCATGCTTCCGGCCGCGCAAAACAAATCGGGATGTTTGGCAGAAAGATACAACGCTCCGTGACCTCCCATCGAAAGTCCGGTAATGACTCTTCCGCTTTTGCTGGCAATGGTTTTATACGTTTTATCTACTTTCTGAATGACTTCCTGAGTGATAAAAGTCTCAAACTGACTTTCTTTATTTATCGGACTATCCAGATAGAAACTAAACGTTTCTCCTTCTGGCATCACTATAATAATATTGTACTGATCTGCCAAACTATGAACTAGTTTTTTATTTGGAGTATTTTTAAGCCAGTCGCCAAAATGCCCGTATGCCCCGTGAAGCAAGTACATTACCGGAAAAGCGGTTTTGCTTTTTGCATAAGAGTTGGGTAAAACGACCGCCGCTTTGTAAGTTTTACTCATAGCGGCGCTGGCAATTTGTAACGTATCCACTTTTGCGGCATAAGTCGAAGACATACAAAGCAAAAATGCAGCAAGAAGCATTTTTATTTTTCTCATTTTATTCTTTTTTTTCTGATTAGGGATTGTAAATATAACCTTTTCAGGACAAAAGATATAAAAAAAATCCGACGGAAATTAACCGGTCGGATTGCTTATGGGATTTTATGAGATTGAAATTGCCTAAATAAATTAGAACAATTTACACCTAATATATCAACTGAACGTTTTAGGTGAAATTATTATTTTTCAACTTCACGAAACAACTTAGATTCAAATCTGTATAAATCTGCGTGAACAAATCGATGTACAAAAAGCATTTTCGCCCCCGATAACTATCTGAATTAAAATAATTTAGAAGATTAAATTAGATTTTTATTGCATAAAACTATTATTCAATTTTCAGCCAAAGGGTTAACTGATAATAATTTTATGTTCTAGTCTGTATTGCGACGCACTTTTACCCGTATATTGTTTAAACGATTTACTAAAGTGGCTGAAATTGTTGAAACCGCTTTCGTAGCAAACTTCGTTTATACTTAAAGGCTGTTCTGCCAAAAGCTTAGAAGCATGCACCAAACGGTATTCGTTTACAAATTCTGTAAAAGTTTTGTTTGATATCTTTTTAAAATAACGACAAAATGAAGGTGTTGTCATACTTACCAAACTCGAAACCTCATCAATAGAAATCGATTCCTGAAAATGATCTTTCACATAATTAAAGACCACATTAATACGGTCATTATCCTGCGTTTTCATTTCAAGTGAGAACCCATCGGCGTTTAGGACAGTATATTCTTCAGAAGAATCCAATTCGTCCAGAACAGACAAAAGCGTCATTAAACGCTCAAACGGAAGCTGGTTTTCCATCATTTCGATTTTCTTACCAATTCGCTTTTTGGTTTCTCCTCCAAAAGCAATTCCGCCTTTGGACTGATTTAGAATGTTTTGAACTTTTTTCATTTCGGGAGCGGCAAAAAAATCACCTCCCAAAAATTCAGGTTTTATATGAATTACGGTTTCGTTTGTGTTTCCCGTTTGTTCATTTGTAAAGCCACAATGTGGCAAATTGGCTCCAATAAGCAATAAACTTCCATTTGTGTAATAGGAAACATGGCTTCCTATTTGTCTTTTGCCCGCTCCACCGTTTATATAAACCAACTCAATCTCAGGATGATAATGCCATAAATGAGCTTTACTATTGGTCTTTTCGGCGTGTTTTGTGTAGGTAAAAGAACTTCCGTAGGAGTTAGTTATCACTTCAAGAGCTGGGGCAATTGTCTTCATGATAAATTCTTTAAAAAATAATAGCAAAATTAACAAAAATACCTAAAATAATTCAAATTTTAACCTATAACGGTTTCGCAACTAAGAATATTGCATGAAATTTAAGATTTCAGCCTTAGCCGATTTCATTAAAAAAAACTCCTTTTTTATACGACTCATTTTTTTATTACAGATTTTTTCAAGATATCGTATTTTCAAATCATTTTTTATAAAGATAACTCATTTTTGCAAGAAATAAAGACAAATCCCGAAAAGTTAAGTTTTATAAAAACTTTGAAAAATAACAACTGAATTAACAAAAACATCACATTAAATTCAAATTTTAACCTATAACGGTTTCGTAAATGAGAATATAGCATATAAATCGGCAAATACAGTTGTTAAAATAACACAGCTTCTGAAGTAATTTTACATCAGAAAAATGAACTAAGAATTTAAACAAGAAAGAATATGAAAAAGGTTTTAAAATTAAGTTTAGTATGTGCAGTGCTTTTCTCTGGAATGAGCACTTATGCAATTGATGGAAATGAAGCTCTTAACTTTCATGTATTGAAAGGAAATGGAAAAACGATAACTTTTGGCATCAACCAATTGCAAAAAGCGGTTATCAGTATTTATGATGCAAACGGAAACGTATTATATACTGAGAACGCTTCTGGAAAAGAAGGAATCTTAAGAAACTTCAGCCTGGAGGAATTCCCACAAGGAAAATATTACCTTGAAGTAGCCGACAGCTTTAAAAAAGTAAAATATGAAATCACTGTAAATGCAAACAGTTCTGTATTGTCTTCTAAAGGTACAGCAACTCTTAACTAATTCAGAGATTTAAAAATAAAGTGTAATTCTTCACAGCACTTTAAAATTTTATACTCTCATAAAGTATAAAAGTGAGGTTAGATAGTTAGTAAGTTAAAAACTTTAAGTTTTAAAACAGCTCTTTGTGGTTACTGAGCTGTTTTTTTTTGCTCTTTTTTTAAACGAAGGCGCAAAGTCCGCAAAGTTATTTTAAGCTCTGCGGACTTTGTGTTTTTTTTTTAAACCGCAAAGAGCTAAGCTCCCGCCAAGTTCGCAAAGTTATTTTAAGCTTTGCGAACTTGGCGCTTTTCCTTGCGCCCTTTGCGGTTAAAAAAAACAAGGAGCAAAAAACTTAGCAGCTTAGAATCTTAGAACCTTTGCAACTCAAAAAAATCTTTATCAAATTTAAGATTGGCTAAAACCTTAAAGAATAATAGCTAAATCAACCGAAATGATGAAAATAATCCAAACTACAGCCTAAAAGCACTTTGTAACTAAGAATATTGTATCAAATTTAAGATTTCAATCATTTCAGATTTCACTGAAAAAAGCCCTTTTTTATACGACTCATTTTTTTATTGCAGATTTTTTCAAGAAATCGCATTTTCAAATCATTTTTTATAAATATTACTCATTTTTGTAAGAAATCAGGACAATTCCTCAAAAGTTAATTTTCGCAAAAACTTTGAAAAATAACAAGTGAATTAACAAAAAAATCACATTAAAATCAAATTTTAACCTATAACGGTTTCGTAAATGAGAATATAGCATATAAATCGGCAAATACAGTTGTTAAAATAACACAGCTTCTGAAGTAATTTTACATCAGAAAAATGAACTAAGAATTTAAACAAGAAAGAATATGAAAAAGGTTTTAAAATTAAGTTTAGTATGCGCAGTGCTTTTCTCTGGAATGAGTACTTATGCAATTGATGGAAATGAAGCTCTTAACTTTCATGTATTGAAAGGAAATGGAAAAACGATAACTTTTGGCATCAACCAATTGCAAAAAGCGGTTATCAGTATTTATGATGCAAACGGAAACGTATTATATACTGAGAACGCTTCTGGAAAAGAAGGAATCTTAAGAAACTTCAGCCTGGAGGAATTTCCACAAGGAAAATATTACCTTGAAGTTGCTGACAGCTTTAAAAAAGTAAAATATGAAATCACTGTAAATGCAAACAGTTCTGTATTGTCTTCTAAAGGTACAGCAACTCTTAACTAATTCAGAGATTTAAAAATAAAGTGTAATTCTTCACAGCACTTTAAAATTTTATACTCTCATAAAGTATAAAAGTGAGGTTAGATAGTTAGTAAGTTAAAAACTTTAAGTTTTAAAACAGCTCTTTGTGGTTACTGAGCTGTTTTTTTTTGCTCTTAATTTTTTAACCGCGAAGACGCTAAGATTCCGACAAGTTCGCAAAGTTATTTTTAAGCTCTGCGGACTTGGCGCTTTTCCTTGTGCCTTTGCGGTTAAAAAAACAAGAAGCAAAAAACTTAACAACTTAGAATCTTAGAACCTTTGCAACTCAAAAACTGAAATTCTTACATTTTTTAAGAAATCATTATCTCAATGTAAATTAAAATTGAGCAAAAACATTGGAAAATAACAACTGATTTAACCAAAACGATAAATATAATTCAAATTTTAACCTATAACGGTTTCGTAAATGAGAATACAGCATACAAATAGGAAAATACAGTTGTGATTTTACACTTACAATATAAGTAATTTAGCATCAGAGAATTAGAACTATTAATTTTAAAACTGAGTACCATGAAAAAGATTGCAAAATTAAGTTTAGCTGCGGCGTTGCTTTTCTCAGGAATAAGCACTTACGCAATTGATGGAACTGGAGAGTTTAATCTTCATGTATTAAAAGCTAATGGAAAGTCAATCACTTTTGCGCTTAACAAAACACAGAAAGCGAGTTTAGCTATTTATGACAAAGACGGAACATTACTTTATGCTGAAAGAGCATCTGGTAAAGAAGGAATTTTAAGAACTTTTAGCTTAGAAGAGTTTCCAGAAGGAACTTACTATTTAGAAGTAGAAGACAATATCAAAAAAGCAAAATACGAAATCACTATAAACGAAGAGAAATCTATTCTGTCAAGAAATGCTATTTCTTCTGTTTATAAACCGGGTTTTGCAAAAAGCACTAGCATGGCAGCACGCTAAAAAAAATTATACTCTCATAAAGTATAATGAGGTTAGATAGTTAGTAAGTTAAAAAACTTTGATAGTTTTAGAACAGCTCTTTGTGGTTATTGAGCTGTTTTTTTTTGCTCTTAATCGGAGAATTGAAAGTCTCTTTTAACATTTTGAAAAATTATTCTTAATAATTGTTCTAACATATTTTTTTATGTTAAAAAAAAATTCACAAAAGATAAATCCGCAAGCCCCGTATTTACGTACATAGCGTAGACAAAACACAGAAATAGTTTTAATTCAGCATTTTATCATTCAAAAAAGGTGAATTTTTTGCTAAAAATTAAATTTGTATTTGTAGTTTTGGACGTTCCACATTTAGTAATAACAATAAAAAAAAACATGACAAAATTTACCAAAACTGGGTTAGTTGCGGCCTTTTTTTTAGCAACATTATTTACTTATGCCATTGATGGAAAAGGTGATTATATTTTAAATGTAAAAACCGGAAACGGAAAAGTAGTTAGCTTTACTGTTGACAATTCTTCTTTCTCTATCTATGACGAAAATCACAATTTACTTTATGCGGGAGATTCTGCAGCACACCAATTAGAGGTTTCAAAAACGATAAGTCTAGAAGGTTTTCCTGCTGGAACTTATGTTTTGGAAGTAAAAGCAAACGACAAAATCGCGAAACACGAAATTAAAGTTGCTGCCAAAAAGGTAAAAACAGTTAAGTTGGATGAATCTGTAAACGAAAGTCCAGGATTCCGTCGTTAAAACCACTTTTTTTGCCCTGAAAAAGATTTAAAAGAGCATTGGTTTAGACCAATGCTTTTTTTATTTCTCTGATTTTCTTAAATCAGATCCTATTTTTACCATTTCCCAAAAGAATGTGGTTTCTGTTCCTATACTTATTTGATGCGATTCTTTGTAAAATGACGAATGTGTAAAAGCATTAACATAATCCAATAAATCAAATATTTTGAAACTTTGTTTGTATTCTGACCTTACTTCTTCGCTATTGGCAAAACAGCTATTTGTATTTTCTTCTTTTATGAAAATCAGGTTCAAAATCTGCTCTATTTTGGAAAGAATTTCTGGATTTAGCTTTTGATTTTCAAAAAGATTTTCCATTCTGAATTGAAAACCTTCGATTTTGGCAACAGAATTCTCTAAATCCGTATTTTGATTTAGATCTTTTGAAGTCTTGAGTTGTTCTATGTATTGCCGGATTGTCATAATCTCCTTAAAATAGGACTTAAAGTTAGTTAATTACCAATTCAAATACACCCCATTACTGTCATTTCGAACGAAGAGAGAAATCTCACTCGGGATTCGACAAAGGTTATATTACCCATTATCATACATTACTGGATCGCTAACTTTTGGGAAATTTATAAAAATTCCATCTGTATCATAAGTGTAAAGCAAGTCATTAATCAAAAACAATTTACTATTTATTTTTTCAATTTTATTGACAAAATCGACGTTCATTGATCCATTTAAAACTTCAATATTAATAGTTGAAAACTTCCATTTATTTCTTATAACTAATATTAATTCTGAGTATTTTTTTAAAACTAACTTTTCATTATTTAAATTTACAGGAATATAAACTTCCAAATTTCCATTATAATTATAAGCTGAAATCTTATTTTTATTATCAATCGATATATATTCACTAGGAACAATATCACTTTTCTCTTTAGTACAACCAAAAAGAAATATCAAACTAAGAAATACTATTACTTTTTTACTCATTTTTCTTTTTTATCAGTTTGCAAATTAATACGCTATAAGTTCAAGATTTTTCATACAATATTGTAATTTCTGACTGAAGAGAGAAATCACACAAAATAAATAGAAAAACTTCAAAACTCAACGCTTCTGCGAATTTTTCAGTCCAAATTTGAAAACATAGCCTGCGGTTTCAACCGCAGGAACGCAATATTGTCTTTCTCACATTGTGTACCCGTGGTTGAAACCACGGGCTATATTTGATAATAAGCTTTTTTTGTGTTGCTGGCGTGAGTGAGATTGTTGAATGATTTCTATTTTAGATTCAAAGGTGAAAGTTCTAACGCTAAAAATCTCGCAAAGGCGCTAAGTCGCAAAGTTTTTACGCAATCTTTTTCATTTCGACAGAGGAGACTCGAGCGATAGCAATCTGGCGAAGCAAATCTTCGCAAGTAGCTCCGCAACAGTATGTGCACAGCGTACGAAGATTTCTCCCTTCGATCGAAATAACAAACTTTATGGAATTTTGTTGTTTTGCTGGCGCGAGGGTCTCGCTCGTGCATTACTTTGCGTTCATGAACGAAACACTCGCACTAGAAGTTTATGAGAAATGTTTATTTGATAAGTTTAGATCCATCTTGAAAAGCACAAATTGGACATTTTGGTGGTGGTGGAAAAGGATGAAACTCAATTTTTACATTCGATAATATATCTTTTAAAACCACATCACTTATTTGTTTTGTTGCAGTTAATCTGTTAAAAGATTTTTCAGAAATATTTCCTATATCATTTTTTGTTTTATACTTTTTTATCACTTCGTCAATAAATCTTTCATATTTAGCTGAATTTTCAAGAGGATATTCTTTGACTATTCCGATTATTTTCTCTCTTATCAAATTTTCTACTTTTTCATTTGCAATTACAATCCTTTGCTCTTTCTCTGCTTGAGCTAAATCATCATTGTATATTGCATTATGCTTTGATTTGATAAAATTTATACGTTCTAAGCTTTTACCTTTTTTATTAAAACAACGAAAAGTTTTTAGTTCTTTAATCAGTTTGGTTTTATTTCCAAGTACTTTAACTACATTAATAATCCTTGGAACGAAACATTCCTTGCATTTTTCTATTGTTAAAAATGAAGTGATTGATTTAGGCAGTTCTAATTTATCAATACCAAAATATTTAGCCGATTTATTAATAATTTCTTCAACGAGATAGTCAACGATATTCTCAACAACTATACGAACTTGACTTTCAGTTTCGCCAGTAAAATACTTATGTGATTTTAATTCCTCAATTGATTTTGTAAACCCCAAACCAGTAACTTTATTCCATTTTTTTTGGTTTGTCCAATAATTTTTAGCTATTGAATTCTTATTTGATTGAGAATTATGAAAATATCCTTTTATCAATTGAGAAAATACAAATTTGCTTTCCGCATTATTTTTATCATAGTCTTTTTTAGTAACTCCAAGTGAAATTAACTTATTATACTCTTCTTTCTGTGTAGTGAACTTCTCAGAAAGCTTGTTTTTAATTTCTTCGCGAGTGATTATTTCGAACGCTTTGTTATACAAAGAGTCAAGTCGTTTGCTCTCCTTTTCGTTATTTTTGATATCTTCTTTAATTGCCTGTGATAAATCTTCATAAACTACGGCTTCAGCTACATCACGATAGATATTTTCATGTATTTTTCTAACTTCTAAATCTAAGTCACGTAATTTATGAAGATTATTGTTTTTTGTTATATTTAAATTAGAACCAAAGAAACTTAGACCTGATAAAATGGAAAGTATTGTAAAACATGTAATAAATTATTGACCTAGAGCGATTAATTTTTGCTTCAAATTTTTTGACTACACCCAAAATTCCACAAAAAATAACAATCAAAACAAATAGTAAAACTTTATAATTGTCAAAAAACTCAAGACCTTTTAGCGATTTTAGATAAGAAACGACTAATTGAATTTGCCCAAGTGAGATATGCAATTCATCAAAAGCAATATGCTTTAAAATTAAAAACTTTAGGATACCCCATAGTATTGCTATTATCAAAAAGGGTTTCAACATTACTGTAATAGCATTTAGAAAATTGTAGTAGAAATTTATTTTTTTGTTTCCAACAAGCTTCCAAGTACTCTTTCCACCCTTATTAATTAAATAATTTATTGTACATTGGTGTAGTATAGCATCCCCAATAAAATCTTTTGCATATTGAGGGAAAAGTTTTTCAATACTTAATTCGGATACTTCAGAGTGAAACAATTGCGATTGTATTTTGACAAGTAAAAAAACTTTGATAGTTGATAAAATATAGTATAAAACTAATCCTGCTAAAAGCCATATACTGTTTTTAAAAATTAATTGAGTTATATCTGACATAATATTATGTTTTTATCTTAAACATTTTCAACTTTTATACCTCTATCATGCTTGCCATTAACTTATTTGTATTCGTCAGAAAATAGCAACTATAAATTTATTTTGATATATCACTTTAAATGCCCCTTTTAAAATACATGTTTTTAAATATTCCATAAAATTAAATATTTACCAAAAACTTAAACAGAGTACAAATACCTGATTTTAAAACATATAACAAAAACAAAAAAAAAAAACATTTAAATTATTTAGAAGTGCAAATTTTACTTAAATCTTTTGTTAAAAAGAAAAACCAAAACATCCCATTTTATCAGGTATTACAATTTTTGTAAAACAAAAAACCTCCCAAAAAATCTTGAGAGGCTTTTCCATATCATTAAAAAATAAAATCTACATATTCCTTCTATACTGCCCACCAACCTCAAACAACGCCGAAGTAATCTGCCCTAAAGAACAAACCTTTGTAGCTTCCATTAAATAGTCGAATAAGTTTTCGTTTTTAATAGCGGCTTGTTGTAACGTATTTAAATGTTCGTTTACTTTTTCTTCGTGAAATTGATGCAAGTTATCCAACATCATAATTTGATATTGTTTTTCTTCTTCGGTTGCACGAATAACCTCAGCCGGAATTACCGTTGGTGAACCTTTTGAACTCAAGAACGTATTTACACCCACAATTGGGAAATCTCCGTTGTGTTTTAAGGTTTCGTAATACAAACTTTCTTCCTGAATTTTAGAACGCTGGTACATCGTTTCCATTGCACCAAGAACTCCGCCTCTTTCTGTAATTCGGTCGAATTCTTGTAAAACCGCAGCTTCAACTAAATCGGTTAATTCTTCGATGATGAAAGAACCTTGAATTGGGTTTTCGTTCTTAGCTAAACCTAATTCTTTATTGATAATCAGCTGAATTGCCATGGCACGACGTACAGATTCTTCTGTCGGTGTTGTAATGGCTTCGTCGTAAGCATTGGTATGCAATGAATTACAGTTGTCATAAATCGCATACAAAGCTTGCAAAGTTGTTCTAATATCATTAAAATCAATTTCCTGTGCGTGTAACGAGCGCCCAGAAGTCTGAATATGATATTTCAGCATTTGTGCTCTTTCGTAGGCTCCGTATTTGTTTTTCATGGCTTTTGCCCAGATTTTACGCGCCACACGACCAATTACTGAATATTCTGGATCTACTCCGTTGGAGAAGAAGAATGATAAGTTTGGCCCAAAATCGTTGATATTCATGCCGCGGCTCAAATAATATTCCACGTAAGTGAAACCATTTGAAAGCGTAAACGCCAATTGCGTAATTGGGTTTGCTCCTGCCTCAGCAATATGATATCCTGAAATCGAAACCGAATAAAAATTACGAACGTTTTTAGTAATAAAATATTCCTGAACGTCTCCCATCAATCGCAAAGCAAATTCGGTTGAGAAAATACAAGTATTCTGCGCCTGATCTTCTTTTAAAATATCGGCCTGAACCGTTCCGCGAACTTGAGCTAAGGTTTTTACTTTTATTTCATTATAAACCTCTAAAGGCAAAACCTCATCACCGGTAACGCCCAAAAGCATTAATCCTAAACCGTTATTACCTTCTGGCAAATCGCCTTGGTATTTCGGTCTTTCGATTCCTTTTGCTGCGTATAATTTATTGATTTTAGCTTCAATTTCTTTTTCTAAATCATTTGTTTTGATGTAAATCTCGCATTGCTGATCGATTGCCGCATTCATAAAGAAACCCAACAACATTGGCGCAGGCCCATTAATGGTCATACTTACCGAAGTCAATGCATGAACCAAATCAAAACCTGAATATAATTTTTTAGCATCGTCTAAACAGCAGATTGAGACTCCGGCATTTCCAATTTTTCCATAAATATCCGGACGCAAATCTGGATCATTTCCATATAAAGTTACACTGTCAAAAGCTGTTGAAAGACGTTTTGCAGGCATTCCGGCACTTACATAATGAAAACGTTTGTTGGTTCTTTCTGGTCCGCCTTCGCCCGCAAACATTCTTGACGGATCTTCGCCTTCACGTTTAAACGGATACAATCCCGACGCAAACGGAAATTCTCCAGGAACATTTTCCTGTAAATTCCAACGTAGTATATCGCCCCAACCTTCATATTTAGGCAACGCAATTTTAGGAATCTGTAAATGCGATAAACTTTCAGAATGCGTCGCAATCTTAATTTCTTTATCACGAACTTTAAAGGAGTAAACTGGATTTTTATATTTTGCTACTTTTTCATCCCAATTCAAGATAATTTCCCAATTGTATGGATCTAAATCCATTTTTACTTTATCAAACTGATTTAGCAAAAGATTTAAAAAGATTCTGTTTTCGTCGTGCTCCTGAATTCCACTTGGTAAAACAGTCGAATCGTCGATTCCTGCTTTATTAATTTGAGGAACTTTCCCAGAAACCGATTCTATGGTTTTGAAAATTCCGTATAATTTCTGCGCTACTTTTTGTTGCGAAAGCGCAGTTTCATCATAAGATCTATTATTCTCTGCAATTTCAGATAAATAACGTGTTCTGTGTGGCGGAATCACGAAGATTTTCTCACTCATTTCTTTCGTGATGGTAAAAGTCGATTTCAAATCTGAAGCCGTTTTTTCAACCACTTTATCCATAATCGCTTTATAAAGCGTGTTCATTCCAGGATCGTTAAACTGCGAAGCAATAGTTCCGAAAACGGGCATTTCATCAGGATTTTTATCCCAAAGATTATGGTTTCTTTGATATTGTTTTTTTACATCGCGCAAAGCATCAAGCGCTCCGCGTTTATCAAATTTGTTTAAAGCCACTAAATCGGCAAAATCAAGCATGTCGATTTTTTCCAATTGTGTTGCCGCTCCAAACTCTGGTGTCATTACATATAAAGAAACGTCTGAATGATCCATAATCTCCGTATCAGACTGACCAATTCCTGAAGTTTCTAAAATAATCAAATCGTATTTCGCTGCTTTTAGAACTTGAATCGCTTCGGCTACATATTTTGACAAAGCCAAATTCGATTGACGTGTCGCCAGCGAGCGCATATAAACACGAGGATTATTAATAGCATTCATACGGATTCTGTCTCCTAAAAGTGCTCCTCCCGTTTTTCTCTTAGAAGGATCGACAGAAATTAATCCGATTGTTTTTTCTGGAAAATCAATTAAAAAACGGCGAACTAATTCATCTACTAAAGAAGATTTTCCCGCTCCTCCTGTTCCTGTAATTCCTAAAACCGGAATTTTAGAATCAGAATTACTTTCATGAATCTTATCAAAAACAGGTTTTGCAATTTCCGGGAAATTTTCTGCCGAAGAAATCAAACGTGCAATTGCCGTTGGCGTTTTGCTTTCGATATGATTGATTTCTCCGTTTAATTGATCTCCGAGAGGAAAATCGGCACGTTCTACCAAATCATTGATCATTCCCTGAAGTCCTAAAGAACGGCCATCGTCTGGAGAATAAATTCTGGTAATTCCATATTCATGCAATTCTTCGATTTCGCTTGGCAGAATTACACCGCCTCCACCACCGAAGATTTTAATGTGTCCCGCTCCTTTTTCGCGAAGCAAATCATACATATATTTAAAGTATTCATTGTGTCCGCCTTGATATGATGTCATTGCAATGGCATTGGCATCTTCTTGAATGGCGGTATTTACCACTTCTTCAACACTTCTATCATGACCTAAGTGAATCACTTCAACTCCCGTAGACTGAATAATACGGCGCATAATATTAATGGCTGCATCATGTCCGTCAAAAAGCGAAGCAGCAGTAACAATTCTTACTTTATTTTTAGGAATATATATTTTTTGTTGTTCCATTTTATGAATATGATAATTTTATGGAGGCAATTTACAAAATATTTTAATATTGGGTCGACACTATAGCTTTATGTTAACAAAAATAAATCGATTTCGTACTCTTAAAGGGTAACAATTTCGCTAACTAACTGATATAGTTAAAGAAAGCTTAAAGACATGGCAATTTCGAAACATTTAAATAAAATCAGAAAACATGTTTAGAGCACTCCTAAAGTAATTTAGCATTGTAGAAAAGCCCCAAATTTTTACCTGGAACTTAAATGAAAAAGCAGTATGAAAATGAAAAGTAATAACGTAAAAATTTTAAAAAATGAGAACATTCAATTTATTCACCGTAATTTTAAGTTTGAGTTTTTTTGTATCTTCTTTTAACAGAATTGAAAATAACACACTACATAAAAACGCAAACAAAATTTCTTCTTACAATTCAGATAATGATGATGTAAAAGAAAACATTTCTAACGACTTCTTCAAAAGATATTCTGATTTAAAAAAATACAAATCTGATATTATGTCTTTGTATAAACATAGAAGTCTTGGCAGTATTTGGCATGATGAAAATGAAATTAATGAATTTGGTACTGTTTTGTACGAAAAAGCGAAACAAACAAATGATTTGAACATTCCGTACCAAACTGAAATTGATAAGCTTTTTGATAATTCATCAGAAAATGGTCTTTCTAAAACAGATGCCGACATGCTTTTAAGTTCATTATATATTGTATATGCCCAAAAAAACATTTCTGATAGCAAGAAAAAAGTCTCTTATGATACCATGCTGAAAGATTTCTTGAATTACAGCACAATTGAGGGAGCTACAGCTTCGACCTCTGCAGATGTTAAAGTTCAGTACGATCAGTATTACAAACTAGAAGACGTTCTTAAAAAATACAAAAAAATGGATCGTTCTCATAAATGGAAAGCTATTGTTCCAGAAGAAACTCCATACAAAGATTTACGTCCAGACGCTGTTTCTAGCACTATTGCACAAGTTAGAAATCATTTATATTTAATGGGCGATTTAAAAAACGACTCTAAAAGCAATGTTTATGATCGTGAACTGATGGACGCCGTTATGAAATACAAAGTTCGCAACGGATTTAAACCAAATTACATTCTTTCTGAAGAACATATTCAGGAAATGAATACACCACTTTCTGAAAAAATGCAGACTCTAAAACTTAACATGGAAAGATGCCGTACGATTGCTGCTCAAATGGCAAACAGCGATGAATATGTTTTGGTAAATGTGCCGTCTTACGAATTGATTTATGTTAAAAACGGAAAAGTGCAAATGACTTCACCTGTATTTGTTGGAGCACCTTTAACTAAAACAACAATCTTTAATGGTGAAATTGACCGAATCGTTTTCAGTCCTTATTGGACAGTTCCACAAAGTATTGTACAAAATGAATTAAAATCTAAAATAGCTGCCGATCCAAATTATCTTACAGAAAAAAATATGGAAATCGTTAACGGACAAGTAAGACAAAAACCAGGTCCAGACAACTCTTTAGGATTGGTTAAATTTATGTTTCCAAATCCAGATGATATTTACATGCACGACACGCCATCTAAAACGTTATTTGATTTCGAAAAAAGAACTTTCAGCCACGGTTGTATTAACGTAAAAATGGCAAAAGAACTAGCGGTTGCAATGCTTAAAGATTATCCAGAATGGACTCAGGCAAAAATTGATAAAGCAATGGACGGAAAAATAGAAAACAGTTTTAAACTTACTAAAAAAGTACCGATTTATATCTGCTATTTCACTTCAATGGTAAACGAAAACGGTGAAATTGGTTTCTTTAAAGATGTTTATGAAAAAGATGCTGAGTTAAGCAAAGAATTAAGTGTAGCATTAGAACAGTAAGACACGCAAAAGTAGTTTTATTTTAAACTTAGGGGTAATTTTCAAAAATTTGGTTTATAATTTTGAAAAGAAAAAGCTATCTTTCAAACTTAAATCCCAAATCAAGAAATTACCCCTTATTTTATGCAAGAAGAATATCAACCCAAAAAAAGCTGGTTGGACAGAAACTGGAAATGGTTTGTTCCAACAGGATGTTTGAGCATACTTGTGCTCGCTGCACTATTTATTGGAGGAATATTTTTTGGTGTTACCTCTCTAATGAAAGAATCTGATGCTTATAAAGATGCAATCGCCAAAGCCAAAATCAACAAAGAAGTTATTGCACAGTTGGGCAATCCTATAGAAGGCGACGGAATGATTTCGGGCAATATTCAGGTAAACGACCAAACTGGGAACTGCAATATTCAAATTCCGATTAAGGGTCCAAAAGGCACTGGAATCATCTTTGTTACTGGAACAAAACGCGTGAAATGGAAATATAGCGAAATGGTGGTTTATATTGAAAAGACAGACGACGAAATTGATTTGTTGATTAAATAATCCGTTAAATATATCCTCTTTAAAAGACATGTTAAACGTCTTGGAATACTCATTTAATCATCTTTTTAAAGATGATTTTTTGTTTATGGCAAAGTATGTTAATAATTCAACAAAATGTTGCATCACAAATAATAAAATTGTGTCTTTGTTTTTGAATAAGTATTACTTTTGAAACCTATAAAAACTCCATTTCTAATGAAAAAAATTATTATTCTTGTAATAGCCTTTACTCTTAACTCCTGCGCTCAAGTTCCGCAAATTCTAAATCAGTTACCACAGATTGCTTCCCAGCTTCCTTCTGGAAGTGTCGATATTGCTGCTGGTCTTAAAGAAGCCTTGAACAAAGGAATTACAGAACAAGTAAGCAAATTAACTGCCGTTGATGGATTCTATAAAAATCAAGCCGTAAAAATCTTGATGCCTGAGGAATTACAGAAAGTTGATGCCACTTTGCGCAAAGTCGGTTTAAGTTCTCTTGCCGATGAAGGAATCAAAATGCTGAACCGCGCCGCCGAAGATGCCGTAAAAGAAGCAACACCAATTTTTGTTTCGGCTGTAAAGAATATGAGTTTTACAGATGCTAAAAATATCCTTTTAGGAAACGACAGCGCTGCTACAAGTTATCTGCAAAATAGTACAACAACAGCTTTGTACGGAAAATTTAGTCCTGTAATTAAAAATTCATTTGCAAAAGTGGGTGCCGATGCTGTTTGGGAAAAAATCATCACCAAATACAACACTATCCCGTTGGTAAAAAAAGTAAATCCAGATTTGACCGATTATACCACTAGTCAAGCTCTTGCTGGTGTTTTTAAAATGATTGCAGTTGAAGAAAAAGAAATCAGAAACGATATTTCTGCCCGAACAACTCCTTTATTGCAAAAGGTTTTTGCAATGCAGGATGGAAAATAATTTTTTCAAGGCTCAAAGAGACAAAGCAACAAAGGTGCATAGTAACCTTTGTTGCTTTGTCTCTTTGCAACTTTGTCACTAACCAAAAAAAACTAACCAAAAAAATGCAAAAAATAACCATCTTAATTCACTGTAAAGACCAGAAAGGTATTATCGCCGCAGTGACAACATTTATTGCTAAAGTTGAAGGAAACATTATCTATATTGACCAACATGTTGATGTAGAACAAAATGTATTTTTTATGCGTTTGGAATGTGAATTTTCAAATCAAAACAAGAGTATCGAAAGCATAAAAGAAGAATTCAGTCAGACATTGGCCGCTGATTTTAATATGTCGTGGAACTTATACAATCAGGAACAAAAACCAAAAATGGCTTTGTTTGTTTCTAAATATGACCATTGCTTATTTGATATTTTAGGACGTTATAGCGCCGATGAGTTGGGTGTCGAAATTCCCTTAATTATCAGCAATCATAATGATTTAAGATCTGTGGCAGAACGTTTTGACATTCCGTTTCACTATGTTCCTTTTACAAAAGACAATAAAGAAGAAGGAGAAGCGAGACAAATCGAACTGCTCAAAAGATATGAAATCAATTTTATTGTTTTGGCGCGCTATATGCAGATCATCACGCCAAAACTGATTTCGCTTTACGAAAATAAAATCATCAATATCCACCACTCTTTCTTGCCTGCTTTTCCAGGAGCAAAACCTTATCATTCCGCTTTTAAACGCGGTGTAAAAATCATCGGAGCGACAAGCCATTACGTAACAGAAGAACTCGACGAAGGCCCGATTATTGAGCAAGATATCGCAAGAGTTTCACATATTCATTCCGTAGAAGATTTCATCATGAAAGGCCGTGATTTAGAACGAATTGTCCTCGCCAGAGCAATTAAACTTCACGCCGAAAGAAAAACAATGGTGTATAGTAATAAGACAGTGGTTTTTTCTTAGTCGCAAAGCGACAAAGATTCAAAGGTTCAAAGTGTTTTCTTACCTAGACTTACAAAATTCAACTCGACAGGTCTTTAAAGACCTGTCGTTTTTTTATATCTAAAGCAAAGGTTAAAAAGCTTTGAATCTTTGTCGCTTTGCGACTAAGAAAAAAACCTATCTCGCTTTAATCGCCAATCTAGGATCATCAAAAGCATTGACTTCGTCTATTGTCATTCCGAGAGCGTTTGCAACTCCTTCTCCATATGCAGGATCGGCCTGATAACAGTTTCTGATATGGCGCACTTGAATAAATTTTTGCGCCCCTCCTACTTGTCCTGCCGTATTTTTAAACAATAATTGCTTTTTTTCATCCGTCAGCAATCTGAACAAAAGTCCTGGCTGGGTAAAATAATCATTATCGTCTTCTCTAAAATTATGTGCATAAGCATCTCCATAGATTGCCAATGGCGGTTCTTTATGTTCTGGTTGTTCTTGCCATTCTCCAAAACTGTTTGGCTCATAATGTTTTCTTGCTCCAAAATTACCGTCTACACGCATGGCGCCATCTCTGTGAAAACTGTTGTAAGGACATCTTGATGCGTTTACTGGAATCTGATAATTGTTTACACCCAAACGGTAACGATGAGCATCTCCATAAGAAAACAGACGCCCTTGAAGCATTTTGTCTGGAGAGAAACCAATTCCCGGAACTACGTGTGCTGGATTAAAAGCTGCCTGTTCAACTTCGGCAAAATAATTTTCAGGGTTTTTATTCAATTCAAATTCTCCGACCGTAATAAGCGGAAAATCACCTTTTAACCAAACTTTAGTCAAATCGAAAGGATGAAAACGATAGGTTTTCGCCTGCTCTTCAGACATGATCTGAACAAACATTTTCCATTTTGGAAAATTGCCTTCTTCAATAGCATTAAACAAATCTCTCTGGTGGCTTTCACGGTCTCCACCAACGAGTACTGCTGCTTCTTCATCAGATAAATTTTCTATTCCTTGTTGCGAAACTAAGTGGAATTTTACCCAGTGTCTTTCGTTCTGCGCATTTATAAAACTAAATGTATGACTTCCAAAACCGTGCATTTGGCGGTACGATTTCGGAATTCCTCTGTCGCTCATTACAATCGTAACCTGATGAAGAGCCTCAGGCAGTAAAGTCCAAAAATCCCAATTGTTATCAGCACTTCTTAAATTGGTTTTAGGATCACGTTTTACAGCATGGTTCAAATCAGGGAATTTCATCGGATCACGAAAAAAGAATACAGGAGTATTATTACCTACCAAATCCCAGTTTCCTTCATTAGTATAGAATTTCATTGCAAAACCACGAATATCTCTTTCAGCGTCGGCAGCACCTCTTTCTCCCGCAACAGTAGAAAAACGCACAAACATCTCCGTTTTTTTCCCAATTTCCGAAAAGATATCGGCTTTGGTGTATTTAGTAATATCGTGAGTTACGGTAAAAGTTCCGTAAGCTCCAGATCCTTTTGCATGCATTCTTCTTTCGGGAATCACTTCACGGTCAAAATGCGCCATCTTTTCTAAAAACCAAAAGTCTTGAAGTAAAACTGGTCCGCGAGGGCCAGCTGTCTGAATGTTTTGATTATCTGGAACAGGTGCTCCTGTTACAGTTGTTAATTTTTTATCTGATCCCATAATACTGATATTTAATATTTTACTAAATATACAAACAAATTTCTCTTATACGTATAACAAAAATTGATTGTTATTATGATTTAATAAACAAAAGTTATTTTATGCTGTAGAATGCTCAAAAAAAGGGATTTTCAAATCTTAACTTTAGTCCAACAAAGTAATAACAAAACCTTAACAGCATAAGGTTGATATATGTCGGACATTTGTAATGTAATAAACTGGTTATTTATTATTTTGGTTTTGGTTAGTTAAATGATGCCGGCGTCTTCGAGATGCCGGCATTCTTTTTTTATTTAAACTTGTTTATTTTGTTTCAAGTTTCAGGTTGCCTTACTTTGAACATAATTTTACCGCAAAGAGCGCAAAGTTTTTTTTATTTAAAGGTTTTATACAAAACGTAAAGTTCGCAAAGCTTTGTGAAAAAAACTTTGCGAACTTTGCGTAATTCTTTGCGCTCTTTGCGGTTAAGTCTGCCAACGACTTGAAACTTGAAACCTGAAACTTGAAACAAAAAACCAGACATTAACTTATATCCAACAAAGTAATAACAAGACCTTAACAGTATAAGTTCAATTTATGTCGGACATTTGTAATGTAATAAACTGGTTATTTATTATTTTGGTTTTGGTTAGTTAAATAATGCCGGCGTCTTCGAGATGTCGGCATTTTTTTTGGTTAAATTCCAATAAAAAAAAATCCAATTTCCAATTTCACGAAACTGGAAAATTGGAAATTGGAATTTTAAATTATTGGGATTTCTTTTTTAATTCTTTAATCTTTCATGAAGCAGTTTAAAATAAGCAAAAGCTTTTAGCAATCGGCTTCCGTGCCAAGAGAACATCTCACCGTCAACAAAAATGGTTTTGGCATGATGGGTAAATCTTCCAATTTCAAAAGCGTCTTCTTCTTTAAAAGGATAAGGTTCTGAAGAAAGAAAAACAATATCGGGATCGCCTTCCAGACGCATTTTCTTCAATTCAATTTCCGGATAACGGCCTTTATCTTCGTAAATATTTTTAAAATGATTCAGCTTTAGTATTTCATTTATATAAGTATCATTACCGGCTGCCATATAAGGGTTTTTCCAAATAAAATAGGCCGCTTTCTTAATTTTAATATCCTCAATATATTTTTTGAAATCGCTCAAGGCGAAAGACAATTTATCATTCCACTTTTGAGCTTCTGTCCTGCAGTTGAATAATTGTCCGAAGTCGGTTATCATCTTGAAATTATCTTCAATCGAAACAATATTCGTTACCCAAACCGGACAGATTGTTTGCAACTGCTCTACAATTTCAAGCGTGTTTTCTTCCTTATTGCAGATAATAATATCAGGTTCTAAAAGCTTTATTTTTTCAAAATGAATCTTCTTGGTTCCACCGACAATCTTTTTGGTCGATTTAAAATGAAATGGATGAACACAGAATTTCGTAATTCCGATGATCTTTTCTTCCAAGCCTAAATCATATAATAATTCGGTTTGCGAAGGAACCAGCGAAATTATTCGTTTTGGAGCAGTTTCAAAAGAATGAATTGTTCCGAGTTGATCGGTTAATAGTTTCATGTTTGTCTTAGTTTCAAGTTTCAAGTTGTCGGAATGTTTATTTAACCGCAAAGTTCACAGAGCTTTGTCTGAAAAAACTTTGTGAACTTTGCTACTAAATTATGTTCAAAGTAAAAACTTGAAACTTTAAACCTGAAACTTTAAACCAATAATCCCTTCCATTTCTTTCTGAACTTTCAAAGCTTCTTCTCTTGCTTTTTCGGCAAAATCGGTTCCTTTAGAGGCGTAAATAATCGCTCTGGCCGAATTTACCAAAAGCCCCACTTTATCATTCATTCCGTACTTGCATACTTCAGACAAACTTCCGCCTTGAGCACCGATACCTGGAACTAATAAAAAGCTATCTGGAACAATTTTTCTGATTTCAGTAAAATATTCGGCTTTAGTCGCCCCTACAACATACATTAGATTTTCGCTGTTTTTCCATGTTTTAGAAGTCTCTAAAACTTGTTTGTAAAGCTCCTTTCCATTTGTATTTAAAGTCTGAAAATCAAATGCTCCTTCATTAGAAGTCAATGCCAGCATAATTGTATGTTTGTTTTCAAAGGCTAGAAAAGGCTCAACAGAATCTTTTCCCATATACGGAGCAACAGTTACACTATCAAAATTAAGATCTTCAAAAAAAGCTTTGGCATACATGCTCGACGTATTTCCGATATCGCCGCGTTTTGCATCTGCAATCGTAAAAATATCAGGGTAATTTTCGTTGATATAATGGATTGTTTTTTGCAAAGACATCCATCCTTTTATTCCATAAGCTTCAAAAAACGCTGTATTAGGCTTGTATCCTACAGTCAAATCGTGAGTAGCATCGATTATTGCTTTATTGAATTCAAAAATCGGATCTTCATTTTCTAATAAATGAGAAGGTATTTTGGTCAGATCTGGATCTAATCCAACACATAAAAATGATTTTTTTTGAAGAATCTGCTCGTGTAATTGCTGTGTAGTCATATCGTTTTTTGCTAGTGCGGCAAAATTACAAATAATATAATTGGTTTACGAATTTCAGCCCAACATTGAATTCCTGTAATATCTTAAAAAAATTATATAAAGAAATTGAAGCACGTCGTGTCTAAATTTGAAAAACAACATTAATAAAAACACATTATGACTCCAAATATCGGAATTACTCCAAAAAACCTAAAAAAAAGCGCTACAATATTAGCTACCATTTTGTCTAACGAAATGACATTATATGTAAAAACCAGAAAATTTCATTGGAATATCTCAGGAAACAGCTTTATGGAACTTCATAAACTATTTGAAGAACAATATAGAATTCTCGAAGCCAATATCGATGAAGTTGCCGAAAGAATCAGCCAGCTTGGCGAAAAAACAATTGGTACGATGAAAGAGTTCATCGACAATTCGACCTTAAAAGAATCTCCAAAAGAATATGCTTCGCAAAAAAATATGCTTTCTGAATTGTTAGAAAACCACGAACAGCTCGTAACGGAATTTAGAGATTATATTCCGGCTTTTGACGAAACAAATGATGCTGGTTCTGCCGATTTCGTTACAGGTTTATTACAAGAACACGAAAAAATGGCGTGGATTTTAAGACGTTATCAGGAGTAATTTATTTTAGAATTCAGATTTAGATTAAACTTGAAACTGAGACTAAAAAAACTTGAAACAAGCCAAAAAAACTGAATGTGAATTATGCAACGATGTTCAAAATTAATGTAACGTAAAGCGTTGTAAAAATTGAGAATTTTACAAAATAAACAAAAGACAAATATTATGAATACTACAGAAATAAAAGGAAACTGGAATGAGTTAAAAGGAAAGCTGAAACAAAAGTACGCAGAATTAACTGATGACGATTTGATGTTTGCTGAAGGAAAAGAAGACGAAATGTACGGAAAACTTCAGCAGAAACTAGGAAAAACAAAAGAAGAATTTCATCAAATCCTATCAGATTTGTAAATCCTTATAACTCAATCAGGAAATACCGTCTAGTAAAAATATTAGACGGTATTTTTTTAAGATTTTATTTAAAAAATCCATGATTCTGCAAATTCTACGTCCCATTAAAGCGGTAACAAAAAATAAATTAAGTATCTTTAACCAAATTTCAATAAAATGAAACTATTCATAAAGTTCGACATTAACACCATCTGTTCTCTATATTTGAAGCAAAATTTAGAAGAAAACAACATAAGTTTTAGTACACTCGGATTTGGAGAAATTGATATTGAAAACAATCTTGACGCAGAGGCTTTAGAAAATTTAAAAAGCAAACTGGCCCCATGCGGTTTTGAAGTTGTTGAAAATCAGAAAAGCGTTTTGGTTCAGAAAATAAAAGATGCCATTACAGAGCTGGTTTTTATGGACGATAGCAACAATTACAAAAGTTCTGTTTTTCTAGCCGAAAAACTAAACCACAGCTATGGTTATTTATCAAATGTTTTCTCAGAAGTAACCTATTCTTCTATCGAGAATTTTATCATTTTACAGAAAATTGAAAGAGCCAAACAACTGATTATTATTAATGAAATGAGTTTGACTGAAATCGCATTTTTACTCAACTACTCGAGTGTTGCGCATTTGAGCACACAATTTAAAAATACTACAGGAATTACACCATCGGCTTTTCAGAGAATAATTAAGAAACGAAGAGAGAATTTAAAATAAAACAAACACTACACTAAAATGCAGAAAAACGCATTAAATATTTTATTGGCCGATGATGATGAAGATGACCGTCTTTTTTTTAAAGATGCTTTTGAGGAAATCAAAATCCAAACCAATGTTAGTTTCGTACATGATGGAATGCAGCTGATGGATCATTTACTGAATACAGACAATAAACTTCCAGATATTTTGTTTCTAGATTTGAACATGCCGAAAAAAACAGGAAAAGAATGTCTTATCGAAATTAAAAAAACAGAGCATTTAAAAGATATTATTATTGCCATTTACTCAACGTCTTCTTCCGAAGAAGATATTGAAGACACCTTTATACAAGGTGCGAATATATATATTAAAAAGCCTAGTGACTTTAATACACTCAAAAAAATAATTAATGAAGTCGTGACAGTAAACTGGCACTATCACACCTCAGGTCTAAACCGTGATAATTTCCTGCTGCGACTAAAATAAGAGCCAAATAATGAAATGGATACCAAATTTTAATTCTTCAAACTCTTTGAGAGTTATTTTTGTAATCGCAGTTTTCATTCTGTTATTTCTTTCTTCCATTGCTTACAAACACAATCAGGATCTGAATGAATCGAGTAAGCTGGTGATGCATACCTACGAAATAAACATTCAGCTCGAACGATTGATGTCGGCCATAAAAGATGCAGAAACGGGCCAACGCGGTTACATCATAACACGCAATGCCCGTTTCCTGACTCCTTACATTTATTCTCGTGATAAAGTAAACACTTCTTTCATCACTTTGAAAAAACTCACTACTGACAATCCGGAACAGCAGAAAAACCTCGAAAAACTTTTTAAACTTATTATTCAGCGTTTTGTTTCTTTTGAAAACTGTCTGAAATACAGCGACCCGAAAACGTACGATAAAAGAAAACTCGACAACCACATGTTTGGAGGACGGATTTTGATGGAAAACATCCGTTTTAAGGTTGATGAAATGAATGATATCGAAAAGGCATATCTTAAAAAAAGGCTCAAAATCTATGATGCCGAAATATCTTTAAGCCCGCTTTTCTCAATTTCATTATTCTTGGTTGCGTTAAGTTTTATTTTGTTGGCTTATAGACAAATTAGCCGTGATTTTGAACGATTAAAAATTTACAACAAAAAACTTCTCATCTCTAGCGGCCTAATTTCAGAATCTGAAACCATAGGCAAATTCAGTACTTGGCAATGGGATTTAGATACTCAGAAAATCGATTATTCTGACAATCAATACCGATTATTGGGTTTTAAACCTGATTCTTTTGTACCCGAAAAAGAGACATTCCTAAATTTTGTTCATCATGATGACAAGCAAACGGTAGCCGAATCTATGAATGGTATCCTTGAAAAAGGAACCCTTCCGTTTGTTTACTATAAAATTGTGCGTCCTGATCGTGAAATAAGATACTTTAAATCAACCGGAAAATTACTTACCGACCAGCACGGAAGCAAAATCCTGCTCGGAATCAATTTTGATATTACAGATGAACATCTTTTAAATATTGAACTTCAAGAACGAAACAAAGAACTGGAGAAAAGCAATAAAGAATTGGCTTCTTTTAACCATGTTGCAAGTCATGATCTTCAGGAACCGCTTAGAAAAATCCAAACTTTTATTTCGAGGGTTTCAGATGCAGATAAGGCGGTAATGTCGGAAAGCGGCAAAAATTACATTACCAAAATCGAAGCTTCTGCCAAAAGAATGCGCGTTCTTATTGATGACCTTTTATTATTCTCTAGAACCAATACAACCAAAAAAGAGTTTATTAAAGTAAATCTTGACGAACTTTTAAAAAATGCAGAATCTGAACTGGCTGAAGTCATCGAAGAAAAGAAAGCGGTAATTACCGTTTCAAAGCTTCCGAAACTATCGGTTATTCCGTATCAGATCGAACAGCTTTTTATCAATTTAATTGGAAATTCATTAAAATACAGCCGTCCTGATGTTGAACCTATAATTACAATATCGAGCGAAAAAGTAAATTCGGCCGATTATCCTGAGATTTTGGAACAGACTGTAAAGAAATTCCATAAAATCACTTTTACCGATAACGGAATGGGTTTTGATCCTCAATTTAAAGAAACCATTTTTATTCTTTTTCAGAGACTTCATTCTAAAACAGATTATCCAGGAACCGGAATCGGGCTTGCAATTTGTAAGAAAATCGTAGAGAACCATAAAGGGCATATTACAGCAGACAGCACTCTCGATCAAGGCTCTGTTTTTACGGTTTTCCTTCCTGACTAAAACCCTTCAAAAAACACATAAAAAACGTTATATAAACCCATTATGGGAATTATATAACGTTTCTTTTTTATGGTGTAAGGTAAAATCTTTCATTCGTTAGCATCTTTGTAATGTAATACTTTAAGAAGTAAAAATGAAAGCAGGTCCTATTTTAAAGACAGCAGTTTGTAAGGTCTTTTTTTTATTTGTGATACTAATCTGCACCACATCTTGCAGAAAAAATAATCAGATAGAAAGTTCCCTAAAAAATGATGTTTTTTTTAAAAATGATAAAGAAGAAGTAGAAGCTTTTTTTTTCATCTCGACCGCCAATGTAAGTAAATCTATTATTTCTAAAAGTCAAATTGCGCAACAAAAAAGTTCAGATAGTACAATACAGCAATTAAGCAAGAAAATCGAAATTCACGAGAATCAATTACTGGGAGAAATATCAAAGATGGCAACATCAAGGCTCATTGTCATTACGGAAATCAACGCCACGCACAAGCGATATCTATATGATCTTATCGATGCCGATAGGTCTAATTTTAATAACGAATATTTAGATTCTCTGACAAAGTCTTTATGTGAACAGATTGAATTATTTGAGACCATTTCTAAAGAAACAGATGACAAAACGATTTTACAGTTAGTATTGCATTATTTACCTGAACATTATCAGCTCTTAAGGGAAACAGATAGCCTTAGGAAACAAGTAAAAGCCAACATTTAATTAACTAAATTTTTTAACTATGAAAATGCAATCAAATTTTTTATGCGCCTTAACACTTTTTTTGACAGCTTCATTTGGAATGCTGCACGCTCAGGACAATAATGTAAACACAGAGTTTGGTGTAAAAGGAGGATTCAACATGTCTAACCTGTACAACAGTGGAGATGATGTAGATGACAACAATATCTTATACGGTTTTAATGCCGGACTTTACGCTACACTTCCTATTTCAGATTTTGTAGCCATCCAACCAGAGCTTTTATTTACAACGAAAGGTGCTGAATTGGAATATAATGGTGCTTTAAATGGAGACGCCAAATTCAGATTAAACTATATCGAAGTTCCATTGCTTGTTAGAGTTAACATAACAAAAAACTTTAATGTACACGCCGGTGGTTATGCTTCTTATTTAGTAAGTTCTAAAGTAACAGGAAGCGGAGATTTTAATTTTAATGAGGAGATCGACAGAGACGATTTAAACAAATTTGACGCGGGTATTTCTGCTGGTTTAGGAGTTGATTTTAACCCAATCAGCATCGGATTACGTTACAATTACGGTTTAACAACTGTGGGTAAAGAAAGAACAGTTTTAGGAACAACTTACACTGCTCCTGATGCAAAAAACAGCAACTTAACTTTATATCTGTCGTACAAGTTAAACTAATCGCCTGCAACAAAATTAATTATTAACCTAAATTATAAAAAACCATGTCAAACTTATTATACACAGTGGCAGTAATTCTGGTTATACTTTGGGCTCTAGGGTTCTTTGTGTACAGTTTTGGAAGCATTATCCATATTCTGCTTGTAATTGCAATCATTGCGGTTCTGCTTAGACTTATCAAAGGCAGAGAAATTTAAAAAAAGAAATCAACAAATATTAAATATTAATCATTAAATCAATTTATTATGAAAGCTAGTAGCACAATTTTAGGAATAGCAGCAGCCGCTGCGGCAGGAGCATTATTAGGAGTTTTATTTGCTCCAGACAAAGGTTCTAACACAAGAAAAAAAATCAAAGATAAATCGAAAGATTACGGCGACAATATCAAAACAAAATTTGATGGTATTGTAAACACAATCACTTCTAACGGTAAAGAAATCATTGAAGAAGGAAAATCTAAACTTAACCAAGTTAAAGACGATTTTAACTCTATCAAAGATGAAGCGAAAGCTGTAAAAACGAACTACTAAAAAAAAGTGATTTTTTCAAACCATAAAACCCCTTTATCATGGAACCAAATGCAACAACAAACGAGAATTTAAATCTTTATGAAAAAGCTGAAAACTACACAAAAACGAGTTTAGAATTACTCAAACTTAAAACGGTATGTTCAGTAGCCGATGGTGTTTCATCATTAGCTTCTAAGATAGCAGTCGGTATTGTTGTTGCATTTTTCACCCTTTTCCTTAATGTGGGATTGAGTTTATGGATTGGAAAAGAACTCGGAGAATATTATTTCGGCTTTTTTATAATGGCGCTTTTCTATCTTATAGTAGCCATCATCGTGCACAAAGCACATCATAAGCTGATTAAGACTCCAATCGGAAATTCGATTATATCTAGTATTTTAAAAGAGAAACAAAACTGATTTACCAATTAATATCTAAAAAGACTATGGAGCCTATTTACACTATTGATGAGTTAAATCAGAGAATTAAATATTTAGAAACCCGCCAAGACGACGAATGGTGCGCTATCAAAAATCAGGTGGATGAAATTAAGGAGAATCTAAAACCTCTTAACTTAATCAGAAACACGGTTGAAGAAATCAACGAAACCGTTGGTTTTAAAAGCCACATGGCGCAGTCGGCAATTAGTATCGCAATCGGCTATGTAGCAAAAAGATTTATAGTCGGCAAAGGAGATTCTATGTTTAAAGGAATATTAGGATCTGTGGTGCAGCTTATCGTTACTAATTTGGTTTCGAAACCGCATGAGTCTTCAGACGAAGAAGAATCATCTAAATACGAACCATCGCAAGAGTAATTGTCTAACTTAAAAACATGAATTATGGAAAAGTTAAATACAATAATTATAAAAAATGGTGTAACAATCTACTCAAACCTATATAAATGTTTTGAATATACAAGAGTATTTCTGGGAATCTAACATCTATTATACGTTCTAGAAAAACGGTTAATAGAGATAAGACCATCACTATAAATCTAATTCATAATTAGAGCCTTAGAGGAAAAGCAAAATGAACTTTTAGTACATTTTGCTTTTTTTTTGCTAAGATGCTGAGATGCTGAGATACTAAGATGCTGAGTTTTATATCCTACGTCTGCAATTGATACGTCTCCCGTGGTTGAAACCACGGGCTATATTTTCAAATTCAAAAAAAAACTTAGACACTTAGAGTCTCAGCAAATCAGCATGTTTGGCAAACATAACCGATGGTTTTAACCATTGGGATGCAACGAAATATCATCCACAATTTGTAACATAATGCAGATTACCTGCAATAGAGACGACGCACTACATCTTCCTGTGGTTGAAACCACGGGCTATATTTTCAAATTCAAAAAAGGTCCGAAACTTAGAGCCTCAGCAAATCAGCTTGTTTGGCAAACATAGCCAATGGTTTTAACCATTGGGACGCAACGAATATCATCCACAATTTGTAACATAATGTAGATTACCTGCAATAGAGACGACGCACTGCATCTTCCCGTGGTTGAAACCACAAACTATATTTTCAAATTCAAAAAAACTTAGACACTTAGCATCTTAGTATCTTAGAAACTTACAAACTCAAATTAATTATAATTCTGATAAATCGGCAGTTTTAATCCCACATAAACATTGGTTCCTTTAGAATTGTTTGATAAGAAATTAGAAACCAGCGTGCCGGAACCGACAAATAACGGTCCAGCTCTGAATCCGGCTCCGATTTGCGTACCGCTGTACTCCATCCAGGTAACTGGAACATAAAAACTGAATTGTCTCGTTTCATATCTTGGCGTAAAAGTAACCGAATTCGCAATTGCGGTTCCGTTTACCTTTTGAGCATCTACCAAGCTGAAATCACCGCTTAGGTTTAGGTAAAATTTATTATCGATATTCCAATCTAGACTGGTGTGTAGCGCCGTTGGCAAATTGGCCTTTACGCCTTTTCTCGAAGAAATTTTTGTATAATTATCATCAAAAAACTCAAAAATATCTCCAGCATCATCAATATCCTGCTGGCTCACACGACCGTTAAGATTATACGTATTTTCGACAAGATCTTTATAATTTATTTTTCCAATGTCAGTAATTGCGGCTGCAGCTTTAAATTTATAACGGTTTCCGATGCAAGTATGGCAGTTGGTGCGGTATTCATATGTAAAACCCAAATCGGCGCCAACACCTGCCGGACGACCGTCAAACTTTGGATTATTGCCATTCGCATAATCGTAGCTTGCAGCTGTTTTTAAAGTTCCTGTCGAATAATATTCACTCAACTCAGGAAAAGCATTGTTTTTGGTAAAAGCCACGTTTAAATCGCTTCCGCTGATGTAGCCGTTTACGCCCGACATCAGGTATTTAAGGGTAATACCACCTTTTATAAAATGCTCATCACGATCTAATAAAACGGTTCCGTATCCCACTCCTATTTCGGCCCACGAATTGGTAACGCCATTCGGACTCCCGCCTGAAAGCATAAAACTGTTTGAAGCATCAATATCTTTATTCACCTCATCAATTAGTTCGCCGTTTACATTTACCACATTGGTTAAGCTTCTAAAACGCGAATAAACAGCAATACTATGCACTGGCGTAATATTCAGCATAAACGACGGTCCGAGAATATCAACATTCAGATTTCCGTTATTATTTGTCTTGATGTGTTTGCTGGCCTGTTTGTCAATATCATAATTGCTTTTGAGAAAATCGTTAAAATTTACACCGTACAAATCATTCTGTCCCGTCGCGCTGGCAGAAAAAATCGTCACATCGGCTCTGTACTTCGAATCGACAATAGAAGACGGATTAAACAATACGCCCTGAATACCCGCATAATTATCATCACGGAATCCAAAATAAGACTGACCTTTCGCATAAAAAAAACCGCATAAGAAGCAGCAATAGAGTAAAGTTTTTTTCATAAAATTCTTTTAGTTGGTTGGCTGTTAATCCTTTATTTGGGACAAAGGGTACACAAATATGAGCTAAAAAAAGTCAAAAAAAAAGACAGCCCGATTTTACAATTCGGACTGTCTTTTTTTTAAGATGCTAAGAAACTAAGCTTCTAAGTTGCTAAGTTTCAAAAAAGCATAACAAATCTTACCTGATAGTAAAAAAGTGTAGTATTGCCCTTAAACTAAAATGAAAAAGCCGGACAATTGTCCGGCTTAAATATTTTTTTTAAAATCTGATAAAAAATTCGGAATTTAAGAAAAAACTTAGAAGCTTAGAGTCTCAGAATCTTAGCAACTAAGAAGTTTACGTTTAATAAACTTCCGAAGCCTCTTTCAATTTCTCCATATTGTTTACCAACTGCAGTTCGGTAACGATTTTCTGGATATCACCGTTCATGATGTTTCCTAAATCGTAAAGCGTAAGACCGATTCTGTGATCCGTAACACGTCCTTGTGCGTAGTTGTAGGTACGAATTTTAGCCGAACGGTCTCCAGAACTTACCTGAGAGCTACGTTTCTTAGCATCTTCCTCTTGCTTTTTGGCCAATTCCATTTCGTATAAACGAGAACGTAAAACCGTCAAAGCCTTATCTTTATTCTTATGTTGTGATTTCTCGTCCTGACACTGTGCCACCAATCCTGTTGGAATGTGCGTTAAACGTACCGCCGATTTCGTCGTATTTACCGACTGTCCTCCAGGTCCAGAAGAACAAAAGAAATCGACACGAACATCGTTCATATCCACCTGAACATCAAACTCTTCAGCCTCTGGCAAAACCATAACCGTTGCTGCCGATGTATGCACACGTCCTTGCGTTTCGGTCTGCGGCACACGTTGTACACGGTGTACACCCGCTTCAAACTTCAAAGTTCCGTAAACATCTTCTCCAGTAACCTCAAAAATAACCTCTTTAAAACCACCAGAAGTACCTTCGTTCATATCTACAACAGATGTTCTCCAGCCCATTGTTTCGCAGTATTTCGTGTACATTCTAAACAAGTCTCCAGCAAAAATACTCGCTTCGTCCCCACCCGTTCCGGCGCGGATTTCGACCATAACATTTTTCGCATCTTCAGCGTCTTTCGGAATCAGCATAAATTTGATTTCCTCCTCCAACTCTGGCAAACGCTCTTTTGCTTCATCCAATTGCATTTTGGCCATTTCCACCATTTCGGCATCACTACCGTCTGCAATGATTTCGTTAGCCTCATCAATATTTGCCAAAACTACAATGTATTCTTCTCTCTTTTCAACCAGCGCTTTTATGCCTTTATATTCCTGATTAAGCTGTTTATAACGTTTTTGATCAGAAATAACATCCGGCTGGATGATCAAATCCGAAATCTCATCAAAACGCTGCTTTACATATTGAAGTCTATCTAACATTTTCTATTCCTTTTTATTGGACGGCAAAATTACAAAATTTTTACGGAAAATTCTAGTATTCATTTTTTGGGAATTTGTAGAAGGACTTTTAGTGGAATTAGGATGGTTTTTAGGAGCTCTCAAATCAATTATACCTTATTATACCATTCTAATGTCTTATAGCAGTACTGCTAATAGAAATGCTCAACATATTTTTATAGAAACTTCTTATTCTTCTAAAGCAATCATTATGCAAACCACAGAAAAAATTGTCAAACTGCTATCTTCAAAATATCGACCATTTATAGAAATCATGAACAATTCCAATAACTTTAATAGTAATGTTATTGTTGATTCTATTACAGGGACAATGTTTTCTATTCAAGCCAATTTTTTGTTCTCCTTTAAAGACAAAGATGATAATATGTGGCTAACCATTCCTGAGTCGTTAATAATAAATGATAAAAAGTATTATCCAAAGGTTGGCGACACCATTAGTCGAAGCGATGGCATAGAATACCATTTTACTACAAAAGAAGAAGTTGTAAAAATGGCAATCGAATATTTTGAAAAGTTTATTGATCCTTACTTTGGAATGATTGTAATAATGGAGGGGTTATTATTTTTTGAAAACGAAGGAGGCAGAAGAACTAAATTCTGTGGAATGCATCAAAAATTTAAATCACAAGCATACGATAAAATCGATGCTTTTATATCTTCTAATTAACTAAAAACTTTAAGTTATGAGTAAATTTTCAGACCAAGTTCACATTTCTATCAGCACTTTCAAAAAAAACATTGTTTACTATGATTTAAAGCTGACTCAGTCAATGGCAGACCACCATTATTTTTCTTTTACCTGGCAATACACCGCAGAAGCTGTAATCAATCCGGAGGACCAGGCTAATGCAATTTCAAAATACATCGGGAGTGAAGTCATTTTTACTTTTCAGGTCAACGGAATTAAGTTAATGTCCAAAGGTATTGTTCGAGGACTCAAATCAATAGATCGTCATGGAAGCCCGGCAGGTCTTCATGTTTATGGAATCAGTCATACTGTTTTTCTAGAAGACGGTCCTAAATCAAGAATTTTTCTCAATAAAAACCTGGAACAGATTGCGCTTGAAATATTTGGTGAAACTCATTCGGATGAGTTTTATCAGAGACAGGCCATCAAGCCGACTTATGCCAAAAGTTTTTCTTTTAAGCCACAGTATAACGAAACAAGCTTTAATTTCTTGAAACGTCTTTCTGAGCGCTATGGGCAGTGGTTTTACTTTGACGGAATGCGAATGCAGTTTGGAGAAACCAAGGCCACCAATATCAAACTGATCAATGGTTCATCGTTGCATGAGTTCACGATAGAAACCAATCTGTTTTCGCATAAAACTTCTTTTGGAGGCTATGATTACCTCACGGCATCAAATATTCGCAATGCAGCATTGGTCAATGATAACGGAAGCCGAGACAGATTTACCTCCTCAATGGTCTGGAATCAGCCCGCTGTAACCACAAAGGAATTAAGTGTAGGCACTTATACCAATAATGCGCAGAACAAAGAGGAAATTGATGAAATGGTCAAACTGCAGACTTCGGCGCATAATGCCAATTGCGTTTTTTACAGCGGCATATCCTATTTTCCGATTGGTGTCGGGCAGGTTTTTAGCATTCTAAACAAAACGGTCGAACATAACCTGATAGCTGTAGAAGTCATTCATCATTCTGAGGTGAATGGAAATTACAAATGTGAATTCAAAGCCATTCCATCTGATGTCACTGCGCCGCATTATACTAATGTAAACGTCTTCGCTTTTGCCGAAGCCCAGCCTGCCAAAGTAACCGACAACAATGACCCGGAAGGTCTAGGACGTGTTAAAGTGCAATATTACTGGAATGGCTGGGGAAATGAGAGCGAATGGATGCGCGTAACACAGCTATACGCCGGTTCTGGAAAGGGCGGTTACTTCAGACCCGAAATTGGAGAAGAAGTGCAGGTTAGTTTTCAGGGAGGCAATGTTGAATGTCCTTATGTTTCGGGAACGTATTACAACGGAAAAGAAAAACCAGAGTTTTTTGACCCTGAAAACAAAATTAAGGGCTGGAAATTTAGATTTGGAATGTTGTTTAAATTCATTGAAAAAGTGGGCATATGGCTTTCTGACCCAAGCGGAAATGAAATTCATCTGGATGAAGAGAATAAAAATATAAATGCTACATCGCCGGAGACTGTAACCATACGAGCCAAAAATATTGTTTTTGAGGCTAGTGAAAGTATCACGCTGAAAGCTGGAACTGATATCGATAGTAAAGCTGATCGAAATATGACACAAATTGCAGGGAATAACATTACGATAAGTGCAGAAGGTAATCTTTTCGAAAAAGGTGATGAAAAAATTGAACTTATAGACGAAAAAATAACTATTAATTCTTCTGAACGTATTGAAATGGCGGAGAAAATAAATATGAGTGCAACTAACGGAGACATGACATTGAAAGCTTCAAAAACGATTCATATAAATAGTGGCGAAAACAGCAATATTAATTAAAAATTAAAATCATGGCTATTATAAAAAATGCTACAAACAGTATTTTGCGAATAAACAAAAAGTCTATTGTTAAAGCAAAGGAAATTGAAAAAATCAGTGGCAACATAAAGTTAGTTGCTACTTATGGAAATATAGAATTAAACAGTACGCAAAAAATAATAAAAAATGGGAATATCAGTTAGTTTTGGCGATTATGAGCCAGAAAGAATACCAGAGCCTTGGGAAAAACATCCAAGGGTGAATCTTAAATGGGCTTATTACACTCAGAGTATTTCGATGACTATAAATGGAGAGTCTCATTGTGTAACAGCATTAACAAGTTTAAAAAAGTATTCTGGATATGGAGATGAAAAATTCAAAGGTTATCCCAATCAACAGGATAAGGATGTGTATGCAAGTGCTCTTAATATCTACATAAATAATATTGGAGAAGTAATTGGTGGTGATCGTGTAGTGACAACGTATAGGACTATTGCAGATGCAAAAGGTATAGAAGAACTAGATAGAAGTTTTGGTGTAAAAAGAGAAAAAGAGATTTTAATAGATGGTCCAGAGTTACATCGTCTTATAGTTGAAAAAGGAAGAGTAAGATTTAGAAATGGAAAGGAACATATTTTAAACTCTTTTCTTAACTATATTAAAGAAGCAATGATAATTAATAGAACACTAGATCAAAATTATACACGTATAATAATATCAGAAGATAAATCAAAAATTGAAAAAATATTAGCTAGAATTGGTATAGCAGGTGGTTTAGTAGGTTTTATACCTTTTTCCGAAACTGCTGGAGTAGCTATCGTAGCTAAAGAAGTTGTTTCAGTATTTTGTTTTTTATTAGGTCTGGAGCCTGAAATTAATACATTGGATAAAGCTTTTCCAATGTATGACATATATCAAATAGGTAAAAAATCCTATCATCAAGATTATTTAGCAGTCCAAGGACAAGATGGTGAATTTTACCAGAAGAAAGATGGTATACAAGAACCAAGAGAAGAAGATATTTTAAAAGGTATCGAACCAGTAATAGAATATAAAAAAAAGATTAAATAATGAAAAAAATACTATTAATATTATTGGTTTCAGTTGTTTCTTGTACGAAAAATGACAGAATCAATCATTACATAAATCAAAATTTAAGCGAACTAGAATTGCTCGATAATGGCTTTTACAAATATCAAAGAATAGTATATGAGGGAATAATTGATGATGAAAAAGATTATAATTTATCATCTGAGCCCACAGTTGCCTCTAAATTCAATCAAGTTACAATTGATGTTTTTTCTAATGTTAGGCCAAGAAAAGTTAATGGAATTCCTAAAGGACCTATCACTATATTTAAGGATACTCCAGAAAACGATATTAAAGGAAAAATTATCACCTACTTTTTTAGAAACAAAAAATTATTTTATAAAAGCATAATGACTAATCCTAAAAATATAAACGCACCAAAAGAACTTTTTAAAACTAAGGAGGATATTAAAAAATATTATAGTGATCTAAAAATTAATTATAGAGAAGTTCCCCTTGAAAGACTTAGAAATCATTATGATAGTATTGGCTTACGTGTGAGATTTATAATAAATAATTATGAATCCTACTTTTATTTATCAGATATAGATGAAATGGTGACTTATTATTTAAAAGAAAAAACAGGAAATGAGGACCAGCTTGTTTGGGATTTTTACAATGAAAACTCACTTTATAAGTTCCTTGAATAGAATAAGAGCTTGTTGATTTGGAAAAATACTGAGTTAGAATGATATAAAAGAGAAAATTCTAATTGGTATATTTTCCCGAATAGGAATGAGATTCATCTGGATGAAGAGAACAAAAACATAAATGCAACATCGCCAGAGACTGTAACCATACGGGCTAAAAATATTGTTTTTGAGGATAGTGAAAGTATTACGCTAAAAGCTGGGACTGATATCGATAGTAAAGTTAATCGAGATATGACACAAATTGCAGGCAATAACATTACGATAAGTGCAGAAGGTAATCTTTTCGAAAAAGGTGATGAAAAAATTGAACTTATAGACGAAAAAATAACTATTAATTCTGCTGAAAGTATCGAAACTGCAGAGAAAATAAATATAAGTGCTACAAAAGGCGATATGGTATTGAAAGCTTCAAAAACGATTCATGCCAATAGTGGAGAAAATAGCAATTTCAACTAAATTTTCAAATTATGGCTATTATAAAAAACGCCAAAAATAGCATTCTAAAAATAAACAAGAGGCATGTTGTTTTGGCAAAAGAAATAGATAAAACTAGTGAGACTATAAAGTTAGTTGCTACATATGGAAATATAGAATTAAACAGTATACAAAAAATTATAAAAAATGGGAACATCAATTAGTCTTGGAGATTATGAACCGGAAAGAATACCAGAGCCTTGGGAAGAATCACAGTACAGAAGCCAAAGGAATGCATATTATGCACAAAGTATTGATATGGATATTAATAATTTAAGCATTGTGTTACAGCACTTACATCATTGGAGTTAAATGAATGTTTTAGTGATCCTGTAGAAAAGGATGAATATCTAAATACTGTTCCGAGAAAATGTTATTTGAGTGCTTTGACTATTTATATGGACAATAAAGGCAAAATAATAAAAGGCGAAAAAGTACTTACCACATTTAAACTAAAATATATCAATTATAAACCTGACCCTTGTTATGTTTTTGATTCATCATTTAAAACAAAGAAGGAAGTAGAACTTTGTGTGGATGGCAAAGAATTACATAATCATGTTATAAAAAATAAAAAGATTAAATTCAGAAACGGGAAGGAATACAATCTAAATTCATTTCATACCTATATTGTTCAGGCTTCAATTTGCAATCGTCGCCTTGATGTAAACTATACTCATCTGAAAGTAACTTCAAATCGCGATGAGCTAAACAAGAAGCTTAATTTACTTGGTATAGCCGTCAGTCTAGTAGGATTTGTAAACTTGCAAGCAATAAAAATTGCTGATTATTCAATTAAATTTTTGGCATTGGCTATATCCATAGAGCCACGGTTTAGTCTTGCAGAATATACTTACCCTATAAATGGCCCTGTCTATCTTGATAATCAGACTTTTTTTCAAGCTTATGAAAAGAAGAATTACAATGGATATGTGTCTGAGCAAAGAAAAGACGGGCCATTAATTACTAATCCCGAAGAAGATCTTTTAAGGCTTATAGTGAAAGATTATGGAGTAAAAATCGAATAAAAAAATGAAAATTATAACCACATTGCTAATCGCAACAGCATTTTTTTCTTGTACCAAAACAGACAAAATCAATCATTATTTAATCAAACCAATAACGCAACAGGAATTGATTGATAATGGTTTTTATAAATATTCATATACTTATAAAATAGAAGATAAAGATGGTATTAAGGATACTGTGGCATCTTTTGTAGAATATGAATTGTATTCGAACGTAAAACCTGAAATAGATAATAATGGAAGAATACATCCTCTTCAATTTTTAAACATGCGAGAAATGGATTCAATTGAGCGAAAAAAAAGATTTGAATATAGGCAAAAAGATCTAAATGATAGGATTATAACCTATCTCTTCAGAAATGATTCTTTGCTTTTTAAGGATATACGGGTATTTTCTCGTGATTATCCAAAAAAAGAAATTGCTGATCTTTCAACTGAAGAAAAAATTATAAGATATTATGACAGTATACAGATTCCTATAAAACCAGTATTTCAAGTTAAAACAAGTACAAAAGAGTATCCTACTATTTTTATGATTGATAATCATAAAGTTCGATTGTACTACAGTGAAAAAGATAAATCGTATGATATGTTTGTGAATTATCTATCAGATAATCATTATTTTGATATATTAGTTGAATGGTATGCAGGAAAAAAGATGTATAGACCGTATTAATTGTAAATATTTTACGCCCAGCTTCAATAGTTCGGATTTGTAATCACCCCCGCTCCCGCACGAATCCTTTCGTGTGGCGATATACTGATGAAATTCTAATTCTTAAAAGGTGTAGTATATCAAAATGAGTAAAAATTAAATAACGTAGAAACTTACCACGCGAAAGGATTCGTGCGGTAGCGGAGTTTTTAGGAGCAAATTCCTGCTATCCGTTTCAATCTTTTGTGCCGAACCCCGGCACAAAAGGATTTCCACTTCTATCAGGGCTAGGGTTTTGTATTTTAAAATAGCGATTATGGTTTTCCGTAATAGGATTGAAGGTGAAGGTTTTACTTTTATCGAAAAATAAATCACCATGAAATTACCTTTATATTTCCCAATTCTTTTTATGATTTTGAGTTTTAGTCAGAAAGAGCAAAATGAAACCAATTTAGCAATAGAAATTCATGTTTCAAAAATTGAAGAACAACAAATAGTTTTAAGAAATTTCACTTACGAAGATATCGCACGATATACCATGGCTACTATTATGGGGCAACCATCAAAAACAATCAAAGTAAGAAAAAAAGATAACTTATATTTTGTGTCTTACATCAGGAAATCTGACAATCAGAAATTTGATTATAAAATAAAGTTTAGCGGAAACAAAATTATGTGGGCAAATTTTGATGGAAGATGGCGAAATTCAAAATATGATGAAAAAATAACTTTTGAAGAAAAAGGAGACAAAATACGGATTATTCAAACTTTTGATGATAACTCTACAGATATTCAAGTATTCAAAAAAGGGGACTGAAATTTAAAATCAGGGGTTTTTACGTGGTGAGAAATTTAAATTAAATACGATGTTTGTTTTAACGATAAAAAATACTGTCATATGAAAGTCAATAAACTCATAATCACATTATCTTTCTTTGCGATTGTTTCGATAGGTTTTTGTCAAGGAGGAGCGAAAATCAATTCTGACGCCCGCCAATTTATTGAGAATGCAGAAATCACCCAAATAAATAGGGATTGGAATAAAAAAGCGGAGTTTACATCCGGTCTTAATGAAGTTGTAATGTTTTTTCCTATTGAGATAATCAATTTGAAGTCAAACAACACAATAAAATCATTGCAGATGGACATGGCATTAACCGATAATTATTTTAAGTCTTCGTGGATTGATTTGAATGAGGTTGAAGAATTCATAATTTTTATTGAACAATATGTTGTTCCAAATCTTAAAAACAAAACAGAAAAAAATCAATCAACCACATATATTTTTAATTCAAGAGAAATTGTATTTCGTTTTCAGATTCAAAATAGTACTCGAAGAATTTCTATTTATTTAAAAGATAATGGCGTAACAGATAATAGGCATTATTTCTGGACAGAATCGCAGGTAAGCAAAATTCCTGAATTGCTCACTATGCTAAAACAAATTAAATAATTTTTCTATTTCTCAAATAATCAGAGGTTTTTACTTAGCGATAGATTTAGATTATGCACGATGTTTGTTCTGTTTTACAAACAAAATCTAATACCTACTTGCCTTTTTTAATTTATTTCAACATTCATGTTTTTCATCAAAAACAAAAGCCTTAATACCAATAACTCACACCGAAATCAAAGCTTAAATTATGATTAGAATTTTACATCTTACCGACTTCCATTTAGATACAAGAACATTAAAAGATTGGAATAATTTTTATAAAGATGCTCTACTCGAGAAATTAAAAGAGTTAAATGAAATACGTCCAATCGATTTTATAGTATTCACTGGCGATCTTATTGATAAAGGAGGGAAAGACTTCAAAGGTGCAACAAAAGGATTTGAAGAATTTAAGATAAACGTTATATTACCAATATTAGAATTATTACAATTAGAAATTTCAAGATTTATAATAACTCCTGGAAATCATGATATAAATCGATTTGCCGATGGTAAAATTGACGAAAACGGTTTAAAATCCACACTCACTAATGCACAGGAAGTTATAGATTTTATGGATAAGGCGGAAAAATCTGGAACTTATCGTCACATAGAAAGAATTAAAGAATATAAAAATTTTGAATTTTCATTATATGAAAGTGTAGCAGATGAAAAATTACATTCACTATTTCAGTTTTCCTTACGTTTTAAAAACATAGCAGGAAAAAGTGTTGGTATAAGTTCTCTAAACTCTTCATGGAGATGTTATGATGATAATGATTTTGGCAACCTTTTTATAGGTGAAAATCAGGTTAATAATAATTTTAAATTTATCAAGGATTGTCATTTAAAAATTGCAATTGTTCATCACCAATTGGATTGGTTATCGCAAGTAGAAAAACAAACAATTCATTCACATATCAACAAAAATTTTGACATTGTCTTTTCAGGTCATGTTCATGAACATATGTCAAGTATGCATACTGGCTTTACTGGGTCATGTTTTCACAATGTTTCACCGTCAGGATTAAATCAAATTCGAAGTGACAAAACTCTGTTTCAGAACGGATTTACATTAGTTGATTACAATGATTCTATAACTTGTCATTATTTAAAATATAATCATGCTCAGCAAAAATTTGTAGACAATACAGACGTAGTGGAGAAAGGAATAAAAAAATTTCTAAGACCTCAAACGGAGTCTGAAGATGAATTAACTATTTATCGAGATGCAATAGAAAACATTAAAGAGGATCATTACTCCGACATGGATTTACATTTTATTAAAGGAAAAAATCAAGATGTTCAATTATCTGTTAAAACTGCTTTTATTTTTCCTCCAATCGATAATGGAAAAAGTTTTTACGATGAAAATCAAACAAATACTAATTTTAACGATATCCTAAACTCACATGAAAACATGATATTTTTGGGACCACAAGAGATAGGAAAAACAAGTTTATTATATAGATTAGTTGTCGAATTTGTGGATGAATTTGATATTTATACTCTGGTTCCTGTATTCATAGATTTCAATGAAATTAAAAACAAAGAATTTATTACATTAATCAAAGAATATACAAGATTAAGCACCGATAAAGTAAAAATATTATTAGAAAAAGGGAAATTCGTACTTTTGCTAGATAATTTAAATTGTCATGAGTCAAAAAACTTGGGAGTTCAGATAAATCGTCTTAATGTATTTCACAGCGATTATCCAAAAAATAGGATTATTACTAGTTATACACATGATAACTTAGAAATGCTTCCAACAGAAATATTTACTCATTGTAAAATTCCTTTTTCGTATCAATATATAAGAGGAATGAAAACAAAAGAGATAAAGCAAATAATGACTCAATGGTTGCCATCAGATGATGTCCTAAAAAATGAAGAAAATCTCGAAAAATTAGTTAACACTTTTTCCTCATATCATCTTCCTAACAATGCATTGTCAGTACATCTTTATTTATGGAGTCTGGAAAGTCATACAAAGCCAATTAATCAGGCCGTTTTGATGGAAATATATATCGAATTAATTTTAGAAAAACTTAGTACTGACAATATTTATAGAAGTAGTTTTGATTTTAAAAATAAGGTTCAGTTAATTTCAATGATAGCTGAAAAAATAATAGAAAAAGAAGATAACACTTATTATCTATCATACACTGAATTCTATAAAACAATTGAGGATTATTTAAAAAATAAAGTTGGATTTAATTTTGATGTAAATATTGTAATTAATTACTTATTTGAAAGAAAAATTTTCACTAAAAATAATGCCAATGAAGTAAAATTTTCTCATGTATGTTTTAGGCATTTTTTTACTGCAAGAAGAATGCAAGACAATCCAATGTTTAAAGAATTTATTTTAGATGAGTGCAGATACTTTAACTATCCTAAAGAAATTGATTATTATACAGGATTAGTTCGTAGTGACAGAGAAACCTTTATAACAATATATGAAAGGTTTAAAAAGCTTTTTGATCCAATGAATTTTATTTTAAAAAATTTGTCTCCAGATGACTATTTTGATATTAAGATAGAAAAGGGAGGACAAAAAATTAGCGACGAACCAATAGCTCGAAATATCGAAATTGCAAAAATTAAGGATAGTAGACCTACAGACGAACAAATTGAAAAGCAATATGATGAGCAGTTGGATAAAATATCTAATCAAAAACAAGAAGTTAAGGGAAAAAAACATATAGACTTTGACAGAATGATGCTAATAATGTGCAACGTATTAAGAAATTCTGAAGGATTAGAAGATCTTGATTTAAAAAAAAGAGCGTACAGAGACATAATAAAGCACAACCTAACATATTCTATTCTATATACCCAAGTTGTTATCAGATACATACAGGAAAATGAAAAACTTCCTCCATCAATTTCTCAAAATGTATCTTTAGAATCAATTCTAAAAAATATGCCATATCATATTCAATATTCTATTTATACACATTTAGGCACACAAAAACTTGGTACTGTAATTTTAGAAAAAATTATTAGTGATGGTATTAAATATTCAAAAGACTGTACTGAAATAGAAAAATTTCTATCAATAGCTCTTTATTCAGACATACAGGGAGAGAATTTTAATGTTTATTTACGAAAATTCGTAAAATCTGCTTCTACGGTTCCAACCCAGAACTATTTATTATTTAAATTAACAGATTACTTACATCGCCGTTCAAAGCCAGATTCTCCGAATGAAGAATTATATCTTGACCTTATTTCGGATTTGAAAATTCGTACACAAAAATTGCCGAAAAGAATGAAAGATACAATAATAAAGGATTTAAAAGAAAAGAAAAATCAGTTTACTAAATTCCTGTTAGATTAGTATCAATCCGTGCCCGCAACAATAAGACACAATAGAAATACTATGATAAAAGCTGTATAATTTATACAGCTTTTATTATATATTTATCATACTGAAAAAAAATCAAACAAAAACAACCCAAAATGAAAATCATAAAAACCTTATTTTTCTTTGCATTCTTAACATTTTTATCCTGCAAAAAAGTAGACAAATCATTTGAAACTCCCGAAAAAGTGGCTGCCCACACATTCGAAGTTCTTAAAAATATTGATAAAAAAACTAACGAAGAATTCCTGCAAGAAGTAATGACCTATCAGGAGTTTAAAGATTTGGCCAATAACCCAAATGCTAAACTTGGTGAAATTGTAAAAAGCAAATTCGAATCTGTATCAGAGGAAGCGTTTACAGATACTTCAATAAGAGATTTTAATGATATTAAAGAAACTGGTAAATCTTTTAATATTGACTGGAGTTCTATAACATTTTCTGAGTTTAAACATTTGGTTATTGAATATGACAATATGAAAGGTTTAAGAGTAGAAACATATTTCAAAAATAAAGATGGTCAAATTTACTTTGTGATATCTCAATCATTTTATGACGGAAAAGGGTATAGAATCGTAAAATTATCCGAAATAGTACCAAAAAGGTAATTGAAGTACCCGCTCTACCCCACTGTAGCGAGCGTCCCACTCACGAACACAATCTAAATCAATTTTTAAAAACTACACGTACACAATCGAGACGCTCGCGCCAGCAACAGGCTAATCAAAACAAAAAAATGCGCAAAAAACCCTTTTTGCGCATTTTCCATTATTATATCATAAATAAAACCTCTACTTCCCTCCCAACAACTTCTCCAAATAAGCAATCTTCTCCTTCTCTGCCGCGATCAAACGTTCGTACAGCTCAACAACTTTATCCATAGGATTAAAAGTACAGGCATTATAATTATTAAAATTATTATCAGAATCATTAAAAGTATTAAAGTAATTGATCACATTTTCTTCCGAAAAATTTTTGATAGCTTCTACGCTTACTTCAAGTGCTTTGGCGATTTCAAGGAGTTTTTCCTCGTCGATGTTTTCGCTGGCTTCCAAGTTAGAAATGGTTTGCTGACTTACGCCAATAGCAAGTGCCAAGGCCTCTTGTTTTATGCCTTTGAGCTCTCTAATACGATTGATATTACGTCCGATATGTCTTGTTTTTGCTGTTGTACTCATTGATCAAAGATATTTAAATTTCGTAATGCAAAAAGACCATTGGTAAAAAACAAAATTAATTGGTACGATACAAGTCCGTTTAGTTCTGCACCCTGTAATCTTTTACTTGCTTTGCAACTGATTTGTAAAATTAATCTTTCCAAGACAAAAATCCATTAAAAATTAACACCAATACCACTTCGGGTGTTAAAACAGCTAATTGGATCAGCAATACTAAAGCGCTGGTCACAAATACCTGTTGCTGTTTGGCAATGCCCAAACCATATAAATAGGAGAATTACAGCCAAAAAATCAAGCAGAATAAAACGCTCCACACTTTTCTAGAAAACAAACACAAATCGTTTATGCAAAATGAAAGCAAAACAAAACTATAACAAAGAGATATTAGTTATGATAAAAGAAAAATACGGTTTTTCTTTTGATTATATCCGAAAAGCCATACGCGGCGACCGCACCGGTATGATTCCCGACAGAATGAAGACAGAATACGAAAAACTGACCGATCAAGTCAAAAAAACAATTCTCATCGAGTCTCAAAAACTATAAATTATTTATAGCCTTTACGCCTTACAATTAGCTATTTCCTGTACCAGAATTGGGACAAAATAATAAATCGTTGCGTTATTAAGTCTCACTTTTGATCCTTAATAAGCTTGATTATTTTTTAAACACAGCACTTACAAGCCCAACGCCCCAGAAAACAAATTTCCTCCTCAAAAAAATACCACACTAGTACAATTATTAATTTTTAAAAATTCATGTAAAATGAAGAAAATTACACTTATGCTATTGGTAATTCAGAGTGGGATTATCATGGCACAAACCAAAACAGTCGTAACCCAATTTGGAGAAAAAGTGACCATAAACCCCAATATCGGCAACGGATTAACAGCCAATAACGGTTCTATAGAATTAGGAGGCACTTTGAGCGGTCCTGCACAATTGACGACTTCTTCAACAAATACACTGGCTTTTACTGGTTTAAGCACAGGAGCTGCTGCAGATGATATTTTAGTGACAGATGCCAGCGGCATTTTAAAAAAGGTAGCCGCATCGACCTTGCAGTTGGAGCCTTGGCAGATTAAATCGACCACCACAAAAGCAGGCTCTAATACCGATAATATCTTTCAGATGGGTCAGGTGGGCATTGGTACCAACAATATGCTGGGCACGGTAGACGCCAATGTAAAACTGGCCGTAAACGGCACTATTATTCTTCCGTCTTCCTATTATGCTGATTATGTTTTTGAAGATTATTTAGACGGTCAATCTAACATTAAGGCGGCATACAAATTTAAGACCTTGACCGAAGTTGAACAGTTTATTCTCCAAAACAAACATCTTCCTGGAGTAACAGGAATTAAAGATTTAGCAAGAAACGAAAAAGGGCAATACATTTTTAATATGAACGAGCTGTCGATTCAGTCTTTGGAGAAAATCGAAGAATTGTACCTGCACCTTATAGAGCAGAACAAACAAATCGAAGCCGACCAAAAAACGATCAGCGAGATGAACAGCCGCGTTGAAACTCTTGAAAAACTGGTAAAGCAACTCTTAGCACAATAGGCAAAACCCTAGTTTTTAGCCGAATAAATTATTTCAAATATTTTTTAGATGATACAAAATTTTAATAAAACCGGAAAAACAGGGTTTTGTTTCGCTCTTTTATTGGTTATGCTATTTTGGTTTCCTGCAAAAATACAGGCGCAGGAAGCTCAAGCAACACAATACGATCCTCTCTGGTATTATACACATGAAGCTGAAAGCAGCACATTTGTACCCTTAACAGGAGGTACAGCGGTAAGTGCAGTGAATGCAGATAATGCAGGAAAAGGTTCATTGCCTATAGGTTTTAACTTTACTATCGGAACTGCAAATTACAGCACTTTTTATGCGAGTTCAAATGGTTACATCACTCTAGGCGGCTCTATAAGCACCACATATTCAACTGCTAGTGCAACTGCGCTTGCAGCAGTAAATAGTGGTAGAGCTCTTTTAGCTCCTTTATGGGCAGACCTTAATGGTGCAACGACAGGATCTTTTTCATACAAGACTACCGGCACAGCTCCTAATCGAGTATTAACTGCCGAATGGAAAAATTGGAAATGGGATTATACAGCCACAGCAGCTGTAATCAGTTTTCAAGTAAAGCTTTACGAAGGAACCAATACTATTGAATATGTCTATAATCAGGAAGCCAATGCTGTTGTGAAATCAGCAGGTTATGAGGCGGCTATTGGCCTTTATTTTAATTATAATCGTATTTATAAGCAACTTTGGCTTACAGACTCAGGATCAAATCCAGGAAAATCTGAAGCATTGGTTCTTCCCATTATAGATCGCCCGGCAAGCGGACAGCTTTATCGCTTTAAACTCAATTCAGCAGGGACCTTTTATTATGGGCGGACAGTGATAAACCCAAATGGCGGTGTGTTAACAAATGGTTCTGATGGATTGAAAATTATATTAACCGGAGCAGGAAATATGCAGGTTTATAGAAAAAATGTAGGTCAGGTCTACTATGCTGGTGATATTCTCCCAACAGGTACATCGGATCCTTATCTTACACCAGGTACAATTCATGGTTTAGTACTTTCTGTAGGAAGTACGACTTTTGCGGGAGGAGAATTGTATCCTAATACTCTCGATCAAAGATTAAATATTATCAGTAATACAAAGCAATCTGATATTCAAAATGGCAATACGTATACTAATGTCATAAAATTATTGGCTGTAAAAAACGGCATGAATTATATACTTGAAGTTACCTATACCTATATTTATCCAGATTCAAAATTTCGTATCGATTATAAAGTAACTATACCTGACAGTAATACCGAAAATGTACGCCTTGCCCATGCTTATGACCCTTCTATGCCTGATCGTTGTCCAGGATTTGTAGCAGGAACTGCGCCATATTTTACTGTGGGTGCAACTATATCTTCACAGTATGAGGCCTTTCATTATCTTGATGGTGTACCATGGTCAGGTTATTATTCTGCCAGAACCTTACCTCTAAGTAGTGATTTGGGCAGCACAACTCCAAATCCGTGGATGGCTTTTAATAATACAATTGACCCAACTAATAATATAGACAATGGTATTGGTATATCAATGAATTTTGGTTCGACACCTGGTACTTTTACTAGTAGTAATATGTTAGTGTATGCATGTCCTGCTGGGGATACAGCACCAATTTTGACGGGTACTACGGCAAAAATATGCACGGGAGCAACATTTAATTTAAATAACTTTGTAACCTCTACGCCCCCAGCAGAAACAATACTGCAATGGAAAAATGCATCGGGAGTCATTGTGCCAGATCCGACAAATGTCACGGCTACAGGAAAATACACTGTAAGTTATTATGCGGCAGATTATGGTTGTGCTTCTTCTACGGCTTCAATTACTATAAGTAATGATGCGACCTGCTGTTTCAAAACAGGTGTTACAGCAGGCACGACAGAACCTATAAAAACTATAATTTCTTCACTCGATAGAGTTGCTGTACCGCGCAATATGTCAGACCCAAGAGCCGGAAGCCTTATACTCGAATCTAGCACAAAAGGATTTGTACTCACTAGAATTGCCTCACCAGAAACTGCTATCACCACTCCTGTAGAAGGAATGCTGGTGTACGATACAGTCGCTAAAGTGCTCAAAATGTATAATGGTACTGTATGGCGTGTTTTAGTACAATCTTGTCCAGATTAGGGGGGGGGTAAAAGTTATGAGTTATGGGTTATGTGTTATGAGTTATGCGTTAAGGGTTATGTGATATAAAAACAACTAATTCATTTCCACCCATTAGGTCTAACGCTTAATACCAAATTTTTAAAACAAAAAAAACGTATGAAAAATATACTATTTATGATTTTAGCCATTTTTGCGATGCCGTGGGCAAATGCCCAATCGAGCATTGGCAAAAACACACCGCCAGGAGGTTCAGGAATTCTGGACTTTAATGCAGGCGGCAAAGCGGGCATCGTATTGCCGTGGGTTACATCATTGCCAACAGGAACGGCTTTGGCAGGAGGCGTCATGATTTATAATGCGAACTTAAAAAAGGTAATGTATTATAATGAAACGAGCTGGGTAGATTTGTCAACCAAGACAGGTGCGGTAGATTTGTCTATCCAAACCTCAGTACCCGAAACCAATGCAAAAGGAACGGTAATAGGAGCGCAAAGCAGCGCTGTAGACGGTGTATTGGTTTTGGAGTCTTCCAACAAAGCGTTGATCCTGCCTAAAGTCGCCTCGCCTCACTTAAACATTATAAAACCAATGGCAGGAACAATTTGTTATGATACAGTAAAAAAACTGCTCTGCGTTTACAATGGTACTGAATGGACGTTTTGGAAGTAATATAAATGTAAAAACGTTCTGGTTTATCCGCTAGCGGGGAACATTGCTAACGCAATAAAATATAGCCTGCGGTTTCAACCGCAGGAAACGGTATGATGATACCCATTGCGTTCCCGTGGTTGAAACCACGGGCTATGTTTGCCCACGGCTGGCGCTAGCGTGGGACACAAAGTAAAAATCCGCGCTATCGGTTACAAATCTTAAACAAGAAAACGCAATTGCAATTCCACAAAAATTTGTAAGAATCCGTTTTGTTTCTATCTTTAGTCGTAGAAAACCAAAAGACATGAATACACCCAACAGAATCTATTTTTTAGGAAATCCGTATCCAAATGGTTACGCTGTATTATCAAGACAAGCAGATCAATATAAAAGCTCAAACGAATGAAAAAATTAATCCTTTTATCTATTATTGTATGCTCCTTTTCCTGCCACAACAACACTACCAAAACCGTTGAAAAATCGGATCAGCCAAAAGAAACGGAAACAATTTCTGAAAATCAACCTAAATCGGACAGCATCGTTGTAAAAGATTCGAAAAACGAAGTCATGAAAGAAGAGGATATTCTTTTTAATGGAAAACTAAAAAGATATTTCACTCTAAAAGAATTTGAAAATGCCTTGGGAAAAACCGACAGTATTAAATTAATGTCTGAAGAAGAACCTTGCTCCTATATTTTTGAAAACGAAGACGGCAGTAAAAATCTTGAAGACAAATATCTTTATAAAGACGGTTCGCGATTTGAAAACACAGAAGACAAAGTTGCTGTTGATGAATTCAGATTCACAAAAAACAATTTTATTTTATTTAAAGGAAAAAAACTAGACGGCAATTCAACCATAGCGGTTCTTCAAAAACTCTTTCCAAATGCGATTAAAAACATGGGGAACTTAGATGTTTACGGCGAAGGAACTTTACAAGTAATTCAGTTAAGAGAAGACGAAAATAATATCTCTGATGGACATGTCAAAGTATTTATTAAAAACGGAAAATTATATTATATGCATTGGTGGTTTCCTTGCTAAGTTTTAGATGTTTCTACTTAGTGTCGTGTTTGTTTACAAATTAACCCCGCTAGCGCGAGCGTCTCGCTCGTGAACACTATCTAAATCAATTTTAAAAACTATACGTGCACGAGCGAGACGCTCGCGCTAGCTGTGGGAAAAGGCTTTTGTGGATCCCCCGCTAGCGCGAGCGTCTCGCTCGTGAACGCTATCTAAATCAATTTTAAAAACTATACGTGCACG